>JAEEGS010000068.1 GCA_016280445.1 Bacteroidaceae bacterium
ACGGCGTGCCTTTGGCTGACCTGGCTTCTTACGTTCAACAGCACGTGCATCACGTGTGATGAAGCCTTCAGCGCGGAGTGCCTTCTTGTCTTCTTCGTTGATTTTCACAAGTGCACGGGCGATAGCGAGGCGAAGTGCCTGGCTTTGGCCTGTGTAGCCACCACCTGTGAGGTTGGCCTTGATGTCGTACTTTTCAGCAACACCGAGGAGGTTGAGTGGCTGCTTAACCACGAACTGAATGAGCTCTGATGGGAAATAATCAGCAAGTTCACGCTTGTTGATGGTGATTTTGCCAGTACCTTCTGTAAGGTACACGCGAGCAATGGCGCTCTTGCGACGACCGATTGCATTGATATATTCTACTGCCATATACCTTATTCTTTATTTGAGGGTGTTAATGTCGAGTGTTACTGGTTTCTGAGCCTGCTTGTCGTGCTCTGCACCTTCGAAAATGTAAAGGTTCTTGAGCAGATGACGGCCGAGGATGCCCTTGGGGAGCATACCCTTTACTGCGTGACGCAGCACTTTCTCATATCCGTTTGGACGCTTCACCATTTCAGCATAAGTTGCCTTGTGCTGACCGCTTGGATAGCCAGAGAAAGTGATGTAGACCTTTTGAGTCTCCTTTGCGCCAGTAACCTTGATTTGGTTGGCATTGATAACGATTACGTTGTCACCACAGTCCATGTTGGGCGTGAAGACTGGCTTGTACTTACCGCGAAGTACCTGTGCTACTTTGGAGGCAAAACGACCGAGGGTCTGTCCTGCGGCATCCACTACCACCCATTTCTTGTCTGCTGCTTCGGTGGTGATGTAGCTTGTCTTAAAACTGTTTGATTGCATTTAACCTTTTGGTTTAAATAATTAATAATGTGTGTTCGCTGTCAGCTCGGCATGAATGCGCGACTGACGTACTGTGCCCATTGGTTGGCCTTGGCGGCTTCTTTCGCGAAGAAGTCTTCTTGAAGAGTGCCTTAAGAGGCGCTTCCTTTGGGTTTTCTGCGTTTCACGGACCGCATTCCCGGTTAAAAGGATGTGCTATCCACACAGAGCACGAGGCGGCTTTCGTCGTCTCTCGATTAAAAATCGGCTTGCAAAGGTACGGCTTTTTAACAGAATGGCAATGATTTTTGTCATTTTTTTTGAAAGTGTTGAAAGAAAATCATTATCTTTGCCACCAAATTAACCTGTTTATGCGCCGAAAATTTACATTTATTCTGTTTTTTTTGTGTTTCGCTTGGTTGTCTGTTCAGGCACAGACTTACGTGCGGAAGACAAACCTCCCCCATATTTATATTGAGACAGAGAATGGAGCTTCCATTCAAAGTAAGGATGTCTACGTGTATGCCACCATGTATTATGTGGATGAGAATGATGTGGTGACACAGTATGATGATATGGAGATACGTCTGCGAGGAAATTCCACCAAGAATTTGGCTAAGAAGCCATACAAAATCAAATTCAGCCAGAAGGAAAAGTTTCTGGGTACAGGTTATGCCAAGGCTAAGAAATGGACGTTGTTGGCCAATGCGGGCGACAAGACACTGATGCGTAATGCCATCACTTCTTTGATGGGTGACTTTCTGGGCCTGAAGAACAATCCTGCCCATAAGTTCGTGGATCTCACCCTCAATGGCACTTTCATAGGCAACTATCAGATTAGTGACCAAGTGGAGGTGCGTCCGCACCGTGTGAACATCACCGAACAGGATTATCCACTTGAGGATGATAGTGACATTACAGGTGGTTATCTTTTGGAAGTGGACGGTTTTAAGGATGGTAATTGTTTCACCACCTCGATTTATCAGGTGCCCGTCCGTATTCATTATCCTGACGATGAGGAGATAGAGTCCTCCCAGGATGCATATATCCGTCAATACATAGCAGACTTTGAGAAAGTGTTGTCGGGTGATGAATTTTCCGATGCGGAGAAAGGCTATCGCAAATGGGTGGATTCTATATCGTTGGCCAACTGGTTCATTGCTACCGAAGTGAGTGCTAATATTGACGGATATTATTCCACTTACTTTTACAAGGAGCAGCAGGATTCCTTGCTCTATTGGGGACCGCTTTGGGATTATGATATCGCATACAACAATGATAGTCGTAAGCCTCAGACTGAGAGGACATTGATGTCCGATTATGGCTATGGACAAACAAGGTTATGGGTCAATCGTATGTGGCAAGACCCGTGGTTTGGTCGTTTGGTCAATCGCCGTTATAAAGAAGTGGTAGAGGCTGGTCTTGAGGCATATATGTATCATCAGATAGATTCTATTGCGGATTTTTTGCAGGAATCTCAAGCGCTTAATTATCAGAAATGGGGAATCAGTACGAGAATGTATCATGAGATTGTTCTCTACTCGTCCTATGACCAATATGTGTCCGACTTGAAATCGTTCCTCGGTGTGCATATACCTTATCTTCAGACGGCTTTCGAAAATAAGAAGGTGTTAGCCCCGACGCCTCCTTTTGAGGCTGACGAAGTTTATTACACTTTCACCAATGCCAAAACGGGACGAGCCATCTCTACTTATAGTAAGTCGGGCGAGGCAGGTGACCTCATCTGTTCTTGGGCTTTGAATAGTGATGACGAAGCCCAACAGTGGCAAATTATTCCTGTGGAGGATTATTTCATGATGATCAATCGTGGTAGCGGTATGGCGCTCAACGACCCGACGCAAGGAAGCTCGACGGCCACAACAAATGTGGGTACACAACTTAATACCGCCATTCCAGATGTTGATGATGACCGGCAACTATGGACATTTACACCACAGGGTACGGCAGGATATTATAATCTTGTCAACAAGTACACAGGTCATACGGTCAATCTGCAAGGCGGAGGCACGGCTGACGGAACGGCTGTACTCAGTTATACGACCGATGACAGAAATGCGTCCAGCACGAACCGTCTGTGGTACATTGTTCCTGGTGAGGATATCGAGCAGGAACCGGACGGCATTCCTTCTGTGGAACCTGACGAATACGCTTTGGCATATAATCCTCATACGAAGACCTTGCATTTTGGCTCGGAAACCCCTGAGCACCTGACATTCACCGTGAGGGTTTACACATCCAATGGTGTTCCAACGCGTTCATTCAGGGCATCGGAGGAGTGTTCTGTGGCCGACCTTCCCCGTGGTGTTTATATTATTGTGTGGACGGCTGGTGGGAAGACTCGTTCTGCCAAGGTGTTTGTTCAATAGTTCGAAAGACATCGCTGTGCAACGTTACAACGACTTTGGTTCGTGGCTCACTGCTCAATTGGGTGTGAAGGCACAAAAGATTTCCATCAATGCTGGTTTCACTTGCCCGAATCGTGACGGTAGGGTGGGAACGGGAGGATGTACTTATTGCAACAACCAAACGTTCAATCCTGACTATTGTGCTCCTACAAAATCCATCAAGCAGCAGTTGGAAGAGGGAAAACATTTCTTCTCCCGAAAATATCCAGAGATGAAATATCTTGCTTACTTTCAGGCATATACAAACACCTATGGTACGCTTGAAAGTTTGAGGGAAAAGTATGAAGAGGCGCTTTCCGTTCCTGATGTGGTGGGTGTCATCATCGGCACACGCCCCGATTGTATGCCTGATGCCTTGCTCGATTATCTGGAAGATTTGAACCGACGCACATTTCTGATTGTTGAATACGGCATAGAATCCGTTTACAACACGACACTGTCGCGCATCACTCGTGGCCATACCCATGCCCAAACTGTTGATGCCATCGTGCGTACAGCAGCACATGGCATTCGTGTTGGCGCCCATCTCATTCTTGGGTTGCCTGGCGAGGGTAGGGAAGCCTTGCTTGCCGAGGCGGGAGTCCTATCGCAACTTCCCATCACTACGCTCAAACTCCATCAGTTGCAACTGATTAAGGGTACACGGATGGCTGAAGAATATGCTCAGAAACCAGCAGATTTCCAACTCTTCGCTCCTGATGAATACATAGACCTTGTCATAGACTTCATCGAGCATCTCCGTTCTGATATTGTGCTCGAACGTTTTGTCTCCCAATCCCCGTCAAGCCTTCTTGCTGTTCCTGGTTGGGGACTGAAGAACCATGAGTTTGTTGCCAAAGTGAAACAGCGTATGAACGAAAGAGACGCCTTTCAAGGACGCCTCATTCCTTCCGCTTTTCCAACACCCTCACAAACTCCACCTCGTACCCTAACTTCTTCATGATTTCGCTGATGGCATCTTCCGCATACCGTTCAGCCTTCCTTCTGTTGCCGGGTGTGTCAAATCGCGCCTTTATTTGCCCCTCCACTTTCTTCTTCATCTCGTTCGTGTTCGGCATGTGCTCCACCCAGTAGTTGCTGTCGTCCGACATGAAAGAACTGCTCTGCGTGGATGCCACATACTCAACAGGGGGCAACTTCACATAGATAATCTGTGCCGAGTCGCTCCGCTGATACTCTACCTTGTCAAGGTCAATCTTGTAACTGCATTTCTGCCGCATGGTCTGCACGCACGAATGTTCCTCGTCTGGCATGATGAGATTCCGCTCCGTCGCCCGTTTCGTGGTGTAATCCTCAATCATGGCGCTGCACACATAAATCTCGCCACGTGGCCGCACCTCCTCAATGCTTGCCATCGTTTCCTCCATCGGAATCGCCTCCTCTCTCTGCTCCACACACCGCTTGATGAGCACTGCACCAACAATGCCCACCACTACGACACACACCACCACGATCCAACCTCTATTCTTCATATAATTGTCAATTATCAACTATCAATTATCAATTACCTCCAATCTTCCTTTTTGTGTACAATCACCTCCACGTTCTTGATGCCCGCACTTTTCACAATCGAAGTAAACACAACCTTTGCGTTGTTCTCCAGATCATTGCCCACCATCTTTGAAAAGTCCTCTTTCATCACCGCCTGATACGTCATCTCCATCAATTTGTCCACCTCCTCGTGGCTGATTTTGTCTCTCAGCCCTGACGACATCCTCACCACCGATTGCTCGTCCACTTTGGCCTCATAGCCGGAGTCTATCACTTTGGGCTCTGGCAGCAGAATCACCACGGCGGTGCTGTCGTCGGTGAGTTTTACATCATCGGTGGTCAGGTCGCGCAAGTCATAGCCGTATTTGATGGTCACGTCTACGGGCACAATGCATTTCCGTTCCCCATATTTCCAAGTTTTCGGATCCTTCAGTTCAAACTTCTCATGCTTGCTCGAATCGTATATGGCCAGTTTCCTCACTCTCACCTCCGTTGTCACCAAGTCCGCCTTTTGCTTGATGCTCGACAAGACGACCGATTCCATCTTCGGTACCTTTTGGTCGGTGTCGTCACGTTCTCCGCTGCAAGCGACGGTGGTCATCGCTGCCCAGAGCATTCCTATATATATAATAATGTGTAAATGCTTCATGCGTTTCTGGGTGGGGCGCCTCTTGAGGCGACACTTTCTGACTGCAAAGGTAAGCCTTTTTTTGTGCTGTGTGCAAAGATGAGTGCGAAATAAACTTAAAGGCTCCTTTTTTCTTCATTTTTCTTTCCTTCAGCACTTCCAACCTCTTACAAATGTGTGAGATGTTTCGTGTATTTGTATCCTGAAAAGCGTAGAGCCCCACTTCTTTCGGCATTACATCAATCAAATAAATCGTAAGTTGTGGTTTGTTTTGTGTCTTCCACTGACTCTCTTGAGATTACGCCGAAGAGTCAGTGGAGGTTGTTACACAAAAGGAAGTCGTTTGATGGACGAAAGACTCTTGTGGATTAAGGTTTTCTGTACAGTTCTATTTCAACATTGTAATCATCATGGCGAAAATCTTGCCCGATACCCACCATGTGATGACCATCATAAAGTATATGAATAAACAACTGTTGATTGCGCTTCTGGCCGACAAACGCCAAAATGCCATCACGAAACTCGCATTTTAAGGCTTGTGTCGAATTGAACTTCAAATTTGTGTATTCAGCATCGTGTATCGTTTGCCCTTCTTTGGTGAAGGTGATTCTGCAAGGCTGACTCCCATATTTTTCGCTGTTCCAGAATCCTTCAAAAACGTATGACGTGTTGTCGGTGTTTTTCCCGTTTTTATATTCAAGATACTCTTTGTATTCTTTTCCTGTAGGCTCGTAAATGTCGAACATGATAGGATTGTCCATGTCCCAATTCACTTTTGCCAGATAACTCAGTCCCTGGAAAGATGTGCCTCCAATATCATTAAAGTCTTCAATGGTAAAGGTTGCATTGCCACCTGGAGTAAGGAGTAACCCTGGAATGGTTTTAATCTGACTGGGATAATACTCATATCTGTCCGACAAGCAGTCGCGAAGCCCCTCAATGGTGAGATATGAGATAGTGTATGCGCTATCGGGAATCTCTTTGCTGGTGTTGTTTTGGATAAAAAGTTCTGCGGTATGCCTCTCATCTGCCAAACCCCATTCTTCCGATTCGGGGTTTAGGTAACCAACAGGTTCTGCAAAGACAATTTTCGTAGCAATGTCCCTTTCGACGATCATCTTGAGGTAACTGATAAAGGCCGTATCCGCAAGACGTTCTTGGCGTTCAGCTTCAGACATTTCAGGCGTAATCCATCCTGTGGCCAAAGCCAACTTGTTCTCTTCTTCTTTCTCTCCGCTTTTGGAGCAGCCCGTCATGCCGCTCCCAAGGATGTAAAAAACGACAAAACAGAAAACGGCATACAGCGTTCGTGTGTTGTGAGATTGCTTTGCAGGCCCTTCAGAAAACGTTCTCCTGCGATTGGGACAATTGAAAAGTTCCATATCTGTTAGTTTATTGGTTAATGTTTTCTTCCTCAATAGGATGGCAAAAGTACGGAGATTCTTTGTGATTTCCAAATGTTTCCTTGATAAATCTCAAAAAGTGATGAGAGACCGAGAAAATTTGTGTATTTCGAAAAGATGGGTTATCTTTGTGGCTGATTTCAAAAATAAAGACTTGTATGAAAAAGTTTATTCTCCGAAAAGTTATGGTGGCGGCTGCTCTGATGATGGCGGCTGCGAGTGTTTCTGCCCAGCAAATCACAATTGATGACATGATGAACGGAAAGTATTCGCCCCGTTCGGTAAGGGAGGTACGCCCTTTGGCGGATGGCGAGAGCTATGCCTGTGTGAGTGAGGACTACAAGCGGATTGAAAAATGCTCGTTCAAGACGGGGGAAGTAGTTGAGACGCTGTTCGACGTCACAACAGCTCGAGGTGGGGCCGTGCGCTATGTGGAGGGCTACATCATGTCACCCGATGAGAAGAACATCCTTATTGAGACGAACCGCACGGACATCTATCGCCGTTCCGCCACTTCCACATATTATATATATAATGTGAAGAATCAGACGCTGGCTCCACTATCGAATGGAGGACCGCAGGAGTGCCCGAAGTTCTCGCCCGACGGCAACCAGATTGCGTTTGTGAGAGACAACAATATCTTCTTGGTGAAGTTGCTATACAACAATGCGGAGAGCCAAATCACCAAGGATGGTGAGCAGAATAAAATCATCAATGGAAAACCCGATTGGGTGTATGAGGAGGAATTCTCCTTCAACTGTGCTTTCGATTTCTCGGCTGACAGTGAGATGCTGGCGTGGATTCGCTTCGACGAATCGAATGTGAAGACATTCACCTTCCCGTGGTACAAGGGTTCTCATCCTGCGAAGGATGAATATGCGCTCTATCCCGGTAACTATGAGTATAAGTATCCGAAGGCTGGTGAGGAGAATGCGAAGGTGTCAGTCCTGACCTACGACATCAAGAGCCGTGTCACCCGCACGATGCAGGTACCGCTCGATCCTGACAGCTACATCTCACGCATCCAGTTTACGGGAGAAAAGGATAAACTGATGGTGCTCACGCTCAATCGCCATCAGGATCGTCTCGACTTCTATGCCGTTAATGCCCGTAGCACCACAGCGCAGTTGATTTTGCGTGAGGAAGATAAGCGCTATGTGGATGAATCTGCTTATGCTGACCTCGATTTCTCACGGGATCAGTTCATTCTGCTCAGTGAACGCGACGGCTATCAGCATATGTATCTCTACACCATCGGTGGACAGCTGATTCGTCAGTTGACATCAGGCGAGTACGAAGTGACGAGCTATTACGGCACCGACGCCACAGGCAAGAACTTCTACTATGCCTGCAATGAGGGCAGTCCCTTGGAGCAATATATATACAAAGTGGACGCTTCGGGCAAGAAAACAAAACTCTCAGCAGAGAAGGGGTACCATACTGCCGTTTTCAGCAAGGGCTGCCAGTATTATCTGAACACATACTCGAACCTGACTACACCGCCGGTCTATACGCTGTGCAATGCTTCCGGCAAGGTGCTGAAGACTGTTGAGAACAACGCGGAACTGAAAGAACGGTTGGCATCTCTTCCGTTGGGCAAGGCCGAGATTATTTCTGTCACCACAGCCGATGGCATCCAACTGAATGGCTGGATGGTGAAACCACATGACTTTGTTGCTTCGAAGAAATATCCCGTTCTGATGTATCAGTATGGTGGTCCTGGCAGCCAATCCGTCTATAATTCCTACAATAACGGCTTCATGGGAGGTTTGGTATGGGAGCAGCGTCTCGTGGGGATGGGCTATATAGTTGTGTGTGTCGATGGACGTGGTACTGGTGGGCGTGGCTCTGATTTCAAGCGTTGTACCTATTTGAAGATGGGCGACCTTGAATCACATGACCAAGTGGAAACTGCGTTATGGTTGGCCAAGCAGCCTTATGTGGATGCTTCCCGCATAGCCATCTGGGGATGGAGTTTCGGAGGATTTAATACACTCATGTCCATGTGCGAGGGTCGGGACGTGTTCAACTGTGGCGTAGCTGTTGCCCCTGTGACCGACTGGCGTTTTTACGACACGGTCTACACGGAGCGTTTCATGCGCACGCCACAGGAGAATCCTACGGGCTATGATTGTTCACCCCTTCATCGCTATGACCGCATCAAGGGAGGCCTCCTGCTCATCCACGGACTTGCCGACGACAACGTGCACTTCCAGAATTCTGCAGAACTCGCCGAAGCCTTTGTACAGTCAGGATTCCAGTTCGACATGCAAGTTTACACAAACCGTAACCATAGCATCTATGGCGGAAACACCCGTCGTCATCTAATCACTCGTATAGAGAAATACCTCGACCAACATCTTCTCAAATAGAAGGTCCTTGGGAGCCTTATTGCCGCTAAAAGAGGAAAAGGGACGCCATTTTGCGCCCGTCTTTTCCTCTTTTTTGTTCAATACAAGATTTTTTTCGATTTCTTCGTAAAAAAGTTCGCGAAAGATTTGGTCAGTATTTAAAATGGTCGTACCTTTGCACTCGCTTTCGGGAAGCAACCGGGGTACAATCTCCGGATGCATCTTCATGCTCGCTTCCCGGGACGGCGAGATCGCTCTTTGACAGACTGCGAACAGAAACAAGACAAGCAGCGCGCACATATATCATATATGCTGCGCACAAGCAGAAAGTCATTCCTTTTATA
>JAEEGS010000006.1 GCA_016280445.1 Bacteroidaceae bacterium
CACACCCATACCACAACACCCCTAAACCATCATTTACTCTTGCCCTGCAGCGTAATTTGCTTGTGCCCTGCAGTGTAATTTACTTGTGCCCTGCAGCGTAATTACGTCTATTGGTGCAGGGAAATGCTTGACCTCACTTTTGAAAAAGGACCTTTTCTCTTTCGGAAGTTTCTCGTAGCATGAATAATCGGGATAAATGGACATGATACGCCCTTTTGTCCCGATTATTTTTGTTTTTTTAGGGCAATAAGCTGAACAATCAAGATTTTTTGTGTAGATTTGCAAAAAGAAATGCAGCACTCGCCTTCTTGGAGTGGGGGAGAACGCCGCGATGTGAAACCTCAAAAACAAACAAAACCAGACAGCGAATTAGATAACATAACATATTAACCAAAGCATTAGCTATCTCGAAGTACCCCGAAAATTTGGCGATTTGAAAAGGTATTCAGTTGAAATAGTTCATGTTCACGTTGGAGCGTGGGCAGAACTTATCACTGAATACAGGTTACGCCAAATACCTCGGGTACTTGATAAGGAAAGTCCGCGCTTTTTGTGTGCCTTCAAGTGCCCGAGGTGTTTCTCTTTGGATGTAACCTGTATTTCTTCCGATTTAGACTGATGTGCAGCATGAAATGCACATGGAAAGCATGGACGCAGGCTTGATGCCCCCTCCCAAGGTGGAGCGGCAAATCAAGTCGAAAGAGCGTGTGTCGAAGCATGGAGAAGTGTTCACTGCCGAACGTGAGGTGAACGCGATGCTCGACCTCGTGAAGCAGGAAACGGAACGCATTGAGAGCCGTTTTCTGGAGCCGGCGTGTGGCGACGGCAACTTCCTCATTGAGATTTTGCGCCGCAAGTTGGCGGTGTGTGAAGAGCGGGTGAAACGGAAGCAGTTCACCCAGTTGCAGTATGAGAAGCATGCCGTGTGGGTGGTGAGCAGTATCTACGGCATCGAACTTTTGCCCGACAATGCGGCAGCGTGTCGGCAGCGGCTCTATAGCTACTTTTGCGAGCAGTACGAGCGGCTATTTGGCGATGCGTGCAAACCTGCTTGTCGCAAGGCGGTGGAGTTTCTGTTGGAGCGCAACATCATCATGGGCGATGCGTTGACCTATCGCCGTGTCGATCATCCCGATGAATGGATTGTGGTGAGTGAATGGTCGTTCATTGGCGATGGGAAGGTGGTGCGCCGCGATTACAGCTTCTCCTACTTGGTGGCAACGGGACAGGGTGGCGACCTCTTCAGCGACACGCCCTGCGACACCTTTCCTCCTGTGTATTTCTTGAACCTCAACCAACAAGCCTATGAAAACTGACACGTACAATCCCGATGTGCTCAACTGCCTCGCCAATCTGAGCAACGATGAGGTGTTCACACCTCCCTCGCTGGCGAACCAAGTGCTGGACTTATTGCCGCAGGAGTTGTTCTCGTCGCCTACTACCACGTTTCTCGACCCTGTGTCGAAGTCGGGTGTGTTTCTCCGTGAGATTGTCAAGCGGCTTGACCGAGGACTTGAGGCGCAGATGCCTGACCGTCGCCAGCGCATTGACCACATCCTGCGCAAGCAGGTGTTTGGCATTGCCATCACGGAGATGACAGCCCATCTTTCTCGCCGTTCCGTCTATTGTTCCAAGAATGCCAACAGCGATTACAGTGTCACTCGTTTCGACACCGAAGGTGGTAACATTCTCTATCGTCCGCTTCGCCACACATGGGTGAGTGGCAAGTGCCGTTACTGCGGAGCCTCGCAAGAGGTGTATGACCGAGGTGACCAAGCCGAACAATATGCTTATCAGTTTATTCATACAGACAAACCACACACATTATTTAATAATATGAAGTTTGACGTAATTATTGGGAATCCTCCGTATCAGTTGAGTGATGGAGGAGGAACGGGTAGTAGTGCAATACCTTTATATCATAAGTTTATTTTGCAAGCGATGAAGTTGTCACCATCATTTTTGTCGATGATTGTTCCTGCACGTTGGTATAGTGGTGGAAAGGGGCTTGATGATTTTAGAAATATGATGCTTAATGATAAACGGATAAAATACCTTGTTGATTACACAGATTCAAGAGATTGTTTCCCGTCCGTAGACATTGCAGGAGGTGTATGTTATTTCTTGTGGTGTAAAGATTATCGAGGAAAATGTTGTGTAAAGACAATCCAAAAGAATAAGGTTTCAATTGTTGACAGGAGTCTCAACGAATTCGAAACATTTATAAGGGAAAATGTAGCAGTACAGATTATAAGAAAGGTTCTTAATCGGTCTGATGAAATGATGGATTCGGTTGTCTTTAGTCGAAATCCTTTTGGTTTTGCAAGCAATGACTGTTTTAAGGTCGCAAAAAAGGGAGGGGACATACCGATAATGACAAGTAAAGGATTTTTCTATGTTCCAGTTAAATCTATTCAAACCAATGCCTCATCTGTTGGTAAATGGAAGGTAATAATGTCTAAAGCCAGTGCAGAGCATGCAGGGCAGACAGATAAAGATGGACGGAAAAAAATCGTTTCGAGAGTAGAGGTTCTTCCTCCTAATACAATCTGTTCTGAATCTTATCTATTGCTCTCTACGTTTAATAATGAAAAGGAGGCTATCAATTTGAGAGATTATGTGAAAACCAATTTTTTCCGTTTTCTCCTCTCTACGATACTGCTTACGCAAAATATTGCTAAAGACAAATTTCAGTTTGTCCCTCTCCAAGACTTCTCTCATCCGTGGACAGACGAGATGTTATACAAGAAGTATGGGTTGAGTGATGAAGAGATAGCCTTTATTGAGAGCATGATAAGACCGATGGAGTAGGCGGAGACGCAATTTAGACGTAAGCGGTAAAGAGTTTATTCCACAGCCTCTAAACCGACATCGTCGACGTCGGTGAATCGACCTCGACGATGTCGGCAAGTCGATGTCGACGATGTCGATTTAGAGGTTCTTACATACACCTTAAGGAGGATGTTGTACGGAGAAGGATGAAGGAGTGGAAGGATGGGGACAATGAGAGAGGGTATTGACGGAAAACAGAAGATAATAAGAGCTGAAAGCTCGGCGCGTTCTTTGAAAGAAGGGAAAAACAATAAAAAAGTTCACTTTTTTTGTGAATACAAAAAGTTTTCGTAATTTTGCACTCAAAATAAAGTGCAATGGTCATAGAATACGAAAAGGACTATTTACGAGAACTCTACGAGTCTGGTGTCTGCAAGAACAAAAAGTACAGATTCCAGAAGCCGGTGGTACAAAAATATCAGAAAAGAATAGATACGTTGATGGCTGCCACACGCATGGAGGACTTGTTTGTCTTTAATTCGTTGAACTTCGAGGCACTCGACAATGGCTATTACTCTATCCGCATAGATTATCACTATAGGTTGGAGTTTAAGATTAGGGTCGATGGCGAAGAGACGTTGGTCAGCATCTGCACCGTGACAGATATTACGAATCACTATCAATAGAAAGGAGCACTACAATGGAAACCATCAAGAGACTACCGACACATCCGGGTGATGTGCTGAAAGAAGAGATTGAAAGCAGAGGCATCTCGCAGAAGAGATTTGCAGAGTTGTTGGGTGTTCCTTACACTCAACTGAATGAGATTCTGAATGGGAAACGTCCTGTTTCAACTGATTTCGCTTTGATGGTGGAAGCTGCATTGGGCATCTCGCCCGAACTGCTCATCAATATGCAGAACCGCTACAACATGGCATTTGCGAAACAGAAACCAACGCTGCGTTCTCGTTTGCTGAGCATCCGCAAGGTTTGCGCCGCCATGCTCTGATTGTTTTTTCCTTTTCTTTAGGGTTCGTGCCATAAAACAAACAGTTTATGGCAACAACAGAACTATTGCAAGCGAGGGTGGAGAAAGAACCCTCCATCTATGCTTATGAGCTGCCCGATGTGCCTTCGCATCGGGGTTTGCTGAAAGTGGGCTACACGGTGCGCACCGCCGAGGAGCGTGTGGCAGAGCAATGCCAGACGGCACATCTGAAGTACAGGATTGTGTTGGTGCGGTCGGCCATGAAGGCAGACGGCACTTCGTTCGATGACCGTGCCGTGCATCGTCTGCTGCGCGGGGCAGGATACCCCAATCCCGAAGGGGAGTGGTTCCGCTGCTCGGTGAGGGATGTGGAGCGGGCCATCAAGGCGGTGAAGGCAGGAAGCGAGACGATGCTGGAGCGCACAGAGACGTTCGACATGCGTCCCGAACAACGGAAGGCGGTGAAGAAGACGGCTGAATACTTCGAGACGTTCTATCAGGAAGAACTGGCGGCAGGACGAACGGGTAAGGCTGGTTCGCCTCAGCTGATTCCTCACTTCCTGTGGAACGCCAAGATGCGTTTCGGCAAGACCTTCACCACCTATCAGCTGGCACTCCGCATGGGGTGGAAGCGGCTGCTGGTGCTCACTTTCAAGCCTGCGGTGAAGACGGCATGGAAGGAGGACCTGCTGACGCATCAGGACTTTGAGGGTTGGCAGTTCTGCGAGAAGCAAGAGAATGCGCAGTTCAATCGGGTGAACGAACATCGCCCCTTCGTGTGCTTTGCCTCTTTTCAGGATGTGCTGGGACGCAATGCCGTGGGTGGCATCAAGGCGACGAACGAGTGGATTCAGGAGGTGGAATGGGACTGCATCGTGCTGGACGAGTACCACTATGGGGCATGGGGCAAGCATGCCAAGGACTTTTACAATAAGCAGGATGTGGAGCAGTTGGCGCGTGCCGTCGAGGTGGGCGAACTGATGGCGGAGGATGCCGCTGACCGCAAGGAACTGGACAGCCGCGAACTCTACGACGAGGAGCTGATGCCGCTGACCACGCATGCCTACCTCTATCTGTCGGGCACGCCGTTCCGCGCCATCAGCACAGGAGAATTTATCGAGGAGCAAATCTACAACTGGACTTATTCGGACGAACAGCGGGAAAAGGAAGCATGGGACAGCAACCCGGAGACGAAGGGAATTCCGAATCCCTACAGAGCCTTGCCCAAGATGGTGATGATGACCTACCAACTGCCCGACAGCATCAAGGAGGTGGCTGACCAAGGAGAGTTTGACGAGTTCGACCTGAATGAGTTCTTCCGTGCCGACGAACGGGGCTTTGTGCATGAAGAGCATGTGCAGAAATGGCTTGACCTGATTCGAGGCTCGTACAGGGAGAACATCATCACGGAACTGAAGCAAGGCACGGAACGCCCACCGATGCCGTTTTCGGATGTGCGTCTGCTCAGTTACCTGCAACACACCTATTGGTTCCTGCCTTCGGTGGCGGCTTGCAAGGCGATGGAGAGGCTGATGGCAAGACCTGTCAACCACTTCTATCACGACTATGAGGTGGTGGTGGCTGCCGGCAATGAGGCTGGCATGGGTGCCGAAGCGGTGCTGCCTGTGTATGAGGCGATGAACCGGGAGGGTGACCCGCGTCAGAGCAAGACCATCACGCTCTCGTGCGGCAAACTCTCGACGGGGGTGACGGTGCGACCTTGGACGGGCATCCTGATGCTGCGCAATGCACGTTCGCCAGAGACCTACTTCCAGGCAGCGTTTCGTGTGCAGTCGCCTTGGACCACGCACGACGAATGGGGCAAGGAGGTCATCTTGAAACCATACTGCTATGTGTTCGACTTTGCACCCAACCGCGCTCTTCGGCAGGTGGAGGAGTACAGTTGCCAACTGAATCTGCATGAACCCAACCCCGAGAAGAAGGTGGAGGAGTTCATCCGCTTCCTGCCCGTGCTGGCGTATGACGGCAGTTCGATGAAGGAGATTGATGCGGCGGGTATTCTCGACATGGCGATGAGCGGCACCACCGCCACGCTGCTGGCAAGGCGATGGGAGAGTGCGGTGCTGGTGAATGTGGACAACGCTACCTTGGGACGACTGATGAACTCGCCCGAGGCGATGAAGGCACTGATGAACATCGAGGGTTTCCGCTCGCTGAATCAGGACATCGAGACTATCATCAACAAGAGCGAGCAGGTGAAGAAGACCAAGCGTGAGCAGGGCGAGCATCTCACGCCGAAGCAGAAGAAGGAACTGACGGAGGCAGAGAAGGAATATAAGAGCAAGAGGAAGGAGATTCAGCAGAAGCTCATCAAGTTTGCCACACGTATTCCCGTGTTCATGTACTTGACGGACTACCGCGAGTATTCGCTGAAGGATGTGATTGTGAATTTGGAGCCAGAGCTGTTCCGCAAGGTGACGGGCTTGAGCATCAGCGACTTTGAGCTGCTGGTGAGCTTGAATGTGTTCAACAGCGAACTGATGAACGATGCGGTGTATAAGTTCAAACGCTATGAGGACAGCAGCCTCGACTATACGGGCATCGACACGCACAAGGGGACTATGATTGGTGGCTGGGATACGGCAATAGAAAGGGAACCCCTTTTCTCACCCTCCCAGAAGGAAAAGACTCTCCCCTCACCGTCTCTGGAGGGAGGGGGTAGTATCTCTGCCAATAGGGATAGGGATGCTGTAGCGAATGTGGATGCTAAGAAGCAAGCTAACGAGCAAGGTAACCACTCCCTCCCTGTAGAGAGGGTGAGGGGAGGGGCTGCATGGGAGCACCTTCAGGTGGGCGACTTTGTCACGCACAAATCTTTTGGCAAGGGTGTGGTGAAGTCGATAGATGGGCGTTTCATCATTGTGGCCTTTACCAACAAGGAGTCTCGCTTCCTTCATCCTTGGGTGTTTGAACAGGGCTATATGAGTGTTTCTTCAAGGGAAGAGTAGAAGGTTGTGTTTTTAAGGTTCTGAAAATAGTTGTAGCACCCGTTTTGTGTGCTCATCTACGCGGTAGAGTTCGGAACTGCGTCTGCCCACCACCCAGGCAATCTCTTCGCCATCCATGAGAAGAGGTTGCCTTTCTTTTTCGAAGAGGTTCAGTTTCTGGTCGGTCAGAAAATCGCTGAGGAGTTTCCTTTTGCCGCCCATGCCGAAGGGGGCAAACGTGTCGCCTTCTTTTGGGGTGCGGAGGGTGAGTTGATGGTGCAGTTTGTCGGCATCGAGATAGGCCACACGCGGGTCTTTCTCGATGTTGAGGTTTTCGACGGGAATCACCTCTTGGCTGATGTGGGGCATGTGGTAGTGTTCAGCCTCCACGATGATGTGTTGTCGGTCTATCAAGACTCTCCTTTCTGCGGAGACAAACACCTTTCCGCTCTCGTTGAGTGCAGGCAGCATCTGCTTCATTTGCACCTTGTTGAAACCGAATGGCGAGAGTGCCTCGTGCAGCACAGAGATGGGGGAGGGAAGCCCTCGAAGTGTGTCTATATGGATGAAAATCTCTCCGTTCGCTTTGTGTTCAACGCATTGACTGATAGCCTCTCTGATGGCTGCTTGATACACTTGCATCACTTCCGTCAGATTCTCCATCGTCGAAGCTAAGTTCTTTGCTGCCCCTTGGTTGATGCGCTCCAGCAACGGCAGCACATCGAGCCGCACTTTGTTACGTGCATAGGCGTCTTCCAGATTGGTGTGGTCGGTCACATAGTCTTGTCCGATGTTTTGCAGATAGGTCAGAATCTCCTCTCTCGTCAGGCAAAGCATAGGACGCACAACATCTGCGTTTCGTGGTTGCATTCCGCACAATCCTCGAATGCCTGTCCCTCTCGTCAAGTTCAGCAGCATCGTTTCCACATTGTCGTCCTGATGATGCCCTACGGCAATCGCTTCTGCCTGAGTTTCCTCCTTGAGTTGTCTGAACCATTCGTATCTGAGTTCTCTTGCTGCCATCTCAATGCTCATCTTCTGGCGCTGGGCATATCCTTCTGTGTCGAAGTCGGTTCTCCACAGTTTCCAGCCCATTCTTTTGCAGAGTTCTGCCACAAACCGTTCGTCCCGTGTGCTTTCATCCCCTCGCAGATGGAAGTTGCAATGGGCAGCCACCACTTCATAGCCCAAGCGATTCAGCAATAGGGCAAGGCACACCGAATCGGGGCCGCCGCTCAAGCCGACCACCACCCGTGCTCCCTCACTCAAAAGTTGATGAGTTAGGATGAAATGCCTCACTTTCTCTTGTGCCTTTTCCATAAAACGTCACAAAATTAGAGAAAAAACAACTTCCTTGCAAAAAAAACACCTTTTTTATTTTGAGGTATCTCAAATTTACACTACCTTTGCACTCGCTAAAGCAAAAACTCCTCAATTGGTGCGTTGGATGAGAGGCTTAGTCAACGGTCTGCAAAACCGTCTACACCCGTTCGAATCGGGTACGCACCTCCAAGAAAGAGCGGCGAAACACATCGTGTTCCACCGCTCTTTTTTGTGGTGTGGAGTGTGTAGATGGAGGGGTCAATATAATAATGTTAGGTTCAATTCTCCATCTCCACAAAACAAGAAAAGCACAACCGAAGTTGTGCCTTTTTGTGGAGATGGAGGGGCCAAGAAATAAAAAAACGGTCAGGTTCAATACCCGACCGTCGTAACTTAGTGGAGATGGAGGGGATTGAACCCTCGTCCAAACAAGGAAGCCATACGCTTTCTACATGCTTATTCTTGCCTTTGGTTTTCGTGATGCAGCAAGACCAAGACCACCAACTGCATCCTTATCCTCTAAAAGTTTCATCGGCAGCACGAGGCTGCTGCTGACTATTTCCGATTTTATAGCACCGCTGATCAGAACGCTTCGGAACGGTTAGCTTTCTGGGCGATGTCTCGTTCCCCTGCCTGGCAAGGGAATTAGGCCATATCTACTATGCTTCGATTAGGCAGCGAGAGCGTAACGAGTTTCGCCAATTAATTCTTTGATGTCTGAGATTTGAGAGAGGGGCATCGACTCTCTGCATGCTTACGTACCACCTCATCTTGCTGTCA
>JAEEGS010000069.1 GCA_016280445.1 Bacteroidaceae bacterium
ACTTCAGCGTAACACCTATTTGTCAGGCAGTTACACTGAATTATTTTTGTAGATTATTTTCAGATTTGATTATTCCATCAAGAGGTGGCGCTAAGCTGCCTCTTTTTCTTCCTCTGTTTTGGAAAGATGTTTGTAATTGCATGGGATGAGTGACTTGTAATCAGTCTCGCCCTTCATGAGCCTGGTCAGCACATCATTGATGTAGTCATAGAAGTTCAGGTCATTGAGTTTGCAGCTTTCATACAAAGAGTACATGAAAGCGATATTCTGAGCAGCTTCATGACTGCCTGAGTGCAACCAGTTCCGACGCCCCATGGCTATATGGCGGAACATACGCTCCGCTGCACTGTTTGAGAGTTCAATCCGGCCGTTTTTGAGGAATGCCTTGAAAGCTTTCTCGTCATCGAGTATATAGTCAACCGCATCATTGACCATTTTCCCATAATCATCTCTCCTTCGCCGCATCTTATGGAGCAGGAAGAAAAGCCTCGTTATGAGCGGCCTGCTGTGCAATCTCCGGAACACCTGCCTTTCCTTGAAAGACATCTGGGCATCCTTGGCCTGACGCTCAATCCGGAACAGGCCATTTATCAAATCTATAATGGCTGTCACGCGCTTGTCAGAGAAGCTGGCGTTGACAAACTTGTGGCGGGCATGAAACCAGCAGCTGGCACGTACGATATGGTATTCCTCCAAGTCCTTGACAATGGTCTCATACAGAGGAGCCCGGTCGGCAATGAAACTTCGGATATTGGAACCCTTGAAAATCTCTTCTTCCTGAATTGTATGGCTACGACTACCATCCGCATACAGCATGACGACAGTCCTCATGTCTGGAGAAAGAACACCATGAATCCACTCCACATGGTATTCAAACTGTCTGCTTTCTTCATTGTAGCTGCGGACAATGATATGAGTGCCGTCATTATGGGTATACACCGAAAGCTTTATGGCATCCTTCATCGGGGGCTGCAGCCTGTCCTTCAGATAGCCCATGACACCATGCGCCCAACCATTCAGGGTTGCCTGAGGAATATTGCCGCCCATCTGGGTCAGCATCTGCAGAATCCTCGCCTCACTCATCCCGTAGCCTATCTTCTGATCGAAGTAGAAGGCGGCAAGGCTTGGAGTCATAGGGTTGCCCTGGATAATGCTCTCAGGATACTTGCTGCACATCGGGTCACTGCCCGGCACATTGAAACGGCCTATGCAATAAGTCCTTCTCTCCAGCTTGGGGCCGACATAGGTTATCAGCTCAACATACCAGATGTCGTAGCCGCTATCCTTGTCCTTTCTCCTGATGAGCCTCGCGCCATCAGGGAGATTGGATGTGTCTATTCCAAGTTCCTCAATCGCCTTCTTGGTCCACATGCGACGCCTCTTGCGGATGCCTGCCTGGCTTTTCTTGCTCTTCGGTTTGGAGATTCCCTTGGTGCATCTGCACGGTGCAGGATTTTCTTCTTCGCCGTCACCTGGCACTGAAGTGCGGGCAAGCAGGGCTTTCACCATGTCGCCCATCCCCATCTCCTGGATCATCGGGTCATCAAGACACAGCTCGCCATTCATATAGCGGCTGGCATCGCTGTTCGTGTTGTATGTGCGGTTGAGCATCATCTTGATGACCGCCTTGCAGTCGAGGTTGTTCTTCTCCGCCTCCTCCAACATCTCCTTGGCAGGGAGCAGCTCTTTCATCTTCTCATCATGATCCTGCCTCAGCCGGTTCAGCTCTATAACGACAGCCCTCTTCTCCTCCTCCACTTTCAACCGTGCCTCACGCTCATGATCCATGTCTGCTGTTATACGGACGATGTCCTTCCGCTGAGATTCAATAAGGACAGCCTGGTCAGCAATCTGCTGATCCTTGGATGCCAGCAGCTCAGCCATCTGAGCCTTTTCTGCAGCATCCTCCTCATCGCGAAGGCGGATCTCCTCTTCAAGCTCCCTGGCATAGTTCTGAAGCCTGACGTTCTCCATCGCAAGATGAGTGAATCGGATGTCCCTGTTGTCTCTCCCTTTCATGTTGCAAAGTTACTGAAAATCAGCGAGGCTGGCAAATATTCCAAGTTAATAAATATTAATTTAACTAACTAATTTTCAATGAGTTGAGATAGCCTTCATACTCTTCAAGGCTCAGATCCAACTCTGACGCCCTTTCGCGTTTCTGGCGTTCCAAATCGGCATTTCTCGATGAAAGCTCGTCACGCATCCCGGAAACGGCCTCCCTGATCTCGTCAAGACGGCTTCTGTATCCCGCATACCATCCCCTCCATTCGTCTGGAGTAATCTCATCTCGTTCCAGACGGACTTTCATCAGCTTCTTCTCATCATGCATGGCTTTCAGTTCCGCCATGCACTCACCGTTGTCATCAAGCGTGTAAACCTTACCCATATATCAGATTGCGATCTTTGTCTGGATAGCCGTGGACAGCAACAGTATCAGTGTCTCACGGCTGATCTCGTGGCAGCTGAGCATCCTGCCGAACTCCGGTTGCAGGAAACGCCCGTTGTCAAACCACTTCTCGTACATCACGTATCCGTTAAGGTCGTAATGAAGCACTTTCACCTTCTTGTAATCCTTGGAGTAAAAGATGAATGCCTCGTCATAGCATCTCGGATTACGCCCCATCACCTCGCGCACCACACCTGCAAGACCCTCACGCCCCTTGCGCATGTCTGTCGGATTACTGCTCAGGTAATACCTTGTTCTTGATGTGAAGTTGATCATGGCTATGACAGTTTGCGCAGCAGCTCAGACACGACATGCAGATTGTCACTCCTGATCTCGACACAGTCACCATCCGGACTCTGGAGCTGCAGCACCTTCACACCCCAAGTCATCCGTTTCGGACTTTCTTCCTCCAGCGAGAGGGGAATGAATGAATTTGACGAATCTTGCGCCCTGCTGGCTGAATAGGTCTTCTTGAACTCCATGAGCCAGCTGTAGTCAACGGCCTCATCCTTACAATACTTGCGCAGGCTCCTACCATTACGATTCTGATTGTAGTTCTGCATTACTTTCTCAAAATATTCTCTTGTCTCCATTTCAATGATTTTTGAATCTGGCGACAAAGGTATGGATTATTTTTAGGATGACATTACGCTAAAATGATGGCTTACCCTTTACCTGATGATAACTCCATATATTTACAATAAGTAACCTTTATGCTATCGCCACTACATTTATCTATGAGACGATAATAATGAGTGGTATAAATTGCATGATTGATATTTTTAGAATATACATGGACTACCAATATGTAAAACAGCAATAACAGTACTACAATTCTTTTATTCATCATTTTTTCTTTTTAATAATTTTGCAAATAACACTTAAAACATCTTTTGCTGAAATAAACATTAATACATCCTTTGTTACTTGCAAAACTTCTTGAAAACTAGCATTTCTAACTTTTATGGTTTTTAAGAGTAGATAGAAAAAACGCTTTGCGACAAACTCCCTTGAGAGTTTTATTAGCAACACATTATCGGTATATTGCTGTATTTCTTTACTACATTCAATTCCTGCGGATAACCCTAAGATTGTTTTTGAATTAAGGCTCTTACCATAAGTATTCATTACACTGGTCAAATTAATACGATATTTGTATACAGGTATCGACGATAGTTTATGTTTGCCCTTACATCTACAAAGATACTGAACAAGAAACAGTCCATCTTCTTTAATAGGAAGGTCTTCACGGAAGCGAAGTTTGTTACCACTAATTATTGAAACCTTTAACAACCTATTCCACAAATATATATTTTTTGACTTGCTAAAAAGAGGCTGATAGAAATCCATCAGAACATCAGAACTGCTCAACAACTCAGAAAATTCGCTAGTATCATAACTCAACAATTCATTTGACTCTGATATCTTCACATATCCACAACATACAGAATCGATGCCATCACTAATTAATCCAACCAGAACCTCAAGTGAATTCTCAAAAAGCATATCATCTGCATCACAAAAGAATACCCATTCGCCCTTTATACAATCCAGTGCAAGATTTCTAGCAGAACTTACACCACCGTTTTCTTTATGAAAGACTTTTATGCGCTCATCCTTGGCACTGTATTCATCACAAATTGCGCCGCTGCCATCTGTACTTCCATCATCAACAAGAATCACTTCAAAATCCGCAAATGTCTGTATCAGAATACTATTGAGACATAAACGAAGATAATTATCGACATTATATACAGGTACTATAATAGAAATTTTACAATTCATATTGTGATTTATGGGGAAATTTCTTCTCAAAGGTATCTACAATAACCTTTTTTGATTCTTCAAAATCCAAATCGGTACAGTAAGGAGTGTCATTCAAACAAACAGAATAAATCTTTTCGCCTCGTAGAACCTTAATAATATCCTTTAAGAGTCGCTTTTCTACTGTAAAGAGTTTGCCACACTTCAACTTCATGGGTTCGAATTTATTGGAGGCAAATTGCCAATACCTAATAATATAGGGATTAAAACTCACATCATGTCTAAATTGAGTGCATGTTTTATCCGCCATATCACCTTCAACATCCCAGATTTCTTGAATGACAGATTTCAACATTGGTTGCTCGAAATGTCTCCATCTAAAAAATTGGAAATGTGGGAATTTACATATAAGGAGGGCTGTTAAAACACCCATGAATCCAAGATGAGGACCAAACCATTTCATTTTTGCTTCCTTTATCACTTCGTTTCTGTTAAAATGATAATTTAATATAGCGATATCACAATAAATAGAAATTTTAGTACTAAACTTGTTTTGGGGATCCCAAGAAGGATTAAAAAATAATGTTTCTTCATTACTATCACAGGGTAGCCCATTCTTGAAATAATATTCTGGTGAAACAGGTCTGTTAATGAACATGTCGTCATTGAAATAGACGAAGTATTCAGACAACCCTGGTATTCTATGAAAATTGAGTTCAATAGCACGTGAGTTAAATGTTGGCAAATATTTCTCTGGCATATAGTCTGAGTGTTTCACTAACACCAACTTTGGATGATTCGGATTTATCCAATCCGGATTTTTACCATTAGTCACCAAAAAGACCTTATTCACCCAAGGTGCATAGTTCTCAACAGCACGAAACCAGTATCTAAACAAGCCCCAATTACGATACCGGCCTTTATCCTCCTTCTGGATTTTATCGCCTCGGTATTTATGATACTCTGCTAGCCATTCTGGATCGTTAGCATCAAGCCATGTTACTACAAAATCTATTTTCATATTAGCGCACACTATAGATTACACTTCAATAATGATGCAGTTATAAAGGCCCGTGACTTATTTATGCTTTCTTGTAAAACACTTTGGATTTTCTGATAATCTATGGACGGACCAGACAACACTTTATATGACAAATCCAAATCTCTCATGACGTGATCTGAAAGAGATAAGCCAGTTAACATATCGACAATTCGACAACTTCTTTTGCTATTGCCTACATAGGTATAAAAATTACTTGCTTCTAAAATAAGAGAAAAAACCGTACCATGAAAAGAATTGGTAATCACTAACGAGGCACCCTGGATGTAGCCTAAAAATTCTTCTATTCCTGCATCCCTTTCAACAACGTATTTCCCAAAAGAATCCATTGGTTGCCTCCAACATAAATACACAAGTTCCAAGCCACTCTCATCCTTCAATTTTTTGGAATACTCCAATAATACACTTGAATATTCTAATGTAAACAGCAAAATGTAAGGTTTAGAAATCTTAGGCGGCACACTTATGTTCAACCATTCATCTTTTGACAGAAGGAAAGAGGGATCAAGGACCTGCTCAATATGATTATCAACAAAGGATGTTAAAAGTAATTGTGCAGTTTTCTCTCGAACAGATATAGACGTATAGTCAGATAACCACTCTTTGAAGTTTTGTTTCTCTCTTTCCTGCAAATCAGCAACTCCAATACTGGTTGCGTATGATACTTTTTTAGATCCTTTTGGGGCAAATGTTAGGAAATAGGGCTCTACGCAATAATTCATCGTAGGATTCCACAACTGATCACTTCCACTGATATAGATATCATATACCGGTGGATTAGCATACAAATCGTCAGGACTCATATAGGGGCATGAATAATTCATCAGATCATTAAAGTTGTGTATTTTATCCATCCTAATGGAACTTCGCGGATATTTTTGTTCAATAGTTTTACCACACAACTTCTTAATTCTTTCAATTATTACTTTCTTTATACTATATCTACTCGGAATAAATCGTTTACTAGCCCGATACTGTTGATGCTTTACGCCAGGACGATGCAAATCTATTATTTCACAGTCATAGCCTAAACTTTCAATATATTTATATAATGCATAACACTGAAGGCATGCCCCATAATTGGACGATCTTTGGATTGTAATTATACCTACTTTCAACATCTCATTTCTAATCAGTTTGATGAAACATTCTTCAAGAGCTTAAATAAAACGGTTTTAGTTTTTATCAGAAAAAAACTAATATCATGACACCAATCAATCACACCATACTTTCGAAAGACATGCTCTAATCCATTTTTAGCATAATCTTTTTTCCATGATTAAACGATTAGGATGTGCTGTTGAAGGTTTTGCCAAATTTGGCTGTATCACATTTGCCAATTCCACAGGAATAATACTCATTATATCCTATCGTATCACTTTGTACATATTTACTACCCCGGGAATCATCACGTTCTTCTTTTGTTGTTACACGTTTATGAACCACACGAAAATGATCTTTATAACCTGCGCCATAAATAACTCCTCCCAACTCTATGATCTTGTCAGAAATTGCAACAAACATTGCTCCAGAACGCGACTTCATAACCTCATTAAGGTCTTTATGGCGGGCTGCAAAGACTATGGGCTGTGAAAGATTGAATGAACGGTCATAATTATCATTAAATTGGCAGACTTTTTCACACAATCCACCCTCCACACATTTGGAATGATTGCCCTTGGGATAAAAAAGTCCCAAAACGTCTGGTTGCATCGTAATGGCATCATGAGAACAAATACTGGCACAGGCTGTACATCCACAACAATCCTTTGGATTTCTTATTACTATCATCAATTACTCATTTTCCTAACATTATTCTTTTAAGTTGTTATTTCTATATTGCTTTTTCTTTGTCCATAAGGTAAAACCATATAAATAACATATTAGCCATGAGGCCCAATACCAATATGAGCGCTGTAATAACGTAAGGAATACAAAAGTCAAAAAAAGTGCAGCTGCTTTCTTAGGCCTATCATATAAGAAACAGACAAGATAGAAAGATAAAGACAATATGAATCCGACAATTCCAAATCGAACAATAAACATCTCCATACCCGTCCCTCTTGAACCCTCATAAGCCCATTGGTGAACTTTTTCGTAGTCATAACCAAACATTAAAAGATAGGAATCAGAAAGCATAGATAAGAAATAAAGATGGACATCCTCCTGAACTCTGTTATTTCCCACTATGCCTCTTTCTTCATCATATTCAAGGCGTGATATTATTTTCTCATTTATTATATTTTCTCCATCATTATAATAAACACTAAATAAATAGCCCACAACAATAAAAATGAGAAAAGGAATCATTATTTTCATTTTTATTTTCCCATTGTAGTATTTCGAGAATAAAAAGCCTGCAAAAGCCAAAACATAACCACTCAAGGAAAGCGTCATGAACAATGCCAATAATATAATCCATGTACTTTTTTTGTAAAACTTAAAGCCGTCAGCAAACAACAAGAATGCAGACATCATTCCCAAATGCCCAGGTTCATTGAATGGACCGTTAAATCGTGCTGTTTCCTTTAGGGTATACATTGTACAGAAAAAATAATTTTCCTTTAATAGATACCAATCAGCCTGAATATCGTTATTGTTAACCTGTATTGTTCCGAGTGATGGCAGTCCTACAGTTTGGCATAAAATATAGGTAATTATTGCAGGAACCATCAATATGGCAAACCATTTGACGATATATTTTAAACATTTTACCCGATCTTTGTCATTCAAAAAAATAATCAATGAAACTGGTAATAAGTATCCCATCACTTCGCCAATAATTCTTTTCTCAGTTATATTACTCCATTTTAAGAAAACAACAGATATAAACAGAAAGAGAAAAGCGAATATGTTCTTTTGATTCATATTCAGTTTTATGTGGTTCACTTTAATTAGAAAACTCAAACATAAACCCACAAAAAAATCAATATAGACATCCCTCCCCGCCCATGCTATCCATAACTCCATTGAGGTCAGGAACAGTATGAATATGCAGAAATAGACAGAAACGTGGTCTTTGCTTCTCTTTCTATATTCAGTTCTATTCTTCATATATAAAAGACCTAAACTATTTTTTTTCCGAACACTGCTCATACAAAAAATGAAGAGATTCTTTACGCATCATATCTAATTTTTTATCAACAAGATTGTAGTCTATTGGAACACTCTCAGACGGAATGTCATCTTTAGGAGCCATCAGGCGATTTAACAAGCCCAACGAGGATAAAAGAGAATAAGCTCTGTCTATTTTATTAAAAGATGCATAGAAAGGCTTATGAAACAATAACGCAAATACCAACCCATGAAAGGAAGAAGTAAACACATAACTAGAATTACTCAACAATTCTAGAAACGACCTTGGGTCTTCTATATTGTCAATTCTCCTTCCAGGCCTATCTCTTCCTGATATTATTTTGATATCCAAATCATGCTTCTTTGCAAAAGCATTAACCTTATTAATATCAAATGTGTCTTTTAGTTTATAATAAAATACATATGAATTATTGCAATTACATATTTTAAACAATTTCTTCCAACGAACAGAGGTCATCAATAATGTTGGATCCAAATCTTGTCTTACCTTACTATATCCTAATTTTGCGACAAAATCAGCTAGATTTTTCTCACGA
The DNA here is from genome assembly GCA_016280445.1 of Bacteroidaceae bacterium. Lineage (GTDB taxonomy): Bacteria > Bacteroidota > Bacteroidia > Bacteroidales > Bacteroidaceae > Minthosoma. The sequence goes on from JAEEGS010000069.1 coordinate 8,906, forward strand.
ACAGAAATTGCATTTAAATAGGACATATTATCCTTTAGCACCTCAATATCTTTATCATTATCGGGTAAGAACCCCATACTTACAGCATAGGATATTCTTTTAACTGCCTTAATATCATACTTTCCAAAATAAATGGGATCGTATGTATTAATTTCTGGTTGTTTACGCCAAACCTGATCACTTCCATAGATAATAATATCATAAGAATCACAGCATGAAGACAAGTAAGGTTGTATATATTCTGAAATAAATGCATTAAAAACTTTAATTCGCCGTCTTCTATACTTGCAATTTCTCACACAATTTCTTATATATCGTATTTTCCCCAATATGCCTTTCTGGGTCGTCATCATCCATTTCCATGAAAACAATAAATATCTATGTTGTTGGTAATTGGGCCAATAATCTATGTATGTGACCTGGTGCCCCATATCCGCAAGCACATTTCGCAATGCTATGGCCTGTAACAAGGCACCATAATTATGGCTACGATGATATGTTAATATCCCTATCTTCATTTTCTCTTCTTATAATAGTATTTTCTTACCAATTCTATAGTAAAACTGCGTTCTCGGCTTTTCAATCCTAAACACCATATAACCACCAAAGATATTATGGTTGAGATACAGACATAAACAAAAAGAAAATAAAAAGACTCATAGAACATAATGGAAACCAAATAGTTAACAGAAAATACCACCATAAAAACCACAGCCACTCTGAACAGAACCTCTTTAATATAACCACTAAGAGGAATATCTGTTATTGATCTTAAAATAAACAATCTTGTAAAAATTGATATGATGTCCACAATTATAATTACTATATAGACACTATATGGAGGATAATCAAGGTAAAGAACTAAGTATGACAATGGCAGAATAAGAATACGCAAACCTCCTATAATCAAGGCGTTTCCTTTGATTTTTCCTGTTGCTAGAATGATTGTTGTGAGTGGCGTACTCAAAACCGTAATAAGGCCATATAGCAGCGTAAGACGAACAAAAACATTGACATAATCAGGAAGTATGTTTAACCATAGCCTCAAAATGTAATCTGATTTAAAAAAAATAGGTGTTGATATGATTAACATCAAGAAAAACGAGAACTTGGCCCCCCTATAAACGAGGCTGATAGATTTATTCATTTCTCCAGCTGCATAGGTTTTTGTTATCTGCGGTTTTAGGGCTGTCATGAAATCATTCACAAATTTGGATGCCGCATGCTGAACTTGGACTGCTATACCTCTGGCCGCATTTACAGCCACACCACAGAACAAATTTAAAACAATATTGACACCATGATTTGCTAAAATGGAAGCAATCGACCCAAGGAAAGTATAACCTGCAAAACTTGTTTGATGTATATAAGCATCTTTATCCTTTACAATCCGTAGTTTCGTTATTTCTGAAAAATGTTGCTTACAATAGCAAAAATAAATAACATTATTCAGTATTGATACTCCTAAAAGTAAAATAGCATAAATAGCCAGTCTGTCAGGCTCTACAAGATACAACAGATAACATATACCTAGTTTCAACAATGCATCCAGCAAACTTATATATGCGAAAGCCTTCATTCGCTCAAAGGCTATTATTACAGCGTTATATGGCATGCATAGAACATTTAGTAGGAATGCACACACAGAACACTGGAAGACAACATTTGCAGCAAACATTCTTCCTTCTGGAATATTCATTTTAGTATTTAGGAACCATAACCCAAATGTTTCAAAAAGTAATACAAGAACAAAAGAAAGTATCGTATGAATGCCAATGGCGGTGTTGAATATTTTATTCACATCTCCATTTTCTTTTTTGCCTAACTCTACATTAAGAAAGCGCTGAGTTGAAGAAACAAGGGTGCCTCCAACTAAAGAGAACATTGCCACAAACCCTCCAATGACATTATAGGTACCATAGTCCTTCACACCCAAAGATGAAAGTATCACTCTTGATGTATACAGACTTATACCCATTACAATAAGCGTGCGCAAATACAACAAAAAAGTATTTTTGGCTAAACGCTTATTGTCTGATGACGAGATTGTTTGTGTCATTATCTGTTCAGTATTCTTTTAGCAACACTTTTTGCCATATCTTCCAGTTTTTGGGAAAAGCCTCTATTATCCGGCATTGCATGTCTCAGGTAATCAAGGTTTTCCACTTCATCCTCGTAATCAGGAAAAATTTCAAAGAGCATCGGTTTCTCTGTTAAGGTAGGAATCAGAAAACGATCTACCACCTCATCAAATTCCTCCTTGGTCGAGGCTTTCAGATACTCAAATCCAAGATCAGTAGCATAGTGCCTGACCAAATCCGTTGATTGACTGCCATAATGACCTGCTGCTGCCATGTAAAGATCGGCTTCCATGCCAAAACGATATCCAGGGTGATCTTTTTTACGGAACTCCACTCCACGTCCATTATTTATGAGGATAATACGGACATTATTACCCACATGACGGTTACCCATCGCATTAAGGTCATAGAAGAAGGCTAGGTCACCAACACAAAGGAAATGTATCTTTTTTGTATCCGCAAGCGATGCTCCTAAGACAGTGGAACAAGCACCGTCTATTCCAAAACCTCCCACATTGCTACTTGCCTGAATGGATGGATCCAGTCTAAACATGTTCCAAGTCCTGAGCGAGTTATAGATTCCAAAATGAATCACACATCCTGCAGGAAGTTTTGGCGCCATTTTTTTTGCAACATAAAGATTGCAAAAACCGAAATCATGGATTTGTTCGCTTACCTCTTCAAATAGTTTGTGACATGCTTGTATATATGTATCATCTCCTGTTGACTGTGCCGTATATTGAGTAAAGAAATACCTTTCATCCATCTCAAAGACACGGACAAGTTTTTTAAACAGATCCCTCACTTCTCCATCTGTTGACACACGCCACACTGCCTTTGGTTTCAATCTTCTTGTCGTATAAGTATCGCCAGAAACCTCACCAATATGAATCAACAGGTCCATATCCAGCAAATCATTTGTAAAATTTAACTGCCCATTGACTAATGTAAAATTGACCTGGTATTTCCCTTGATAACCTGACGTATGGTCACAGAACACGACAGCATTTCTGGATTTACAGAAAGAGTCTATTGCTTTTTGTAATGATTTTGACATCTGCACATGTGATCCGATAAAGACTGCTATTCTACCATCAGGCATTGTCGGCATCTCATCTACATAACCGTGCAACGTGATTACACCCGTTTTAGGAAGTTCGTCCGTACCGAATGTTTTTGTAGCACTTGCTACAAAATTCATCAATACAGGGCCACCTCCATGCTGGCGTAGTTTTATTATACTTTTATTGATTTCTACTCTATTGTACCATTCTGAAGATTTGTCAGTAATAGGATTAATAAAGGTGCTGTAGACAACAGTATCTTTGGGGGCACGCGTTCTGTCAATAACCTGAGAATGGAGATGTCCGATATTCTGCTCACCATGAGAACCGGCAATAACCAAAATAGGTAATTTCCTATAATATGCCTCTGTAAGAGCTGGAAAGTAATTACGTGAAGCTGTAGCCTCTGTGCATACTATTGCAACTGGTTCTCCACTTTCTGCAGACAATCCACAAGCCATATATGCTGCAGACCGCTCATCAACCGAGGAATACATCTCGAAGTAATCATCATGTTGTATTGAACCAACAACTGCAATGTTTGTTGTACCTGGCGATGCTATTACTTTCCTTATATGATGTGCCTTCAGCAAAGACAATAATATTAGGGCATTTTTATCATTTGAATATTTTTTCATTTCTTAATTTTTTATTACTCTATACTCGAATTCAATATCTCTTTGTGCACAAAAATCTATAATTTCTGGAAGCGGACACTTTTCCACAAAACTCATCTCATATTTCTTTCCAAATATAAACTTACAAATTTGTAATGGATGACAAAGCAACGGAAATTTTAATTCTGCTTGTTGTTTTTTTAGTTTATACTTGTGTATTATTATAGTGTGCAAGAAGGGTATATCAAACATTGAAACACTCTTTTTCTTTTCATTATTCTTTTTACATACTATTATGCATTTTCCTTTTCCTTCGTTTAGCCAGCTGAATTTTCCTTGCAAAATAAGAAAACTAGCAAATAATGTTCTATCGGGCGCATCAAACTGGAGATATGTTTTATTATGAGGAATAAGATCTTTTACATCATACATTTCACCTATTACCAAGACATCAAAATTTCTTCTGTTTTCGGTAAATGTTCCTGGATTCTTCTCACATATTCTTTTATTGACAGAACTGTTTCCCGTGATTACTTGTAATAAATGCAACATTTTTTTAATGTATTTCATAACCTGGGCAGCCTTTAGATTCTAAGAATATTTTATAATTTTCATTCATCGCATTGATACGTACTATGTCGTTCTTGTCCAAAGAAAAGTCTCTTATTGAAGTATTCTCCACAATTCGTTTTGGATTATGTGACATAAATACTGGCATTACACTTCTTTCCAAGTGCCAGCGTAAAATAAGTTGTCCAATTGACTTATTGTATTTAATTGACAATTCTTGTAGAATTGGACTTTCGATTAACTTTTTATTCATCCTACATAATGGAGAATAAGCCATAATCTTGATATTCTTTTCATTGCACCAGTTTACAACCTCATCACAATTATTCAGAGGATGTATTTCATTCTGTATGAAATCTGGCAAGATACCCACATTAGACAGTATTCTCTTTAGATGTCCTATTCGTACATTACATACGCCAATATTACGTATAAGACCTTTTTCTTTCAATTCAATCAAACTACGTATCGTTGCATATAAGTATTCTGGTAAGGGCCAATGAACAAGAACTAAATCCAAATAATCCAAGTGCATCTTATGGAGCGCATCCTGAACATATTGTGACATTTCTCCATTGTTCTCTTGCATCTGCCATGCATCGACCTTATCAGATATGAATAGATCTTCTCTTTTTACTACACCTTTTTCTATTAGCGTTTTAAGGACTATCCCTAAAACACCTTCTGATTTATAACTTGGGGCAGTGTCGAAGCCATGCACTCCATTCTGTATTCCTATTTGGACATTATTAAGCAACAAATCAAAATCTTTATTCTGAAATGTCCCCATAAATATCCAAGGTATGTTGTTCATATTAATAAACTTTTTTACTTAAATATCGTTTTTTTGAAAAGAATAATGACGGGTTCGTCAGAACTTTAACATATGGTATTTTCAAAATTAAACTTAATCCAATTGTAGTTAAAATTATTATAGCAACAGCTGTATAAAAAGTCATTGGGATATTCATTTTAGCAGCTATTAGAATAAGCGGTGGTATTATAGGAGCACTCATCGGTGGTATAATCAGAGCATGATAAATATAATATTGCATGGTCATTCTACCTTGTCGTGCGATCCATGGAGTATTATAACAGACTTGAAGAAACGCAATAGACATTGGAATTGACAATACAAAAGCCAACATACGAACCACAACTCCATAAATGCTTTTGTAAGGAGTTGCAAATAATAGATATTTTATACGATGGGGATAGAAAAATAGAATTGCAAGAATTATAAGTAGAAACACAATACATAGTGGTTTATATTTATCTGGCAGATAGAGGTTCTTACCCCTCATGTAATATCCTAAAAAGAAAAATGGCATTAATGCTAAAGTCCTTTGTATTGAAAGAACTCTGTCAAAGGGAAGAAAACCTGCCGATATGCTAATACAAAATGTACTGATAATAATTAGTTTTTTGTGTCTCAATATCTTATCTGGAATTATCTGTAACATTAAACGCCAATACATAAGACTGAGTAAATACCATAACATATACCAAGGAGTAATCAGACATCTTATCGTGTCTATATAAAATAATAACGCGATAATCTGAAAAATGATTAATGGCTCTAACAGTTTCCAAATGCTTGGCCAGAAGTCTTTTGTATCTTTCTTCCGTGAGAAATAACCGGAAATGAAAATGAAAAGTGGCATAACGAATAGACAAATCCAATTCCATACTACTGCACATGCTGTTGAATCAGCGAATTCTTCTCGCATAAACACATGCACAGCAATAACAAGAACTATCAACCAAAATTTGACGGCATCTATTCGTTCGTCACGTACTTTCGAAATTTTCGGTTTTGTCACTCCTACATCATTTTTCTGCTTATCATTCATAACTTTAGTTAAGATATATGAATTTAGTTAATCTGCTTCAACTTTTTCAAGAAAGCACGACGGAATATAAGCGGTAGTCAAACCAGTTTGCAGCCCTTGGATATGAATGACTACACGCTTTTGTCGGGCAATACGGGCAACGCGTCCTGTTATGCCTTCGAAGGGGCCGCCTGTGACACGCACAAGATCATCGGACAAGAAATTACAGGTTCTTAAATCGACCTCCATCACATGCTCGTCGAGCAAAGATGTGGTTTTGACAAACGGTTCCATATCCCTGCTGCTGACAACCAACGGAGGGTTATAGCCATTCTCGTCTGTTACGAAATGGTTATAATAATATGTTGCGTATTTCGACACGTCGGAATCCTTGATATACTTCTCGGCCTCCTGCTCCGTCATGTATACGAAAAGAAGGTTCATGAAAGGAAGCAACTTTCTTTGCTTCTTGCCCGTCTCTTTGTTCTTGACATCTTTCCAGACCTTTGCTAAATACACGTAGGTGCCATCTTCAATAATGGCATCAGCAACTGTCTGCACCTGACCATACTTGATACGGAGAACATACCATTCTCTTTCTGCGCATGGGGCATATCTTACCGACACCCCTGTTTTTGAGCTTTTCGCTTCGGGGAGGGCAAAGAAGGCAAATTCTTTGCAGTTTTCGTCCTTGATACTAGCATTATCCAACGCGTTCATATCTGACAATATGTCAACGTTATCGCAGATAAACGGGCACAAAGGTACAAAAAAAACTTGTAAAGAACAACTGATTTTTGAAGATTTACACAATTCGGTCTAAAATAAAGGCAAAACGGGGAAGAACAAGGAAGTTCGAAAGCCAAGGCCACACAAAATTAGAAGTTTTTTTCGGATTATCTTAGTACAGACCGGGGACTGGCCAATGCCACTATCTGGCAACGCTAAGTCATCGACTTTCCCTTCTATCCGTCCTTTTCCCCATTTTTTCCAAGAAATGTTTGGAGACATGGCTGTTTTGTCGTAACTTTGCAACGATGAAGGCTTCTGTTCCATACACACTCAATGTGAGGGGAAGACTGCTCGACCTCTCCACTCCGCAAGTGATGGGCATCCTTAATGTGACTCCCGACTCGTTCTATGCAGCGAGCCGCGTGGAGACGGAGGAGGCCATCCGCAAGCGTGTGCGGCAAATCGTAGCTGAGGGCGGAAGCATTATTGACGTGGGTGCCTATTCATCTCGTCCGGGTGCTGATGATGTGTCGGACGAGGAGGAGATGGAGCGATTGCGACGGGGCATGTGCATCGTGAGGGAGGAAGTGCCGGAGGTGCCGGTGAGCATCGACACGTTTCGTGCCGATGTGGCAAAGATGGCCATCGAGGAGCTGGGAGCCGACATCATCAACGACATTTCAGGCGGAGAACTGGACAAGAGGATGTTTGCGACGGTGGCAAAGCTTGGGGTGCCTTACATCCTGATGCACATGAAGGGAACACCACAGACCATGCAACAGGCACCTCACTACGATGACCTGATGAAAGAGGTGCTGCTTTATTTTGCGAAGAAGATTCAGCAGTTGAGAGACTTGGGGCAGAAAGACATCATCATCGACCCTGGCTATGGGTTTGCGAAGACGCTCGACCACAACTACGAACTGCTGCGGCATCAGGACATGCTGGGCGTGTTTGAACTGCCCATCTTGGCCGGCGTGTCACGCAAGAGCATGATATACCGCCTGCTGGACTGCTCGCCCGAGGAGGCGCTGAATGGCACGACAGTGATGAACACCATCGCCTTGCAGAAAGGTGCCAACATCCTGAGGGTGCACGATGTGAAGGAGGCGGTGGAGGCGGTGAAACTGAGTGAAAAATTGAAGTGGCCATGCGGTCTGCGTGAGTAAAAAAAGAAATAGTAAATCGTCAAATAGTAAATAAACGTTGTGTTTGATTTTGGCATAAAAGACGCTATCGACATTGTTTTGGTTGCCCTGCTGCTCTACTATGCATGGCGGCTGATGAAGTCGTCGGGGTCGCTCAACATCTTCTACGGCATCCTCGTGTTTGTGGTGACGTGGATTGTGGTGTCACAGATGTTGGAGATGAAGCTTTTGGGCAGCATCTTCGACAAACTGGTGAGCGTAGGTGTCATTGCCCTTATCATCTTGTTTCAGGAGGAAATCAGACGCTTCTTCCTCACGTTGGGTTCGCAAAGGCGACTCCATTTCATCACACGTTTCTTTGTCAAGCATAAGGAAGGGGCAGAAAGGGAGCATCTGGATCAGCAGTTGATGCGCATCGTACTGGCATGTGACAACATGAGCAAGAACATGGTGGGTGCGCTCATCATTCTGGAGCGCGAGATGTCACTGAGCGATGTCATCAAGTCGGGCGAAATGATTGATGCCAACATCAGCACGGAACTCATCAAAAATATCTTCTTCAAGAATTCTCCTCTGCACGATGGTGCCATGATTATCAGCCACAACCGCATTATGGCAGCTGGCTGCATCTTGCCTGTGAGCCACAACCTGAACATCCCGAAGGAACTGGGATTGCGCCACCGCGCCGCACTGGGTATCACCTCGCAGAGCGATGCCATCGCCATCATCGTGAGCGAAGAGACAGGCGCCATCAGTGTGGCACAGGGCGGAGAGTTCCATCTGCGACTGGCCAGCAACGAATTGGAGAGCTATCTGATCAATGCACTGAAATAACCAGCCCACGCGCTGGGCGTAGTTTTTTTTGACTATATAGATATAACCTCAATGGAACTGAAGAATTTATACGAACTCTTCCTGCAACATCCGACCATCACCACCGATAGCCGCGATGTGCCAGAGGGTTCGATGTTTTTTGCCCTGAAAGGGGAAACTTTCGATGGCAATGCCTATGCCAAAATGGCTTTGGAACAGGGAGCAGCCTATGCCATCGTGGATGAAAAGGAGTATGCTGAAGAGGGTAACCAGCAATTGATTCTGGTGGACGATGTGCTCACCACCCTTCAGCAACTGGCAAGATATCATCGTGAACAACTCGGCACCACCATCGTCGGCATCACGGGCACGAACGGCAAAACCACGACGAAGGAACTGATTGCCGCGGTGCTGAAGAAAAAGTACAACGTGCTCTACACACAGGGCAACTTCAACAACCACATCGGTGTGCCCAAGACGTTGCTGCAACTGACCAAGGAGCATGAGATGGCCGTCATCGAGATGGGTGCCAACCATCCGGGCGAAATCAAGACACTGGTGGAGATTGTGCGCCCCAACTATGGCATCATCACCAATGTGGGAAGGGCCCACCTGCTGGGGTTCGGTTCGTTCGAGGGTGTCATCCGCACGAAAGGTGAACTCTACGATTTCCTCAGGGAAACGAAAGGCACAGCGTTCATCAACAACGACAATCCGCATCTGCTGGGCATCAGCGAGGGACTGAAACTCGTGAAGTATGGACAAACGGATGCTCCCAACTTGCTGGTAAATGGCCAACTGGTGGAGTGTAACCCCTTCCTGAAACTGGAGTGGACTGGCGGTGTGGTGCAGACCCGACTCATCGGTTCCTACAACCTCGACAATGCCCTGGCCGCAGCCTGTATCGGCACGTTCTTCCAGATTCCAGCCAACGACATCTGTGCCGCCTTGGAAGAGTACACACCATCAAACAACCGAAGCCAGTTGACGGTGACGAAAGACAATCGCCTTGTGGTGGATGCCTACAACGCCAATCCTACCAGCATGAAGGCAGCGCTGGACAATTTCCGATACATCAAGGACGACCACAAGATGTGCATCCTCGGACAGATGGGTGAACTGGGCGATGTTTCAGAAGAGGAGCACCAGAAGGTGATTGACCTGATTGGCGAAGGTGGCTTCGAACAGGTGTGGCTGGTGGGCGAGAACTTTGCTAAGACGAACCGCCCTGCCGACTATCGCCTCTTTGCCAATGTGGACGAGGTGAAAACCGCCCTTGCCACGAAAAAGCCCAAGGGATTCCTCATCCTCATCAAAGGCTCGAACAGCAACAAACTTGTGCAGACCGTAGAACTGCTGTAGCAATCATGCACAGACGATGAAGACCTACCCTCTGTTGCAATCCCAGATAGGAGTCTATCACGCATGGAAGGCTGACCCCACATCTGTAGCATACAACCTGCCGGCGGTTGTTCCCTTCTCGCTGAACATCGACATCGGCAGGCTGGCACAGGCATTGCATGACATCTGGGAAACACGACAGGAACTGCACACACAATTCACCATCAACTCCAAAGGAGAGCCTTGCCAATGGGCTGACTCTTCTTTGGAGTTTCCTTTCACCTGCCGACAAAGCACGGAGGATGAGGCTTTGCAATATATTGAGAAGGGTTTTGTGCGCCCCTTCGAAACATTGAACGGGCAACCTTTGGTGCGCTTCGAAGTCATCAAGACCGAAGTGCATCACTACCTGCTCTACGACATGCACCACCTCATCTGCGATGGTCTGACGCTCTCACTCGCCTTTCTCAATAACGATTTGCCCACTGCCTACGAGGGGCAAACGTTGACGCCTCATCCATACGGGCTCTATCAGCATGCCGAAGCGGAACAAGCATCGTTCTGTAGCGACAACTACCAGCGCGATGCCCTCTTTTATCAGGAGCACTTCCGCAACATCGACTTCATCAGCCTGTCCGACAAGGTGGCAGACCCGTGGGGACAACGGCTGGAGGCAAGTGCCACGCTCGACATGGATGCCATCAACCATTGGTGCCGACAGCAGAACACCACTCCCAACCATCTCTTCATGGCTGCCTTCAGCATCGTCTTGGCACGTCTCAGTGGAAATCAGAAGGTGGCGTTCATCGCTCTCCATCATGGCAGGACCGACCACCGATTGGCACAGGCATACGGCATGTTCGTGAGTTCCTTCCCTATCTTGGCACAAATCGACGAGGAACTGACCGTCTCTGACTTCATCAGCCAGTTGCGCCGATGGACAATGAGCACCATCCGTCATCAGACCTATCCGCTCACCCACCTGTGCCGCGACCTCCACAAGACCCCTTCCACCACCTTCGCCTTTCAAGGCAGCAATATCCTCGAACAGACCACCACTGGAGGGGAAATCACACAGGGCTATCAGCCCGTGCAAGGCACCACCAAGAATGACCTAAGTTGCACCATCTACACGAAGGGACAGCACTACGAGATACGGACAGAAGCCAGCGCATCACTTTGGAGCCAACAACGTCTGCAACGGATGGCAAATGCCGTTGCCGCCTGTGCGCAGAACCTGATGGCACATTCCAACGGCACTCTTGCCGACATCGACATCACCACCTCTCAACAGCGAGCAGAACTTCTTCAATTGGGGCAAGGCAAGCGACTTGACTACGACCACAGCCAAACTTTCGTGAGCCTCTTTCTGCAACAGGCAGCAGCAACCCCTGATGCCCTCGCTGTCACCGATGGAGAGACGTCACTCACCTATGATGAACTGAACCGCCGTTCTGCCGCTTTGGCCACCTATATCATGCAGAAACAATCCGTTAGACCTGGTGACCATGTGGCCATTGCCACAGGCCAGTGCACAGCATTCCTCGTAGCCGCCATAGCCGTCTCACGCATGGGTGCCACCTACATCCCAATAGATACGGATTGGCCAGAAAGCCGGAAACGATACATCATGGAGGATGCACAAGTGGTCGCCACCATTGACGGGAACGAGCATCTTTCAGCCATCACGCCCATCAGCCTCAACCTCAACAGGGCTGCCCCTTCCTCTCTTGCCTACATCATCTACACCTCTGGCACCACTGGACATCCGAAAGGTGTGATGATACCCCATCATGCCCTGCTCAACTTCGTCCATTCCATCGTCAACCTTTTTGGCCTCACATCTGAAAGCCGCATCAGTTGCCACTCTTCAGTCGCTTTCGATGCCTCGGTGGAAGACCTCTTCCCCGTGCTCACGGTGGGTGGCAGCGTCCACATCATGCCAGAGAGCATCCGACGCAATCCCGCCCAAATTCATCAGTTCATTCTCGACCACCACATCACAGGCGGATGCTACACCACCCATTTGGGCGTGATGCTGGCACAACATTTCCCACTTTCCCAGGACTACCTCTGTTTGGGAGGCGAACGGCTGACCACGTATTTGGACACACAGCCGCGGGTCTTCAACACGTATGGCCCCACTGAGTTCACGGTGGATGCCACCTACTACGCATTGCCTGCCTCTGCCCCTTCGTCCCTTGTCTCGAAGAATCCACCCATCGGCCGTCCATTTCCCAATCTGACGGCATACGTGGTCGATAGCCAAGGGCATCTTCTGCCACGAGGTGAGGTGGGAGAACTGCAACTGGCTGGTTCACAGATATCCAAGGGCTACTGGAAACAACCTCAGGAGACCATCGAAGCCTTTGCCGAGAACCCGCACGTTCAGGCTCAGACGTACCGAACGGGCGACCTTGTGCGTTGGAACGAGGAGGGGCAACTGGAATATCTTGGCCGTAAAGACCGCCAACTCAAGCTGCACGGCTACCGCATCGAACCAGAAGAGATAGAACAGCAACTCCTTCAGATAGAGGGTGTCCGGCAGGCTGCCGTCACCATGATTCATCCTCAAGACAAGCCACAACTCTGTGCTTACTTCACAGCTGACTGTTCCCTCTCACCAGCGCATCTCACCCTAGAATTAAGCCGTTCCCTTCCTCCTTACATGGTGCCCGCACTCTTCTGCCAACTGGCAAAAATGCCACTCACAACAACGGGAAAGACCGATTACAACAGTCTTCCCCAACCAGACGTTGATGCTCCTGCCGATGTTCCTCCCGCCAATGAGGAGGAGCGCCTCTGGTGCGACCTCTTCGCCCAAGTGACAGGAACGCCCCATGTGGGAGCCACCGACAATTTCTTCCACATTGGCGGCACCTCCATCCTTGTTGCCTCCCTACAGGCTGAGGCACTCCGACACAGCATCCATCTCGCATACGGCGATGTGTTCGCTTACCCAACTCCACAAGCGTTGGCTCAACACCTCAACAACCACAAAATCGACATCGTCGACGTCGACCAACCGATGTCGACGACATCGGCAAGTCGACGTCGACGACATCGGCAAAGAGGTACTGAAAGCGCCCCTATCGGAGATATTCTTCTCACGGGTGCCACGGGCTTCCTTGGCCGTCACGTGCTCATCGAGTACCTCAACACCGAAACTGGCACAGCATATTGTCTTGTCCGCTCCACCGACGAAGCACATGCCTACCAACGTCTGCTCGAAACCCTCGGCGGCACTGGAGTTGAGTCTCACCTCGGCACACGCATCATTCCCATCGCAGGCAATCTCCAATCCCTCACTCCTCATCAACTGCCAGCCTCCATCAACACCGTCATCCATTGTGCTGCCGACACACGCCACTTCGCTGCCGACAACATCATTGAAGACACCAACATCTACGGCACCGACCGCATCATCAGTTTCTGTCTTGCCAAGTCGGCACGGCTCATCCATATCTCCACCCTCAGCGTTGCCCTTCTGCCTCAAGAGGACGCTGATTCCATTGTGCACACAGGGTTAAGCAACCCCTACATCCAATCCAAAGCAATAGCAGAACAGCACATTCTTGAGGCCATTGCCCATCATGGACTGAATGCCACCATCATGCGCATCGGAAACCTTGCCACCCCACTTGGACAGGCACATGGAGGGCTACTCGACACCCTCGACACATTCCGTTTCCTAGGCGAATACCCACAATCGCTGGCCGACCTCCCCATTGACCTCTCCCCTGTCCATCTGACTGCACGTGCCATTCTCCTGCTGGCTGCTCATGCCACCAACTGCACCATCCTTCATCCTTACAATCCACACACCACCACACTCGGTGCCTATCTCCAACAGCACGGCAACCCCACCCCCGTCGGCGACACCCAATTCCAAAACACCCTCAAACAAGCCATGAACGACCCCAATCGACTGGCCATGCTGGTTCCCCTGCTCCACTATCAAGCCATGAAAGACACAAACACCCTTCTACCCACCTTGCCCGACAACTCCCAAGAATGCCAGCTGCTTGAAGAGTCAGGTTTTGCATGGTAGGAGCACTTTTTTGACACCTAAGCGAAATTTTATCCATGATGAGTCATGATTTATGGTATAAAATCCCTACTTTTGCACACAGAAACCACCAAACGACACTGATAATGAACGGGAAAATCATCCTATTACTTTGGCTGGCACTGGCTTTGCACATCGACATGACAGCTCAAACCCAAGCACCCACCCCCACCACGAACGAAGAGGTGGTGCAGGATCTGAAGACACGCATCAGAACTGCCAAGGAGAAGGTGCGCGCCAGTCGTACACAACTGAAAGATGACGAGCGAGAAGTGGCAAGACTGACACGCGACTTGGAGCGCACTCGCCGACAAATCCAAAAAGACAAACTTGCCGCAAGAAAGGCAAAAGCCAAGGGAAAGACCTACACACCCAAAGTGGTCACTCCTCCAACAACCACCTCAAAAACAAGTGCTCCAAAGACAACTGCTCCAAAAACGAGCACTCCAGAAACAAGCGCTCCAAAGACGAGTGCTCCAAAGACGAGTGCCTCAAAGGCTAATGCTCCTAAGGCTAACGTTCCAAAGACAAATGCTCCAAAGACAAATGCTCCAAAGACAAAGACGTCCAAAACAGAAGCTCCAAAAACAGAAGCTCCCCAAACGGTTGTAGAAAAAAGAAAAGCCAGCCTCGCAGCTACAAAATCGGCTAAAGAGGAGAAAAAACAAAAAGAAGAAAAGGCTCCCAAAGCCGAAAAGGCACCGAAAGTAGAGAAAGCACCTAAGACTAAACAGACGCCCAAGACTGAACCAGCACCTAAAGTAGAGAAGGCACCTAAGACTGAGCCAGCGCCTAAGGTTGAAAAAGCGCCAAAAGCAGAGAAAGCACCTAAGGCAGAAAAAGCACCTAAGGCAGAGAAGACTCCAAAGGCACAAAAGAAAGAAGAACGTGAAACAAAAGTCACCCCCAAGAAGCGCAATGTGAAAGTCAGCGTGAGACGTAAACGCGACATGAAAAGTGATGACACGGAGGAGGACAATGAAACCGATGAATAAAAAAAAAGGTGAAGAGCATCAAACTCTTCACCTTTTTTTATTTCATTATCTCACAGAGATCTTTCCGTTTCTTTTCCTTGGGTTCATCCGCAGCATAGCCCAATGGTATAAGAACTGCAGGCTCTTCATTCTCGGCACAGGGGAAAAGGCTTTTGCATAAGGCTGCATCGAAATTGCACACCCAACACGTGGCCAACCCTTGTTCTGTCGCTGCCAGACAAAGATGCTCCACAGCAATGGCAATGTCGATGTTTCCATGTGGTTTACCATCTGCACGCACCCAAGCCTCATCATGCAAGATGGAAGCAATGATATACATCGGTGCCGTAGCGAACCAGTCGCGATGATAGCATTGGCACAACTTGGCCCGTTCCTCTTCGTTTTTCACAATACGGAACTTCCAAGGTTGACGGTTAACCGCCGACGGCGCAAACCGAACACACTCCATGATGTAGTCCACCTTTTCCTGTTCTACATCACGATTCTGATAGTCACGACAACTATACCTTTCCTTTACAAGTGCCAAAAAGTCCTTCATATTCTTTTCTGTAAAAAGTTGCGTTCAAACTTCACAACCATAATTTGTGCGCCTGACAGGACTCGAACCTGCACATCAGAGATACTAGATCCTAAGTCTAGCGCGTCTACCAATTCCGCCACAAGCGCATACAGACAAAGTCAATTCCTTTTTGAGATTTGCGAGTGCAAAGGTAAGAATAAAAAACCGAAAACTAAAAACTAAAAACTAAAAATCGAGGTATTTTCATTTTCCACCCCCTAAATAAACCCGCGCTTTTTCGATGTAGGTATCCTTTTTCTGTGCGAGGTCAGCACCCGACATAGCAAGAGAAATGTTAGGCTCTATGCCAAATTCCGTGTGCTGCATGTCTGCATCGTAGAAGATGACGGCACTATAGCGGACAGTCCATCCGTTGGGGAGTTCGCTAGTAAATGGCATGCCGGAACCACCACCTGTGCGGTCGCCCATGATGGTGACATTGGGACATAATTTCATGCACTTCACAAAATCATTGGCCGCAGAATATACAGCACGGTTGGTAAGCACCACAACTGGTTTCTGCCATCGGAATCCATCGGAAGCAGGGTCAAGATAAACGGCCTTAGGTGTGGAGAAGTCATTGCGACCTTTGCCCGTTTTATGAGAAACATAGCCAACAAGAAGTTTTTTGTTGGTAAAATGGGAGGCAAGAGTCTGGGCCTTGGTAAGTTGCCCTCCTCCATTGCCACGCACATCGATGATGAGTCCATTGCAATTGGCCAACGCATTGAGCATCGAACTGACATTTCCATCGCCAATGCCTTCCACAAAACTCTCACACCGCACATAGCCGATGTTATCGTCAAGGGTGATGTACTTAAGTCCCGAGGCGATAGAATAATTATGCCCCAGATAAAGTTTGGCAATGCTGTCGTTATAGTTCTCCGGGTAATCTTCATAGAAACTCCAATTACGACCAAAGTCGAAGGAGGCGCTGAGGTTGACATGACCGTCTTTCAGTTCGGAAAGCATGGCCGTGAGCACCTCGAAAAGTTGGGTGTTGTTCATGCCCTCATTCACCTTGGCTGCATAGCGCGCATGCACCTCATCCCAGTCAACACCCAGTTCTCCCTTCTTGTAATCGAAGAAACAATAGTGCTCGTTCATGATTTTCCACAAAGCCTCAAAGTTTCCCTGCTTAGAATTATCATAGTGATCTTCCTGCACACAAGAATGGAAAACCATGAGTGACAAGCTTAAAACTATCAATGAGAGATTCTTTTTCATCGGCGGTAGAAATATTTATTGAAGCCAATCATGAAGTCATGCGTGTAACTATGGTACTTCAAGTGGTTAAACGTAGATTGGTTAAACTGTGCCACATAACCTACACGAAGGACAGTGCGACGAATGGGGATGTCGAGGGTGAGACGATGACGCATGGAAGGCATGTTACCCGGATAGGCAAAGACCACATTGTGGTCATGGTGCCGGAGTTCGAAAGCCTCATAGTAACTCTGCCCGTAGTTGGGCGAAAAAGCGATGCCCATGAGAGGAACAGACACCTGATAACGCCAAAGGTAATGATGTTTGGCAATAACCATATCGTAGGTAGCCATAGCACTCATGTCAATCATGAGGTCGGCTTTGGCTTGTGCTGGGTTGTTACCGCTTCTGTCAATGTAAATGCCGCCAAGATACCCAGAAGCAGCAAGTCCTGCAGCAAGGTTCCATGGCGAGGATGAACGTTCCACGGGATTGACAGTATTACCACCTGCGAACTGATAGAACCATCCTTGGGAATAACGGATACCTCCAGCATATTCCTTAATATTGCGGACATGGTTCTTGTTAATGGCTCCATTCACATCTATCAACACCTGGTTAGATACCCTTCCACCCCACAATGTCGTCATGCGCTGAGTCTCGCGCTGAATTCGGATGTCAGTTCCCGTGTAGTTGTAGGGCGACAAGTATGTGTCCAGGATGTTCGCTCCTCCCACACCTATCATAGTTGAATGGAGCGATTCCTTGTTAAGCGGCAGGGTGATGGTTTCCTGCCCATAAACACAAAGGCTCAGCAACAGCATTACTACTGTTGCCAAGCCTTTACACATTATTATATTATATAAGTGTCTCATCGTGTCAGCTTCGAATGGTTCCCCCTCAGAACTGGAGCCTTAGAATAGTTTCAGTTGTCCAGTGATTTCATCACGGATGTCACCATCGCTTTTCCCCTCATCTGGGTCTATCACTTCTTCCAATTCCTCTTCCAGTTCTTCTTCCACCTCCGGCTCTGGAATTCGAATAGGCTCAAGTTCCGTCACTTGATCGAGAGCATAGGTGGTAAGCCGTTTGCCCTTGGCCTTAAAACCCTTAACTGCGATATACTCATCGGCATCCACTTCAAGGGGACCACGGAAGGTGTCAGGTTCACAGAAGGTGAGTTCGAGGCGAGGATATGGCGTGTCGGTCAGAAGAATGAGTTTGCTTTCCAAATTCTCTCCAAGGAAACTCTGCTTCTTCTTCGACTCCTCAAACACGAAACGTTTGATGTAGGGCTGGTTCTGGTTGTCGGCATCCCACAAGATAGCCGTCCACACTTTCTTTGCCTTAAACTTTTCTATACGCAGGATGT
The DNA here is from genome assembly GCA_016280445.1 of Bacteroidaceae bacterium. GTDB lineage: Bacteria > Bacteroidota > Bacteroidia > Bacteroidales > Bacteroidaceae > Minthosoma. Next base: position 27,305 of record JAEEGS010000069.1, read on the forward strand.
TCTGCTCGTAATGGTTGTTGGAGTCGAAGTTGGTCAAGTAATACTCGCCCGTATTCAAGACAACGAGGATTTGGTCGTTGTTTTGGAACTCACCCAGATACTCCCCATGTTCATCGTAATTGATGCGCTGAACATCTGGATCCCACCAAACTTTGCGACCACCAAGCGTACTGCCACCATGAGCCTTCAGTTGGATACGGAAGATCTCATGCTTGGTCAATTGATTACCTCTTGCCATTCGGCCTTTGATATCAATTTCACTGAAATCCTTCTCAAAGACCAGTTTCTTCAATTTTTCCTGAGGCTTCAACGTCACCTTAATGATTTCAGCCTCGCCATTGCTGTTGGCTGAGAACCATGTCACTCTCGACTTCGGTGTTCCCATCGTCAGGTCGTACTCACGGTCACGCGTAACACTCGGCACATTGAATCGCTTGATGTAGGTGACACCTGTTGCGCCATCTTTGTAGGTGGCGTTGTATATGGTACGCGTGTCGTTTTTCTTGAACACTGCCACATGAATCACCTCCACCTTACGCTTCTCCGCTTTGCAACGTTCCGTTTCACCGATAAAGACTTTCTCTGCCACCTTAATGACCTTGTAAGTACCATCCTTATAGAAAATGATGATGTCATCAATGTCAGAACAGTTGCAGACAAATTCATCCTTTTTCAAACCTGTTCCGATGAAACCTTCAGCACGATTGATGTAGAGTTTCTGGTTGGCTTCCGCCACAGTGGCCGCCTGAATCGTGTCGAAGTTGCGGATTTCAGTCAGTCGCGGATGCTCGGCGCCATATTTCTTTTGAAGGAAACGGAACCATTCGGCTGTCACCTCCACCAGATTTGCAAGGTCGCGCTCTATCTGTTCCAGTTCTGCCTTCAACCGAGCAATCAACTCGTCAGCTTTATCTTTATTGAACTTCAAGATGCGTGCCATCTTAATCTCCATCAACTTCAAGATATCATCCTTGGTCACTTCACGCACAAACTGTGGATAGAAGGGTTTTAAACGCTCATCCACGTATGCACAGGCAATGTCCATCGTCTTGGCATTCTCGAACTCTTTGGCCTTATAAATGCGTTCCTCAATGAAGATTTTCTCAAGAGAAGCAAAGTGGAGTTGCTCGAGCAATTCTCCACGTCGAATCTCCAGTTCACGCTTAATGAGATGCTTCGTGTAATCCACACTCTTCCGCAACACATCACTAACCGTCAAGAATTTCGGCATACGGTCATCAATGACACAGCAGTTCGGAGAGATGCTGATTTCGCAGTCAGTAAAGGCATAGAGAGCATCAATGGTCTTATCGCTTGATGCACCGGGCATCAGATGAATGACAATTTCCACACCTGCTGCCGTCAAATCCTCTACCTTACGTGCCTTAATCTTGCCTTTCTCTATCGCCTTGAGGATAGAGTCTATGAACTGGCTAGGCTTCGAAGGCGAGCCAGTCGTCTTTCCATAAGGTATCTCTGTGATGGCCAAGGTTTTGCTGTCACGCTTTTCTATCTTGGCACGTACACGCACCGAACCTCCACGCTGACCATCGTTGTATTTCGACACATCAATGGAGCCACCTGTCTGGAAGTCCGGATAGAGTTGGAAAGGTTCATCATGCAGGTAATGCACGGCCGCATCACAAAGTTCGTTGAAGTTATGAGGCAGTATCTTAGAACTCAAACCCACAGCAATGCCTTCCACTCCCTGAGCGAGGAGGAGCGGGAACTTGACTGGCAACGAGATTGGTTCTTTGTTACGGCCATCATAAGAAAGTTTCCACTCGGTGGTCTTGGGGTTAAATAAGACATCGAGTGCCAACTTCGAAAGTCGAGCCTCAATATAACGACCTGCGGCAGCATCATCACCGGTGAGGATGTTGCCCCAGTTTCCTTGGCAGTCGATGAGCAGATTCTTCTGCCCCATCTGTACCAGCGCATCTTTGATAGAAGCATCACCATGAGGGTGGAACTGCATGGTGTGACCCACAATATTTGCCACCTTATTGTAACGCCCATCATCCATCCGCTTCATTGAATGGAGAATACGGCGCTGCACAGGTTTCAGACCGTCCATGATGTGGGGAACTGCACGTTCGAGGATAACATAGGAAGCGTAATCCAGGAACCAGTTCTGATACATACCACTTAAATGGTGGGTAATGCTATCTTTCATAAAGGTGGGGTCATAGTCACTCTTCGGTGGTTGCCCCGAAGGAGGAGAAACATCCAACGCCTCTTCCTCCAACACCTCATCGATGATTTCTTCGTTATCGTTATATTCGCTCATATAGACTCCTCCCCCGCCTCCCCTAAATGGGAGGAGTAGAATGTTTGTGGGGAGACATTCTACTTTTTATTTTAATTTAATTATGTTAGCAAAAGGTAACCACCCTCCCCCCTCAGGGGGAGTGAGGAGGGGGTCTGTTATTTGGTCAGTTCCAGAGTGTCCAACGCAATCATCAGCTCTTCATCGGTCGGAATGCAGCAAATGGTCACTTTCGAGTCGTCTGCAGAGAGGACTGCCTCTTTCGCACGACAAGCCTTGTTCTTGGCATCGTCGAGTTTAATGCCCATGAACTCCAATCCCTTCGTGGCACCTTCGCGCACTTCATACTGGTTCTCGCCAGCACCGCCTGTGAAGAGGATGATGTCCACACCTCCCATAGCCGCTGCGTACTCACCTATGTACTTTTTGATACGATAACAATACATCTCCTTTGCCAAACGGGCTTTGTCATTACCGGCAGCAATACCTGCAAGAATATCGCGGAAGTCGGAAGAACCTTCACTCACACCCAGCAAACCAGACTTCTTGTTCAGAAGGTTGCTGATACCCTTCGTGTCAAGTCCCAGTTTGTCCATCAGGAACGTCACGGCACCCGCATCAATATCACCCGAACGAGTACCCATGATAAGACCCTCCAGTGGTGTCAAACCCATTGAGGTATCCACGCACTTGCCATATTTTACCGCTGCGATGGAAGCGCCATTACCAATGTGACAAGTGATGATTTTCTTGCCTTCTGGCTTCACACCAAGGAACTCGCACACACGTTGCGAAACGTAGCGATGGCTCGTACCATGGAAACCATAACGGCGTACCCCATACTTGCTATAGAGTTCATAAGGAAGGGCGTACATATATGCATAATCAGGCATTGTCTGATGGAAAGCCGTATCGAACACGCCTACCTGCGGAATGTTGGGCAGGATAGCACTCACGGCATTCACGCCCTTAATATTGGCAGGGTTGTGGAGCGGCGCCAAATCATTACAAGCAGCAAAAGCCTCCATCACATCAGGTGTAAGAAGCACCGACTTATTGAACTTCTCACCACCATGCACCATACGGTGACCCACTGCATCCAGTTCATCAAGGCTCTTCAAAACAGCATAATCACCTGTCGTGAGCACTTCAAAAATCCACTGCACCCCCGCTGTATGTTCCTTGACGGGCTTTTCCATCTTATGCTTCTCACCATTCAGTTTCACGGTAATAAACGAGTCCGGAAGGCCAATCTTCTCGATTCCTCCCGACGTAATGACCGACTGGTCGGCCATATCATACAATGCATATTTTATCGAACTGCTACCACAGTTAAGTACTAAAATCTTTTTCATCTACGTATACTTCAATTTTTCAATTCTTTCAATTTTTCAATTCTTTGCATCCATGGCTTGACAGGCCGTAATGGCTACCATCTTATAAATATCATCCACCGAGCAGCCACGGCTCAGGTCATTCACAGGACGAGCAATGCCCTGAAGGATGGGGCCAATCGCATCAGCATTACCCAGTCGCTGCACCAGTTTATAGGCGATGTTGCCCACCTCAAGACAAGGAGCCACAAGCACGTTAGCCTTGCCTGCTATTTCGCTACCTGGTGCCTTCTTCTGACCCACAGAAGGAACGAGCGCCGCATCGGCCTGCAGTTCACCATCAATCTTGAGAGCGGGGTCAAGTTCCTTTGCCAAACGAGTTGCTTCAACGACTTTGTCCACCACCTCATGTTTCGCGCTTCCCTTTGTCGAGAATGACAACATCGCCACACGAGGATCAGCAAAGCCAGCCACACTCTTGGCGGTCTGTGCGGTACATACAGCAATCTGTGCCAACTGTGCGGCATCGGGCATCGGGGTCACTGCCACATCACCCATCACAAGCACTCCCTCTTCACCATACTGTGGCGTTTGAGTAATGAGCAGCATCGCGCCACTCACACAGGTAATTCCAGGAGCACACTTGATAATCTGGAGTGCTGGACGCAACGTGTCGCCCGTTGTGGACAACGCACCGCTTATCTGTCCGTCAGCATCACCGCTCTTGATAATAAGGCATCCAAAATACAAGGGATTGAGCACTTGTTCGCGAGCCTTCTCAATAGTCATGCCCTTCTTTTGGCGGAGTTGGAACAGCAATTGTGCATACTCTTCCGTTTTCTCAGAAGTGGCAGGATCGATGATGGTCGCCTTGTCAACATTCTTCAGCCCCAGTTTTTCTGCCTGAACAAGAATTTCATCCTTGTTGCCGATAAGAATAATATCAGCAATGTCATCCGCCAAACATTTGTCAGCGGCAGTCAAAGTGCGCTCCTCCAAGGATTCGGGGAGCACTATGCGCTGCTTATTTGCTTTTGCACGCGCAATAATACTTTCAATTAAAGCCATAATATTCTAATTTGACATTTACTTTCAACTATCAGGGCACGTCCTCGCCAAGAACCCGCCCGAATGTTGCAAAGATACGGATTTCTTGCAACTTTACAAAATGGAGGGTCGAAAAACGCATCTTTTCCGCCTCGCATGTGCTCAAAAGAGATGTTTTGGCACGAAAGAACGTAATTTCTCCAGATTCATTTGTTTCATAATCGTTTTATCAGTATCTTTGTATAAAATTTATTCCCCAACAATCTCTCCACAAGGAAAGAACATTCTTTTGATTCACAACAAGGAAAAAGCACTGACATATATCAACGCACGCGACTGGAACGGATTGGAGCGGATGTTGAAGAGCCTAAGCAACATGGAGTTTAGGCGGATGGAACGTGTGATGAGGGAAGAAGTGCTGCCCGGCTTGGAGAACGATCTGTTTTGGGAGACCTTTTTGCACATTATTATATTTAAGCGAGCTGCATTCATCAGCGGAGCAACTGCGGTAACGCATCTGGCCAAAAATGGAACGCTCCGATTTGACATAGAGAGCGTCGAGGAATTGTACAGACATCTCAAGGAAACCAACATGGAATCCATCGTGAAAATCTGCAACATGATGACGCCAGCAATACGGACAGAGGAACAAATGACGAGCATGTTTAAGGCTTTCCACCTGGAAAACGAGGTGACCCAACTATCCATGCTCCTCAAAGTGGACACCCCTCTTTCCTACTACCTCATCTTCAAGACACTCAAATTGATTGAAGACAAGTTCATTGCGAGAAAATGCTGCATGGCCATCATCAAACGGAGAGACGACAGAGCGTTCAATGCAGTATGCCTCATCAAATCCTATTTTGATTTGGACGACCTGCCAGCACGGTTCTCGCTCAAGATTGAACAATATGAACTAAGCCACATCGACAGGAACTACGAGACCTTTCTGCATGTGTTAGAGGGGAAACGCCCCAGTGTATAAAACCGACATGAAAGCATTGACACTACACGAACTGAACGGGCTTGTCAGACAGACACTGGAACTGACGCTTGACGATGAGTATTGGGTGCAGGCCGAAATCAACGAACTGCGCACCAACCGTCATTGCTACATGGAATTGGTACAAAAAGATACACGTGGAAATGGCATTATAGCCAAAGCACGAGCCCAAGTATGGGCTAGCCAGTGGGGACTTATCAAGGCCATGTTTGAACACACAACAGGACAAACGCTCGCTGCAGGAATGCAAGTCCTGATGAAAGTGGAAGTCACTTTCCATGAACTATACGGCTATTCGCTGAACGTGACCGACATCGACCCTACTTACACACTAGGGGACATCGCAAGACGGAGACAGGAAATACTTCAACAGTTAAAAGAGGAAGGGGTTGCCACCATGAACAAAGAGCTACCCCTGCCACGACTTCTGCAACGCATCGCCGTCATCTCCTCTGCCTCAGCCGCCGGTTATGGAGACTTCTGCCATCAACTGCACCAAAACAAACGAGGTTTGGCTTTCAAAACAGCACTGTTTCAAGCAACCATGCAAGGTAGTGACGTGGAAAGCAGCGTGATAGCCGCGCTCGACCGCATCATGGAACAACAAAGCGACTGGGATGTGGTGGTCATCATTCGGGGAGGCGGTGCCACCTCAGACATGCAAGGCTTCGACTCGCTTGCATTGGCCGAGAACATCGCGCAATTCCCCCTACCCGTCATCACAGGCATCGGACACGAACGCGACGACACCGTGATTGACATGATTGCCCACACACGCGTGAAAACCCCCACGGCTGCGGCCGAGTTTCTCATCCATCACCAAGAAGAGGAACTCGACACGGTGGAAGACTTGGCACTCCGAATCACCACCTACACAAATCAGCGTCTTCTCAACGAGACCGCACGGGTCAAAATGCTGGCGAACCAACTCCCCATGTTCTTCTCCATCATCAAAACAAGGGAAGACTTACGCATCGGACGCATAGCTACGGCATTGGCCCGCCATTGCACCCAGCACTTCGAAAAAGCCAAAAGCCGCATCGCCCTACTCGACCAACGAATTACGATGCACGTCCCCCTTCTCCTTCGCAATGAAGAAAAACGCATTGACCTGATGGAGAACAAATTAAGCAACGCCAACCCAGACAGAATCCTACGCCTGGGCTTCAGCATCTCACGGATAGGAGGCAAGGCCATCAAAGACGCCAACGAGATAAAAGAAGGCGACGAAATAGAAACAACATTAGCATCTGGAACTCTCAAATCAACCGTAACATGGAAAAAAATATGACCTATGAGCAGGCAATGAAACGCCTTGAACAAATTGTGGAAAAAACCGAAAGCGGAGATATGGATATTGACTCACTGGCAGCCAATTTGAAAGAAGCCAAAACATTGGTGGCTTACTGTAAAGAGAAGTTGACAAACGTCGAAGCAGAGGTGAAAAAATGTCTCGATATGTAAAAAAAGTGTAAAAACATGCCCATATCCTTGTGAAACTCAAAAAAAAGCCATACCTTTGCACCGAGAATTGAATTTGGTAGCAATTACGAGTGTGTCCATTAGGGCAAAACTCCAAAATCAACGCGAAAAAGAGACAATCGGAAAAAAACAATGGAGAAAACTCTTGTAATCTTGAAGCCAGGTGCAGTACAGCGCGCACTCGTAGGCGAAGTGACAGCCCGTTTTGAGCGCAAAGGTCTGCGTTTAGCTGGTATGAAGATGATGCAACTGACAGACGAGTTGCTGAATGAGCATTACGCCCACTTGGCAGGCAAGCCTTTCTTCCAACGCATCAAGAACTCCATGATGGCTTCTCCTGTTATTTGTTGCTGCTACGAGGGTGTTGACGCTGTGGAAACAGTACGTTCGATGACAGGTAGCACAAACTCCAGAAAAGCCGCTCCGGGCACCATCCGTGGTGACTTCGGTATGAGTTTCCAAGAGAACATCATCCACACCTCCGATTCTCCCGAAAACGCAGTGATTGAGCTAAACAGGTTCTTTAAGCCAGAGGAAATCTTCGATTACACTCCTGGCGTATTCCAGTACTTATATGCTAATGATGAGTACTAAGTAAATGAATTAAACAAACCCCTAAAATTAAAAGAATCGTGAATTTTTCAAGTATCAAGAAGACAGTCGGAATAGCAGTGCTTTCCATGGTTTCCATCAGTGGTTTCGCTCAGGACAACATCGCACGCCAAGCTCCATCCGACAAGAGACTCAAAGACATCCACAACGTAAGACTCAACAATACCGCAGCTATCTCTGCAGACCTCAACGAGCCTGCTGCACACATCTATCAAGATTGGACTGACAACATCAGAAGTTGCGCTGGCTCCGTGCCATCCAACTACAAAATAGACTTGAGAGGCTTCCACATGCCTACCCCAAGCCGTAAAATCAACTCTCCATTTGGTCCTCGCTGGGGACGTATGCATGAGGGATTAGACGTCAAGGTCTACATTGGCGACACCATCCGCGCTGCTTTTGACGGCAAGGTGCGTATCTGCAAATACAACGGCGGTGGCTATGGCTACTACCTCGTGATTCGTCACCCTAATGGTTTGGAGACACTCTACGGCCACCTCAGCAAGCAACTCGTTAAGAAGAATCAGGTTGTCCGCGCTGGTGAACCTATCGGATTGGGCGGTAACACAGGTAAGTCATTTGGTTCTCACCTGCACTTCGAGACCCGCGTGTTGGGCAAGCCTATCAACCCTGCACTGATGTTTGACTTTGTCAACCAAGACGTAACAGGCGACTACTTCGTGCTGAACAGCGGCATCTCCAATGGCAATGCTGTTGCAGCAGCAACTCGCAGTGCCAACCACATTGAAGCAGAGAACACTCAAAGAGAAACTGTAGTAGCCGCTGCACCTAAGGCTGAAGTTGCTGCAGAACCTGCAAAAACTGCCGCTAAGCCCGCAACAACTGCCAAGCCAAAGGCTAAAGCAAAATCAAAGGCTGTTTCCTACTCCGTGAAATCTGGCGACACCCTTTACTCTATTGCCCGTAAGCACAACACAACTGTTGACAAGTTGCGAAAGCTGAATGGTCTCAAGTCCAACGCTGTCCTGAAAACTGGCCAGCGCATCAAATGCTCATAAACAAAGAAACTCCATAACACGTGAAAGAGGCAGTGTCAAATTCGACGCTGCCTCTTTTTTTTCGCCAAAGCCCCAACATCCTCAAACCAACCACCACCAAGACCCCTCTGTAAGAGCCTCAAAAACGGTGTGAGTCACACCGCCCCTACCGGTGTGACTCAGACCGCCACCCTCGGTGTGACTCACACCGATTTTGAGGCAGTGCAGGTTGCGTTGGCGCATTTACGATTATTACTTTCACGTGATTACGTTAGTGGAGTCGGCATGATTACGTCAGTATTACATGGTACAGACACAAATACAGAAAGTAAGAAAGTAGGAAAGTAGACATGAAGCTGTTTGGGCAGCGAGAGAAGGACGGAAGAAGGACATTATATGTATAAGTTTTTAATATTATAATAATAATTACGATTATTATATCCTCTTTTCTTCTTCTCTAAATGTGCTAATGTCTACTTTCCTACTTTCTTACTTTCCTACTACCAACATATCCCTGCGTGATGATTGGATGGATTGGTTTGTCTAAGGAATAGAGGAATCAGGGGAAGGGTGTCTTGCGAGACGCCAGAATATCCTTTATTCCCAAATTCCTTAGAAGAATTAAACTCCCCCTGCAGGTAGGATGTTTGACCAACAAGCATTTCTGTGAGTTTCCGTGTGTTCTGTGTGAAACAAAAAAGACATCCGTGAAATCAGCGAGATTCGTGTTCGAATAAAAAATTCTCCAAAATATTTTGTTTCTTTAGAAAAAGTGGTACATTTGCAACTGACTTATGCATGATGTCCTCGCAGGCAGCGTGCTCGAGTCTTAAATCCAGTTAGCCCGATGGTGCGTGTGGCTTCGGCTATGCAACCCATCTGTGGGGAGCGGGATGGATTCTACATAGATAGTTTGGTGTACTCGCAGTGCATGTCTCGTGCAGACAACGACTGCCCCGCACCAAAAGGGCGTTTACGAACGCTTATCTTCATGCTTTGAATCTGGTAAATTTAAAAGTGTTATTTGAAGATTGCGCAATCGAAACGTCCACGTGGGTGATTTATCCAAATGTCACTTTCATGCTATTGCTGTAAGGGTATGTTATACCCGTACCAATAATGTGTGGTGATTGCTGTATATCTCCCCCGACGTGGGCTAACTGGTTGCTAATCCTAATAACACGGTTTACCAGAACCCAAAGCAGGGATTAGCAGGAGCACAGCAACCCACGTCCTTTTATTTCTGTTAACTTTAATGCTGAAAGTTTGGGTTGGACGAGTAAGCGACTAAAACCTATATGGCAAAGTATATTGTGAAATTCAATTTGGGAACACTCCCGTGTACATTTGCGGAATCTGACAGTTCCAACGATTTTACAAAAGAAACGAACTCGGAAGTATTAAAAGAATATGCATCTATGCTGATTAAAGCCTTCCGTGAAATTTACATTGATGGGATGAAAGATACACCGACTTCAATAGAGCTGTTACGTGATGATAAATGTATCTTACAATGTGATGATTTAACAGGAAACAGTATTAATCGTACAAATTAGATGTATATGCAGAACAAACTGAACCAAAAGTTAGAACAAGAAATAAAAGTGTTAATCTCAGACACCTCTTGTTTTAAGTGTTATGGGAAAGATATTGTGAAGGTTGATAAAATCAGCATTCGGTTAGATGAAGATTATGCCGACAACCTTTCAACCGAAATCGCCTTTACAGGTCTGGCGGATTTCTCTTTTAGACACAACGATGGGAATTTAATCTCCACACCTCCCCCAATCACATTTAATAGTACAGCAGAAATCGATAACTTTGAAGTAACAAAAGTAAAGACTCCTATATCTATTTTATAATTATGAAAACAAAAACTCTTAAATTGATGATGGTGGCACTGGGAGTGCTGCTATCACTTAACGCAAATGCGTATGATGTCCAAATTGATGGGATATACTACAATCTCCTTTCAGATGCAAAAGCAGCAGTGACATCAGGAGATAACAAATACACAGGTGATATTACAATCCCGTCTTCTTTTGATTACAATGGAACTACTTATAATGTCACATCTATAGGCTATCATGCTTTCTGGAACTGTAGTGGTTTGACTTCTGTAGACATTCCCAGCAGCGTGACCAGTATCGGCTATGAGGCATTCCTTGGTTGCACAGGTTTAACATTTGTGAACATTCCCAACAGTGTAACGAGTATTGGTGGCTCTGCTTTCGAGCGTTGTAGTGGTTTGACTTCTGTGACTATTCCCAACAGCGTGACATACATCGAACAAAATGCTTTCTACAACTGTAGCGGTTTGACCTCCATTGTTGTTGACAAGAACAATACTGTTTACGACTCTCGAGAGGATTGCAATGCCATTATAAATACCGCAACAAATACATTGGTTACAGGATGTGTAAATACGATTATCCCCAACAGCGTGACATACATCGAACAAAATGCTTTCTACGGCTGCAGCAGTTTGACCTCTGTGACTATTCCCAACAGCGTGACAAGCATTGGACACAGTGCATTCCGATTCTGCAGAAGTTTGACTTCTGTGACTATTCCCAACAGCGTGATATACATCGGACAAAGTGCATTCGCTGATTGCAGCAGTTTGACCTCTGTGACTATTCCCAACAGCGTGAAAAACATCGAAGAATATGCTTTCTCAGGCTGTAGAGGCCTGACTTCCATAGATATTCCCAACAGCGTGACGAACATTGATGAGTCTGCATTCTGTGACTGTAGAGGCCTGACTTCCATAGATATTCCCAACAGCGTGACGAACATTGATGAGTCTGCATTCCGTGACTGTAGTGGTTTGACTTCAGTGGTGATTCCTAACAGCGTAACAAGCATAGGTGGTAGAGCTTTTGAGAACTGCAGCAGCTTGGCCTCTGTGACTATTCCCAACAGCGTGACCAGTATCGGCTATGAGGCATTCCTTGGTTGCACGTTAACCTCTATCAACATTACAGATATTGCTGCATGGTGCAAACCTGCTGTTTCCAATTTTAATAGTTCTTCAACAACCTATCCTAGAACAGGCTGTCATTTATTACTGAACGGGGAAGAAATCAAGGATTTGGACATTCCAGAAAGTGTGACAGAAATAGGAACAAAAGCTTTTAGTATCTGCCCCAGCATAACATCTGTCAAGGTGCATTGGAATCGTCCATTGGCAGGAGGTGCCGACTCTTTTCAGCCAGAAGTGAGAAAAAAGGCGACTCTTTATGTTCCGAAAGGAACTGCCATGATGTATATGGCCGCGTCTGGATGGTCAGAGTTTGCAAATATCATGGAATTTGAGGATGGCGACGACGCTCATTACATTACCATCCGCATGGGTGAAGGTGGCGCGTTAAAACAATCGGTGGAAGTGGGCAAGGTTTACACCTACGCTGTCAGTGCCGACGAAGGATGGAGTGTCAACACCATCACCTTTGACGGAAAGGATATGACTTCCATACTGATGGACGGTCAGTTCTCTACTCCTGTCATCACAGGCAACTCTGAGTTGAACGTGGTCTTCAGACAAGGTGATTCTTCTGATACGAAAGGGGTGGCAGCAGCATCCGACGTGAAGGTATATGCTCGTGCCAACACCGTCACCATCACAGGAGCAGAAAACGACGCACCTGTTGCTGTCTACAACATGGGCGGAGTCAAAGTGAAGTCGGCAGTTGGAAACGCCACTCTCTCACTTGACAGCGGTGCTTATATCATCAAAGTGGGCAATGAGGCCTTCAAAGTGAGCATGTAACTTTCTCAGCCTGCTTGCTGCAACCCTACCAGGAAGCAGGCTTTTACCCACAAAAACAAAAATTTTAAAACGATGAAGAAGACTTTAACATTATTGATGCTGATGATTTCAGCAATTGTGGCGTTTACTGCCTGTTCGAATGACGATGACGGCAATGATGGACTTGGCGACAAAGATGCTGGTAGCAACAACAAAACAGATGTTGCCGTGACAGGTGCTGTGCAGGAGATAGGAGTACAATATGTTGTATTGGCAGGGTATGTAAACATAAACATGATTCCGTCAACGCCCTCCAATTACAAGATGGGCATACAAATAGGCCGTGCTAACGATGACTATGACCCAAGCAGTGCAAGTTGGGGAGGAAAAGTATATGTGGACAACTTGATTGGGAACAAGATAGTTGTCTCCAAAAAAGGATTAGCGCCTGCTCAAGAATGGCGTTACAGAACTTTTGTATATGCCGATGGTCATTATTACTTTGGTGAGACGAAAACCTTTGAGACCAAAGACTTTGTGAATATCACTTCATCTGTCAATGTCAGCGTGCTCACGTCATCGAGTGCGGAAATACAATGCTCAGTGGACATGAATCGTGCTCCTTGGCTTCAGGAGAATTTTGACTATTACACAAAGCCGATGGTTGGTGTGGCATGGGCGAAAGACCGAGAGTCATTAACTGACAAGATGCTCAATGATGACGAGTACATTCCATACAATTATAATTATGTGTACCAAAATGATGTAGAGGACAACACGTACTCTTGTACACTATATAGTTTGGAGCCCAACACCACCTACTATTATTGTTCGTACACTTGCATCGGTGAGAATTACAAAGGTGGAACCATTAAAAGTTTCACGACGAAGTGATGTAAGAACTCTCGTAGAAATGATATAAAAAAGAACGGGAATGTGCATTTTTTGAACACATCCCCGTTCTTTTTGCCTACATCCGACACTCCAAAAGTAGGCGTTCAAAGTGACAAATCAGCATCACACCCATACAGATGAGCGGGAATAAGGATTTTTCACTATTCACATTTTCACCATTCACTACTTTTTTCGTACCTTTGCATCTCATTAAGTAAGCAATATGGACACTCAGCAGCAATTCAAGCAGGCCATGGCTGGCTGCCGCGACATCTTCAGCAAGAAGTTGCACGATTACGGGGCAGCGTGGCGTATCATGCGCCCATCGTCGGTGACTGACCAGATTTTCATCAAGGCCAACCGTATTCGCAGCCTCGAGACGAAGGGTGTTTCGCTGGTAGGCGAAGGCATCTACCCTGAGTTTCAGGCCATTGTCAACTATGGCATCGTGGGACTCATCCAGTTGGAACTGGGATATGCCGAGACGGAAGACATGGATGAAGATACGGCGATGCAATACTACGACAAGTATGCCAAGACCGCCCTTGAACTGATGCTCCGCAAGAATCATGACTACGATGAAGCTTGGCGTTCCATGCGAGTGAGCAGTTACACAGACTTGATTCTCATGAAACTCAACCGTACTAAACAGATTGAGGGGCATGATGGTCAGACGCTCATCTCTGAAGGCATTGACGCCAACTACCTCGACATGATTAACTACTCCGTATTTGGGCTTATCCAACTCTCCGAAGCGCAACATGACATCCAAGACTAAGGCTCTGCTTCTCACTATCGCGGTGAACGTGTGCCGTCTGCTCTTGGCGGTCACTTTCATTTTCAGCGGTTTTGTCAAGGCAAATGACCCAATTGGCACTGTCTATAAGTTTGGGGATTACATCCATGCGTTGGCATGGTTCACGCTCCCAGACACCTTCCTGCTCGGATGTGCGGTGCTTTTGGCACTTTTCGAGTTCACGCTAGGGGTCTATACCCTCTTCGGGATGAACAGGAAAAAAACGTCGGGAATCACGCTCGTCTTTATGACGTTCATGACACTCCTGACACTCTACATAGCCATCGCTAACCCTGTGTCCGATTGCGGATGCTTCGGCGATGTGCTCATACTGAGCAACGGTGCCACGCTGGCCAAAAACATCGTGCTACTCGCAGCTGCAGTGCTCATCTGCCGATACTACAGGTTGCAAAAAGACTTCCTCGGCTCAAGCATGAAGTGGTTCATTGCCTTTCTATCGCTCTGTTCCATCATCAGTTACACCGTGTACTGCATTGTTTGGCAGCCGGCATTCGACTTCCGGCCTTACAAAGTCGGCACCAACATGCGAGAAAGCGTGATGGGCTCGGAGAAACAGAAGTTTGACGTGAAGATTATCTACGAGAAAGACGGGAAGACGCTGGAATTGACTGCAGAAGATGATGATCCCGACTCAACTTGGACCTACGTGGAGACACGCCGTGTTCCGATAGAGACCGCAGGCATTGCCACTGCCGACTTTTATGTCACCGACCTCGAAGAGGAGGACATGACGGAGGATATCCTCTCGACTGACGGCTATATGTTTCTGCTCATTATCCCCAACCTGACGAGAGCCGATGAGGGATGTGTGGACAAAGTGAACGAGGTCTATGACTATGCACAAGAGCACGGAGTGGGGTTCTATTGCCTCACGGCCTCATCCAGCCCACGTGCACAGGCATATTGGAGCGACCACACTGGGGCTGAGTATGGATATTTTCTTGCAGAGGAGAGGATGCTGAAGACGGTGGTGCGCGGACATCCTGGGCTGGTGCTCTTACGCGACGGCGTCATTCTGAAGAAGTGGAGCAACTACTATCTTCCCGATGAAGAAGAATTAAAACAACTGATGACAAAAAATTAAGCATACATAAAGGTTTAACTCATTAAAAATCAAACAGAACTATGGCAAAGAAAATTGTTGCTGGAAACTGGAAGATGAACAAGAATCTCCAGGAAGGTATCGAGTTGGCAAAGGGACTGAATGAGGCCCTCGCAGCCGACAAACCAAACTGCGGTGTCATCATCTGCACCCCATTCATCCACCTTGCAAAGGTGTCTGAAATCATTGACCACAGCATTATTGGCCTCGGCGCAGAGAACTGTGCTGACAAGGCCTCTGGCGCATACACAGGTGAGGTTTCTGCCGAAATGGTGAAGTCAACCGGTGCTGAGTATGTGATTCTTGGTCACTCTGAGCGTCGCGAATACTACAACGAGACTCCAGAGATTCTCAAAGAGAAGGTTGAGTTGGCTTTGGCCAATGGTCTGAAGGTCATCTTCTGCATCGGTGAGTCTTTGGCACAGCGCGAGGCCAACGAGCAGAACGCAGTTGTGAAGGCTGAACTCGAAGGCAGCGTGTTCCACCTCTCTGCAGAGCAGTTCAAGAACATCGTTATCGCTTACGAACCCATCTGGGCTATCGGCACCGGCAAGACTGCCACTGCTGAACAGGCGGAGGAAATCCACGCTTACATTCGCTCAGTCATTGCTGAGAAGTATGGCAAAGAGGTGGCAGCTGACACTTCTATCCTCTACGGTGGTTCATGCAAGGCTTCTAACGCTCCTGAACTCTTCGCTAAGCCTGACATCGACGGTGGCCTCATTGGTGGCGCATCGCTCAAGGTGGCAGACTTCAAGGGCATCATCGACGCTTGGAAATAATCGTTTCCCTCTATAGTTCCATCTCGGAGGTGCTGGAGCACTTCTCTCACAAGACTTCAGCACCTCCGCGAAGGAACAAAAGAGATACACTCAGACGCATGTTCTGGCATTGCTTCAATCAAGAAAAAACATCAACTTTCTATCCAGACACTCACATGAAAAGACTTCTCGCACTCACACTTTCAATCCTTCTGTGTACTATCACCATGTGCGCACAAACTTTCACGGAGCACATCACGAGCAATAACGTGGGGCAAGGCACAGTGGTTGTACACCAAGACTCCATCCTTGACGACATGGTGAACGGGAAGAAGCAGTATATACCTGAGAAAAGCGGAAAAAAAGAGACGATTCCCGGCCTCATTCCCAAAGGGAAAAAGACAAAGGCACGTGGCTACCGCATACAGGTCTATTGGGGAGGTAGCACAAGCACCGACCAAACCAAGGCGCAGCGTGCTGGCACAAGAGTAACAGCCATCTTCCCCGAACTACGTGCCTACACCACATACGAATCGCCTCACTGGCGATGCCGTGTGGGCGACTTCGGCACCTATAAGGAGGCGACAGAATACCTCGATAAAATAAGGGGCACAAGCCTCTCGAAAGATGCCATCATTGTAAAGAGTGAAGTGTTCATCTATCAATAATTTATCAGCAGAAATGAATAGAGAAGAACAGATAGAGATACTGAAAAGCACATGTCGCAAAAGCCTTGAAGCCATCGGGGAAGACCCTGAACGTGAAGGGCTTGTACGCACACCTGAGCGAATGGCTCGGACTCTCCTCGAACTCACCAAAGGCTACGACATGGATCCTGTAGCCACACTTCGTTCGGCCATGTTCCATGAAGACTACGACCAGATGGTTGTAGTCAAGGACATCGAATTTTATTCTCTCTGCGAACACCATATCTTGCCCTTCTTCGGGAAAGTACACGTAGCCTACATACCGAGCGGCAACATTGTGGGTCTGAGCAAGATACCCCGCATGGTCGACATCTTCTCTCACCGCCTGCAAGTGCAGGAACACCTGACCAGACAAATCTGCGAGTGCCTTCAGCAGGCTCTCAACCCACTCGGAGCCATCGTGGTGGTCGAAGCACAGCATATGTGCATCCAGATGCGGGGCATCGAAAAGCAAGGCTCCCAAACCACAACCATGTATTATACTGGTGTTTTCGAAAACATCGAAAAACGAAAGGAATTCCTAAACATCATTCAACGTTGATACCACAATCCACCATTGACCGAATCATTGACGCCGCCAACATTGTTGATGTCGTTTCCGATTACGTCACACTTCGCCGCGCTGGCGCAAGTTACAAGGGATTGTGTCCTTTCCACGACGACAAAACTCCATCATTTTCTGTCTCCCCTGCCCGTGGTGTATGCAAGTGCTTCAGCTGCGGAAAGGGTGGAAACTCTGTCCACTTCATCATGGAGATGGAGCAGATGAGTTATGTCGAAGCACTCAAACACTTGGCCAAGAAGTATGGCATCGCTGTCGAAGAGGAAGAGATGACCGACGAGCAGCGGCAGAGGATGAATGAGCGGGAGAGTATGTTTGCAGTCAACGAATGGGCTGCCAACTACTTCAGCCAAACCATGCAAAACAACCAAGACGGCCGCGCCATCGGATTGGCTTACTTCCGCAGCCGTGGTTTTCGCGATGACATCATTGCCAAGTTCCGCCTCGGTTTCTGCCTCGACACTCCCACCACCATGTCGGACGAGGCAAAGGCTAAAGGCTACAACGAGAAATATCTGATAGACACGGGGTTATCCGTCAAACGTGACAATGGTGACATCTACGACCGCTTTCGTGGACGTGCCATCTTCCCCTGGGTTGCAGTCAATGGCAAAGTCGTGGCTTTCGGTGGTCGTGTGCTCGATGCGCGCACCAAAGGCGTCAGCCAAAAGTATGTCAACTCCCCCGACTCCCTCATCTATCACAAGGCCAATGAACTCTACGGCATCTTCCAAGCCAAGAAGCAGATTGCCAAAGAAGACATGGTCTATATGGTGGAAGGTTACACCGACGTGCTCGCCATGCACCAGTGTGGCATCGAAAACGTGGTGGCAAACTCCGGAACTGCTCTCAACGAGGCACAAATCCACCTTCTCCACCGTTTCACCAACAACATCACCCTCCTCTACGACGGCGATGAAGCAGGCATCCATGCCGCTACACGCAGCACCGACATGCTTCTTGCCGAGGGTATGAACGTCAAGATACTTTTGTTGCCCGATGGCGACGACCCTGACAGTTTCTCCCGCAAGCACAACGCACAGGAGTTCAAGACATACGTGGATGAACACCAAACTGACTTCATCCTCTTCAAGACCAATCTCCTCCTGAAAGACGCCGGACGAGACCCCATCAAGCGAGCCAAACTCACCGAAGACATCGTCAAGAGCATCGCCGTCATCCCCGATGAAATCGTCCGTTCCACTTATGTGCATGAATGTGCTGAACTTCTCGACATGGACGAGGCCATCCTCATGCGCAGTGCCAACAAGAATCGTGCCGCCATCATCGAGAACATGAAGAAAGAGGCACAACGCGAACGGGAACGGGAAGAGCGCTTGGCCACTGCCACAACAGATGATGAAGCCTTTGCCGCCATCACAGCCGAGCAAGAAGCTAACACCCAGTCCAATCCTGCCATCGTGGAGGAGGTGATTGGGCCGATGCCCGTAGGAGAGAACAGAGCGGAACAACGCCTCTTGGGCATTGAACGTCTGATGATGACACTGGTCGCACGCTACGGGGAACAATCCATTGATGTGGAAGGGGCGGATGGAAACACCACACAGGTGACACTGGCTGAATACGTACAGGGTGACCTTGACTACGACAACATCGCGCTCCGTTCACCACTCTATGCGGAGATGCTCCGTCTCACCTGTCAGCACGTCCACGACGAAGGCTTCACCGCCAGCAAGTTCCTTCTCAACAACCAGAACGAAGACATCAGCCGCGAAGCCGCCGACCTCATCAGCGACCGCTACCAACTCAGTTCGGGCAACCAGATGACCCAAAGTGAGGAAGAACTCAAAGTGGCCTACCTCACACGCCTTCTGCTCGACTACAAGAACGCCATTATCGAAGAAGAACTGAAACAATGCAATTCCGACCTCACACGCCCTGAGGTGAAGAACGACATCGACCTGACACTGAACACGATGCGCCGCATCAAGGAACTCAGCGAGATACAACGCCAACTGGCCAAGATACTCGGCGACCGAGTCATCGTGAAGTAAACAAACATATTGTAGTAACTTAAGTTTCGCTTATCGCGTAGCGCTTTGCTCGCAAAGAACCTCCACTTTCTTGGAGTTAAAGAAGTTATTGGAGTTAGAGGAGTTAAAGCCGAATGTCATGCAGGCGTGAAAGCTCCTCTCCACAGTTGACAGAGTATAGGCTTTAACTCCAATAACTCCTGAGCACCATCGCGTAGCGCTTTGCTCGCAAAGAACCGGTAACTTCCGAAAGTTGAATAATAACCACCCATCACACCAAGAAGATGAGAAAAACTATAATAACCGCGCTGCTTGCCATCATGGCACTCACGATGCAGGCACAGACACCCCAACCTCCCCACGTATATACGGTAGAAAACACAGGCAGTCACTTTACACCGCCTGTCATGCCCGCTCCCGACCAACTGCCAATCATCCGCGAGTTACCAGACGCCCTGGAAGGAGTCACCGACTTTACAGATTGGAGCAAACGTCGCAGCGACATCAGCCACATGATTCAGCACTACGGCATCGGCCTGAAACCCACGATGGAGGCAGGTCAGGTGGTTGCCCACATGGAGGGCGACACCGCACTCGTCGTTTATGTGACGGTCAACGGGCAAACGCTCACGCTACACTCTACCATCCACTACCCCAAGGTGGGTCAGCCGCCCTATGCGCTGATGATTGGCACCAGCATGATTTCGCTGCCTCACCAGTTGTTCGAGGACCGCCCCATCGCCACCATGACCTTCCACGAGAAGCAGGTGAACGACTATGGGCAATGGGGGCCGCACCATGAGCGCGGCGAACACCCCTTCGACCGTCTCTACCCAAGCCTGACAGCCAACGGTGCCTACAGCGAATGGGCATGGGGACTGAGCCGTCTCATCGACGGTCTCCAACAACTGGGTCCTGAAGTGACGAAGATTGACACTCAACATATTGGCGTGACCGGATGCTCATATGCAGGCAAGATGGCACTCTACTGCGGTGCATTCGACGAGCGGGTCGCACTGACCATTGCTCAGGAACCCGGAGGCGGTGGAGCCGCAGCCTGGCGTACATCGCACGAGTCGAAAGACAAGGTGGAGGACATCGACAAGACCGACTACCACTGGTTCATGGAGAGTCAGCGCGACAACTTCCGTGGCGATTCCGTCTATCGTCTTCCCTACGACCAGCACGAACTCTGTGCCATGGTGTGTCCTCGCGCCCTGCTTCTGCTCGGCAATCCCGACTACGTGTGGCTCTCCGACCGTGCAATGCTCGCCTCGGCCAAGGCAGCCCGCAAGGTGTGGGAGCACTTCGGCATCGCCGACCGCATGGGCTGGAGCATCGTCGGCAAGCACGGCCATTGTCAGTTGCCCGAACGCCAGTGGCCCGAGGTGCAAGCCTTTATCGACCGCTTCCTCTTAGAGCGTCCAGCCAAGACGGACAACATCCAAATCAGCGAATTCTGACTCCATACAACAACATCCACAGAAGGCGGAGAGACGAATGAACATTCTGAGCCAAGACATCAAGTACCTGCAAGGAGTTGGCCCCAACCGCGCCACCCTGCTCGCCAACGAACTCAACATCAAGACCATTGGCGACCTCCTCGCATACTACCCCTACAAATACGTCGACCGCAGCCGCATCTACAAAATCAGCGACATCAGCGGTTCGATGCCCTACGTGCAGTTGTGCGGTCAGATCTTCTCGTTCGACACGGTAGGTGAGGGGCGAAACAAACGCCTCATCGCCCATTTTGCCGACGGAACGGGCAGCATCGACCTCGTCTGGTTTCAGGGAATCAAATACGTAGCCAAGACCTACGATTGCCGCAAGTCCTACATCGTCTTCGGCAAGCCCAGCATCTTCAACGGACACATCCAGATAGCCCATCCCGAAATTGAGCATGCGCCAGCGAACCTGAAGCCACAGGCACGCACCACAGGCAATCTCTTTGAGGAAACATCCCTTAACCCCAACATTCAAGAGGGAGAACTGGATGCACAGCCCACCATGTTCAAGGGGCTATGTCCTTCCTACAACACCTCCGAGAAGATGAAGAGGAGCGGGCTCACCTCAGCCGGCATGGCCAAACTCACAGCCAACATGTTCAAGTTGCTCAAAGAGCCGTTGGCAGAAACGCTACCTCCTTACATAGTCCAGCAGCATCGCCTCATGTCTCACGACGATGCCATCCGCAACATCCACTACCCCACCTCACCCGACGCCTTGCGCCATGCCCAACTGCGCCTCAAGTTCGAAGAACTCTTCTATGTGCAGTTAAACATCCTGCGCTATGTGAAAGACCGTCAACTCCGCTACAAAGGTCTCATCTTCAACACCATCGGCGACCAGTTCAATGGTTTCTTCTACCATCATCTGCCCTTCCAGCTCACCGAAGCACAGAAGCGAGTCATCCGCGAGATTCGCGCCGACATGAAGTCAGGACGGCAGATGAACCGTCTCCTCCAGGGCGATGTGGGCAGTGGCAAGACCCTCGTGGCACTCATGGTGGCACTCATCGCCATCGACAACGGCTGCCAAGCCTGCATCATGGCACCCACCGAAATCCTTGCCGAGCAGCACCTCGCCACCCTCCGCAAGTTTCTGGGCGATATGCCCGTCCGTGTCGAACTCCTGACAGGTTCCGTGAAAGGCAAACGGCGCACCGAACTGTTCAAAGACTTGGTGGCAGGCGCAGTCAACATCCTCGTCGGCACCCATGCCGTCATCGAAGACAACGTGCTCTTCCACAAACTCGGTTTGGTGGTCATCGACGAGCAGCACCGCTTTGGTGTGGCACAACGTGCCAAACTCTGGATGAAGAACTCCGTGCCGCCCCACGTGCTCGTGATGACCGCAACACCCATTCCGCGCACCCTCGCCATGACCCTCTACGGCGACCTCGACGTGTCCATCATCGACGAACTGCCTCCTGGCCGCAAACCCATCCGCACCGTCCACATGTTCGATGCCCACCGCCAACGCATCTACGAACTCATGCATCGCGAACTCTCCCTCGGCCGTCAAATCTACATCGTCTATCCGCTCATCAAGGAGACGGAACCGACGGAGCAGCGAGTGCCATCAAACCCGTTTGAATGGCCGAGTCGCGACGAAGGAAGGCGAAGCCAAAAAATGGACCTGAAAGACCTCGAAGCAGGGTTTGAAGAAATCAGCCGCGCCTTCCCCACCTACAAAGTCAGCAAGGTGCACGGCAAGATGAAACCCGCCGACAAAGACGCTGAGATGCAGCGTTTCGCCAGCCACGAAACCCACATCCTCGTGTCCACCACCGTCATCGAGGTGGGCGTCAACGTGCCCAATGCCTCAGTCATGATTATCGAGAACGCCGAACGATTCGGCCTCAGCCAACTGCACCAGTTGCGCGGACGTGTGGGACGTGGAGCCGACCAAAGTTACTGTGTCCTCGTCACCAAGCACGAACTCGGCGACACCACCCGCAAGCGCATCCAAGTGATGGTCGACACCACCGACG
This sequence comes from Bacteroidaceae bacterium, assembly GCA_016280445.1. Lineage (GTDB taxonomy): Bacteria > Bacteroidota > Bacteroidia > Bacteroidales > Bacteroidaceae > Minthosoma. The sequence goes on from JAEEGS010000069.1 coordinate 50,134, forward strand.
GCTTCGTCATAGCCGAGCAAGACCTCGCGCTCCGAGGCCCCGGCGACCTCGAAGGCACCCAACAGTCGGGCATGGCTTTCGACCTCAAGATAGCCAACCTTGCCCGCGACGGCCAGATCCTCACCCTCGCCCGCCAAACCGCGCAAGCCGTCATCACCGCTGACCCCGAAGAACGCAACCCACAGAACGATATCCTGTGGCGGCATCTGCGTGAGCTCCGAAAAACAAACATCAACTGGGGCGCCATCAGTTGAAAATGTTGATAATTTTTTCAACTGATCACAGGGATATAGCCTTATTCCCCATTTTTTGAAAATCAATCAACTCTTTTCACGTATATAACAAGCCAGCCGCTTCCTGTATGCGTCATGTATTTTAGTTTCATTGTATTCCTAGTGTATTCTACAATATAGTAGCTGTCTGTATTCCAGTAACTGAGGGGCCAGGTTATATATATTTCCCTGTTTAGTTGCTTATATGTACAACAACCTTCACTGCCATGGTGAACCCCACTATATTCACCACAAGTGCCATCTTCAAATAATATAAATTTATATGGATAGTCTACATGACCATCTTCTATCATGTTTTTAAGATCTCCACTCTCGTAAAATTGATAATAATCTCCCTCCCAATGACCAACAACAGAGATTTTGTCCGAATTGTCATTGTCATCGTCATCACGACTACATGCCATAATCAAAGGCAGTGTTAATATTGTGAGCATTAATATGCACCATTGTCCTATTTCTCTCATTGTTATTGAATACTGTTAAATTGATTAATAATGTTAACTTAACTTTCGGATGTTATTTTCAACACGAATTACACTAATTTTTCGAGTACTATGCAGCAAGAATCTGTTTCACAAAGCACCTTTTGTACTACTAATTTCACTAATGCCGTCCGGATGGTTAGCGATATTCGTTGTGCAGAAGGCACACTTTGAGAGATTTTCACTAGTAAAGTATTCGTTTCATTCGTGTAATTAGTGTTAAAATGAACATACGAAACTTTGATAATGTTAATCTATCGGCTCTTCAAAAGTTATACATCTTGGAGCCACTTCGAATATTTTTCCAGTAGCAGATTCTTCCACGATAGCAACTCTTCTCAGTCGCTCTTTCTCCTCATTGAAGCCATAAAACACAACATCCCCCCAGCAATGAAAGTAGCCATGACGTACCTTCCTAACACCTTTCGGGTCTTCGTAGCCCAAATCCCCAATCGTCAGGTTTTGTTCATTCAAATCAAAACGAACTTTTCTTAATTCCTTTTTCATATTATAAACACCTGCTTATGACACCCAAGTTCAGCCTTTTATTATTTTAGTTTTATTTACCACACAACAAAAAAACGGGGTATCCACCCTCTGCCCGTCTGTCATCTGAGGCTTACCACAGCCCTTGCTTACTGACGAACAGAGTGATACCCACGCAACATGATGCTGATACACCCGTAAGTGTGCATTGAAGACATGGTTAGCCTTCAAGCACACAACGGGGATACGTGTTCAGCACACCCGTGGCATCATACTCCACATTGTCTTTGGTAAGCAATCTTCTGTGGTAATTTCAGACGACCAATCGACAAAGCATCGTGTGACGCTTTTCCTTTATGTAGTTCCTTGCCCTGTAGCTCCATCCGTCTCTACGGACATCTTCGTCACATGGCTATAGACAGGTGCAAATATACAACTTATTTCTCACAAACAAATGTATTCGTACAAAAAAGATGAAAAAAACAAAGTGCTTTTACCAATAAGTTGATCTTGCGGAAAGATCAGAGGCACAGAGGAAGACGAGAATGACGATATAAGGAACACCCAGCACCTCCACCACCTCACTGTAACAGCCTCCACTTACTCACTGTAAGTGGCAAAATAAATTCCTTCTTGAAATTGATGAATTAGTAGAAGGAATTGATGAATTAGTAGAAGGAATTGATGAAATGACGTTTTAGAGGTCAGGATATACAGAGCGGTCATTTCTGATGCAAAGATACAAAATTTTCATGGCTTTGTCAAGAGTTTCGGTCGGTTTGTGGAGATTCTTTTTTCGATGTTCCATCACTTTTCCATTTTCTTTTTGGTGATTTCAAGTTTTTTTGTTATCTTTGCCCACAGAATTTGTGAATGTAAGAATTGAAAGGCAAGACTTCTTGCTGTGGGGGATGTGTTTGCGCCCCGAACATGGGTTGATCGAAAAAGATACAATGAAAACAAAAACACTATGAAACAAAAACTATTACTAATCTTTTGCATGCTGTTGGGCTTCCTGCTGACCCAACAGACGTTTGCCGCTGATTACTTCATGCAGACGGAGAGCAATTACAAAGCGACGGTCATGGGCATCGACAAGATTCAGTTCTCGTTGCCCACCCAGTATGACGGCAGTGGTAACGAAGGCATTGTGATGGGCAAAGTCTTCGTGCAAGTGGACGGGGAGTCGAAACAGCTCCTCTTGGAATGGCACTGCAAAAAGTACGACGAACTGTTCAACAATGGCTATGAGAGTGGCTACACCTATGTAACGAGCTATCAGGACGGCACCTACCAGGTGCTCGGTAAGGTGATGGGTGGTGTCAAGACTTTTAATGGTTACTCTGCAGTTGAGTATCGTTTGAACCACGATGATGACAACAACAATCATTTCACCTCTGTCTTCGAATGGAAAGTGCCACGCTCCCTGCGCGGCCATAAGCTGAAATTCTATGTGTGGGCAAGAATCGACAGTCCTACCAACCACTGGTTTATTCCTGATGGCAAAGCGTCTGAATCCGATGCCAAATTATTGACGGAATGGAGTTGCCCGGCAGCACCAGAGGTCAATGTCAGCGCGAACGACCCCATGCTGGCGTTCGACAAGGATCATGTGAACCAACAAATGTTCACCTATAGCGTGCAGGCAAAGTCCATCAACTGGATTCGTCTCCACTATACCGACGTCCTGACAGGTGTCATCAGCTCTAAGGAACTGGACAAGACGAAGATGGCCGACATAGCCTATCTTCCTGCCAACCGCCCGTTACGCGACATCTACGTTGAAGCAAAGGTGATCGACTCGGAAGGGGTCACGGTGGATGAGACCATCAAGTCGGACAAGATGTCAACAGACATGATACACTATCCCCAAAACCTAAAAGCTGAATACACGTCGACGGGAGAAACCTACCTGACATGGACCGTGGAGCATGCAGAACTGGACGATGCCATAGAAAATGACTTCTTTGAAATCCAGCGCAATCTAACTGGCTCGACCTCGCCCGATGATGCCAACTGGACCACCATTTCTGCCGCCATCATGTTCAAGAAAGATGTGGACAGTTATAACTTTACCGACGAGACGCTGCTTAACTATTACAAAGGCAAGAATGTTGCCTACCGCATACGCCGCGCCTACACAGCTATGTGGCAATGGGCAGAAGGCTCCGGATACGATCAGTGCCAGATGTCTTCGCTCCTCATGTTGCCTTGGGTCGTGACACCTACGGTGCAGCGTGGCAACCAGTGGGACGATGAAGGTCATCAGGTGGTCTTTGACTTCCGCTTCAGCGGCCCGCAGACGGACAACAAAGGCCGCATCATTATCCGTAACGAAGTGGAATGGGAGCAGTTTGCCCAATTGGTGAACGAGGGGCAGACCAACTTGAAAGCGGTTTTAGGCAATGATGTCAACATCAACCTCTCGCAAGTGATGGTAGGTACTAAAGAACACCCCTTTAGCGGTGAGTTCAACGGCAACGGCTATACGCTGAAAGTCAATTACACCAACTATCTGCAACGGACAGCCCCCTTCAGCTATATCAAGGGAGCCACCATCAAGAACCTGCAAATCGACGGCTCCATCAAGTCAAGCGAAAAGTATCTGGCAGGTCTCGTGGGTCAAGTGCTTTCAGGCGGTAACGTTCCGCTCATCGAGAATTGCCGCGTATCGGCCATATTGGAGAACAGTTTCAGTACTGAAGCAGCCTGTATGGGTGGTTTCATCGGTCAGAACGAAGATGCCCGCTTAGTGGTGCGCAACTGCCTTTTCGACGGACAACTGTTAGGCGAGAAAAGTTATGGCAACGGTGGTTTCGTGGGTAACACCACAACGGGCATGAAGATTGAGAGCTGTCTGTTCACCCCCACTGCCATTACCACTATGAAGAAAGACTGTATGACCTTTGTCCGCGGTCACGTGACGACCACGGAGAACAGCTACTTTTCCGAATCATACAACGAGACAATGACCATCGACGACAAGGAGTTCCTGCTAATCAATAACGTCAGCGACTGGAACCACTTCCGCGAGTTGGTGGCTGATGCTGGTGGCAAGAAGGATATCAATGCCATCCTGATGAGCGACATCTCTGTTACCCAGCCTGTAGCGTCACTGTCTTCGCCCTATCGCGGCATCTTCGACGGTAACGGCCATACGCTCGACGTCCACCTCTGGGATGCCGATAATTATGGGTTGGCTCCTTTCCGTTTTGTGGGTGATGTCACCATCAAAAACCTGCGCGTGACTGGTCAGGTCATCGCCGGCAAGGAGCATGCAGCAGGACTCATCGGCTGCAGAAGCGGAACACCTGAAATCCATATTGAGAAAGTGTGGGTATCGGCCGATATTTCCACGGCGGATCGCTATCTCGCCGGTATTATAGGTCATGTCGGTGGTGCAAATGCATATATCAGCGACACCCGTTTCGACGGCACGCTGACAGCCACTCCTGATTCCTACGGTGCAGAGAACTCGTTTGCAGGTGCCATCATCGGATGGGGTGGCGAAGGCGGCTGGACCTTCCACCGTGTCTATGACCAAAGCACCTTTGTCTGGTGCTATTGGCGTTTCTTCTGCGTAGATTCTTCGGATGACAAGACGCATCTGAACTGGGGAAGCAATGGTAAGAGCACCAATACCATGACCTGGAACAGCTGGAACACTGTGAATTATTATAATAAGAGCGACCAGGAGGAAGTGATGAATATTATGAACAGCGAGGTGCCTGGCTCGTGGCAGATCGTCGATGGCATGGCTGTACCCGTCTTGAGCGTTACTTCTGCTCAGGGCAATTCCACTAACGAACTCACCGGTAGTGAACTGGCTGTGAAATTGGGCAAAGGCTGGGAACTGCAAGAAGAGGTGCCACGACCCGTCTTCACCCATCCCGAAGGAAACCTTTACGGCCATATTGTCTGGGATCAGCGCGCTAAATTGCAGTTGCGTGTCAACATGCATGGCGAGAAGGGCGTAGAGTCAAACATCATCGACCTCTCGGGCAACCAGGATGCCATCAAGAATCAGATGTTCACGCAGGAACTGACCCGCAAGTGCGTGGATTATTCCTTCGATTTCATCGTGAAACGTGACAAATCGGTGATGCCCATCATCGGCACTGATGCCGACAGCATCGTGGTGACCGTTGTCAAGACCGATGAGGCTGCACTACAGGACTACCGCTTTGTGAACAACGGTCATATCAAGAACCTGACATCAGAAACTCGTCAGAGCAGTGTAGCACTGTTCTGGGACATGTCAACAGGCGACTACGACTTCTTCCGTGTGCTGCGCCGTCTGCACACCAACGATGCCAATGCCGAATGGACCGACACGATAGCCACCAACCTGAACCAGCTGTTCTACGAGGACAAGACCGTGCTCGTACAGAAGACCTACGACTACAAGGTGGAGAGTGTCTATCAGTGCGAGGGTACCACCATCGACGGCATGACTTGCACAGGCGCCTGTGCCGTGACGGGTATGATCAGCGGTTATGTGCGCATGGCTGACGGTACCGCCATGGGTGGTCTCAAAGTGTTCTGCGAGCCAGACGGCCTCATAGCAGGTGCCAGTGCCGATTCCATCTATACCGACGATACCGGCTACTACGAATTCAAAGGTCTGCCGTACCATGTCAATAGCAAGGGTGAGACCGACGGCCACTATAAGATTCATATCGAAGGTACAGGCGACACTGGTTCCTTTACGGGTCCTAACGTGGGCGGTACAGTGACCTTCGACCAGAACTCCAACTGGGCACAGGACTTCAACTTCTGGATGGACACCTATTTCATCTTCTCGGGCAACGTATACTACGACGGCACGTCGATGCCTGTGCAGGGTGTATCGTTCAAACTCGACGGCAACGAGATGCACGATGCCAGCCAGCAGGTGATTACCACCGACACGCAGGGTGCCTTCACACTGAGCATTCCTGCCGGTCAGCATCAAGTGCAAGCCGTGAAGGACGGTCACGTCTTCTTGGAAGACGGATTCTTGGTAAACAACAATGCCATCGACGCTGCCCATCGCTACAAATACGAATTCAACAAGAACGTGTCGCAGTACGTCTTCTGGGACGCTACCACCGTCATGCTACGCGGTCGCGTGGTGGGTGGCGACATCGAGGGCGACAAGCCCTTGGGCAATTCGCTGTCGACGAACAACCTGGGCGACTCCCTCAAGATTGTGCTGCAGCTGGAAGGTGACAACGCCTCTTGGATGGTGCGCGACCAGAAAGACCCCACTGTCAAGACACGCAGCGAAATCTATGTGTTCGGTGCTGCCGACAAGGACACCACACGCGTAGAGACAACCCGCCACACCATGACCATCCGTCCCGACCATGAGACGGGTGAATACCAGCTGATGCTGCACCCCGCCAAATATAAGGTGATTGAGGTGTCGGCTCAGGGCTATGCCACGCTGTTCCAAGCAGGTAAGGTGGGCGAGACGCTCGACCTGGCCTTCAACGTGGAGAACGACACCTGCGTGTATAACCGTATCTATCATGCTGTGCCCGATTTGGAAGTCACACAGTATAACCCCAGATTGGAACCCTACTTCGGCACCAAGAAGACTACCGCAACCGATAATATCGGCAATGTGGCTAATGTGGAGCTGTGGGGATACAAATCCATCAACGAAAAAAAGGACAGCATCCCCTACTACTCGTTCGGCTATCCTGTCTTTATGGCGAACTCGCCCTACGGCTGGATGCTACAGGCCTGCGAGAAATACTACTGGAACAACAAACCGACAGACAGGGTGGACATCGTCAAGCTGAACGGCGGTTCGGTGCTCATCAAGAACTATATGGTGAGCAACGACGAGAGCAAGCTGGCCACCACCCTCGACTTGGACGACACGGGTTATGCTTCGTATGTATTCACCCCAGACAATACAACCAATGTGCTGGAGGACGAGATGGCGCTGCGCAGCGTTGACATCACGCTGAACTACGACGGCAACTACTATGACATCAAACCATTGGACGGACAGCTGATGAAGGGCTTTGTGATGGCCACCACCCCCAAGAAGGAAGGTGTCTATACCGTAGCAGCCAGCTATCCTGTGCTGATTGACGTGCTTCGCGACCCGCCTGGTGGTGGCAGTAGCTCCTATATTGAAGCTGGTTCAAAACTGAGTTATTCCTACGCCCCAAGTTTCGAGGGTACACTGGGTGTAAACATGTCGAATAAGACTGGAACCTACACCACTCTCTACAAGGGAATGGTGGCTGTGAACCCACAGTCAGGTGCAGGTTCTGCCAATGGTACGGTAACAGAGGCAAGTTCCCACAAGAACTTCTCCTTCTCACTGTCAACTACCTTTAACGGAAGCTGGACGACCAGCTATACACTTGATGTCACGGAACGCATCCAGACCAAGAGCAGCCAGATATGGGTGGGTCCGAAAGCTGACCTCTTCATGGGTACCAATGAGAGCCTGATCGTTCAGGACGCCATTGCCGTACGTGCCATCCCCGAGAAGCAATACCTGTTGATGAAGAACAACGAGGGCGGCTCGTTTATGGTGACCGACTCCTTAGGCAATACGGCTAAAGTCAAGGTGACGGTGGGTGCCATGAAGGTGCTGGCCAAGGGCACAGATACCAATGGCAATCCCGTCTATCTGGTACGCGATGAGGTGATGAGCGTCATGAACAAGGTGAACTCCACCTTTATCCATTCGCAATGCTACATCGAGGACGAGTTGCTGCCGAATCTGGCAAAACTTCGCAACAGTCTGATCCACCCCATGGGTACGATTGACAATCCGCAGAAATTAGCTGACGAGACAGGCAAAAGCGTGTATGTCAGCAAGGTGGATGTCAAGGATCCTTTCTTTGGTTCTACGGATAATGTATTATGGTATCATCCAGACAACGACCCCAATGCCGTCAACGAAGTGTTGAATTACAATCAGGAGATGGGTCGTTGGATCACCATGCTGGCAGAGAACGAGATGGAGAAGCTGACCGTTCAACCCAACAACTTGGTGAAGAACTATGACTTCGATGGTGGTGCGGCTTCCATACAGTATAGCGAGAACTTCAATGCGTCGCGCGTCAAGAGCGGTTTCATCAAGTGGCCGGGACTGAGCAATCTCAGCAATATCGCCAACATGTTCCCCGACTGGGCGTTAGGAGCTATTGAAGACCTCAATAAAGGTCAAGATGCTAATGGCGCCAGATATATTAAAGACGATCCCAATGCCACCTTCGAACTCGTGTCTGGCACGGCCACTAACGGTGTCAAAATGAAGTTCACTCCCATTCTCGGTTTCAATTTCAACGACAAGAGCAGTGAGACGAACAGCAAGACGAAGAAGGTGGGCTTTACTCTGAGCATTGCCAGCAAGGCGAGCATGAATGTTGATGTCTATCGTTCCGCTAACGGTAAGTACAGCATCGATGAGGATACGAATAACGCCATCTTGGAGATGACGAAGGAGGTGCTGGACGAGTTGGCCTACGGTCAGCCTTATCATCCCGACAACGACATCGAGGTCTATTCCAGCTTTGTGTTCCGTACCCGTGGCGGCATCACCTGCCAGCCCTACGAGGGTGAACGCAGGACGAAGTGGTACCAGCCTGGCACCGTGCTCGACCCTGCCACGGTCTCGATGGATAAGTTGCGCATCTGGGTGGAGGAGCCCGTGAAGAGCAACGTGCCTTTCGACGAGCCTGCCCGTTTCGTGCTGCACATGTCGAACGAGAGCGACTTTTCGGAACAGGCTACGCTGTCGTTCAAGTATTATCTTGATTCCCGCAGCAATCCGAAGGGGGCCACGGTGTGTGTCGATGGGAAGGTGATCAATGCAACGGGTGAGAGCGTGTCGTTCTATCCCGTCATCAACCCCATCACTGGCAAGCACAATGTGATTACGAAGGAGATTACCGTCTATCCCAGCACGGCATACGACTATGAGGACCTGTCGCTGTGTCTCTATGACCCTGATGACTTCGTGCGCGTCTATTCCACCAACATCTCTGCCCATTTCATTCCGTCGGCTGGCAAGGTGAGGGTGAGTGTGCCTGGCGACAAGTGGGTCATCAACACCGAGAGCCCTTATGACAGCAGGCGACTGGCATGGTATATGCCTGTGCGCATCGAGGGCTTCGACGTGAACTTCCCCAATTTCGACCATATCGAACTGCAATACAAGCTCTCGACGCAGGGCGACAAGGACTGGGTGAACGTCTGCTCATACTATGCTGACGAAGCGCTGCGTGCCAAGGCCAGCGGCGTGACCGACTCGATACCGTCCAGCGGTATCATCGTGGCTCCGTTCTACGGCGAGGTGGATCCCATCGAACAATACTACGACATCCGTGCCGTCAACTACTGCCGCTATGCGGGCGGATTCCTGACACGCTCGTCGGAGATTCTCACTGGTATCAAGGACACGCGTCCGCCACGTCCGTTTGGCACACCTGAGCCTGTGAACGGCATCTTGGGCATCGGCGACGATATCAAGATAGCCTTCTCGGAGCCTATTGCTGGTAACTATCTGCGCAGCATCAACAACTTCGAGGTGCTGGGACAGCCTGCATCCAACAGTCTCTCCACCTCTACCAGTCTGGCCTTCGACGAATACTCTTCGTGTTTAACGGAAGAAATGAACCTGACGGGAAAGAATTTCACCTTCGACATCATGGTGAATCCCATGAAGACTGAGAAGAACATGCTGGTGATTGGTCACGGCCTTGCCGCCTTCGGACTGACTGCCGACCGCCACATGGTGGCTGTCATCAACAGTACGACCGTGACATCGACGAGTGCGGTCGATTTCAATAACGTGCTGCATCGCATTGCCTACACGGTGGAACAGGAGAAGGACCATCTGACCGTTCATTTCTACGACGGCGACAAGCACATCGGTCAAGGCGCCATCCCGGGTGTCTATCAGGAGACTGGCAATGTCTATCTGGGCTACGACCTGCTGGGCCTGCTCGGTGAAGGCTCTGGCTTCAAGGGCGACATGCTCGACTTCCGCATCTGGAACCGTGCGCTGAGCGGCAGCGAACTGAGTGTCTACAAGAACAAGACGCTGACGGGCTACGAGATTGGATTGCTCAGCTACTACCTACTAAACGAGGGTGAGGGCGACTACAGTTACGACCGTGCGCTGAGCGGCAACGACATGCACTGCTTCTTTGCTTCATGGAAACGACCCAAGGGCATCTCGCTGCGACTAGACGGCCAGAAGGGCATCCGCATGGACGGCACCCACTTCGAACGCAGCAGGGAGCACGACTACACGCTGATGTTCTGGTTCAAGACCCAGAATCATAACGCCACCTTCATGTCAAATGGCGAGGCGACCCATCACGACATCTCCGGCAAATTCAACATCGGCTACAAGGACAATGCCCTGTATTTCCGTTCGTCGGGTTATGAGGTATCTGCCATCAATGCGCTGACGGACTTCTCAACCTGGCACCATTACGCCATGACAGTGTCGCGCTCGCGAAACGTGGCCAACATCTATCTGGACTGCAAGCTGGTGGCCTCGGTGGCTGCCGACAGTCTGTCGGGCATCAATGGCGAACACATCGAACTGGGCGCTACCTATGTCGATAAAAACACCGATACCGACATGATGAGTGGTAACATCGACGAGGTGGCTATGTTCTCAAGCGTATTGCCGCTGAACCTCATCGAGACGTATGCCTACAATACACCCTCTGGACGGGAGTCGGCGCTGATAGCCTATCTGCCCTTCGAGGTTTCCGAGCGTGACTACTACAACCAGATGCAGCTGGTACCGACGGGAGTGAGCCTGAAGCGATACATCGACAACCAGGGCAAAGAGTCGGTGCGCCGCGATACGCTGGTGGTTGTCAGCAACGATATAGCCGACAAAGAATTCTACGCACCGATGCATAGCAACTCGAACCTCGAGAACCTGAACTACAGCTTCGTGGCAAAGGACAACGAACTGCTGGTGCAGATTGACGAGCCCGACTTCCTGGTAGAGAAGACCAACGTCTATGTGACGGTGAAAGAAGTGGCCGACCTGAACGGCAACCTCATGGCATCGCCCGTGACGCTGAACCTCTACGTCTATCGAAACCCGTTGCGCTGGAATGTGAAACGCATCTCCCACGACGTGAAATTCGGCGAGGGTGCCACCTTCGAGGCCACCATCAGCAATGTGAGCGGTCAGAAACAGACCTTCGAACTGATAGATCTGCCCTACTGGATGACAGCCTCGAAGACCATAGGCACGATAGCCGCCCTCGATGAGGAGACCATCACGTTCACCGTACAGCCCTATATGAATATAGGTACGTATAACGAACAGGTGACGCTGCTGTGCGAGAACCAGATGGCGGAACCATTGCCTATCAAGATGAAGGTACGCGGTGAAGAACCCGACTGGGCGGTCAGCGACAACCTGAAGAAACTCAACCTCACTATGCAACTGGTGGCTCAGGTGAAGATTGATGCCATCATCTCCAACTCGGAAGAGGACATCTTAGGTGTGTTCGACACCGACGGACAGGTGCTCGGTGTAGCCCATATAGACATAGACGACCTGAACAATGCAGGACAGGCACTCGCCTACGTCACCGTATATGGCTACAAGGATGCTGCCACCAACCAGATGCCCACACTGGCATTCAAGTTCTTCCAGGCCTCTACGGGCAAGATATTCATTCTTCAGCAGGCCGACGGCGGCACCACCGTCTTTGAGGAAGGAACGACCAAAGGCACAGCCACCGACCCGCTGGTACTCATCAATGGTTCCTCCTGGAGCGGTTACAATACCATAGCCCAGACACTATACTTGAAGAAGGGCTGGAACTGGGTATCGTTCAACGTGCGTCCCCAAGAGGGCACCACCGTAGGAGAACTGCTATATGGTGCTGCCGACTGGGAGCCTAACGACGTCATTGAGGGCATCAGCCGCAACAAGAGCGTTTCGCTGCTCTGCCGTAAAGCCAACACCTCGCGCGGCTACCGCTGGACCTACGAAGACAAAGTGTTCGACATCAATCCGAAGATGATGTACCGTGTTTACAGCGGCAGCGACAAGATGGCCTATATCATGGGCTCGGAAGTAGGTACAGACATAACGGTGCATCCCGGATGGAACCGTATGGGCTATACGACATCCATCAACCTGCCCATCACCCAGGCCATGAGCAACTACATCAACAATGGAGCCACAGAGGGAGACGTGCTGAAGTCGCAAGATGCCTTTGCCATCTTGAGCCACAATACCAATGGCGACCTGATATGGAAGGGTTCGCTCCGCTATATGGAGACAGGCAAAGGCTACATGCTGAAGCACAACGGCAGTGATGAGGTGGACTTCCGTTACCCGTTCCTGTTTGAAGGTTCACGCTATGTCGGTGCTGCGGCTGCTCCTATAAGAAGAAACAGTTATGCCACCTCGATGAACATCGTGGCAACCGTCAACGGTGTAGAGATGGAAGACGACGACCATCTGGTCGTGTACCGAGGCGCAGAACGCTGCAGCGAAGCCGTGGCCGACGACAACAACATCTTCTACCTGAACATTGGCGGCACAAAGGCACAGGCAGACCAGTTGCAGTTCTGCATCGAACGCAACGGCGAACTCGTGTCAGTCAGCTCCACCCCGATGCGCTACGAAGCCGACCAAGTGTTTGGCACACCCGATCAGCCCACACTCATCGACTTCATCGACGCAGAAAGCCTGAACGACGGCTCATGGTACACCACCTCGGGCATCAAACTCAGCAAGAAGCCCACGCAGAGCGGAATTTACATCCATCAAGGTAAAGCAATTGTAATTCATAATTGATCATTCGGAAGTTACCGCTTCGCTCAGAAGTTATAGAAGTTATAGGAGTTAAAGCCTATACTCTGTCAACTGTGGAGAGGAGTTTTCACGCCAGCATTACATTCGGCTTTAACTCCTCTAACTCCTTTAACTTCTTTAACTCCAAGAAAGTGGAGCTTGCGAACCTTTAGCTCGACGAAGTCAAACTTGAATAATTCATAATTCACAATTCATCATGATGAAAAAAAGCATATTAGCATTAGTAGCCCTCGCCTTCATGGCAATGGCCTGCTCATCCGACGACAGTCAAGAAACAGAGAAACCACCAACGCCCCCAGAAACAATCATAGAGCCAGGCACAGACGAACGTCCCGACTGGGAGGCACCCGATGCCAGCAGATACGAACAAAACATGAACGTATACCTGACGATGCAGGATGCACTCCAGCCCTATCTGTCGGCGAACGACATGGTCTGTGCCACGATAGACGGCGAAGTGAGAGGATTGGCAGCACCCAGTCAGGATGAAGGCGACTGGCTCATATCCATGATCGTGTTCAGCAACGGAGCAGCCCCCGTCCGGCTGTCGTACTACTGCGACCATCTGCACCGTATCTTCACACTCGACGACTGGGCCACATTCGACGCCAACGTAGCACCGACAGGCACCGGCGGCATTTACGAACCCATATTTGTGAAATAACTCATCATTGATGATTGACCGAGAGGAAATAAAAAGGACGAAAGAGAACATGAAAAGACTAATGAAGAATGGACTTGCAAGAATCCTCACTGTGGGCATGATGCTCTTGTGCCCAGGTATGGGGTTCGGGCAAGAGGAGTTGGAGGTGGCTGTCATGTCGCCGGCCGATTCGCTGATGGCTGTCCACGACTCGGTGGTGCAACATCTGAACCATCAGATTCAGGAACTGAAACTGCAAGGCATCATGATGCAGGAGCAGTTGGAACTGACGGGCAAGAATGCCAAGGAGGACTCTCTGCGCAAAGCAGAACGCAAGGCGCGGGTGGATTCGCTGCGCAACGTGACGCCCGGTGCACCTGTCGTCGTCGATGGTGACACGCTCTTCATCATCTATGCCCGCAAGGGAGGCATCACGGCCGAAATGCGTGCAAGAGTTGTCAAACAAAAGGTGCTGGAAGGGGGAAAGCGGCTGACGATGTTCACCGACTCCATCTACGTGTTTGACAGCGAGGTGTCTTCGGACGTGATGATGGGCGAGGATGTCATTCTCAGCGTGACCGACCTCGATGCCCTGTGGCAGAACACAGAACGCATGGAGTTGGCCAAGACCTACCGTGGCATCATTCAGAAGAAGGTGGACGAACTGCACAAGACATATGGCCTGCAGCAGAAGTTGCAGGGGCTCGGCTGGGTGGCGCTCATCGTGGCGGTACAATGTCTCTTCATCTGGGGCGTCATAAGGATTTTCCGCCGCTGGAAGTTCCGCATCAGCCTCAAGCTGCTCCGCACCATCAAGCCCATCAAGATTAACAACTACACGTTGCTTAACATCCACCGCATGGGCATCGTCATCATCTTCCTGTTCAATATGGTGCGTTTCCTCCTCATCCTCCCGGTGGTGCTGGTTGGCGTGACGCTCATGTTCTCCGTCTTCCCCGAGACCAAGACTTTCATCTACACGGTCTTCAATTTCATATGGGAACCGCTCAAGGACATCCTCTGGTCTGTCGTTGCCTACCTGCCTAAACTCTTCAAGATTATTGTCATCATCATCTGCTTCCGCTATCTGCTACGACTCGTTCGCTATTTTACCAACGAGATTGCTAGCGGCAGGCTGAAAATCAACGGTTTCTATGCCGACTGGGCCATACCGACACACACCATCCTGAGGGTGCTACTCTATTCGTTTATGCTGGTGATGATTTGGCCGCTGCTGCCCAACTCCGACTCTGAAATCTTCCAAGGCGTGTCGGTGTTCATCGGCATTGTCGTCTCGCTCGGCTCCACCTCTGCGGTGGGCAATGTGATGGCTGGACTCATAATGACCTACATGCGCCCTTTCCGCATCGGCGACTTCATCCGCTTTGGCGACACCGAAGGCGAAGTCATCGAGAAGGGCTTGCTGGTCACCCGCATCCGCACCAGGAAAAACGACATCGTGACCATTCCGAACTCCAACATGATGAGTTCGCAAACCTCCAACTACACCTTCTCCGCCCAGCGGTACGGCATTATTGTCCACACGAAAGTGACCATCGGCTACGATGAGCCACACGGCAAAATTGAGGCACTCCTTCTTCAGGCAGCCGAGAACACCGACGGCATCAAGCGAACACCCAAACCATTTGTTCGCATCACCGCCCTCGACGACTTCTATGTGGAGTACGAAATCAACGGCTACACAGATCGTGCCAAGACCCTCACCACCGTCTACTCAGCTCTCCATCAGCAGATGCTAGACACCATGCACGGCGCTGGTGTGGAAATCATGTCACCCCACATCGAGGCACAACGCCACGACCTGCCCATCCAGATACCCCCAAAAGAAACAAAGTGAAAAGCGATAAGGGAAAAGTGAAAAATTTGCTACCGCAGCAGTAAGCCAACAGAATGACTAACAAATGCGGTAGCAAATTTTTCACTTTTCCCTTATCACTTTTCACTTAAAGGCCTTCTCCAACCGCTTGTATTCCTTCTTGGTCAGACGCATGAAACTGCCATGCTGAGGGGCTGTCACGCCTTCGATGTCCACAGGGTCGTGGAAACCCTTCAGGAACTCATCCGTCTGGCAAATGCGGTAGTGCTTGGGGCGGTCGCTGTACTGGATGTAGGCCACTCGCCAACCTTTCTCGCCCACAATCTGGAAGGCGCTGCTGCCCTCACACTTCTTCGTGCCTTCAAAACTCACAAAATCGTTCTCGTCAGGTTCTGGCCAAGGCCCCGTTAATTTGTCCGCCTTTGTTTGGAATATGCCCGGATGACCACCTTCCTTTTTGATGAGCATGTGGTACTTGCCATCACTCTGCAAGAAGTTGATATCGGCATCAATCGTCGCATAGCCCCAATCAAACAGCACACGCGGTTTGGTCAACTTGGTGAAAGTCTTGTCGGCATAACTATACACCATGCGGTCGTACTTGTCATCCTCGTTGAAACTCCAGATGGAATAATAGATGAAATAGCCACCCTTCTCGCCCGAAGGCCACACATAATCAGGATCCCAAAACACCTGCGGAGCCCACACGCGGTTAATCTTGCTCCAGTCGGCAATCACATCGGGGCTCTCCGGGTCGCAAAAAATCTCGTTTCCCTTGCGGAAGTCAAACGTCTTTGAAGTCCAATGGATGAGGTCATCGCTCTTCATCAGGTTGATGCCATAGTTGTACCACTTGTGACTCTTGGCCACACACATGTCCGTGGTCACCATCAAATAACCCTTGCCGCTATCCGACTTGCGACACACGTAGGCATCGCGCTGTCCGCCCTCAATCCCAGCCATCGCCACGGGATCAATGACGGCCTTCCCTTCGTTGAGGTCATGGTAGTGCAACCCATCCCGACTCAATGCATAGGCGGTAAATTCGCCATTGTCGCTCATGTGGCAATATAGATATCCATATGTGCCCTTCTGCAAGTTCTGAGCAGAAAGGTTCAAAGCGGTGATGCCCGATAAGAGCAGACACACGCACACGATTCTTTTCAAGTTCATATCAGTCAGTTTTTTAGAGGTTATTTACCTGGCATATTGGCTGGAGGTGTACCACCTGCGGGGAATACAGTCCCTGCATTTTGACCACCCGACGGCATTTGCTGTTGCTGAGCGCCCTGTGTTGATGGCATGGTTCCACCAGTCGGTTTTCCACCTGACATGCCCCCCGTACCACTTCCTGTGCTTCCGAAGCCAAGAATGGTGCCAACTTGATTTAACAATGGCGTGTAAGTAGCTTTCAGTATGGTGTTTCCATTGTCGCGGAAGACAGTGACCAACTCCTCCACATACTCATTCTTGGCCTTGCCCTGATTCTGCATACGCACCAGTTGCTTGTAGTCGCGGTGCCAATTCTTGGAACGCCCAGCCTTAGGATTATATCTACATTTCTCGGAAAGGACAACCTTCATCTTGTATTCGCCTGTTCCCCACGAGGGACTGTTGGCTGCCACTGGCATATAGGAACGGGGAACCACAAAACATTCACCGTTCATGTCAATGGTGGGTTGATGGGCTGCGATGGCTTTTTCACGACTGTAAAAATAAACGGAATCTTTCAAATCATTCTGAGGAACAGGTATATTGACTGAGAAAGAGCCAAGCTTCACGTCTTGATATACCTGAACGAGTTCATTAATCCAAGATGAATAGACATCCATCTTGATGTTGATGGTGGGCGTCTGCTGCTCATCATAACTGAACTGGCTGATTGTGCGCCAATAGTCCTTGACATCTTGCGGAACACCTTCCTTCCGTGGCTGCTCGATACGATTGGCCTTCAGATTGGGCAAATATGACCGATAGGGATAGAAGACCACGGTGTCTAGCACCAGATAGAACTTGCTGTGAAGAAACATATGGTCAAATCTGGCTGTGTCAATGTGGCAGACCATCTTCAGGACTTCTTGACCATCTCTGTTAGCAAGCAACGTGATGCCGTCGAAGTTCATGTCGGAAGGGTCCAAAGGACCATAAGCTGATACATTTCCATAGAAATCGCTTTGTCCCTTCACGGACTGAAGACTATCAATAAAGGTACATTCTTTTAGCCTCATCTCTTCCCATGCCTTCTTCTGTCGGGAACGAAGCTTGGCCAAATTGACAATCTCCGTACCAATCACGTTGACAATAGCCGTCATTCCACCAGAGAACATGGCTTTACCCAAATTACTTACCACACTACGATTGCGGGAACGATAATCGGAGGCCACCCTGTTCAGTTTGTCTCTTGTCTGAGCATTCATGGAGTTAACATTGACAATGAAGGAGGTTTCCATGCGATTCATGTCAAGCCCCTGCAGGAGTCCATTACCAGGTCTTTCCATCTCAGACCTTGGGGGTTGTGCATACACTAATTGCAGGCTTAAAATGGATGCGCTTACGATAAGCAATAGAATCTTTTTCATCATATATCTGTTTTTTTGATTATAATCCGTCAATCAGGATGAAAGCGTTGTAGAAATACGGTTTGTTGTACTTGGGTATCGTCAATCGTCTTTTCTGAACGTATGACCCGCTGGCTGGAACAGAGGTGGCAGCACCGTAGGACTTCTCATACTTTCTCACAGCGGTTCTCGCATTCCAGAACGCATCGTGCAATGGTTGTCCTGCCTCAAGATTCTTGTAGAGTTGAACGATGAAATAGCAGGATGCCTCGTCATCCACACTCCACAACGTAGAGATAATCGTCTTCACACCAGCCGATTTCAAGCCGCGCTGCAAGCCGTACACACCATCAGGCGTGATATATCCCAAACCAGACATACAGGCAGACATCACCGTCAGGTCAACGTTGGACAAATCCATCTTGGCCAATTCACGGGCAGACAAGAGGCCATCATGCTGCGAGGCATCAAACGCAACTTGATGCAGATTCTTTTCTGAGCCTGACAAAAACAAGCAACTCCTTGATAACTGCATGTCTGTTTCAGCTGGATGGATATCGGTGCCGATGGTGGCCACCTCGGAGAAGAGGCCATGAGTGGAGATGTGCACGATGTGATATTTCTTCATCAGCCCTGCCAATGCAGCTTCGGTAACAGAATCTGCTCGTAGCACCTTATCTCCCTGATGCGCCCTTCTCACAGCACAGATGGAATCAATTTCCAACGCTGAGTCAGGCAAAGGATTCACTTGCAAGTCCATTGCTGCCAAATGCGTATAAGCCAGTTCATCATTACCCAATTCCTTATCTTCTGCAGACAATCCATACTCCACGGCACCACAAATCAACATTTTATCCGTATTCATCTTGTGTCGAGGCGTCACCAATAATCTGGTCGTGGTCAGCCGGTAAAGCCGCTTGTCCTCAAACGATGGAGGCGTCATGTATTCAATGCCTATCTGATAGAAGATGCCATCGGGCGAGAAGTACACGTCTTTGCAATCACCGATGGCGGCGACCAGTTGGTCTGTCCACACCATCCTGTGCAGTGCAGTGTCATTGTAGAGGTCATTGATTCTGTTCTCATCTGTCGTGTTTGCCAATACCTCCTTTACTGTCTTCACACCTGCTACCGAATGATGGTAGAGCGTGGCCACATCAGCAATATCAATCAACTGAGGTTTACCTGATTTCTTCGTAAGCACCAAAGCCCCCATATGGGTTTCTTTCCCTTTCTCATAGACAATGAACTCGATGGCGCAACCCGATGCAGGCAGTTTGTTTCTCACCTGCTGCCAATTGACACGGATGGATGACAAAGCCTTCTTCCTCTCGGCTTCGGTCATTCCGTCCTTGAAGTCACGACCCATCTGCAACAGCACCGCCTTGCTATAAAGCGCCACATTGTAAAGCAGTTCTGGCGCTTTGTCCTCCAAACGGAAACAGTCTGTCACAAAAGGCTGTTCTGCCATCCAATACTGCTCTCGTTCCGACTCGCTCATCTGGACAAAATGGCGGTCGATGAAATCTTTGGAGATGCTCAAATAATCCTCATAGCAAGCCTTCGCCACAGGATTGTATTTGCCTGTCGCATCATACTCAAGCATCAGAATCTTGGCTTTCTTCCGAAGTGCTTCCGCATACAAACGCTTGTCGCCCATCTGTTTGAAATGCTGCACGACTGGTTCCATTTCCTTCAGTGCTTCGGCATAGTTGCCAAGACGGGCCAGACAGAGGGCACGTTGCGACTGAACTTTCTTCATTTCTTTTCGTGTTTCTGAGTTACAAGTATCCTCCTGATACAGTGGACTCACCAAGATGGAGTCCAAATGCGACAACGCCTTATCATACACACCCTTCTTATAGTAGAGTTGCGCCAAATCGTCATGCACTTTGCAGATAAAAGATGTATTGCCAGGAAATGAGCCGAAACGCAGTGCACTTATCAATGCCACTTCCGACGAATCATATTTCTCCGTAAGGAAGTAACGGCTACCGTCTATCTTCGCCAAATCTGCCAATAGACCATGAAGCGTGAACCGAGTGCCCTCATCAACGTCTTTATCTTCCATCCCCTTGTATCTCTCCTCGTAAGATTGGTGCAGTTCCTGAGAGATGATCTTCATATCCGAGTAAATGCCCAAAGCATAGGCTATCTCTGCTTTCGTTTTCTTGATAGGCCAATACGGGTGCCTGAACTGATGAGCGTTCAACGCTGCCACCCCTCCCCTCTTTGCAAGGACTGCATCCAACGCATGCTCTGCCACCATTATTTGGCGATATGCCTCCAAATAGTTCTTATCCTCATCATTCAAGACAATGGCCTTATCGTATGATGACATCGCATGCTCGTCTAGTAACTCCTCTTCTTGCTGACCATACACAGGAACAGTCAGCATACAGAGACACCACAAGATGTATATCACATTCTTCCTATTCATCATTCCTTGAATTATAGTTGATAATGGCAAAGGCTGCATGCTTGTTGGCTCCGTTCGTGATAGTCAACGTAAATGTGTCGTTCTTCTTCAGTCCTTTTTTCAATCTAACATAGCACACGCCTTTGTCGGTGAACGAGTCGCCACCTGCAATGGATGCCTTGAAGGGTGCATCCTTCGCATAGGGCACAATGGCAAACATCTGCACTCCTTCTCTGCCGCTGAGCGCGTAGTTCACGGTGGCTCCTTTCTTCACGGTGACTTCGATGAAGGAATATTTGTAGCGTGGGTCTCGCCCATCGCGGAATCTTCCTCCAGCATTGGTTACTCCTCCGTGACGTTTCAGAATACGGAACCCGAGGTCGTTGAGGCCAAACATATCGACCGACTCCTTGGTCGTGCATTCACCATTCTTGTCCAGAGGCAGTTCATCCATCATGGTCCAGTTCAGGTCTCGGTCCATCGCCTTGCTCACTTTGTCAACATTCGATGGGGAACGCAGGTCAATGCAGCGCATCACCAAGTTGGCCATTTCGGCAGGAATGACTGTGGGGCCAAATGTGGACTTGTCCTGTGCGGTTCCACGTGCAGGGAAGAGCATCCACAGGCACACGAGCATGAGTGCCACCATCTCTTCGGGCCAGAACTTCACCAGCGAGGTCGTATAACTCTTCCCCGTCTGGCTGGCCAAGCGTTTGCGAGGCGCTACCGGTTCGGCCAGAGCCTCCTGTGCCAACTTTTGCACATCGTGTCGAGTGGGTCTATCCTTGGGTGCATAACTCAAGCACTGGCAAATGAGTGCACTCAGTTTCTTGCTGGCATGGGCAGAACTGACACGTGGAACTTTTGTTTCCTCGGTCTGTGTCACGCCTCCTTTCCCTTCAAACACATCAGTGCCCGTGATGGCATAAAAAGCCAAGGCACCCAGCGTCCATATGTCTGATGCCTCGTTGACACACGCTGTCCCCCTGACGAACACCTCAGGAGCAGCAAAAGCTTTGGCAATGTCTGTGCCCGTAGCGCAGTCCTTCCGCACGAAGTTCGCGCCTTCCACCACGATGGCCTGCGGCTGAGCACCCTGCATCTTTCCTTGTCCACAATCGGCAGCAAGATTCAGCAGCAGTTGCCAAATCGTTCTTTCCGTTGCATAGCCAGCAACATCTTTCAAAGTGATATCTCTTTTCATCGTCTGAAATTGCTTCTATCCACGTCATCGTTTGTCGGTTCGTCTCCATTTCCATGCATGTTCACCACTTCCCCAACTGGCACCGCCCAGAACACACCTTGGTCGGCATGTGCATCCGCCTTGGAAACAATGCCAATCACCTTGATGTCGCGTCCTATTAGGGCAAAAACAGGACCGCCTGAATTACCTCTATTGATAGCCACCGACAGTTGCAAACACCCTTCTTCCTTCTCCAATTCATCAGCAAACTCCATCCAGTTTCCATACACCACCGTTGCACCGTCTTTACCCATATCGTTCAGCGGATAGCCAATCACCGCGATGTCACGATTCTCCGACTGGGTAAACTTCTTCACATCCTCCTCATTGGCAAGCGGTATCAGCACCCGGTTGTCGTCCTTGGTCAAACCTTTGGCTTTCACATAAGCAAAATCGCCCAACTCCATATTGCGCCGACTGGCTATCGGGATGATGGTTCGCCAGTATATCACATCCTTCTCCGTGCCCAGCCGCACTACCATGTCACGGCTCTTGTTCATGTGGAACTCCGTCGAATAGTAGTCATACCGTTCCAGTCCTCGGCTCACCACACAATGGGCACGCAGCGTGTATTTCTCCTCGCCTGCCAATCGGTTCTCCGTCTCGGCCATCGTCGCCAGTCTCACTTCGGGCGACATCTTCGCCTTGCTCGACACACCATCCCATTCCTCATCGTTAATCCACGGCTCCACACAATGCCTTGCCGTCACCAACAGGCTGTCTGTCGTCAGGAATGCCGTACCCTCAGCCACCTGTTCCAGTTCTACCGAGTCAACGATTATACCATCGCACAGGAGATACACCGAGTCGCACGTGATGTGATAGATGGATGGGATGAAACTGCGCAAATCTGAATCAGAGTGGCGCAAATCCCTCTGTGGCAACACAAACAGCGCATACACAGCAATACAGATGGCCAGCACTGCCAAGCCCATCGTCACCAGCATGTTACGGCGATTGCTTTCGTGCTTTCTATACACAAAACCGCTGCCCGCATCATATTCGCCATCATCAAACACCTCGAACTTCAGTTTCGCCCACATCTGTCCGTCTGTCATCGACAGCACATCCCCATCATTCAGCGAACGGGCTACGGGCACATCCTCGCCATTCACTTCCACACGATGGCAGTCCGTCCTTCTGACCAAACACCACTGCCCTGCCTTGGCAGGATGGCCGTCCGCATCTTCCCCCATAGGCAGAATGGAGGCATACAGTTGTGGCTCATACAATTCCGATTCTGGCAACTGCACTTCACACGCAGCACCTTGCCCGATGTTCAGCGGCCTGTAGCCGTTCAGCACCGAGTCGCCACGTCTTTCCCTATTCGACGATGCAAGATATGTCAGTTTGTAATACATAATACAACTTTCAGAAGTTACCGGTTCTTTGCGAGCAAAGCGCTACGCGATGGCGCTCAGGAGTTATAGAAGTTATCGCTTCGCTTAGAAGTTAAAGACGAATGTTATGCTATTGACAGAGTATTGTCTCTAACTTCTTTAACTTCTCTAACTTCTTTAACTTCTTTAACTTCATACAACTTGCGAACCTTAAATACATGATTTTATCATTAAAGGTATTCCTTGTGTCAAGGCCATATCATACACATTCACATTCTTACCCGTGCTGTCAGCCCTCAAGTCATCAAACGAACGCAAGTCATAGTGAACCTTCTGCTTGCGCAGCACCTTTTTCTGTGTGATATCCTTCTCCACCCGTTCCATTTCCTCCTCATTAGCAGGGCGATAGCCCAAAATCAGTTCCTCCACGCTCCATCGATTATGTTCCACCTCCGTCAGCAGATTGATTTCCTCCAACGTCAGCGCATAATATTCTTTCCAGTCGTCCGAGGTATGCCCTATAGAGTGCATCTTCGTGCCCAGCGTCATGGCATTGAACAGATTCGAATATTGCTTGGGCAATGAGCCCACCTTGTCCCATTGCCGTTCCATCACCTCCTCGTCAATGGATGCTGGCGCTGTTATCGGGTCTTCTGGTGCCAACGAGAAACAATGGCTATACACATAGTTCACCCTTTTTGCCAACTTCTTCAGTATCCTCAACACCTGCAAGTCGCAACTTTCGCTGCCCATCGGCACAATCGATGCATACGCACCCTCTTTAGCCGCCATGCGCAGCATGTCACCTCCTTCCGTATGGCACAACACGGGGATTCCCTGCTCATACACCATCTGCGGCAATCCAAACGCCTCGCTGTAATTGCGTTCCTGCTCGGCATGACACAGCGCCACGGTTAACTGCTGGCGCCCGTCCATGCTCCACTCCGTCAGTTTCTGCCTCACCGCCTCATTCCTCACGTTCCCATTCACAAACTCCCACTCAACATCCACAAAGTCCTTCCGTGTTCCCTCGTACATCGGTCGATGCAAGGCACACCGAGGATTGACATCGTTCAAATCAAGCGTCCGATAATATGAGTTCTCAAACAAATGAACATAGCGCTGCACCAATCGGTCTCTTCCTTCATACACGTTGTCATCCACCACTGTGATGCGCGTCCTCAGCCTCATGTCCCTGTTATAGTTCGGATAATGCGCCACCAATGCCGCATTCATAGCCAGCGCTTCCGTCATCGCAGAAAAACCCACAATGACCAGATGCACCGTCACCTCGCTGTCAAACGCTATGGGGTTTCTGTCCAATGAAGGGAAGGTCGAAGGGAGGTTCGGCAATTTCACAAAGAATGTCTTTGCCAGCAAATCCTCCATCGTTGTTGCAAGCACATCCACCTTAGCCTCTATCTCTTGAGGCAAGCCCACCGTTTGTAGCAGCCACAAAGAAGTAAAATCTTGCAGAACAAGAAAACATTCCAACTTTTTATTCCCATGGGCTGCCAAGTCATATTTATTACATTCTTCTTGAAGTCGTCTGATGGCAGAATTGTCATCGTTTTCAACAAAAAAACATTCACCAGCGGCCTTTGCTTGGGCTGCCATCGAATGGTCTTTATATGTCGTGCTGGTGATAAGCATGTGATTAGGTTTATAGTAATAGATTGGTAGAAACATCTATCATAGAATCAGACTCAGGTGTAAATTTATAACGATTTCACCATACAAAACAAACAAATCACAAAAAAATGGCCATCACAGCCATTTTTTTGTTTTCACATGCCAAAAACTGGTGAAATTTATTGTTCATTTGGTCATCCTCGCAGCAACGCTTCGGCGATGGTCATATCGAAAGGAGTGGTGATTTTGATGTTCTCGCGGTTGCCGGGAACGAGCGTGACGGAGTGGCCCAGTCGTTCGACAACGGAAGCATCGTCGGTGAAGAAGTCCGTGTAGGTCTGAAGGTAGGCCTGACGGAGAAGATTGGCCGAGAAGACTTGGGGGGTCTGAACGAGGCGGTAGTCACTGCGGGGAACGGTAACAGAAGCCCCTTCCGGGAGGGTCTTCCTGAGCGTCTCCACCACATCGGTGACAGGAATCACAGCCTCGGTACGGGCAGCCTCATCGTAGCAGGCGCGGATGGTCTCGATGGAGACAAAAGGACGGACGCCATCATGCACTCCGATAAGGGTGGCTTGGGGAGCAACGAGGGCAAGCCCGTTCTTGACAGAGTGGAAGCGGGTTTCACCACCATTGGCAAGAGCGTAAGGCTGATGGAAGTCGTATTGTTCGCAAAGAGAGCGCCAATAGTCCTGCTGACTTGCGGGCAGGACAAGCACCACCTGCATCTCCTCGTCGTATTGGAGAAAACGGTCGATGGTGTGCATCAGGATGGGTTTTCCACCGATGGGCAGGAACTGCTTGGGAATGTCGCCACCCATGCGAAGTCCCTTGCCACCAGCAACGATGATAACGGCTTTAGAGGTCATTATACATCATGCCTTGTTTGAGTTGGTCGGCAGTTGCCTTGCCACAGAAATGTTCCACGATAGCATAGCCAAGACCGAGAGCGGCCGCGGGTCCTTTGCCTGTGAACATAAGCCCGTCACGTTCCACAAGGGCTGCGGTATAGGTGGCACCCGTGAGGTATTGCTCAAAACCTGGATAGCAGGTCATCTGCTTGCCCACCGTAAGACCGAGGTCACCAAACACGAGCGGTGCGGCACAAATGGCGGCAAGTGCCTTTCCTGCCTGATGGTGCGTAAGAATGGCTTGACGAAGACCCGCATGGGCATCAAGATTGCTGGCACCAGGCATACCTCCAGGGAGGAAGAGCATATCCGCATCGGAGTAATCGTTATCGTCAAACAGGGTGTCGGCAACAATGCCCACTCCATGCGCACCCATAACGGTGAGTTGGTCAGTGATGGAAACGGTCGTTACTTTCAGACCTGCACGACGACACACATCAATAGGTCCGAGGGCTTCCACTTCTTCGAAGCCTGTGGCGAGAAACGCATAAATCATAGGTCTATTTGAGTTTAAATCGGTAAGTGATAGTACCGCTCTCGGTGTGTTCACCCTCCGAGAACTTCGATTGTTTGGCGGCAGCGATGGCTGCATTCTTAAGGGCTGAAGATGAGGTGGTACTGCTGGTGACATTAGCACCAATGACTGCACCTGTGGCACTCACCTGGATGGAAACCACTACGGTTCCTTCGCTGTTGGGGTCGGCATAGTTTGGCTTGGCCAGATAAACCACCGTTCGATTGCCCACTTTGGCCGAAGTGCCTAAACCTCCAACGCCAGTGGTGGCACCCGTATTGCTATTACCCGTTGGTGACCCTTGGGCACCTGTTCCTGTTGTGTTACCACTGCTTCCCTTCGTTCCATTATTGCCGAATGCGCCTGTCACACGGCTGTTGGCGGCTGCGGCGGCTTGGCGTTCCGCTTCTGCTTTCCGACGAGCCTCTTCGGCGGCCTTCTTCTTCGCAGCCTCTTCAGCAGCACGTTTTTTGGCTGCTTCTTCTGCGGCTTTCTTACGTGCGGCTTCCTCGGCAGCGCGCTTTTTGGCTGCTTCTTCTGCGGCAGCCTTGCGGGCGGCTTCTTCGGCAGCACGCTTTTTGGCAGCCTCTTCTGCGGCTTTCTTGCGAGCAGCCTCCTCAGCGGCTATTGAGCGTTCCTGCTCTTGCGTGATGAGAGGTTTTGCCGCTGGCTTTGGCTCAGGCTTGGGTGTTGGTTTTGTGGCTGGTTCCGGCTTAGGTTGAGGAGCAGGTTTCGGTTCTGGTGCAGGAGCAAGTGGCACTTCCTCTGCCTCAGTAGCGTCCGCAGCATCGGCAGGCGTTTCTGTTTCATCGCCTGCTTCGGAAGGGAGTCCGCCCAAGTCTTCACCTCCAGCATCTTCCACCATACCCAGAAGCACGGGCACACCGTCCTCCTTGTCCTTGTCGGGATGCACGGCTGAAAGCGTGATGAAGGCCAAGAGAAGTATCAGAACCAGATGCACCAAGATGGTGACCAGCCCTGCCATCATGTTTTTCTGTTTATTCTTGTTGTCCATAGGCAATAAGAAGCCTGTTTGCCGTCATCACTCGCGGGCAGAAGGTGGTCGTGTGGCGAGCACCATCTTGAAGTGATTCTCGTTGGCAATACTCAGAATTTCAACAATATTCTTATAAGGAACAGCCTCGTCGGCATAGAGCGAGACGAAGAGTTCAGTGGAGTCGTTCACCTGCGCATTGAGCACGGAGGGCAGTTGCTCCAGAGTGACAGGTTCTTCCTGTTCGTTGCCAGCAGCGGCGTAGAGGTTCAAGTCCTTGTCTATCACCACCCTTGCCGTCGCCTTCACCGTAGTTTGCTTCTTGCCCTGCGGCAAGAGCACCTTGATGGCATTGGGCGACACCATCGTGCTCGTAATCATGAAGAAGATGAGCAGGAGGAAGATGATGTCGGTCATCGACGCCATGTTGAACGTCGGGCTGACCTTGGTACGTCTTTTGAACATAGGCTGTTACTCCCCTTCGCTAACGATATCCATAAAAGTCAATGACTTGGCCTCAATTTCATTCACCACACCGTCGATTTTGGCCACGAGGTAGTTGTAGGCAAACAGGGCGATGATGCCCACAAAGAGACCGCCCACAGTGGTGATCATGGCCTGATAGATGCCGCCCGAGAGGAGGCTGATGTCGATGTTGCCTCCGGCGTTGCTCATCTGCCAGAAGGCTTCGACCATACCGATGACCGTTCCGAGGAAGCCAATCATGGGTGCGCCGCCGGCGATGGTGGCGAGCACAGGCAGACGCTTCTCCATCGTGGCAATCTCGAGGTTGCCCGTGTTCTCGATGGCCGTCTGGATTTCCGACGCAGGCTTACCCATACGGGTGATGCCACGCTCAATCATGCGTGCGGCAGCCGTATTGGTGTTGCGGCAGAAGTTGATGGCCGACTTCACATCGTTGTTTTTGAGATAGTCGCGGATACGATCCATGAAGAGTTTGTCGTCCTTTCCTGCATTGCGAATGGCAATGAAGCGTTCCACAAAAATGTAAATTGCGATAAGCGAGAGAATGGCGAGGACAATCATAATCCAACCACCCTTCGACGCGAGCTCAAGAATGCTGAGTTCTTCCATAGTGAGTCTTGTATTGGTATAAATTATCAGTTAGAAGTATCAATTTATGCGGTTCACAAGGCATTTTATCGATAGAGCACGAGCAATTATCAATTAAAAAACGTACCTTTGCGACCTATTCGCATGCAAAAGTACGGTTTTTCCGTTCATTCGACAAATAAAAAATCTTAAATATGACTAAAAAGCTGAAGTTTGCCCTTTTTGGCAACATCTACCAGGAGCGCAAGAGTGCTGCCGTGCAAAAATTCTTTGCCATTGCAGCCGAGCGAAAAGCCGAATTGGCTATGCCTGAAGCATTTCACGACTTCCTGACCAGCAACTTGAAGATTCACGTGCCGGCTTGCGAAATCATCAAGGACAACCAGTTCACGGCCGATTATGTGGTGTGCATGGGTGGCGACGGAACCTTCCTCGACGTGGCCAGCCGCGTGGGCAACAAGGAGATTCCCATCATCGGCATCAACACGGGGCGCCTCGGCTTTCTGGCCAGTTTCTCGCCCGACCACATCGAGGCAACGATTGCCGACATCTACGCGGGGAACTTCGGCGTGGAGCGGCACAGCGTGCTGAACATCTCGTGCGATGAGATGGAGTTGAAGGACTATCCTTTCGCCCTCAACGAGATTGCCATCCTGAAGCACGACATCTCCTCCATGATTTCCATCCACACCGACATCAACGACGAATACCTGACCACCTACCAGGCGGATGGGCTCATCGTGGGCACCCCCACAGGCAGCACGGCCTACTCACTCAGCGTGGGCGGCCCCATCATCGTGCCGCAGAGCGACACCATCTGCCTCACGCCCGTGGCACCCCACAGCCTCAACATGCGTCCCATCGTGCTGTGCGACGACACGGAAATCTCGCTCCGCGTAGAGAGCCGAAGCCGCAGTTTCCTCATCTCGCTCGATGGCCGCAGCCAGAGTTATCCCGACAACATCCACCTGCGCATCCGCAAAGCGCCCTACTGCATCAAGGTGGTGACACGACAAAGCCAGAGTTTCTTCTCCACCCTCCGCAAAAAGATGATGTGGGGAGCCGACAACAGAGGCTGACAACCCCGAAAACGGTAACGTCACTGCCTCGGCCGACTCTACGCCACATCCTCCGACAGGGCTCTTCCACATCCTCGGAAACGGTGTGAGTCACACCGCCACCCTCGGTCTGAGTCACACCGGCACCCACGGTCTGAGTCACACCGCCAAAGAGGCACTGGAAGGAAGGAAAAGGAGGCAACGGAAGAGAGGAAAGGGAGGCACTGGAAGGAGGGAATAAGAGGCGCATCCACACCCTCGGCAGGAACACATGAACAAGATAGCAAGAACAGCATGAATCTCAACAAGACGAAATACGCTACCCGTGAAATCATGGCTTGGCTGTGGCGACACCACAAGAGGTGCCGCTTGCAGGCCTTGCTGAACATGCTCATCGGCCTCTCGCTGGTGGGCTTGGGCTTGTGGAGCGTTGACACTATCCGCTCGCTCACCGACATCGCCACCCACGCAAGGGAAGGCAGCATCGTCTGGACGGCGGTGCTGCTGGCAGCGGTCTTCCTGACGGAGATGCTCATGCACATCGCTGCCACATGGATGAGCGCGGTGCTGGGCGTGAAGACGCAGAACGAGATGCAGCGGTTCTTCTTCCGCCAACTCATCAGGGGAAAATGGCACGGCATCGAGAAGTACCACAGCGGCGACGTGATGAACCGCCTCTTCGGCGACGTGGGCGACATCGTGGAACTGATGACGGAAATCCTGCCTACGACGGTGGTGGTGGTCGCACAATTCCTCGCCTCGTTCATCTATCTCTACGTGATGGACCGCACGTTGGCGATCATCGTCATCGTCTCATCGCCCGTCTTCATGATTCTCTCGCGCATCTACTTCAGGCGCATGCGCCGCATCGTGCGCACCATCAAGGACAGCAACTCGGCCATCCAAGCCATCATCCAAGAGAGCATCCAGCACAAGATGGTCGTCAAGGTGCTGGGTCGCGAAAGGGAGATGGTGGACAAACTGGAACAACGCCAGAATCTGCTACGGAAACAAATCAAGAGCCGCACCAAGTTTTCCATCTTCTCGAAGACATTGGTCAACATGGGCTTTGCGGGTGCCTTCCTCGTCGCCTTCGTGTGGGGTCTCTTCCAACTGCAGGACGGACTCATCACGATGGGTGTGCTCATGGCTTTCACCCAACTCATCAACCGCATCCAGCGCCCTATGCTCGATGCCGCCCGACTGCTGCCCATCTTTGTGAACAGCCTCACCTCCTGCGAACGTCTGATGGAACTGGAAGAACTGCCTCTGGAGGACGAAAAGGAGCCTATCCAGATGGAGGGAAACGTGGGCATCCGCTTCGACAACGTCTCTTACTGCTACACGAAGAGGGGGCGCACCGTCGTCAAGCACTTCTCCCACGACTTCCGCCCCGGCAGTTTCACCGCCATTCTTGGCGAGACAGGAGCGGGCAAGACCACTCTCATCCGCCTCATCCTTGCCCTCATCACTCCCACTGAGGGAAAAGCGGTGGCATACGCGGGCCATCAGGCTCTCCCTCTCTCCCCCGCCCTCCGCTGCAACTTCTCATACATTCCGCAGGGAAACACGCTCTTCTCAGGCACCATCCGCGAGAACCTGCAAATGGGCAACCCCGATGCCACCACCGAGGAGATGCACCATGCACTCCATCTGGCGATGGCCGACTTCGTGTTCAACCTGCCCGACGGGCTTGACACCCGCTGTGCCGAACAGGGAGGCGGGCTCTCCGAGGGTCAAGCCCAGCGCATCGCCATCGCACGCGCCATCCTGCATCCTTGCAAGGTGCTGCTCCTCGACGAGGCCACTTCCGCCCTCGACGTGGAGACAGAAAAAAAACTGCTTGAAAACCTCAAGCAGCATTTCTCACATAGCACCATCATCTTTGTCACCCACCGTCTTGCCGTGGTGGATTTCACCAGCGATGTCATCAAGATGGTGAGACTGGCAACATAACCACACCCTCCTTTTTCATGCCATCAATCTTGATGACAACAGGCGAGGAGAAGCGCACGTGGCGCACATGGGCGGTCTCCTCAACCGCAGGCAGCGCATGGAGCACGGCTTGGTTGTAGATGCCATCGCCCATAAAGTCGTTGACCGTGAAATAGCCTACCCCCATCGAGGTGAGGTTCTGGAAGAAGTGTGTGCCCTGGCTGGGATCGACACGGAAGTTGCTCAAGCCTGCCTCGACAATGACTTTGGCAGCAGAGATGTTGGGCCACTTGACCGGGATGCCCAGCCACGAGTCGCTGGAGCCCCACCGACCTGGCCCCACCAGCACATAGTTCTCGCCCCGCTTCAGGAAACCACGGTTAAAGGTTTCGATTTCTTCAGCGACAGCAGGGTTGTTGGCGGCCGTAAAGTCTTCCGTCTTCACATACACCACATCGCAGACATCGTTGATGACACCATGACCAATGGCGTTGTGGCTACGAATCAGACAAGCCTCATCGGCTATCACGGTGATGTCTTCGTCAAGTTGCAACTGGTTGTCCACCATCGGACGAATCTGCAAGAGGTAGAAATCGCCGCTGCGGTCATCGTGCAGATTGACGGCAAACTCTATCTCCACGGGACGCGCCATCTCCTTCTGGCCATAGTGGAGCACCTTCTGCAAGAGTTCGGGCAAAGGGAACACCCCATTCTGCAACACGCCCGAGAAGGAGATAATCTTGCGGTTCTTGCCCTCATAATAGCCATCGTAAATGCACTGGTCGAACGGGTCGAAAGTGGAAACAATCCACTTCAGGGAACCATCGTGGTCGGCATCACGCACTGTCACCTGCTTGAGGTTGAAGGCATCATCGACCTGGAACTGAAGAGAGGCCAATGCGCCTGACCCTCCCTGCTGTGAGGGTGACGGGAGGGGCTGGAGGTCTGTCTCCAGCGCATAGAACTTCGTCTGTGTCTCACGCAATGCGATTTCCATCTCACTGGTTTGAAGCACCTTGCCGGGATGGTGGGGACAAACACGAAGGCAGAGGCCTCCATCCACGATGTACTTGCCAAGTCCAAGCGCAAGTTCCACAACGCCCTCCTCTGCCTTTTCATCGCCGATGGGGTAATAGTTGATGCTGCGCCCCACTCCCGAAATGGTGGGATAGAAGCCGCTGGCGTACTTCTGGCCGACCACCTCCTGCAGGATGACCGCCATCTTTTCTTGGTCGATAACGTTGGACGTGGCGACCATATAATCCTTGGAAGCCCGATAGAACACACTGGCATACACGCTCTTGATGGCATTGGACAACATCTCGAGGCGCACATACTTGTCCTCTGCACGAGGTATCATATACGTGGAATAGATGCCGGCAAAGGGCTGGTAGTGGCTATCCTCCAGCAACGAAGAAGAACGGATGGCCACAGGGCCATTGACCACATCCATGAAGGACATGAGGTCGTCGGCCAGGCACTCCGGCAAACGCCCATGCAGGAAGTGCGTGAGAATCTCCTCGTCGGGAATATCGGAGAGCGCCACCTCGTAGAGCCCGTTCGTCTCCATGAACTCATCAAAGATGTCCGTACAAAGCACCACCGTCTTGGGAATCTGCACCGTGGCGTTCTCATACTCGTTCAGGTCGATGCGGCGCTTGATGATGTTGTCGAGAAACGCCAGACCTCTACCCTTTCCACCCAGCGAACCCTCGCCAATGCGGGCGAACTGGCTGTAACTGTCGAAACGGTCGCGATGGAAAATGGCCACCACACCTTGATTCTTCATCTTTCGGTAGCTGACGATGGCATCGAAAATATACTGACGGTGGGCATCCACATCACTCTCCACCTTCCACGTGATTTTCTTCAAAAACTCCGCCACAGGGAAAAGGGCGCGCGAGGAAAGCCAGCGCGAGACATTGTTGTGGCGCAAGTGATAACTGAGAGAGCCTGCCGGCAAAGTGAAGATGTTGTCCTGCAATTCCTTCAGGTTGTGCACACGCGCCACCTCCTCCATCGTGTCGGGATTGCGGAAAATGAAATCGCCGAAACCAAAATGCTTGGTCAGCACATCTTTCACATCCTGATTCAGTTTCTTCGAGTCCTTGCTGATGAAAGCCGCTTTACACAGGTCGGCATAAGGTTTCTTGTCCGCCTCGCTCGAATCGAGTACCAGCGGCACATATTCGTCCACCTCGCGGATGGCACTCAACAACTTGTAGCCCGCCAACTCGTCTTTCTCCTTGCTGTCGGCCAACATCGGGAAACGGCAGTCGCTGATGACACCCAAAACATTGTCGCTAAACTTTGAGTAGAGCATCCATGCCTCCTCGTAAGAACGTGCCAGCACAATCTTGGAGCGTCCACGCATGCGCAGCATCTCCAACTGCGAATTCAAAGCCTCGGTGGCGAACTCCAGACTCTGCTGAAGGACGAACTGATAAAGGTTGGGCAAAAGAGAGGAATAGAAGCGGATGCTGTCTTCCACCACCAGAATCATCTGAACACCAGCCGCCAGGTCGTTCTCCAGATTCATCTTGTCCTCGATGAGTTTGATGATGGAGAGCAGCAACTCGGTGTTGCCAAGCCAACAGAACACATACTCGAAAGCGCTGAGGTCTTCATTCTCCATGCGGCGTGTAATGCCGTGAGAGAAAGGGGTGAGCACCACAATCGGCAATGCCGGGAACTCGGTCTTGATGCCTCGGGCAATGTCGAACACATCATTGTTGTCGGTTCCAGGCATACAAATAACGAGGTCGAAGGAGTTCTTCCCAATCAGTCCCGTCGCATCCTCCTGAGAGGCAGCACGGAAGAAACGGGGCGGATAACGCAGACCCAATTTAGCGTATTCATCAAAAATCTTCTCATCCACTCGTCCGTCATCCTCCAACATGAAGGCATCGTAGGGGTTTGCGATGATAAGCACATTGAACACGCGCCGCTGCATCAAATCCACGAACTTGGTCTCGCGGAGCGTGGGGTATCGATTTTCTGTATAAGCCATTATTCTAAAAATCAATAAGCAGTTAAAGGTTTCCCGCCAGTCGTCATACCTTCGGCACTAATGAACATCTCCGTACATGAAGAGTTGTTGTAAAACTCCACCGTTCCCTTACCTCGGCGGTCAAGTTTCACATTGGGAGCCCAGTAAAGAGTGCGTCGGAAATCCTCCATAGGCGGCACCACGCTGTAGTCTTCCATCTGGAAAGTGCTCGGCATGTTGAATCCTTGATAGTGCGTATAGCGCACCCCCTTCTCCTTCTCCTGGAAACGACGATGGGTGTAGCAATAGATGACAACAGGGTTCATGTTATCCACCTCATCCACGTAGAGATGGTCGTGCAGTCCTTCAATATTTTCTGAGATATAGACAGACTTCACATCCTCTAACCATACGGGAAGGTCTATATTTGTATTGGCAGGGTTGTCGGTGTGCATGACTGAGGCGAACATGGCAGTAAGATTTTCCATACTGCGCGACAATTCCGCATCTCGGCGCAGATGAAAGTTCGTGATGGTACAGAACTGGTTATCAACCACCCACACGATAGGACGCCTCTTGTAAAGGAGTCCGTCGCCAAAGAACCGAAGGAATCGTGTTGGTGGGTCCATACGCCAACCTGGCGCTTCATAATCACCCTGGAAAAGAGCCAGATAGTCATCTAAATCGAATACGGTATGTGTGTTACGTCCACTTTTGCGGAACTCCTCTTGAGCTGGCGTAATTGGCTTAGCTATCAACACATTGCGTGTTGCAGCCTCACCATCAAACAGATTGTTTTTCCCCTTCAGCCATTCACAGAACCCGGGGTCGGGTTCACCCTCATCGGCAATACGGTCAGCATCCTCGTCGCAGTTATAATAAATCATGGAGAAATGACGTGCATTGGTCTCGTCGTTCCATCCTGTGCGGTCCCACACGCGCCGCTTCGCCTTCACTTGCGCTGTCTTCAGCAAGATGTCTTTCTTGGTGATGCTCACCCACTTCGCAGTATCTTCCTCTGATATCGTCCATCGAAAAGCACGCTCGTCATCCACAGGGATTGTCTGTGCCTCCTGTTCCGACACATAACGTGCCGCAGGCGAGAAGTTGCGGTCAATGCCCACCACGTAAGACTCTGGCACATCATTTTTCTTGGCTTTCAGTTGCAAGGTCCACTCACCACTGATGTCGGGCAAGGCAAAGCCATACTGACCCAGTTCTGTGGTGGTCGTCGTTGCGTTGAACGACTGTCCTTGTGCATTGTAGAAGAAGGCCGTCACATCCACGCCGCTCACATCGAGTTTTTTCTTGCCAGCCTTCACCATTCCGTAAAGCAAGAGACGATCCTCTACAGGTTGGAACTTGGCAAACGTTGACTTACCCGACATCAACTGCCAGTCGTAACGACGCCAACCCTGCACCAGCATCAGCAAGTCGGCTGCTCGGCGATGCTCTTCGTCGTCAGCCTCCAGATAATACTCTGGGTGGTGGATGTATCCCCTCACTTCACTGCCCAGCAATAGCCATGTGCGCATATTGCCATAGTTGCCATTCACCATACCTGCCGCATCGACAGCCGCAAAGGAAAGTGTGGCATTAGGTTGCGCCTGAAGATTGAATGTCACCCGTCCACAAGGAGAGAGGTATTCGTTGGGACTGGTCACCATGATGCTATCGGTTGCTGCACCTTGGGGAATGACAAAGAAGAGACGTTCGGCCAAGATGCGTCCTTCCGCATCGAAGAAAGACAACTGGTTGACACCCCGAGGAAGGTAATCACGATGGAAGAAGAACTGTACATGAGGTTTCGCTGTGAGCGTGTCACAACGGACAATCTTCCCGCCATGCATCATCACATAACCAACTTTATTGCCCACTACATCTGCGGTGCTAAATACATCCACCGACAGACGCTCGTCACGCACAGCATCGACCGTGAGCGCACAGCCGGAGGAGAGCACGGTCGGCAACGGGAAGGTTTTCTCGTTGCCACTGGCATCTTTCGCCACCACCTTGAAGTCTCGTCCGACAGCAGGCAGCGAAAAGAGGCCACGCCCATCCCGAAGGGTCTGAAGGTCGGCCACTCGATTGCCTTCTGTATCCTGCACATAACCACTCACGGTGATGGACTCGCCCTCCGCGCCTGTGGCACTGAAAGCCACACGGGCTGGAAGCCCCTCTACAAGGGAACCACCCTCCGGGTAGAACTGGAGCGTGAATGAACGGGCTTTTTTCTTATTCTCCTCCGAAGAGTCAGCGGACTCCTCAAGCGACACAATATTGGCATTGGCCTCATCGGCAGAGGCCTGTCGCTCGATGTTCAAGCGATGGCGGTAAGAAATTCTGTCAATCGTGGGATTCTCATAGTCACCAGCCTGCTTCGGAGCACGGAAGATGGGCAACATACGCGAGTAGCATGCTTGGGTACCCCAATTGGTCATCATGCGGGTGAAGGCCCGCAACTCATAAAACCCTGTGGTCATGATGCTGTCCACCTTGATGTCGCCATAGGCTTCACCATTCTGGATGGGCAGTTTACGCCGCTCCACCACATCCCCTGAAGGATTGAGCAGTTCCACATAAAGAATCTTGCTCAAGTCGGTGCGAGCTTCTGTATCTGTGCGGGTCACATAGGCCTTGAACCAGATGGTCTCACCCTTGAAATAGCCCGTATTGTCCAGATGCAGGTACACCTTCTCCTGAGGATAGGCCTGACCAAAGTTCATTGCCTTACGGATATAGGAGAGCACGCCTGCAGTGTCGGTCAGTTGCTCTAATTGTGGCAACAACTGCTCCCCCTCATCAAGTTGACGCTGAGTCACCATATCAACAGGAGCATCGCTGCTCTCTTGTGTCACAGCCAGTTCCCTGTCAGTGCGCTCGACAAAGACATACTTGCCCTCCACCTCAGGATTACTGCCTGCCCGCTCAATGGCTGTCAAGAGATTACGATCAATCTGTTCGCCATAAGTGAACGGCAAATTATACTCCTCCACATTGGTCAACACCGTATGGAACTCCACATCCTCGTTGATGGCTGTGCAAGAAATATCAGCCACTTCCGTATAACCGTTCTTGCGTTGATAGTCAATCTTGATGGCGATGTCGAGACGGGTCTTTTCCTTCTTGTCACCATAGGTAGCCGTCGCGTTCACGTTGTAGATGAAACCATCGAAACGCAACAGATGATAAGTCTCCGCATCCACATAAAGCGTGCCTCCCAACATGGGACGGATATATTTCTTGTCTTTGGGAGTCAGCGTGATGGCATAAATGGTACGGTCGCGGACTCCCGAAAGAGTCGTTTGCGACATCTCATAGTTAGAGCGGATATAGGCACTACCACCCTCTTCAGGAAATGGAACGATGAGGATATCTTTCCACACTTCATTTCCTCGAATCATGGGGCCTAATGTGTAGTTGACATGAAGGTTGGTGTTCCGTAGTTCAGACTGCACCCTTCCTTCGGGTGCTTTTGCCCAATATTGTCCGTTCGTCACACACAAACTTCGCAGATTCACTGCAGATTTTGCTTCCAAAAAGGCTTCCACCATCTCCGTCTGCTCACCCTTCAAAAAGGTCATACGGCAGAAATAGTGCGCCTTGCGATGCTGGTTCTTTGAAAAGTCGCGCCGAAGGTTATCTTTCACACGCATCAAAATGGCATCTGTTCCGAGCACGGTCACCTCGTTCAGACTACGTGCCAAGGGCTGCATCTTGAGCACACCCCTCAATGCAGAAGCCTTGACTTCTTGGGTGACGTAACCCACAAACGAAATACGCACATTGTCCGTTGGCTGGGCAGAAAGCACAAAATCGCCATCTATATTGGTCAGTGCACCATGCCCTGGCGACACATACAAGGTGGCGTAAGCCATCGGCTCACCTGTTTCAGCATCAACGATTCGTCCTTTGTACTGTTGTTGTTGGGCAAACATCAACAAAGAACTGAACCATAGATAAAACAAGAAACAAATTCTACACATTTGGTACAGATTAGGTTAGATAAAGTAAAAAGGGGGGTGCACCTCATGAGGGTGCATCCCCCTTTTTATTCAGTTCATCTCACGATTAGCGAGAAGGGAGCGTGAGGAACCAGGGTTTTCCGGTCATATTGTCTTTCTCTTCCTCGCTACCATAAGTGGTCAAGATATAGTCAGGCAATGTAATCGTACTGGAGAACTTGCCATCCTGCATCTGATAACGCATGAGATCGTAGAAACGCAGACCTTCGAACATGCCTTCCAAAGCCTCTTCGTCAAGAATCAGTTTTGCCACATGTGCCTGACGCTTCTGGCGTATCTTTTGCGATGCGAGATAAGCAGCATTCTCCGCTTCAATCGCCTCATTCTCTGCCACAGCAGCATCATACGGAATCTTGGACTCTCGCCAACGAGCAGAGTCTTCTGGCGTTGAATTCAAGTAAAGTTTGACTGTATCTGGCAAAGCCACCTTCGGCTTGATGTTTGCGAGTGTTGCATCATCGTCCAGACGATATTTTTTATTGAAATCAGTAGCACCAGAACCAAGGGAGTGGATACCTATCTGCAGTTTCATTCCCTCTGGCGAGTTCTCTGGCAATTTCCAACTTCCTGTGTTACGAGAAGTACCCTCCTCTGGACCGCCAAACTTCGTAGAGTTCCAAATAACAAACGTATTGTTCGCCTGAGCAGCGAGTTCCTTGTTATTATTATATTTAGGTTCTGTATTCGAGAAACCAGACGTCTTGATTTGGCACAGACGGTCAAACTCATCTTGAGAAATGATGCTACGGTCGTTCAGCACATCGTAAGTCATACCATATTTCAACACAGCGAAAGCAGTCTCGGGGAATCCCGCGCGGTTGAGTGCCTCAGCCATGTGCAGATAAAGAATGACGATACGATAGTAAGGAACATAGGAGTTCTTCATGTCATTGGCAAGAGACAAAACACCATTCGTCCACTTACGGATGACAATTCGTTGGTCATTCAAACGGGCATTCTCTCGACTTGCCGCATTGGAGGAACTCTTGTAAACAGAGAACAAACGCAAGTCACCCACATGCTCTGAACGCTCATATTCATTAGGATCTTTCGAGAGAATGAGCGTATCAGATTTTGTAGCACTCTCATATCGATAGAAGCAATAGTCTTGGGCTGCTGAAATGTCACGCACACGCTGAGATGGCATCACCCAAGGATAATAGTCGTTGGAATAAAGAGAACAGAACACCCTGCGGAGGTCTGAAGTGTTGCCATAGTAAGAAGAAGTGTCACAAGGGATGACACCCACTTGCTCCATATCCGTACCACCCAACGAGAAACGAGTGCCTGCATAAGTATCAGCACTACGCATATGATTGCGATCTGCCCATGAAATGACACCATCACTTACACCATATTCCTCGCCTGTAAAGCAGAAGTAGTCGTGATACATGCCCACCGCATTCATATAATCCTGCTCACTACCCGTGCAGGTACCGCGCCACAAGTAAAGTTCAGCCAGAAGCACACGCACAGGAATAAACATATTGGCGTAGGAAATGCCACTCCATGTTGCGCCGTAGTCAGGACGAAGGGCTTTATTTTCATCCATAGTGGCATACTGCTGAATATCGTTGATACAGAAATTCAGGATGGCAGTCATGTCAACCCTATTGGACGAAGCCACAATGCGTTCAGCAGCATCGGCTGTCAACACAGGCTCCGTAAACTTGTCTGGCACAGGAATTGAGCCATAAATCTTGGCCAACTCCAGATAGCACCATGCACGGAAGCACTTGGCAGCACAGATTTCTTTCCCATAATAGTATTCTCCGTGCGACTTGAGCAGAGAATCCACATGAGCCAAGTAGATGTTACAGTTATTAATCACATCGTAGTAATCAGCAGGATTATTGTAAGCGTTACCCGTCGTGATATTATTTGCGTTCAGTTGCTGAATATCAGTCGATGCAACAGCAGGATTCACCGTGACGAGGTCTGCACGGATTTCGCCAAGAAGCACCGTTTTGTCTGCCAGTTTCTGCATACGTTTCACGATACCCATCATCTGATACAAGGTATCCTTTGGTGCGAGGTCTGTAGTGACAAGTTTGTTGTCAGCCGTAAACATATCCTCGCAGGATGTCGTGGCTGTCCCGATGCCAAGCAGAAGCAAGCCACATGCTATGATTGATTTTACTTTCATGATCGTCTTTGCAAATTAGAGGTTAATCTTTACACCGAGGTGGAAACTACGGCCTGAAGTGAGATAGCCTGCATCGATGCCCTGCATGAGAACACCATTACCGCAAGTAACCTCTGGGTCAGAACCCAGATACTTCGTGAACGTGAGCAGATTATTGGCAGCAGCCCAAAGGGTGATGCCCTGAATGTACTCATTCTGAACAGGCACTTTGTAAGACAGTGTGATGTTCTTCAACTTCATGTAGGAACCATTTTCAATCCAACGGTCTGAGAAACGGCTGTTGCCCATAGGGTCACCGTAAGTGATGCGTGGGATGTCCGTCACCTGACCTTCTGTTGACCAACGGCGGTTGAGTGCTGTGGTCTGGTTGATGAACATCGAACCCGACTCGAGCATGGCGCGCTGATAGTTGTAGATGTCATTGCCCAACGAATAGTTGAAGTTGGCAGCAAGCGACCAACGCTGACCAAAGTGGAAGTTCAAATTGATATTTCCATAAATGTCTGGATTGGGATCACCAATAATCGTCTTATCGGTTTCTGATGCGCTGATAACACCGTCACCATTCACATCAACATCACCGATGATGCCATCATTGTTCAAATCCAAGAACTTCATGTCACCAGCACTGAAGGGGTGGCGGTTACCAGCCTCATCCACAATGCAAAGGCCCGCGTCATTAGCAGCTTGCGTGTTCTTATACACACCATTGGTCTTGTAGCCGTAGAAGACACCTGCCGCACGACCAATCTCCGAACGAATCGTGGCGCCATACATCTCCGTGTCAAAATGCTGCTGACCCTGTGGGAGAGACTTCAGCTTGTTCTTGTAATGACCCAGAGAAGCACCCATCTCAAACTTGAAGTTCGGATTGTTGATTACCTTTGCATTGAAAGCCAAGTCATAACCCACATTCTTCATCGAACCATCGTTCGTGTAGTAGTCTGTGAGACCTGCCACATAAGCAAGTGTGCCCAATGTAACCAGGTTGTTGGTCTTAGCATGGAAGAAGTTTGCCTTCACATTCAATCGGTTGTTCAAGAAGTTACCTTCCAAACCTACATTGAAGCGGTTGGTTGTCTCCCAGCGGAGGCTCGTGTTACCGATATTGCCAAGACCGATAGATGTCACCTGGTCGTTAAGCAAGGCAGCCGAAGAGAGATAGGTCAAAGTGGCAGAATTGTCAATGCCGTCGTTACCGACAGACTCAAATCCCGCGTTCAGTTTCAGCATATTCACTACCTTGTTGGTGCGGAACCAGTCTTCGTTGCTGATTACCCATGCAGCATTGATGGAGGGGAAGAAGCCCCATGCCACGCCAAACATCTTGAGACCAGCATCCACATCCTTACCGAAACGGGAAGAGGTACCCAAAGAGAATTGACCTGTCACGTAATACTTCTCC
This sequence comes from Bacteroidaceae bacterium, assembly GCA_016280445.1. GTDB lineage: Bacteria > Bacteroidota > Bacteroidia > Bacteroidales > Bacteroidaceae > Minthosoma. Next base: position 91,939 of record JAEEGS010000069.1, read on the forward strand.
ATGTAGTTGTAGTCCACATTTGCATAGTAATCAAGTGACTTCCAGTTGGTGTCAGAGCCATAACGCCGTTTCGTGTCACTGGCCGTATTAGGTGTCTTGTCGTTACCCGTATTATCGGCAATCAGATAAGATGACGTGAAAGAATCGCTCAAGAAACGGATACCACCAAAGATGTCCACACGGTGAGCGCCAAGGGGAAGTGTCCAGTCTGCCTGTGTGTCAGAGAAGATGGCATTGTGCTTCGTATAAAGCGACCACTTCTTGTTTTCAGTCTGCGCAGTTGTACCTTCTTCCCTGTAGGAAGGCATACCAATGATTGGTGTAAAGTAGCCTTCGTCGAACGACTGCATCGTGTAGGCAAAACGCTCTGTGATGCCAAAGTTAGGAAGAGGTTGCCAACGTGGAGCCACCGTGATATTGATCATGGTGCAGTCCGTGTGGTTCTTGTTCTTAGCCTCACCATTCTCAAGGATGGCCTTTGGATTCGCAAGGCTTCCCTTGCCACCCAGTACCTCATCGAGATAGTCATCCGCATCCGCAATGAACGATGTAACATGCGAGCGTCCTTGTTTCTCAAGTGTGAAGTCATAAGGGCTCAAGAATGGTGCCTTGACATAAGCCAGGAAACCTGGAGCAGCCAACGACTGGAGGTCAAACGACGATTCCAGACCATCACTGCGCAGGTCGCGTGTCACATTGGTGTAACTGGCGTCAAACTTGGTCGTGAACCACTTGTTCAGCACGATGTCCGTGTTGAAACGGATGTTGAAACGCTGCATATCATTGCGCTTCAATGTTGACTTCGAGTCCATATAACCGACAGAGAGGTTGTACTGAGCGATATCATCACCACCCTGAATGGAGATGCCATAATTCTGTGTCATGGCCTCACGGTAGACTTGGTTTCTCCAGTCGGTGTTGTTGTGATACATATTATAATACATGTACTGAGGATCAGTCTTCAAGAACTTGAACTCCGTCAGTTTCGTATCGGTCGTGCCCAACAACTCTGAGGCGTAAGAACGGTACTGACCTGCGTTCATCACATCAATTTCCTTCGGTTTCAGCTCTACACCGAACGAAGCATTCACGTCAATGCGCGTTGCCATCGAGTGGCAGCGCTTGGTCTTGATGACAATCACGCCATTCGCAGCCTTGGCACCATAGATGGCCGTACCATTCTTCATCACTTCAAACGACTCGATGTCTTCCATATTGATGGACTGGAGCAGATTGTTGAAGTAACCCGTGTGCAGCATCTTGCCTTCCTCATACATCTGGTCATACACCACACCGTCCAAAATGATGAGTGGCATAGCGTTTGAGTTCAATGAGTTGTAGCCGTTGATGAACATGGCAATACCTTGACCCGGGTTGGCTGAACGCTGGATACCGCGCACGTCAGCCCCTAGACGATTCTGAATTTCCTGATCAACGGTAATGGCCGTCGACTGTTCAAAGCCAATCGCATCAACCGTCTTAGTGGCCGCAGTCTTCCCCTTGTAATCGTTCAGATAGACCTCAGAGTAGAGTTGAATCTCCACACCTTCCGTTCTACCGTTCAGCGACACCTGATTCAGATTGTAGCCTTCCAACTTCACAGACAGCGATGTGACGAACTTAGGCACACTGATGGTGAACTCACCGTTCTCATCGGCCATGGCTGTGTAGTTACGGTTGTTGTATGCTTGAATCTGTGCACCGGAAAGCGGTTCGCCTGTAGCAGCGTCCACCACTTTACCTTTCACATCAATCGTCGGATATTTCTTGGCTGGTTTCACAGGTCTTCTTGGTGCAGACACCTCTTCGGTGGTCTCTTGAGATTCAGCCTCATCTTGTGCTGCCACAGGAAGCGTTCCCAGCAAGAATCCGATTGCCGCGAACCCGTACTTACAGGTGCGCAGTATATTTGAACTAATATATGATTGCATAATTTCCATTAGTATCAACATTTATTGTCTTATTATTCTTGTTCTTCTTCCGTCGCGTCGAACTTCGGCTTCAGGATAATGCTGCTGATAAGCATCTCACGCGAATAGTTCCCTTTATCTCCGTTACCGACCTTTACATCGAACTGGATGATGGCACCCACCCCATCATCACCTTTAATATTGTAGTAACTGTGCTTGAAGGTATATTCACCTAAATGAAGCGTATCAATCTTTTCATGACAGTCTGTGATGAAGTAGTTACCTTGTTTTTCCATCACTATGGCATCCTCAGGGGGAGTCAAACGGGTAGGACTGCCCACAAACGCATTGTCATCCATACGTTCATAGATGTTGACATAAAAACGGTATGGACGAGGGTCATCTTGGTAAGACTCTCCATTATTGAACCCCGTCTTGGCCCAAATGGGACAGGTGACGAGATACATGTCATACGTACCGGACAAGAGGTTTTCCAAATCGAAAGCGATGGCGGGCTGAGTATTTCCCAGTTCTGGCACATCAAAGAAGTAGTAATCACGCGTTCCGAGGAAAGTGGAGTCAACCCGGACAATCTGCGATTCCCTCGGCACCCCCTCCCAGATGGTGTCACACTGATAGTCATAGAGCGTTCCTATCGAAATAGACGTGATACCGACATTCTTGGTATAAATCTTCGTTTTACCATCCTTGCCCGTAATCTGGTCAAGTGTGAGGTCTGAAGCCATCACGGTCTGTTTCTTGAAGAACTGCTCCGTCACACTCATTGGATACTCATCCACGAGATACAGATCGCCGTTTGAACATTGCACAGGATCGCCCATCTTATTCAAGATGTCATTCACCTCTTTATCAGGATGGAGACCCATCAGAGGCTCTTTTGCATAATAGAGGTTGTAAGGCCAGTTGAAAGACGAGTAATTGGTCGACTTCAGCGAGTCCTGCCAGTACTCATTGGCATTCTTGTTGAAGAACAAGTCTGTCATGGCAAACATGCTGGCATTGTAATCCTGGAGCGAATCGCACATATTAGCGTATCTATCACTCTTATAATCAGGGTTCTTCGTATTCTCATAAGGATTATAGTCCAACAAGCGTTTGGCAATTGCGAGTCTCTTCTTGTAAGCCTCTGTAGAAGGAAGAATCGCGATGTAACTGGAGTCTTCCTCATAGATAAGTGCATCCACATTTCTTAACACGGTGTTGTTGCGAATCACAACACTATCCTCCCAAACTGTATTGCCATACTCGTCCATACCGTTGCTCACCGACTTGTTCTCATCCAGCGAGTCCTTGTCAAATATCTTCAAGAAAGCATAGAGCGACACGTCGTCCGTCTCAGGATTGTAGAGTGACTTGATTTTTTCAAAGATGTTGTGCCTGTAATCCAACTCGCCGTCAAGGATATGCAGCACACCATTGGTGCAGGAGAGGTTCGACTTCGTGATGGTTCTTTCGCCGAAGGTGCCTTCACCCGTTCCATTACCAGTCATGGTCTCAATCTTCTTACTCATCAGTTTCACATCCTGTTCCGTCCCGTTTTGCGAGATGGCATATCGTGCCACATGATTCTTGATGAAATGGTCAAGCACTTCATCAGCACCGTCCTTTTTCGTCAACACTGTCTGCCCGTCCACAACTTGTACATCTGCATAATCAGAGAGATTGAACGAGCCGTCAGCCGGTGCCCAAACGGTGTAAACATTCTCAGAAGAGAGTTCACGGTCGTAACCGTACAATTTCACCACCTTGGCAAAATCGGGAGCCATCTGTTCAAGAGCCTGCATCGTCGTTCCGTTAAAGGAGAGCGATGATGGGCCGTCATTATAGTGGTCATCCCACGTGTCCGAGCATGAAACCATTGCTGCTGCACTGGCGGCAGCAATGATTCCGATGCGGAGCGTGTTTTTTATATTCTTATTCATAATACTTCAGTCATTATTAGGTTTACCATTTATCCTCTGAGTAGTATTCGTTGTTGTAAACAGAGCGTGGACAAATCTCGAGGAAGTCAAAGTTCAAAGCACTCGATTTCGGGTCTGCAGTTTCGAGTACTTGCTTGAAGCGGACATAATGCGCTTCATCGTCAAGACCTTTACTAGTGAAGGTGCCCAGCACCTTGCGGATGGTATTGGGAGCATCTCGGAAGACAGTACCATCTTCCTTGGATGACTCACTATTTGCAGATGCATAAGACTTCGGTCCTTTCATCCATTTAATGTTGTGCAGATACTTGTCAAATGCTGCAATGGCATCATCATCACCCAGCGCCGCGTCAGACTTCCATCCAAACAATTCCTCTCCATTTGGACGCATATCAAACGGAATGCCTTGTGAGAAGCCATCGATGAACACCTGAATGACACCACGATTCTTAAAATCCACACAAGTGAACAAACGGAGTTCATAGTCTCCTGCTGGCACTGGTGGCAGTTTTACAGTCAGATCGAAGATACCAAGGACTGTTACCTCATCACCCTGATAAGACCAGAAAGAGAGGGTACGTGGACGCACATGCACGTGCGTATCATTCGTGAAGAAGAAGTTCTTGGCTGCTCCAGCCTTGAAGCCCAAGCAGGTCTGCACGTTGTTATGGTTCGAGGTTGCATCCCAGTGACCATATTTACCACCCACATTGGATGACTTCGTGTAGATACCACGTGCGCCGCTCGTCATGAAGTCAGGCGACAAGGTGGATGCATCCAGACGCAAACGCTCATCCAGCACCACCTGCTGCGTCTGCTGGTCATAAGCAATCACATCGCTGATGTAGTGATAGATACCATTCAAGCAAGTGTTGGTGCGTCCCATGTCATCGGGGAATGTCACCTTTGCACCTGGCACCTTCACACCACGCTCATCGGGACGAGACTGTACGCCACGACGGTTGATGTAGAGACCTTCCTCATTGCCGCTTGGGAAAGAACATTTGAGAATAGAATAAGGCATCATGGTTTCATACCAGTCTGCGATATCCCATTTATTACGCTTCCATCGTGTGGCAAGATACGAATCCTTTCCATCCACACATGTCAGTGTATAGTAAGAACCGTAGCGATCCAGCAAGTGATAAGAAATGAAACGGTTAAGCGCATTCTGGCGAGAAGTCAAATCATCATTATTCACATCATTTGGATACATCGGATCATACAATTGGTGCGCCAAATACTCCAATGAGTTTGGATCGTCCTTGCCCAACACCTTCGTGACGCCATATTTCTGTTCCAAGACAGAGTCTGGACATACAAAGGCGGTGAACTTGAAGTAGCGGTTCTCCATGTAAGCCACATTATCATACTCAGTAGCCGTACTAAGCACCAACTTATCATTGGTCCAGTCGATGGAGTCAGCACCTACAGAATAGCTGGGATCCTTCCATTTGCGGAGCGAGTCGGCCATATGTGTCACTCTGAGTGCCTCGCAGTAGAGTTGGATGTTATCGTCCTTCTCCATAAAGTCAATCATCACATCCGTGTTGGCAAACACCACTTTGTTCACTGTATGTACCACACCGTTGCAGACGGAATCATCCACATGAATCAGGCGCGCATCAGAATTGATGTACATAGCCAATTTCACCTCCCCAGAGGACTGGTCTTCCACACTGTTGACAGTCAGCGGCTGATCCAGCATATTCGACTTGGGATAAGGACCACTGCTGACATCTGTGGTGAAGAAGGCCTGCTCAATGATGGAATTCAATGCAATCGTGTCACAATCTTCTTTAGACAGTTCCGCCACAGACGAGAGTCCCTTCGATGCCAAGAACTCATCAATGGCATCGTTTGTCGGTGCAAAGACCGTGTAAGAGCCATAAGTGCCCAACAAATCCACTAAACGGAGATTCTTCCCCTCGGCTCCTGTAGCACGTTGCAGAATCTGCACATACTCGCTAAACTGACCACGATTCTGCAAGTAGTCAGAAGCATACTCCTTTGTCAGAGTATAATAACTGTCAGAACCCGGGTCGTCAGAGCAGCCAACAAGTCCAAACTGGACGGCTGAGACGACACACAAGGCTACAGCCATAAATTGGAATTTCAATATCTTTTTCATAAGGCTTTAGTTGATTACGACATTCTCCTCATCAGCGAATGCTGGGTTCTGAGTGAGTGTTGGATTAACCTGAATCTGGGTTTTATAGACGGGCATGTACATGAAATCCATCGAATTCATCTTGATGATGACAGCCCTGGATGCCTGACCAAACTTCGATGTCAAGGCCTCCCTGAATCTTGCCGTGTTTCCATCACGTCTGGCCTGACGCACGAGGTCAAAATAACGTTTGCCCTCAAAGAGGAATTCACGACGACGCTCATTCATCAGTAAGGTCTCAAAATCCGCACAGGTCTTATAGTTCCCACGCTGTGGTCTTGCGGTAGTGACCCCGTTGTTACCCACAGTACCAGGGTTGGAGCGCAGATAAACAGCCATAATAATGTTAAATGCATCGTCGTACAATTCTTCTGGCGACGAGAGTGTTGAGCCCATCACGGCTGCTGCACGAAGCGACTGATTGTTCTGGCCATTAGGTTGTCCTCCATCATTTTCCTCACCCTCTGTTTCCTCCTCAACTTGGGCTTCGGCAATCTTGGTCAGATTACCCGCCATCTCTATTTCTGCTTCCGCACGGAACAGCATGATTTCGGTCAAACGGTAGATAATCCAGCCCATGTCCTGAGACCTGACATCACGAGTTTGATTAACAGCTTCAGGATATGTGAACTGGGTCTTGCTCTTCTCCTTGTTCAAAGTCAATGGGTTTACCACATACTTATAAATGGTGTATTTCCCACTCTCCGAGAAATGGAAGGCTGCCGCACCCCGATAGTCTGTTGTGACAGGGAAAAGGGTTTCGTCTTTGTAGTCCGTCGCTTTACCATCCTCCAATTTGGAAGGCATCAAGTTCTCATGTGCCACCAATGCCTGCACAGTACCTCCACTCGAAGTTCGACCACCATACAAATTGAGAACATCAGAATTGGTCTCTTTGGTACCTCCATCTTTGTGGAAGGAGATCTCAAAAATCGATTCGAATGAGTTACCTGTTCCAAAGATGGCATTGAATGCGTATGGCTCATTGGAACCCGTACCAACCCGTTCTGAAAGCAATGGGTAACCCAAATCTAGCACATCCGTGTCCACATTGTCCGACAAAACCACGGTGCTTCCTGTATAGGAAAGGAAACGATTGGTATTGAACTGATCCTGCTTGAGGGAAATCACCTTGTCACAAGCCTTGATGCACTCTGCGTAATACTGATTCTGCTCCGAAGGAGAGAGTTGAGCGTCAGAAGCACGCCACAGATACAGTTCAGCCAGCAGCGAATACATGGCACCGCGTGTAATCTTGGCACTGTTGTAAACAGGTGTTGCAGCGCCATACGAAATGGGCACATCATCTTTGCAAGACTCTATGTCTTCAATCAACTGATCCAGAATCGTTTCAAACTGCGTAGTTGGAATAATATAACTCTGATTATCATCAATAGATGGCTCAAACGAGAAGGGAACGTTCTTGAAAGTCTTGATGAGTGTGAGATAAGACAATGCACGCAAAGCCTTACATTCCGCCAAATTGACATTCAGTTCAGAGCTTGTGTAGTTCGGGTCTTTTTCTGCCACCTGAGGAGCATAATGGATGACAGTGTTACAACGGTTGATGACCTTGTACATGGCACTCCAGTCGCAATAAGTATTTGTGGTCTTCAGATTGCCATTCATCAAGTTGCGCAACGGTGTTCCAGCATCGGCTCCCTCAGCCACGTTGTCGGAACGGACTTCTCCCCAAACAATCATGTTAGAGATATAACCGTTTTCTTTCAAACCAGCATAGCATGAGGTGACAACGCTCTGCACATCGGACTCATTCGTCCAATAGTTTTCGAGAACGACATCGTTGAGCGGCAGCATATCCAGCGAGCAGGAAGTGACTCCCAATCCCACCAACGCTACTGCTGCTATCGTTTTTATCTTATTATTTATCTTCTTCATAACTGTTAGACTAAATTAGAATGAGACAGATGCACCAATTGTAAACGATTTCGAGCGCGGAGTACGCGAGTAGTCGCCAGCAGGCGAGAAACCTGCCTGTGCAATTTCTGGGTCAGCACCCGAATACTTAGTGATACAGAACAGATTATTGAGTGTAAGGTTGAAACGGAGGGAAGAAAGACCCAGTTGTTTCAGTGCCTTAGGCTCGAATGTGTATGAAAGTTGTGCGTAGTTCAGACGGAGGAACGAAGCATTCTCAACGAAACGGTCTGAACCAAGGTAGTTATAAGTATCGTAGTTCGTCTTTCTGGTGACAGCACGTGGAAGCAAAGCCACATCGCCTTCGTTGTGCCAACGCCAGTTGACAGCCCGAGACTGGTTGTAGGTGGTGGCCATGTTCTCCAAGTTCATGCGTGCGTAGTTGATGACCTTGTTGCCATAACGATAGTTGAACTGGAGGTTCAGCCCCCAACCACCATAGTTGAACTTCACGCCAAAACCACCGGTGAGTCGAGGCAGCGAGGAACCCAGATATACCACGTCAAGAGCATTGATATGACCATCGTGGTTCACATCCTCATAGATGGCATCTCCACCCACGAACTGGTGTGATGTCGTATAGGTGTCATAGTCGAAATACATGTATTTGGGTGTACCTGAAGGGTTGTACACCACCTCGCCCGCCGCATTGCGGACAACAGGTGCGATGTTGGGAGCATTCAACTCTTCGAGTGTGATGAGACCTGCATTGTAGGCATCCTGTGCATCGCTCAACTCAGAGTAACGATAAACGCCCTTGAAACGATAACCATAGATGGAACCCAACGGGTTTTTCAGTTGGACACGGGAGAGGTAAGAGCCATTCTCAGGTGTGGTACCCGTACCGTTCATCGTTGCCAGCACGGTTTCATCCATCGAGATGATTTCATTACGGTTGTTGGCGAAGGTAATGTTGAAGTCCATGGAGAACTTGCCAGCCTTCACCACGCGGTGACCGTTGATGTTGAACTCCCAACCATTGTTGCGCATAGAACCGACATTCTGCCATGCCAACGCAGTATAGCCTGACGATGAAGGAATAGCGCGATTGCGCATCAGCAGGTCAGTGGTCTTCTGCGTGTAGAGGGAGAGGTCACCATCAATCAAACCATTGAAGAAACCAAAGTCAAAACCAAGGTTCCAAGTTTCCTTCTGTTCCCAACGGAGGTCGGCCAAACGGATATTGGATGGAACAACAGAAGTCTCGCCCAGATACGTACCACCTGTAGAATATTTGGAATAGTAGAGGTATTCACTGTCTGGTTGACGACCGACAATACCCCAACCTGGACGAATGGAGAGCATGGAAATCCATTTCACTTTCTCCATGAAAGGCTCATCGCTGATGTTCCATCGTGCGGAGAGACCGGGGAAGTTACCCCAACGACGGTCTGGACCGAACTTGGTGGAGCCATCTCGACGAAGTGTTGCATCAACAATGTACTTGCCCTTATAAGCATAGTGGAGCGAAAAGAGGAAGAACTGCGAACGCCATTCACCTGCCGATGTGCCAAAGCCTGTGTTGACACCACCTGCCAACGGTGATGTGATGCCAGCCGCTGTAGGCAGCCATTTCTCTGACAGATTCTGGCTGGACGAAGAACCGTTGTTGTACTGGAAACGTGTCATGAACATGAGTGAGTGGCTCTCGTTGTTGAAGTGAGGCGTGAACGTAAAGGTGTGACGCGTGGAAAGCGCATGGCTCTTATAACTGCTGGTAGAAGCAGAGTTATAAGCAGCAGAGGACCAGTTGCTGGCCATCAGCGAACCTGGGAAATAGGAGTCATTGTTCAACGTGTAGATGTCGAAAATGATTTGTCCTTCATAACGCAGACGATGCTGGTCTGGCTCTGTGCCCAACAGGTCGTACTGAAGAATGAACTCAGGGGAGAGTTTAACTGTCTTCTCATCGTTCTTTGCCTGATGTGCCACAGCCACAGGGTTTGGCATTTTGTACTGGTCTTCCAGATAGTTCAGGTGACCTGATGCGCCCGATGGCACATTGTAGCCACCAGTTGCCTTGGTCAGATAAGGATTCATGGTGTAGTAGCGTCCCGTGTCGTTGCCATTGTCATCTTCTGCATAGACAGAGAGGTTCGGCATTTTGAGCAAGGCTGCCAGCATGAGGTCGTCAGGATTATTATCGCCATCGTAGTCATAACGATAGTTCTTCTTGTTTTTCGTGTAGGTCAAGTCGAAGTTGGTGCTGACCTTGATGCGGTCACTGACGAAATAGTCGAGGGCTACACGTGTGGTGAAGCGGTCGAGTCGCTGCTGAATGACAGTACCGGTCTGATGGTCGTAACCACCTGAGATACGGAAGTTAGCCTTCTCGCCACCACCTGTCAGAGACACGAAGTGCTGATGATTCTGACCGAAGGACTTGATTTCCTTGCGCCAGTTGGTGTTGTCATCATACATGCGCCATTCTGAGAAGTTCTCGTCATAGTTGATTTCAGGAATGTAGTTGTCGTGATTACTATCACCAAAACCTTGCTGCATCTTAGGATTAAAGAAAGATTCCTTGAGGAACATGGTATAGTCGTCACCGTTGAGGAGTTTGTAACCTTCTGGCTGCCAAGAACCTGTAAAGCGGTAAGAATACTGCACCTTGGTCTTACCCTTGGAACCGCGCTTGGTCTTGATTTCAATCACACCGTTGGCACCCTGCGAACCCCAGATGGCTGTGGCGGCAGCGTCTTTCAGCACGGTGATGGACTCAATATCCTCGGGATTGACGTTGAGGAGTTCGGCGAACTTCTCTTCGTTGGCGTTCGTGTAGTCGAAATCTGCATTGGCGTCGTTGGTCCAAACATTACCGTTGACCACTACGAGTGGGTCGGCATTACCATTAATGGTGGAGACACCACGCAGACGCATGGTGGTTCCAGCACCCAAGTTACCAGAGTTGGCCACAATGTCGAGACCTGCGATACGGCCCTGAAGGGCTTCGTCGACAGAAGTCATGCCAAGTCCTTCAAACTCTTTCATGTCGATAGTCTGGCTGGCCACAGAGATTTCGGTGACAGGAATCTGCAGACCAGAAGACTGTGTCTTACGAACGGCCTTGACAGTTACTTCCTGCAAAGTAGTGTTGCTCTTGAGGACAATCTTGCCGAACGCTCTCTTGGTGATAGGCAGCGTAACGGTTTGGCATCCAATGTAGGAGATACGGATTTTGTCCTTCGGATTGACAATCTTGAACGAGAAGTTACCATTGATGTCGGTAACACCGTGGGCGACGATACGGTTGTTGTTGTCCACTTCGACAACATTACACATCATCAGCGGTTCTAGGTCATCCCATATCTGACCACTGACCACATCGCCTGCTTTCACTTGCGCACTTGCTTGCAAACAGAAGCACGCCATAAGCAATAGTATGGATAATATTTTCTTCATGATAGTGATTGTTACGACGTTTAATCTGTTGATAATGCGAGTTTCTTATATACATACTTGAACTGCGCTGGAGCATCGTAGACAAGCGGCTCGTTGATGCCATGAATCACAACTGCAGAAGAGTTGTTTAACTTGCACTCGTATGGATTCTTAACACTACTAGCGTCGCTGGTGTACCAATACTCACGAGCCATCAAATTGTAGAGACCTCTGGCCTTATCAACGCTGATGCCATTGACAGACAGGTCGCTGCTAGACACTTTGACTGACAGTTTGTAAGGACGTCCAGGAGAATAGAGTTGGTTACCTGAATCATCTTTCACATAATATACTATATTATACTTGTCATCGGACACAAGCGTCTTTTCTGCGACATCATAATTCACAAGGTCTGCTTCAGCCACATTGTCTTTGGTCGCGGTGGACTTGATCAGTTCGGTCTTGCCCGTCTCATAGCTGCCTGACTGAAAGCCTGCATCGATGAAGATGGAGTTATCCTGAATGTGATACTTCACAAAGTCGAGCATCGCCTCCTGAATGCGTTCGGTAGAGTCGCCCGCGCAGGTACCCTGCTCGGCTGCGTATGCTTTCTTCTGGGCATCAGTCATGGACTTTGTCTGTTCCTCGAATTCAATATCGAACAACTCAGCTGCCGACAGATCCTGAAGCGTAGGAAGACCCATTGCAAAAGCCTTTTCCATAGCCTCGTTGGTTGGAGCATAGAGGGTGTAGTGGTAGTTGTTGAGCAGATAGGTGGCTTTCTTTCCCTTTGTGAGCGCCTCGGCACCAACATGACCCGCTTCCTTAATGTTGAAGAGGTTACCATACACATTGTCACCTGCAAACCACTTATCTTGTGCATTTTGTGGATTGAGGGCGCCACATGCATTCAGAATAGCCAAGAACTCCGAGAACTCATCGTGTTCGGCCAATGTCATAGCCACTGAGTTGTTTGTACCCATCAATGCGCCATCAATGACAAGTGCATGACCATTTTCCATGGGGTATTTGGTCTGTACAGTGAGTGGCTGACCATTGGCTGCCTGCATTGAACCAGCCACCTGGCTACCTGGCTCGACTCCATCGACACGCACGAAGGTGTTACCCTTGGTCTTGTAATATTTCTTGCCTTCCTGATAAGGCTCAATGATGATGTGATTGTCGAGCAGATCCTCAAAACGGTTCTTAAAGAAACCATTCTTATTGGTCTTGGAAGTCTCAGAGTTATCCATGGTGAATGTAATAGCACTTCTGTTCACCTTATCTCCTTTCGACCATGTGCCATCTCCGTTAGACACACCTTTATATATATTGGCCACCACATAGTCATTTGCTTCGGGCTTCTTCGTGGCGCTAGGAACAAATTCTATAATCTGTACATCTTCTCCTTGAATGTATGAAACAGGGTCGATATAGGAGGTCAAACCATTGCTGGTCGGAATGATGAAGATGTACTCGGAAGCCATAGAGTTGAGGTAAGCCGAATAGTCGAGATGCTTAATGGCATTGGCGATGATGTTGAAATGCAACGTGTCAACCACTGTGGGGAAGAGGACTGATGAGTATGATCTGGGGGCGAAAACCTTGTTGGTGAGGTAAACCACACCATTGCAACCCAGATACACACGGTCGATGTCCTCAGTCGTAACAACCATGGTCTCCTGTGCGTCGTCCTTGATTTGGTCAAAAGTGGACGGGAGGGCTGCCGTGAGGGCTGCCAACTGGTTGACACGCACAAGGTCGTCAAGCGTTGAATTGGGAGTTGATTCCAACGTGGAATAGAACTCCTTGATAACAGTTCCGCCACCATTGTTCCACCATTCGAGGAGAGCCTCATTAGATGGCACCATCATAACGCCCATGTCTTCCATCATCTCATTGTCGCCCTTAGGTTGAGAACCCGAACCATAGGCATTCCATCCCGGATCGTACTTGAGAGCCGCGTCGAACCCAGTTCCATTTTTGTCGGTCGAGAAGGCCTGATTCTTGTTCCACGTTGAACCCGCCGAACGATTGGAATAGTAACGCTTGATGAAAACAGAGTCATAGTCTGTCCCTTTATTGTTGTTGTAGCTCTTGGTCAGTTCCTCGTCGTAATCGACAGCGGCAAAACGTTCAACGATGCTGCTGTAGAGGGACATCTCAGGAGTCTTGCGAATGATTTCAGACATGTTGTCAAGTGGCAGAATGACTTCATCCACCTTGTGAACGAATCCGTTCTTGCAGAAAACATTGGCTTCTGTCACTTTGGCATTGTTCACATAAACATCATCCGCCTGACGTGTACCTGCGGGCTGGTTGTAGAGGAAGTCCACGTCTGTGCTCTGCAACTTGTTGCCTGTCAAGAATTTCTGCGAGAAGTGCAGAATGGGAGGAGCACCCGAGGCATCGGTGAACAACACGAAGGATTCCTTGTTAGCCCTCAAATTGTCGAACGACGCTGTCTGGGGCAGAATTCCCTGAGGATCATCGGACGACATCACCATCACCGAGTCCATGAGGTTGACGGACGAAGAACGACGGCAGACTTCTCCCTTGACTGGGGCGATGTCACCGGATGCCGTAGAAAGCATGGAAGTGGTGTAGGGGTTACCAACCATAGACGTGTTGAGAAGCAACTTCTTCTGGGCGAGGGATAGTTCGTCATAGCTCTTCACACCCCACGGATTGGAGGCAAAGAAGCGACCGAAGGCTGCGTCATCGGCTATGAACAGGGTTCTACTACCGGTCTTGGAGAGGATATCCTTCTGCCCAAGATCGTCAATCAGTTGCAGATATTTGGTGTAGTTTCCCTGCTGTTGGATGTACGAATAGATGCTGTTCAAGCCTGAAGGCTGATCAGAATCAAGATCATACTGGTCGGAACAGGAAAAAAGTCCAAAACCTGCAGCGCACAAAACACCTCCAACCATGAGATGCCTGTACAGTTTTTTCCTTTGAAAGTTATACAACATATTTAAAAAGATTTGTTTGACTTTCTAAGTTAGTAAATTAGTGAATTAGTTTTTAAAAATTAGTAAGTTCTCATTATAGCTGGTAGTTCGCGACACACCGCCACAACATTTGGCCAAATTGATGCAGTGCACACGGATTACGTTGCAAAGAAACGAATTTTCCGCCACATAAACAAAAAAAAGATTAAATCTTTTGGCAAAAAGGTTAATTTTAACAATAGCGGAAAGATTTTGGGCTAAAAATGGTTAAAGAAAGCGGGGAAAGCAAAAGACTGGAGGAACAATATCAAGACGATCCGAAAGGTGTGAAAAAAGACAAGCCCGTTGCCACTCAATTGACGCTTCCATCACCAATGAATAGATTTCCCCAGTGCCTATTAATTGGGAACGACGTTCTTGAAAAGACAAAAAAAGTGCGCCGCCAAACACGCTGTTCCGAACATATTTGGCGGCGCACTTTTATGTCGTCATTACAGATTTAGCACACCTGCATTTACTTGAACCAGAATTTCTTACCATTCTTAATATAGAATCCACGGCCTGGCTTTTCCACCTTGCGGCCAGTCATATCGTAGATGCCTGTCCGAACAGATGGGGACGTGGGGGCTACGGGGATGTCGTCTATCTCCACGACAGTGCCCATGTCGAACTCGTTGACTTGATTAAGAAGGGTTTTAAGTCCCTGAACATCAGTACTAGAGAGTGCACGATTGTAGATAATGAGGTCATCGAAACTGGCTGGTGCAGAACCCCAGAAGGAGCCGAGGCCAAGGTAGAAATACCTGACAGAGGTGACCAAATTCATCACCTTGCTGCGGTCGAAGTCCGATGCTGCAGCACTGCCCGTGTAAACCAAGTTACTGCTGGTATAGGCCACACCGTCAAGATAGAGGCGATAGCCCCCCTCTGTGGAGTAGGTAAAGGTGACGAGATGCCATTCGCCTGGAACAATCTTGTCCACAGCCTTGTAGGTGGCGGTGGTGGGGTGACTATCGTTCTTTTCCGGATAGTTGATATCGAACCAGTTGCCTGCATTGTCGTTGAAACCAATATAACTGTTGCCCGTGAAGAAAAGGCGCGCGCCGTTTGCCGTGGCAGAGGTGGCATTGAAGAAACCCCACAGCGCGTCGTAGAGGTTGCTGTCGGCACGTTTCACCCAAAGACTGACGGTGAAGCCGTCAAGGTCGGTCTGCCCCTGCAGGGGGTTAGGGATGCGGCAGTAACTGTTGTTGCCGTTGGCACCAAAGTGTTGACGAATGACGTTGCCAAAACGCGAGTAATCTTCTTCGAGGACGGGACGGATGCCTGTAGTGGTGTTGGAACGGCCAAGAAAAGCACTCTCCGACGGGTTGTAGAGATTGGTAGGCGTATTTTCATCAAAGTCGTAGTAGGCAACAACAGAAGAGATGGGATCGCCCGACACAGCCATGGCTGCACGTGCAGTGAAGTTATAATCATTCTGCCAATAGTAGTTGCCGCACTCCATGCGGGCGGTCATGGTGATGCCTGAAACGGTCTCGCTCTGTGGAGTGTATTTTCCTGTGTTGGAGATGATGTCGGGCTGGGATGAGGTCCAGGAAAGGGTCACGTTTTCCTGAGTGTCGAACATGATGTCGACATTGGAACGAATCAAACGGCCCTTCAGATAATCGGCGTTCTGAGTGTAGTTGTAAGACAAGGCATATTGGGGCTGCATCTTATAACCCCACACGGGCACACCGCACTCAGCACCGCTGAGCGTACAAACGGTGGTGAAACAGAGGACCTTGGCGGTGGAACCTTCGAGCGTCTGCTCGGTCACGACACCATTGTAGGTGTAGTAGGTGGAGGAACCTGCCGCCTTGATGCGCAACTGGATGTAGGATTTTCCCTCATCCGTATAGGCCCAAGTGCCAGTATAGTCACCGGTCACTTTTCCGTCGGCCGACAGATGAGCAGTGGAAGGAGTGACTTCCTCCATGTTTGCATGATCAAGTTTATAGGGATGGCGGAGGATGTGATAATCACCCTCAATATCGGTAGCTGACCAAGGCTGAGTGGTCGCAATGGTTTCATCGGTGGTCTCTTCGCCATTGAACTGGAAGGGAGCCGTAACAAGCCAACCCTGCTTGTTCAGGTACAACTGATAAACACGGATTTGGTGGCCAAGTGTACCGTCGTTGAACTTGGTGTGGCACATCAAGAATGTGCGGCCCTTGTCATCCTGACAAGCGGAATTGTGCCCCTGAGCACACTCCCCTACCTGCATCAAGCCCCATCCGTTCATGGCGCCAATAAGCTTCATACCCTTGTTTGTGATAGCATTGGCACCAAAATTGAGTTGATAAGTCGTATAAGTAGCTAAGTTGCCAGACGCATCCTTGTAA
>JAEEGS010000070.1 GCA_016280445.1 Bacteroidaceae bacterium
GTTTTCCTGGTCGGCATACAACTTTTGCAGGAGTTTCTGTTTCTCAGCCATGCTGACCTGCATAGCATCAATCTCACTTTCTCGCTGCTGAAGTTGCTTTTGCAAGGTGCGCCGTATCTTTCGCTCGGTATCCAGTTTGTCTTGCAGTTGCTGCTCAGGCGTCTCCATCAGCAGATACACAGGATTGGAGGAATAACTATAGTTCTTCGGCAGCGAACCGACATCCACCAGTTGGTAGTTCGTCTTCTTCACCGACTCCACCCTGAACGTCTGGCTGGGGATGGGGAACTCAAACGAGCCATCGTCACGCTGCACAAGGATGGTCGTGCGTCCCTTCACCGACACCGTGGCACCTTTCAGTCCTGTGCCGGGCACCAGTTTCCCGTTCACCATCTTGCCTCGTGTCTTCACATAACCTTTTTGAGTGGATGTTTGGGCAGAAAGGGGGATGGTGGCAAATAAAACAATAATGAGGAGAAATGCTTTTTTCATTGTGCATCACATATTAAGTGAACAGACAGGACCTAATAGCGCACATCACCTCACACCTCACCTAATCATCCTTCTGATGGCACTTGTCCAATGCTTGCTCTGGCAACACAAAAATAGAATCCTTACAGTTGGTTAGTTTTCAATTGCAAAGATAAATAAACTTTCTCAAAAGAAACAAAAAAGGTGGGGATTATTTTTGAATGGGTGAGATTGTTCACACATGGATGAGCGGAACCTTTGGAAACTAATTTCTACAATTTCCCGTTTTCACAATTTCACAAATTCACACAAAGAGAGGAAGATTCCTCTCTCTACCTGAAACACAACGAGAGGCTTATTTATTGAACGTGCGAAGAAACCGTTCTACGCTGCCGCCCACTACAAGGTACGTGGCCTGCACATATAACGTAACTCAATCTCGTTGACATCATATAGGGATTTATTTTATTAGTAAAAACGCAATCATCAGAGTGCCTGTCAGTGAGACGCTGTACTATATGGAAGTGATGAAGCCGAGTAAGTGTAAGTGAGTGGGGTGAGCATGTTGGTGTCACCCTGACGAGGGTGTGAAATTGTGAAATTGTGAAATCGTGAATTTTATTTCCTGCGCAGCCAAGTTATATTATATATTATATAATAAATATTATATATTTATATATAACTCTTCTTACTACCCCCTATTAATAATCCCCCAAATCAGCATGAATTTCCGCTTTTCACAATTTCACAAATTCACACCATCACACGGAACGTCTATTCGTAGCGAATGGTTTCCGATGGTTTGCCTATGCTGATGAGGTGGGAACTGCCCCAGATGACGAGGGTTGAGATGAGCAGCGTGACGGCATTGACGGCCAAGATGAGCAACCAGTCGAACTTGATGGGGACGGAGTCGATGTAATAGATGGTGGGGTCGAGCGAGATGAGGTGATATTGCTGCTGCAACCAGCAGAGGAGCAAGCCCACGATGTTTCCCCATAGGAGCCCCTGTCCCACCAGCATGATGCTGAAATGGATGAAAATTTTCCGGACGGAAGCGTTGGTAGCTCCCATCACCTTCAGGGTGCCTATCATATTGATGCGTTCGAGCATGATGATGAGCAACCCGCTCACGACGGTGAAGGCACTCACGAGTATCATGAGCACGAGTATCATCACCACATTCATGTCAAGCACGGAGAGCCACGCAAAGGTGTGGGCAGCGATTTCCTTGATGCTGAACACACCATAAGTGACGCCATTCCTGTCGGTATCTTTGTTGAGAAGTTGCAGGCGCTGGGCTAGGATGTCCACTTGGTCGAAGTCGTTGACGGTGATTTCCAATCCCGATGACATTTCTTCGTCCCATCCGTTGAGTTTCCGCACGGTGTAGATGTCGGTGATGACGTAGTTGCGGTCGTAGTCGTTCATGTTGGTGGAGAAGATACCTGCTATCTTGAAACGACGTGCCCGCATGGCTTCTTCTCCCATGAAGTAGGCAAAGATCTTGTCGCCCACATGAACGCCAAGGTCTCCTGCCACTTTCTCTGAAATGAGCAGTTCGTTGGTGGCTTCCTTGGAGGTGAACTTTGGCATCTTGCCTGCTGTCAGCGCATGCTGAAAGAAGGAAAGGTCGTAGTCTTCCCCCACTCCTTTGAAGGTCAATCCACGAAAGTTCTCTTCTGTCTTCAGAATGCCTATCTTCGTGGCGAACTTCTGGATGTGTCCCGTTCCATGTACCTGTTTCACCCGACGAATCAGGGTGTCGTTGGTGAGCACGGGCATCATCTCGTAGTTCTGATTCTGTGTGAGGCTGAGCACCTGAATATGGCTTCCGAAGCCAATGACTTTGGAACTGACTTCGTGCTTGAAGCCCAGCACCACAGCCAAACTCACCAGCATGACCGCCACTCCGATAGCCACTCCAAGCATGGCTATACGAATAGCAGGACGGGAAAATCGTTCCCCGTCCTTGGCCTTATCTGCATAAATGCGTTTTGCTATGAATAGTTCAAAAGACATTCTCTACTCTTTCACTCTCCCGGGATATGCCTCGAGTGCTTTGCGCAACACGAAGAGCGCGCGGTTGAGGTCTTCCTTTTTCAGCACGTAGGCTATACGCACTTCGTTCTTGCCTGCTCCTGGCGTGGTGTAGAATCCTGCTGCGGGAGCCATCATCACGGTCTCACCTTCGTAGTCGAATTCGGAGAGACACCATGCGCAGAACTTCTCGCAGTCATCGACAGGAAGACGTGCGACTGTGTAGAATGCACCCATAGGGATGGGTGAATAGACTCCTGGAATGCGGTTCAATCCATCAATCAGGCACTTGCGTCGTTCCACATATTCATCGTAGATGTCACGACTATACGATTCCGGGGCATCCAAACTGGCTTCGGCTGCAATCTGGCCAATGAGCGGAGGTGAAAGACGTGCCTGGCAGAACTTCATCACTGCCTTGCGAATTTCTTCGTTCTTGGTGATGAGTGCACCGATGCGGATGCCGCACTCGCTATAGCGTTTCGACACTGAATCGATGAGCACCACGTTCTGCTCGATGCCTTCGAGATGGCAAGCAGAAATGTAAGGAGAACCCGTGTAGATGAACTCACGATACACTTCGTCGGAGAAGAGGTAAAGGTCGTACTTCTTCACGAGGTCGCGAATCTGATTCATCTCACGACGCGTATAAAGATAACCCGTCGGGTTGTTGGGGTTGCAAATCAGGATTGCACGTGTGCGCTCGTTGATGAGTTCTTCGAACTTCTCCACTTTGGGAAGCGAGAAACCTTCATCAATCGTGGTGGCAATGGTACGAATCACCGCACCGGCAGAAATGGCGAATGCCATGTAGTTGGCATAGGCTGGTTCTGGCACAATGATTTCATCGCCAGGATTCAAACAGGCCAGGAAGGAAAAGAGCACCGCCTCGCTACCGCCACTGGTGATGATGATGTCGTCGGCCGTCAGGTTGATGTCGTACTTGGCATAGTAGTTCACCAACTTCTCACGATAACTGCGATAACCCTGTGAGGGGCTATACTCCAAAATTTTGCGGTCGATGTTCTTGATGGCATCCAGCGCCACCTGCGGTGTGGGCAGGTCGGGTTGTCCGATGTTCAGGTGGTAAACTTTCACGCCACGCTTCTTGGCGTCTTCTGCAAGAGGTGCCAATTTGCGGATAGGCGAACTGGGCATCTCTGTCCCTCGTATTGAGATTTTTGGCATATCTGTTTTATAGAGTTATAGTTCCTTTTGTCGATAAATTGTGCAAAGGTACGGATAAGTGAGTGAATAAACAAATTTACAATGTAGAATCTTTCAAAGTTCCTCCTCGGGAAGTGTCATGATGAAACGCGCTCCGCCGGTGTAGTCAGCATCGATATTGAGGTCGCCATCCAGCATCATGGCCACACGTTTGCAAAGCGTCAATCCCAGACCTATGCCCTCGGTGAAGTCATCAAGTTTCGTGAACTGGGCAAAGATACGCTGATGGTCTTCTTCGGCCACACCGATACCTGTGTCAGTCACAATGAAATTGACGGTTCCGTTGTTATTTCTCGAGCAGCCGATGGAGATGAATCCCTCGCGCGTGAAACGGTTGGCGTTGTCGAGCAGTTCACGCAGAATGTTAAGGAGCCACTTGCGGTGAGAACGGATGCTGAAAGTATCAGGCAAACTACTTTCAACCTTCAGTGTGACGGTGTCAGGATTCTTCAGTTTGAGATTTTCCGCAGCTTCGCGGCAGAGCTCGTTGCACATCACGACGTTCTTTCTTTCCAATGTGGTACGGTCTTCCAGATAGGAAGCGGCCATGAGCATGCTGATGATACTTTTGAGATTCTTGGAGTTCTCCTGCATGGCATCAATGATGGTGACCATCTCTTCTTCGGTGATGAAGTCTGTTCCCTCGCGCAACACCTGGGCAAAGCCCGTGATGATATTAAGCGGAGTGCGCACTTGATGGGTGATGTCCTGCATGAAAGCCGTCTTCTTCAGCACAGCCTCCTGTGCCAGTTCGTTCGCCTTCACCTGTTCCTCGTTACGTTGCTCTATCTCCGCGTTCATGAGTTCAATGTCGTTGATGTGTTTGGAGATAGACTGCTGCATCTTGGAGAAACTGTTCTGCAAGGTTCCAACGGCATCGACACGGTCGCTCAACGGCAGCCGTTCAGAGAAGTTTCCTGTGGCAATGTGACGTGCCTGCTGAGCCAAGTGTTCCATCGGCACAATGGCACTTTTCACAATATGTCTGCACAGGAAGAGCATGAGGATAAGGCCTACGACGATGATGCCAAGCACAATGTAGAAGAGTCGGTTGTATCCGCTGAAGATTTCCTCCTCAGGATAAACCACCGCAAAACTCCATCCTGTGCGAGGAAGAGGACGGAAGAAGACGTAGGATTCATCGCCGTCAATCTCCACTTTACGCATTCCTTCCTTGCCGCTGATCATGTCTTTGCCCAATGCAATGATATCAGCCTCGCTGTTGGGGTCTCGGTCGCTGAAGATGGTCTTTCCGCTCAACTTCATGGTGTCGGGATGCATGCAGTAACTGCCGTCCTTGCTGAGCATGAAGAAATAGGAATGGGGCGATGGATTTTTCTTCGCAAACTCCAACGACAGACGCTGCATGGAAAGATCGGTGGACACCACACCCATGATATTCCCTTCATTATCGAAGAAAGGCTTGCTGTAGGAGGTAATCATCACCTTTACAAAGATGTTGTCGAGGTAGAAATCGTAGAATGGGTCTATCCAATGTGCCTCTCCTGTTTCGCGAGCTTTTGTGTACCAATCCATCTCGAAATAACGGTAGAGGTCACTACCCTCCTGCTCCACGTAAATGGAGTCTTTCTCTCTGTATGCGTAGATGGAGAAATACTCGCCCTTCTCCTTAAAGTAGTTGGGTTCGAAGGCAATGGAGCAGCCATAAAAGTCGGAGTTCAGTTCAACAATGCTGCGTGCATACACCTCAATCGAATCTGGTTGCGGATGTGTGCGCGCAAGCCAAAGCGTGTTGTTGGTGGCAATCTCCACATCGGCCAGCATTTCGGTCAAATCGAGAATGTTGTTGTTCAACACTTTCTCGGCTCGCTGCATGGCATCCTGACGAATGTATGTGCGAGTCTGGAAATAGAGAAATCCGAGCGACACCACAAAGATGAGCACTGCAAAGAGCAACACCCACAAGGAGATGCGCATAGAGAGAGAATGGCGTATTTGAGTCAATGGATTTTTCATGAGGCTGAGGTTTCTTTGTTCGACAATTCGGACGGGGTTCCATGCTCAGAAGCATCGAGCAGTTGATTAAGCAAACGTGTGATGGTTTCCGTGTTTTCCAACATATCATCCACGTGTTCCTTCATCTCTTCTGGAGTAAACTGAGCATAGCCATTACGGATGAGGTCACTCTCCACCGATATGAGGTGGACAGGGCGCGACATCTGGTCGGTCATGTTATTGATGAAAGCCGTTTTCACACGGTCGGCTTCCTGAGCCATTTCATAAGCCTTCTGCAGTTCGACGTTTCGCTCCTTCAGCTTTTCGGTGGTGCGGTTCATCTCGTTCATGTGGTGTGCCAACGAGCGTTGCATCAAAGAGAAACTATGTTGCAAATGTCCGATTTCGTCACGTCGCTGGTCGTCGGGCACCTGCACATTATACTCACCTTCTGAAATGCGCTGTGCCAAACCTGAGAGTTCCTTGAGAGGTCGCAAATTGTGGCGAATGATCAGCACACAGAACACACACAGCAACAACAGACCCACCAGCGTGATGAGCGTAAGATAGCGCTGCAAACTATTGTAAGGTTCAAAGATATCCTGTTCGTCACAAACGATGGCAACGCTCCAATCGGTATGCTTGAAGGGTTTATAGAAAACATAGAGGTCTTTGCCATCGCGGTGCAACACCTTATAGCCGCTCTCACCATTCACCATCGCTTCGCCTAACTCCTTCAACTCATCATCATCCTGTTCGAGTGTCGGTGTAAAAATTGTCTGATAAAAAAGTTGGGTGGAATCGGGATGCACCAGGAATGTGCCACCTCGACCCAACAAAATGCTGTACGAATGCGGGAAGGGCTTTGCCTCGCTAATCGTGTGTGAGAACCACTCCAGCGACAAGTCCACCGACAACACGCCAACCGTCTTGCCATCGCGATCGTGGATAGGTTGGCAGAACGACGTGATGACTTCTGTCACCTGAATGCCACCGGTATCATACTCACGGAACGGTTCGACCCAATAGGGCTGTTCAAGCAGATAAGGGATGAGATACCAATCCATGCAGTAGTATTCATAGAGGTCACTACCCTCTTGTTCCGTATCGATGAATTCACCACTGCGGTGGCTATAGGCAGAGAAATACTTGCCCTTCTCCTGATAGAAATAGGGGTCGAATGCAATGGAGCAACCACACAGATTCGGATTGTGCTCCAAGATGGTGCGGCTGAGTGTGAACATCGAGTCGGGTGTTTCGATGTGTTGTTCCACCTGCCACTTCATGTTGTGGGCAGCCACTTCCACCTCATGCAGCGTGTTCTCCACATGCAGCAAAGTGCCATCCAACGTCTGCGTGGCTTTCTCAATGGCTTCATCCTTCACGGCAATACGCGAATAGTAGAACAGAATGCCCAAGGCCGTCATGAACAGCGCCACCATGCACACAAAGACCCACAGGCTCAACCTTGCCGTTAATGATTGTCGTATGTATTGTATGATATTCATCGGTAGATAATTGATATTTGACTATTCTTCACTTCCCCATGAGTTCATCGTATGTGACCTCGCGTTTCAGCATGCCGCTCTCCATCATCAGTCGACTGGCACGCTTCACCATATCAGGACGCACTCTGAACTCCCGTTTGCCCGAATCAGGGTCTTTCTGCAAACGCAATATCTCTTGCAACATCAAACGCTGCATCACACGATTCGTTGGCACATTGTCTGTCTTCACATATTTCATCACAATGTCAAGCGTCTCTTCTTGATGCTCTGCTGCCCATTCCCAGCCACGACGGCTCGCCTCCGCAAATGCCTTCACCTGCTTCTGGTGGGTCTCGTAATAGCTCCGCTTCACATACACTCCATTCTCCTGAATGTTATAGCCATGATCCTTGAAGCGGTACAGTCCCTCTTCCTGTATCTTGAAATTGGCCTGCTTCAGTTGGTAATACTCATTGTAGCTCACCACAACCATCGCATCCACCGCACCCGAAAGGAACAGATTGACATTGCTCGTGAAATACACCCACTTGTAGTTCATGTTCTCCCGCGCATTCATCATCTGCGTCAGATAATTCGGTTCGGAATTATACACAGCCACTTTCATTCCCTTCTGTTTCAGCGGATTCTTTCCCCAACGGGAAACGATGAGATAACTGCTGTTCATCGATGTCTGGAAGATGTTGACCAAGTCAGCCCCCTGGTTGCCTGTCAAGTCTATCGCTGACATCAGGGCAAACATACCAGCGTCACACTCATCCTTCTCCATGCGGTGATACACCGAACTCGTCAGCGAAGGATGCTGAATCTTCACATCCAACCCTGCATCGTGGTAAAAGCCCTTCTCTTGAGCCACATAATAACCCGCAAATTCGGCTTGAGCCGTCCACGCCGTGGTGAACACAAAAGGTTCGCCTGCACGTGTCGACATTGGCACCATCATAAGCAGGCACACCATATAATAAAAATACCTTTTTCTCATAATGCGCCAAAGTTACGGAGAAGTCGAGAAAAGACAAAGAAAAAGTCCATATTTTTTGCCATTTGGAAATCTTTTTCATCATTCTACTCAAAAAACGGCAACACCAATAAACACTCCTCATCCACATCGCCGTAAAGCTCACGAGGGTAACGACGTAAGCCCCACGAGCTTTACGACGTCAAGCTCACGGAGGAAGCGACGCTCGAGTTATAGAGGTGTAAGAAAAGAGGTGATTTCTCAACTTTTTTCCGTCCAATCGTTGTCATCTCGAAAAGTTTTCATACTTTTGCGAGAAATTTAGATATGATGAAAGTCGGAATCGTACAACAAGCGTGCCAAGAGAACACGCAAATGAATGTAGAGAAACTGTGCAGCGGCATCAGAAAAGCTGCCTCGCAGGGAGCTGAACTGATTGTGCTACAAGAACTGCACAACTCGTTGTATTTCTGTCAGACAGAGAACACGGAACTGTTTGATTTGGCGGAAACCATTCCTGGCCCTTCGACCGATACTTACGGAAAACTGGCAAAGGAACTGGGTGTGGTGATTGTCACGTCGCTCTTCGAAAAACGTGCGGCAGGTCTCTATCACAACACGGCGGTGGTGATTGAGAAGGACGGAAGCATTGCCGGCAAGTATCGGAAAATGCACATCCCTGACGACCCCGCATATTATGAGAAGTTCTATTTCACTCCTGGGGACTTAGGCTTCCACCCCATCCAAACGAGCGTGGGATGCCTTGGGGTGCAAGTGTGTTGGGACCAGTGGTATCCTGAGGGAGCACGACTAATGGCGCTGCAAGGGGCACAAATCCTCATCTATCCAACGGCCATCGGATATGAATCTTCAGACACTTCCGAAGAACAAGCTCGACAACGCGAAGCATGGATGACGGTACAACGTGGTCACGCTGTGGCTAATGGCCTGCCTGTCATTGCGGTCAACCGTACTGGTCATGAACCTGACCCCTCAGGCCAAACCCGTGGCATCCAATTCTGGGGCAGCAGTTTCGTGGCTGGGCCTCAAGGAGAAATTCTCTATCAGGCTCCCATCGAGGAAGAAGTGGTGCAAGTGGTAGACATCGACCTGCAACGCAGTGAGAATGTGCGCCGATGGTGGCCATTCCTCCGCGACCGTCGCATTGAGGAGTTTGGCGGTTTGACCCAACGGTTCATCGATTGACATTTCACATTGAGCACAAAAAAGGCGGCAGCATCTCACTCAAGATGCTGCCGCCTTTTGATTTTTACATTTTTCCGCTTCCCTTTTTATCCAGCAATAGAACCAGAGATGAGGATGAGCACGAGGAGACCAAGGATGGCGTAAAGCTCAGGGAACACAGCGAGCACCATCGTGGTACCAAATGCGTTGTGGCCACCACCAATAGCAGAAATACCGTTAGCACAAACCTTTGCCTGACGAATGGCAGAGAAGAGTGCCACTGCACCAAGCGCAAGACCTGCACCCAGCACAGCGCAAGCAGCAAACATGCTAATATCGGCTGTCACAATGGGATTGAGAATGAAGAAACCCACGAAGCCATACAGACCCTGTGAAGATGGAAGGGCTGCAAGACCAATGTAGGAACCACTAGCTGATGGATTCTTCTTGAATGCGCCGATAGCGGCGTTACCACAGATGGTCACGCCATAGGCGGAACCGATGCCGGAGAGTCCTACTGCGAGGGCTACACCGATGTACGCTAAAAGTACGGGAGACATAATTGTTTGTTTAATTTGTTTTTAGTGGGTTAACTCTGTCACCCATGAGAAGGGTTGTATGACACGGAGAACCCGAGTTAATAAATATGATTTTAAAATAATAATGTTAGGCTTTCACACGGAAGGGTTGATATTCTTTACCATTACCTTCGAAGTCAGCATTCTTGAAATACTCGACGAAGGTGAGTCGCATTGGGTGCACGAATGATGAAATCATACAGAGACCGAAGTTGATGCCGTGTCCGAAGAGGAGGATGATAATCATCACCAACTCATGCACCACAGGTACATCGGGACTCATCTCCATTGCCAACTGATTGAACACCGAACCCAGCACACCGCCCGTCAATCCGAGAGCGAAGAGTCGGATGTAACTGAGCAGGTCACCCAACAGTCCTGTGGACATGCCATAAGTGGCCCAAAGGCCAGCACCAAAGTTGCTACCCACACCAAGTGCCTTCCCCAACACAGAGGACTTCTTGTAGGCATTCGGGTTGTTAAGGAAGAAGATGCCCAGTGCGGACAAGGCTATCAGCGCATAAAGCACGTACTGAACCGGTTGTGAAAGTGTTGCACCAAACAGCGGGAGTCCGAAGAGAATGGTGGCACTGAGAAGCGCAACCACCCAAGAGAACTTGCCTACTCCATAGATGAAGCCATAGTTCTTCACAGCTTTGCAACCAGCAAGCGTCATACCCAGCAACACCTGAATGAGACCGATAATGACAGAGATGACCATCATTGGCGAATAGCCAAAGAAACTATCCTTCATGGAATCATTGATGAAGTAAGGCTGAAGAGGTTTGATGAACTCCCAATCCACCGTTGCGAGGTCAATGCCGAAGAAGGTACCTGTGATGAAACCACAGATGGTGGTCATGCCACCGAGCAATGCGCCCAATTTGCCGAAAGCCGAAAGATTGGGCTTGGCAAAAATCAATGCTATGCTGGCACCAAAAATCAGCAAGCCATAACCCATATCTCCCATACAAAGTCCGAAGAACAGCATGAAGAAGGGGGCAAAGAACGGCAAGGGATCGATGTCATGATAGTTAGGCAAGGAATACATGCGCAGAATTGGCTCAAAGAGCGACGAGAATTTGTCGTTCTTAATCTGAATAGGCACATTGTCCTCGAAGGCGGGGTCTTCCAGTTCGTAATAGATGTGCTCCTTCTCAAGATAGTCCACCACCTTGTCGGCATTCTCTTTCAAAGTCCAGCCAATCATGAGTTTGACCGCGCCATCAGCAATGTTCTCGTTGCTAAGATGCACCTTGGAGAGTTGGATGTCATTCTCATTCGCCACCTTACCCGCCTCGATGGAAGCACGGTCGACAGCATTGACCTGCAACATCTGCTCGTGAATACTGGCAAGTTGCTCGTCAAGTGTCTTGTGTTTCTCCTGATAGTACGAGAGAGATTCCTCTGGCAAGAAGAGTCGTTCAGCCGTAATGGCAGGTTCCGTCTCCTCGTTGGAGAATGCCACGAAATAGGTCTTCTTGTTGATTTCGTCAATGGCTGTCGCATAATACTTCTCGCCCCACTCTGCCTTATACATCTTAGTATTAACGACATAGAAGTAAGGCTTATAACCAGACTTCTCCAACTGATGGAGGGTGTGCCAACTGAACTCACCAAAAGGTTCCAGTTGCTGAATGGCAGCATCAGTTGCATCGATGCTATGCTTCACACTGTTCTCCTCTTTGAGAAGACGTTCCACCGTCTCAATCAGAGCAACTCCTCTGGAAGCATCGGCTGGTTGAGGCACGTAGGTGGTAGACGGCTCGTAAGATTCAGCTGCATAGTCAAGTGCTTTGAGCGCATTCTTGTACCGCTCAGCCATCTCAAGACCTGCCTGCAACTCGTCGCTGGTGGCACCCTGCTGAAGTTCTTCCACATGGATGACTCCCAGTTCACGGATATCGGCAATGAACTTGTCGTATTCACTTGCTGTAACAAGGAACGTCAGTTTCTTCATGTCTTGTATCATACCGCAACTGCCTCCTTTCTTGTCTGAAGTGCCTTCTCCTCTTCTGCTTTCTTTCTAGCCTCCTGCAAAGACTTCAGAATCTTTTGCGAAGACTTGGAGAGATTCTCTTCGTCTTCCATGAATCGCTTGATTTTGCGTATCGCCTCTTGATAGCCAGGAATCTGGACCTTTTCAAAGAGGTTGACCTTCTGAGTAGTCTTTCTACGCGCATGGTCGAGAAGTCCAAGTTTAGCAAGCACGAACTCACGTTCCACAGCGGTCTTAGCAAGTCCCTGCAGCAGATTGATGCCGTCGAAATACCACTTCGGCGCAGAGAACAGTCCGAAGGGTTTGACATCCAACTCAATGTTCTGCAGCACAGGCACACGAACACCTGCCACTTTCTTCACATCGAGCTGCACATCTTTCAGGCTAACCAACGACGTGTCGAACTCGCCCCACAGAGCATACATCGACTCGTAGCCGCCAATCTGACTTTGCAGTTTCTTCTCCAAGTCTTCCGCCTCCTGCTTGCTTCTCTTCACCTCCAGACGCAACGCAGTCTCCTTGTTCTTGATGATTGGCAAGGTGCGCTGTCGCATCTTGAGGTTCTTCTCAATCTGCTGAAGCGATGTCTTGTTATATTGAAACTTAATCGCCATATATTACTTCCAATAGATGTCAGTAAATTCTTTCTTGATGTTGACCTCTTCAAGCTTGAAGTATTTCTTGAAGAGTGACCACGTAACATCCAGCATTTCAGTCGTGTCAAGATTGACGTCAATAGCAAGAAGTTTACTTGCATACTCCTTCGCGAAATCGAGACAACGGTTGTCGTAATCGGTCAAATCGAAACCATTCTCCATCTTCGTCTTCGCATTGGCAGCATCGGAGTAAAGACGAATGGCAGCGTTCATCACCTGCGAGTGGTCTTTACGTGTCTTCTTACCAGCCACAAGCTGCTTCAGACGAGAAAGTGAACGGAATGGGTCAACAATCACCTTACCAATATCAGAGTCACGACGCAGATAGAGCTGGCCCTCTGTGATATAACCCGTATTGTCAGGCACAGCATGAGTGATGTCACCACCAGACAGCGTGGTCACAGCAATAATCGTGATGGAGCCACCACCTGCACTCTCGGGGAACTGTACAGCCTTCTCGTAAATCTTTGCCAAGTCTGAATAGAGCGAACCAGGCATAGAGTCCTTCGAAGGAATCTGATCCATACGGTTTGACACAATGGAAAGTGAGTCAGCGTATGAAGTCATGTCCGTCAAGAGCACCAACACGGTCTCATGTTTCTCCACTGCAAAATATTCTGCAGCAGTAAGTGCCATATCAGGCACGAGCAGACGCTCCACGGCTGGGTCTTCGGTCGTGTTCATGAAAGCGATGATACGATCGAGCGCACCAGCATTCGAGAACGTATTCTTGAAGAAGTAGTAGTCATCGTTGGTCATACCCATACCACCAAGGATG
This sequence comes from Bacteroidaceae bacterium, assembly GCA_016280445.1. Classification (GTDB taxonomy): domain Bacteria; phylum Bacteroidota; class Bacteroidia; order Bacteroidales; family Bacteroidaceae; genus Minthosoma. Next base: position 13,354 of record JAEEGS010000070.1, read on the forward strand.
ATCTTGTCCACCTTAGCACGAAGTGCCACGAGGGCCATCACCTCATTGAATGGTTGATCCGGGTCTGCAAAGAACGGAATCTTCTGTCCAGACACCAAAGTGTTGTTCAGGTCAATACCAGCAATACCCGTTGCAATCAGTTCCGATGGTTGCTTACGACGTACTGGATTCACAGAAGGACCGCCAATCTCCACTTCTTTACCTTCAATCGCAGGACCTCCATCAATAGGGTTACCATACGCATTGAAAAAACGGCCAGCCAACTGCTCACCCACTTTTAAAGAAGGGGCTTTACCGAGGAATACGACCTCAGCATTGGTCGGGATGCCACCTGTACCTTCAAACACTTGCAACGTCACATCGTCGCCTGCAATTTTCACTACCTGAGCCAGCTTGCCGTTGATGGTAGCGAGCTCATCATATCCCACTCCCTTTGCTTTGAGGGAGACTGTGGCCTTTGTTATCTGGCCAATCTTTGTATATACTTTCTGAAAAGCTGTAGCCATAATCATTTATGCGGCAAGCATTGCCTTTATTTGTGAAACAAAATCATTATACTGTTCGCTCTGGAACTGCGAGTAGTTCATCTGCTTGCAGAGGTTGATGAGTTTACGGAAGTAAGCCACACATTCCTCGAAGTGATCGAAATGGAAGTCTGTTTCGCATATCTCGGTCACCATGTCAAGAATGGCCTCCTGGCGTTCAATGGATGTCACGGCATCTACCTCATCGAAGGCATCCTGCTGCAAGAGAACAAAGTCTATAATCTCAGACTTCCAGAACACCACGTGATAATCTACTGGCACACCGTCATCGCCAAGGATGTTGATCTGCTCCGCAATCTCTTTACCACGCTGCATACGTGTCTTCAGATTCTGAACCTTTGGAATCCACTTGTCATTAATCTTCTTCGACACGTACTCCTCAAATTCAGGATATTCGAGATATTTGGAATAAGAGTCGATGGGGTTCACGGCAGGATAGCGCTTCTTGTCAGCACGGTCTTGTTCCAATCCGTAGAAGCATCGAGCCACCTTCTTAGTGTTCTCGGTTACAGGCTCCTTCAGGTTACCACCAGCAGGAGAAACAGTACCGATGAACGTGATGGAACCTACCTCGCCATTGTTCAGATACACATATCCTGCACGGCCATAGAAGTTACTGATTAACGCACCCAAGTCCATTGGGAATGCATCAGGACCTGGCAGTTCCTCCATACGGTTCGACATCTCACGCAGCGCCTGTGCCCAACGTGAAGTGGAGTCAGCCATCAGCAACACGCGCAAGCCCATTGAGCGGTAATACTCAGCCATCGTCATGGCTGTATAAACAGAAGCTTCACGGGCAGCCACCGGCATGTTTGACGTGTTTGCTATGATAATGGTACGCTCCATCAACTTGCGACCCGTGTGGGGGTCATCCAGTTCTGGAAACTCGGTGAAGATTTCCACCACCTCATTCGCACGTTCACCACAGGCTGCAATAATCACGATGTCAGCCTCTGCCTGTTTCGAAATGGCATGCTGAAGCACCGTCTTACCTGTACCGAAAGGACCAGGGATAAAGCCCGTACCACCTTCAACGATGGGGTTGAACGTATCAATCGTGCGCACACCCGTCTCCAACAATTTGAATGGACGTGGCTTTTCTTTATAGTTCGTCATGGCAAACTTCACAGGCCAGTGCTGCACCATGTCCACCTTCACTTCGGTGCCATCCTCCTTTTCGAGCACAGCCACCACATCGTGAATTTTGTACTTGCCAGCAGACACGATGCTCTTCACTTTTGCCTTACCCTCCAACTGGAATGGAGCCATGATTTTAAGTTTCTGTGAGTTCTCTTCCACTTCGCCAAGCCATGCAGAAGCTTCCACCTCATCCCCCACTTTGGCAAGTGGTACAAAATCCCATTCACGTTCCTTGTCAAGTGGCTCTGTGTATTGACCACGCTTCAAGAAAACACCTTCCATCTTATCAAGGTCGTTCTGAAGACCATCATAGTTCTTCGACAACATACCTGGACCCAACTGCACTTCCAGCATGTGTCCCGTAAATTCGGCTGGTGCACCAACCCTGAGTCCACGTGTCGATTCGAACACCTGAACATACACGTCACTGCCCACCACCTTGATGACCTCACTCATCAGCTTGTCGCCACCTGTCTCGATGTAGCAGATTTCACCCTGCTTCACAGGACCATCGACAGCCAGTGTCACCATGTTGGCAATA
>JAEEGS010000071.1 GCA_016280445.1 Bacteroidaceae bacterium
CACAGAAGCCAGTTCGGAGAGATGCACCAGAAAATCACCAAGAAATTCAAGAAATACTACATCTTCGGATTTACAGGTACTCCTATCTTCATAGAGAATATGCCAACAGGTGCAGGACTCATCAAGACCACAGAAGATGCCTTTGGTGAAAGACTGCATACATATACAATAGTCAATGCCATCAGTGACCATAACGTACTTCCCTTCCGTGTGGATTATGTCAGCACCATGAAGGAGAAGGAAGATGTGGAAACCAGTAAGGTGTGGGATCTAGAAAGAGAAAAGGCTTTAAGTGACCCTCGACGCATAGCGAATGTGTCAAAATATATCCTGGAGCATTATTCTCAGCAAACTCTACAAGGGAAGAAATACAAGATGAGTGTTGTTACCAATGTAGAGAAATTGGCAAAGGATAAAAAGAAGAAAGTTGAAGAGGAACGTGATAAGACATCGCTGAGTGGCTTTAACAGTATCTTTGCCGTGCAGAATATTCCGATGGCAAAACAATACTATCTGGAGTTTCTGAAACAGATGGAAGCGCTGCCTGAAAACAAAAGACTGCGACTTGCTACAATTTTCAGTTATGGCGCAAATGAGGAAGACCCGGATGAAGATGGTGATGAGAATAGCGATAATACAGAAGGACTGGATGCAAGCAGCCGTGAATTTTTAGAGAGGGCTATAAAGGACTATAATAAGATGTTCGGCACCAGCTATGACACAAGTGCTGACAAATTTCCCAACTACTATAAGGATGTTTCTCTGAGAATGAAGAATAGAGAAATAGATATTCTTCTGGTAGTAAATATGTTCCTCACTGGCTTTGATGCCACAACTCTCAATACGCTGTGGGTAGATAAGAATTTGCGCTATCATGGGTTGTTGCAATCATATAGCAGAACAAACAGAATTCTGAATAGCATCAAGCAATTTGGTAATATTGTTTGTTTCCGCAATTTGGAGGACTCTACCAATAAGGCGCTATCACTCTTTGGAGACCCGGAAGCACGAGGTGTTTCAATACTCCGTCCTTTTGAAGATTATTTCAATGGATATGATGATAATAAGGGCAAGCATCAGGAAGGATATAAGGAATTGGTAGAGGAACTTCAGAAGATGGTAGAACCAGGCGAATCTCCTGTAGGTGAAGAAGCTGAGAAGAAGTTTATCAAGTTGTTTGGTAATATACTGAAGATACGAAACCTGCTCAGTGTCTTTGATCAGTTCCAAGGTGTGGATATGCTCAGCGAGAGGGATGTGCAGGATTATACCAGTGTTTATCTTGACTTGAGAGATAAGATAATAAACACTCCTAAGGATAAAGAAGATATCTGTGATGATATTGTCTTCGAGATGGAATTGGTGAAGCAGGTAGAGGTTAATATAGACTTCATCCTCTTCCTTGTAGAGCAGTATCGCAAGAGTCATAATCAGGATGGTGAAATAAGGGTTCGTATCAGTAAGGCAATAGACAGTAGCCCTGACCTTCGTGATAAGAAAGAACTGATAGATAAGTTCATAGAACAGCTGACACCTGATAGTGAGGTTGATGCTGCATGGCGAGTGTTTGTAAACGATGAAAAGAGAAAGCAGTTCGATGCTATTGTAGAAGAAGAAAACCTTAAACGAGATAAGGCTGTTGAATTTATCGAAAATGCTTATGAACGAGGCTATGTGCCAGAGGGCGGAATGGAACTGGATGGTATTATGCCACCAATCAACCCATTTGACATAAATGCTAATCGTGAAGGAAAGATTGCTACAGTCTTAGAGAAACTAAAGGCATTCTTCCAAAGATTTGCAGACATCAGTAATGGGGACTTTGGAGAAGAGAACACCTCCAACGCATTGCCGCTCCATTCTGTAGATTATCTGAATAAAACTTCAGAGGAAGAAAAAATGTCAAAAGCAGCAGAATTTGAAAACTAAGTAAGAACTATCAAAACCTAAATGAAGGTAAAAAGAAGATAATAGTTACATAAAATAAAGAGCCAATTTTCAATATTATGGCAAGGTCCGAAGTAACTGATTTTGAGAAGTTGTTTGAGAGTTTGGAACGTTTGGGGTGGGAACCTATGGTGTGCGACACTCCTATGACGTTCTATGACAATGAGGTGCCGTGCGGTGTGCCGAACGGTGTGGGTGATGTGGTGAAGGAGGAGCAGATGATACCGAGAAAAATGCTGACAAGCCTTGATGATTACGCGGTGAGGGCAAAGGGCGATTCGATGATAGGTGCCGGCATACAGGATGGGGATGTGCTGCAGGTGGCGAGGGATGTGCCTATCACGGATGGCGATGTCGTGTTGGCTTGGCTGGATGGCGACTACACCGTCAAGACCTATTGCGAGGACAAGGAGGGGCATCCTTGGCTGGTGCCTCAGAATGAGGAGTTCGAGGCGATAAGGATGGAAGATCACGATGATGCGTTCCTTGTGGGTGTGATTACGAGAATACTCAGACATGTGCCACGTATCAAATACCGTTCGTGCATGGCCTTCATCGAGAAGGCTAAGAAGAAGGGTTCTCAGCAGAAGAGTATCTCGCCTGTGCAGGTGTCACGCGCCATTCAGAAGGTGGCTCCGATGGTGGAGGTGGCCAGGCAGTGGTATGCGGTGTACCGTGTGCTGGCTGACTGCAAGGTGGTGAAGGAGGAGGACTTTGGCACGTTCTGCGATATGGTGAAGGCTGAGGTGCCTGAGCATCCGCACCTGCCTACGAGAATCGAGATGCAGCGTATGGCGGTGCAGAGTTTCGGGAAGCCTGTGGCGATGTGGAACGAACTGAATGCGCCTGTGCAGGGAAAGCGGTTCGGGGACTATGTGCAAATAGCGGAAAGGATGCAGGAATTGCTGGAAAACTGATATGAGGTAGTAAAAACTCTCACAAAAACTCAAAAACTCTCACAAAAAAGCACAAAAACTCTCAAAAACTCTCACAAAATCGGGGTGTTTTTTGGAAAAACTCTCACAGACCCCCAAAACTCTACATAAAACTCTCACAAACTGCGCAGCGATGGAATTTTGATTCCGTCGCTTTTTTTATGTCTGTACCTTTGCATCGTCAATAGTGACACACAACCTTTGAGTGGAGGTGTCGGAGGTCTTGCAAGACTTGGGTGGCCACCCTTTCGGAACTTCGCTCGCTAAAACTCAAAACATTTATGACAAAGAAAAAGATTACAAAGCAGCATGGCTGCGGAGATGTGAGGATGGCTGCCGAGGTGGCTTACTTCATCAACGGGAATGTGGGCATCAGCCCTTGTGGTGAAAATTCAACATTGGCTGGAGAGCGTTGCGGTCAGCGACGGGGTTGCATGAACGTGGAGAAGGATGGTACGGGGTATTTCCGTGCGTATCGGGAGAACACGGGCGAGAGGTATGAGAGCCTGATGGAAACGGCGAACGGAGGACTGATGAGGACGCGTCGCCCCAATAGACCGAGCAGGGCGAAACTGGTGGCGAAACTGTCGTTCCCTTTGGGAATGGGAAGTGTGAGACTGGTGGAGCAGTTGGTGGAACAGGTGAACGAGATGGTGGGATTTTTGAAAACAAGTGAAATTAGTTGAAAAATCTAACTTCTTTAACTCCAAGAAAGTGGAGTCCCAAAAGTAAAACTTAAAAACAGATTAAAGTTATGAATATACAAGGATTTATTAAGGAGATCGGACAGCCACGTTCGTGGCAGTCGAAGGAGGGGAACACAATGAATTCGTACCCCATTATTGTGGAAGTGCCTTTCATCGGGAAGGATGGAAAGGAACGTGCCGACGAGATTGTGGCGGAGCATGTGATTGGCAACGATGACTATCTGGCGAAGTTGCAGGAGGCAAAACAGAACCGGCAACGGCTGGAGTTCTCTGTGGGTTTCTCTATCAGGGAATGGCAGGGGAAGAAGTTCCAGAGCACGAAGATGTTTAACGTGCAAATCATGATGTGAGGAATTTGAAAATTTCTGTGATTTGACTCCGTCGAACTAAAGGTTCTGTGATTTGACTTCGTCGAGCTAAAGGTTCTGTGATTTCTGTGTGAGATAAGAAGAGAGCCATGCGGGCTCTCGCAGAAAAACTTCATTTCACACAGAAATCACGGAAAACACAGAAAGACACCGTGAGCGGTGTTGGAAAACACAGAAAAAGTGATTCAGGAATTAGATTGATGTTACAATTGAAAATTAAAGGTTATGATACTTGACGTATATAAAAACAAAAAGGCCATCAAGCCCATGACACGATTCAGGTCGTGGGCTGATGTGGTCAATTGGCTCGACTACCACAAGGAGGTGGCGGTCAATTGCGCCAAAATCAAGGAGACGGGTGACAAGTCCTACAAAGACAATCTCCCTGCTATCATGCCGATGGGAACGGTCGGAGACTTGACACGAAAGAAGGAGAACTGTACCCCAACAGGATTGGTCATGATTGATATAGACCCCCCTTGCCCCCCTGTTGAGGGGGGAAAGGACCATGCGGGGTGTGCGGAGATAGAGAAGAGCCATGCGGAGTGGATGCGGGGTGTGAGCCAGCACTTTGAGGTAAGGAAGGAGGCGATGGAAAGGATGGGCGTTCGTCTGGTGCATGTCACGCCATCGGGCTGGGGATTGCGACTGCTGGTGTGTTGCCATGCGGAGGGCATGGAAGCGACCATCGGGCATTGTGTGGAGGCACTGGAACTGGAGAAGTTCGGTCATGTTGACCCTGCTTGCAAGGACTTGTCGAGGCTTTCCTACCTCGTGCCTGCTGATTACATCCTCTACACGAAGGACTTGTTCGCTGATATGCCTCAGGTGAGCATCGAGGCGATGAAGAAGTATCAGAGCACTGGCGTTATCGAACGTACCTCCAACGTGTCTGCCGACCTTGGCGAGGTGGAGGCGAACGATGAACAGTACAAGGACTTCGAGTACAATGGTTTCAAGGTGGCTGACATCGTGAGGGACTACATCGCATCGACGGGTGGCGACCCCGCTGACGGAACGAAGCACACGTTCTACAATGAGCTGATTGTGATGTTCCGCAACCTCTGCAACAACGACGCGAAGATTGTGCATGCGGTGCTGCCCACTTGGGGGCATCCGGTGGCAGAAACGTGGAATCAGTGTGTGAGCCTCTGCTCGTCGAACCGAAGCACGAAAATTGACTCAAAGCTGTATTTCTGGCTGAAGGAACGGAACATGCTGGCAAGCCGTGTGCCTGTCGCAATGGAGGATGAGAAGAATGAGGAGCCATTGCCGCCCATGCCGAAGTTGCCGCCCATCTTCAGGCAGTATGTGAATGCGGCTCCTGATGATTTCAAGATTCCGACGGTGGTGGCATTGCTGCCCATCTTGGGAACGCTGACGAGCCATGTGAGAGCGGAGTATTTTGATGGAACGGAGCAATCGACGGAGTTCATCTCGCTGCTGTTCGCGCCGCCATCATCGGGAAAGTCGTTCATCAAGCGGCTGTCGAGATTGCTCCAGAACCTGAGAGACAGGGATGAAATCTCGAACGCAAGGGAGGAGATCTATGCGAATCGTGAGCGCAAGAAAGGGGCAAACGATAAGGGCGAAGAGATGCCGAAAGTGAGTGTCCGCATCGTGAAACCGCTGATTTCCATTCCTGAGTTACTGACGAAGATGCGGAACAATCAGGGGCATCACATGTACATCGAGGCAGAAGAACTCGACACCTTCAACAAAGGCAACAGGACGGCTGGAGGCGACAAGTCGGACTTGTGGCGTGTGACGTGGGATAATGGCTACTACGGTCAGTATTACAAGAGCGTGAACACCTTCAAGGGTGAGGTGCAGATGTTTCTCAACCTGCTGTTCACATCGACGCAAGACCAGATTGACCGCTTCTTCAAAAATGTGGAGGATGGCTTGGTGACTCGCTTCTCCGTCTGCCCCATCGAGAATCAGCAGTATGCGCAGTTCAAGCCTTGGAAGCCCATTCCGCTGAAGGAAAAGCTGCAAGTGCAGAACATCCTGAACAAGTTGGAGATGAAGAACTACAAGTTGCCCTTGAAGTTCGACAAGAGCGAACTGATGGACATTGAAGAGGCAGACTTCGACAGCGTCGTGCCTTGGCAATACGAGTTCCAACCCTTCGAGCACATCGACCTCAGTTGGCTGTATCAGCCGCTGCTGAATTGGCTGGAACAGGAGCGTGTGAAGAGTGCGGAAACGCTGAATGAGGCTCGTGACGTGTTCCGAAGGAGAGCAGCCGTGAAGGGTTTCCGATTGGGTTTGCTGTGCTGTGCGCTCTATAATAAGATAACGAAAACAGAACGGGAAGTGATCACGAAGTTTGTGTTGTGGTTCTGCTCGGTCGATTTGCGAAACTCGCTGAACCAGTTTGGAGAGCGGTATAACGAGTTGCAGAGCAATGCTCAGAAACCGTCCTTCAAATGGAAGGGTATCTTCTACAAACTGGGCGAGACGTTCACAAAAAACGATTTGGCGGCAGCCATGCGCAGGGCATTCATAAAAACTCCCGTCAGAGTTGTCTTGTCCTTGTGGAAGAAGAATGGCCTGATTGAAAAGGCTGGCGATGACCAATTTACCAAAACCAGAATAAATAATCAAAGCAATGGAAAAAATCGTGTTAAATAAAGAAGAGAAGCAGGCCTTGTTTGCCTTGCTCAGAGAGATATTAAGAATCTTCGTAGAAGAGATTGTGTCTAACATCAAGAAGAAGAAGGAGGAGAAGAAGAATGGCAAGACCGTGTAGAACACCGAGAGGGTTGCGCAACTGCAACCCCCTCAACATCCGCTACGTGAAGGGTAACACGTGGCTGGGCTGCTTCGGCAGCGATGGCGCTTTCTGCAAGTTCAGAGACAGGAAGCATGGGCTTCGAGCGGCTTTCGTTCTGCTGCGTATCTACAACCAGAAGCATCAGAAGTGGACGATTCGAGAAATCATCAGCCGATGGGCACCTGAGAATGAGAATCACACGGAGAACTACATTAGGCGTGTGTGCAGGTATATGGGTGTGAAGGATGACCAAGTGGTCAAGTTCGGAGACCCCGACTATCAAGAGATGGGGTGCAAGATGGTGGCTGCCATGTCGGTGGTGGAGAATGGGAAGGATGTTCTCACTTGTCACGAACTCAAAGAGGCATGGGCTTTTGCCTTTGGAGAGAAAGGAGGTGAAGCATGATTGAGTTCGTGTTAACCAGGAAATTCTTCAATGAATGGGGCACGTTCGGAGAATTGAAGGAGGGAACGACAGGATTCCGTTGTGCGACCTTCGAGAGATGTCCACCCAAAGCGACTGACAATTCATTCCAAAGAAGTAGAAAGGCGATGTTCGTCGGAAAGTACGAGATGGGCAATGTGTATCTCCCGATGGAGAACAGAAACACCTTCAAGGTGATGCGTCTGGGCACCTACAACAACGCTATGTTCCAGTTGAATCAGCTGAAATCAGTGGGAGACATTGTCTTGGCTCGCAGTTTTGACTGGTACGGCACTCCATCCGATAGTGAAACCGTCATCAATATGCTTGACCGCTTCATCATGAAAAAGATGACGACGGGTGAGTTGTCGACGAAGGGCAAGAGGGGGTATGCGGAACTGCTCATCAGAGAAAGCCCTGAATACTGCCGACAAACAAGGGTGGAGCCTGTCACGAAAAAGCAGACAGAAACGACCTATGAGGATTGGGATATGCTGGATGAAGACGGGAGCGTTTTTTTGAGGTGTTAATTTGTTAATTTGTTAATTTGCACTTAAACCAAATGAGTCCGACGAACCTGCAACTCGTCGGACTCACCGTTTTTTATTATGTGATCGGAAAAAACACGCGCACTACTTGATGTTCTTGCGAATCTTTGTCAGGTATTGCTGCATGTGCTCCTCGTCGCGTGTGTCGATGATTTCGATGATTTCTTTCATCTCCTTGCGGATTTGCTCGACTTGCCCTTTGGTGTAGGGGTTGAAGAGGATTTCGCGCAGGAGGGTGTCGTCTTCAGAGAGGACGCCTTTGGCGATTTTCATGTGGCGCTTGAAGGTGGTGCCGGGGGCATCCTGATGCTTCATGACGGCGGCGAAGGCGAAGGTGGAGATGAAGGGGATGGAGAGGGAGTAGGCTACGGTCTGGTCGTGCTCTTCGAAGGAGTATTCGAAGATGTTGAGACCGAGACGGGAGTAGAGGTCTTTGAAGAAGCAGCGTCCCATGTAGTCGCCTTCGTTGATGATGATGGCGTTCTCGTCGCTCAGTTTGCCGAGGTTGGCAAAGGTGGGACCGAACATGGGGTGGGTGCTCACGTAGTGGAAGCCGCTGGCTTCGTAGTATTCCTTGAAGCCTGTCTTCACCGACGAGATGTCGGAGAGGATGCACGACTTGGGGAGGTGGGGTATCACCTGGTTGAACACTTGCAGGGTGTATTTGAGGCTGACGGCGTTGATGACCAGTTCTGGCTCGAAGGCGTCTATCTCGTCGAGCGTGGTGAATCGCTGGGTGTTATACATGAATCGGAGACGCTTGGGGTCGATGTCGTATACCGCCACTTCGTGGTCGAATGACAGCAGGTCGGTGAAGAATGAACCCATCTTGCCTGCTCCTAATATCAGAATCTTCATAAAAACAGAGCTTTTTTAGGATTGAAGAATTGAAGAATTGAAAAATTGAAGTTTTTGGCTGGCGCGATGTTAGAACACCCCGTATGGCAACTTCAATTTTTCAATTTTTCAATTTTTCAATTTTATTTGTTGATGATTTCAATTTGCTGGTGCACACTTTCTTCGTGGATGCTCTCGAAGACTTTGGCGACGAAGTCGGGGCTCATGCCGCAGAGGGAGCCTTGCACACCGCGCTTGGACAGGATTTCGTTGTAGCGGACGGCTTGCAGCACGGTCATGTTGTGCTCTTTCTTGTAGTGGCCAATCTCGCGGCACACTCGCATACGCTTGGCCAGAATCTCCATGAGTTGGTTGTCCAGTTCGTCAATCTGCTTGCGCATGCTGGCCAATCCTTCGGTGGTGGTGTGCTCGTCGCGGATGATGAGGAGCGAGAGGATGTAGTCGAGCACTTCTGGGGTGACTTGCTGCTTGGCGTCGCTCCATGCTTTGTCGGGGTCGCAGTGGGCTTCTACAATCAGTCCGTCGAAACCGAGGTCCATCGACTGCTGGCAGAGTGGGGCGATGAGTTCGCGGCGGCCACCGATGTGTGAGGGGTCGCAGATGATGGGCAGGTTGGGGATGCGGCGGTGCAGTTCGATGGGAATCTGCCACATCGGGGCATTGCGGTATATCTTCTGCTCGTAACTGGAGAAGCCGCGGTGGATGGCTCCCATACGCTTCACGCCTGCCTGGTTGATGCGCTCTAAGGCTCCAATCCACAGTTCGATGTCGGGGTTGACGGGGTTCTTCACGAACACGGGCACGTCCACACCTTTCAAGGCGTCGGCCAATGCCTGCACGGCAAAGGGGTTGGCTGTGGTGCGGGCACCAATCCAAAGGATGTCCATGTCGTATTTCAGCGCCAGTTCCACGTGTTCGGGTGTGGCTACCTCGGTGGAGATGAGCATGTGGGTCTCTTCCTTCACTTGCTTCATCCATGGGAGTGCCTTCTCGCCGTTGCCTTCGAAGCCTCCTGGCTTGGTGCGTGGCTTCCAAACTCCTGCGCGGAAGTTGTGGCAGCCTTTCATGGCGAGTTCACGGGCGGTTTTCATCACTTGTTCCTCCGTCTCTGCGGAGCATGGGCCTGCAATCACGAACGGACGTTCGTTGTCGCTTGGCAGACCTAATGGTTGTAAATCGAGTTCCATATATGACCCCCTCCCCGCTCCCCCTGTTGAGGGGGAGAGTAGAATGTTGGTGGGGAGGATTCTACTTGTATATTATTTTGTTGTTATTGATTCTTGTTTTGTATGTTGTGGAGGTAACCACCCCCTCTCTCACAGGGAGGGTGAAGGGAAGGCCTCCTTTATTCTCTGCAATGCAGTGAGCATCTTCTCGTCTTTGGCACAAAGCGAGATGCGGATGTAGCGTTTGCCGTTGGAGCCGAAGATGAAGCCGGGGGTGATGAAGACGCGGGCTTCGTGGAGCACCTTCTCGGTCAGGTCTTCGACGTCGGCGATGCTGTCGGGGATGCGTCCCCAGAGGAACATGCCTTGCTGCGTGGGGTCGAAGGTGCAGCCGAGGGTGGTCATGATTTGCTCGGCTATCTTGCGACGGGTGGCGTAGGTCTCGATGTTGGCGTGGGTGTGCCATGCTTCGGTGTTGTCGTAGGCTTGAGCGGCTGCGAGTTGCAGGGGACGGAAGGTGCCGGAGTCGATGTTGCTCTTGATTTTCAGAATCCACTGCACGAAGGTGCTGTTGGTGGCGAGCATACCGACACGCCATCCGGGCATGTTGTGGCTCTTCGACATGGAGTTGAATTCGATGCAGCACTCTTTGGCTCCTGGCACTTGGAGGATGCTCAGGTGTTCGTCGCGGTTGAGGATGAAGGAGTAGGGGTTGTCGTTCACCACCACGATGTTGTGTTTCCGGGCGAATGCGACTATCTTCTCATACAGTTCGCGGGTGGCACGTCCACCTGTGGGCATATTGGGGTAGTTCGTCCACATGAGTTTCACGCCTGTCAGGTCCATCGCTTCCAACTGCTCGAAGTCGGGTTGCCAGCCGTTGGTCTCCATCAGGTCGTAGTTCACGATTTGCTGACCGAGTATCTTGCTGAGCGATGTGTAGGTGGGGTAGCCGGGATTGGGCACCAGCACTTTGTCGCCTGGGTTGCACAGTGCCAAGGTTACATGCAGGATGCCTTCCTTGCTGCCGATGAGTGGCTGAATCTCGGTGGCTGGGTCGAGTTCCACATTATACCATCTCTTGTAGAATCGGGCCATTGCCTTGCGCAGTTCGGGTATGCCCACTGTGGGCTGATAGCCGTGTGCGTCGGGGCGTTTGGCGTTCTCGCAGAGCACGTCGATGGTTTCTGCACTGGGAGGCATATCGGGTGAGCCGATGGCAAGCGAGATGATGTCCTTGCCTTCTGCGTTCAATTGTGCCACTTCCTTTAATTTTCTCGAAAAGTAGTATTCTGAGACTAACGAGAGTCTGTCTGCTGGCTGTATCATGAAAGACCCCCTCCCCGCTCCCCCTGTTGAGGGGGAGAGTAGAATGTTGGTGGGGAGGATTCTACTTGTATATTATTTTGTTGTTATTGATTCTTGTTTTGTATGTTGTGGAGGTAACCACCCCCTCCCTCACAGGGAGGATGAGGGGAGGGTTTCCTTTCCTTCCTTGTATTCACCCAATATCTTCAGTTGCTTGGTCAGGGGTCTGACGGCGTCGATGCTCTGGCGGTAGCGGGTGTAATCGTCGTACATCACGTCGATGTAGAACATATACTCCCACTCTCTGCCAATGATGGGCAATGACTGAATCTTGGTGAGGTTGATTTTGTAGAACGAGAAGATGCTCAACACCTGCGAGAGTGAACCTTCGCTGTGGGGAAGGCTGAACACGATGCTTGATTTGTTGGACTTGCTGGGCACACTCAGTTCCTCTGCCACCCAAGGGTCAGCCACAATCAGGAAGCGGGTGAAGTTGTGCTTGTTCGTCTCGATGCCCTCTTGCAGAATTTTCATTCCGTAGAGTGGGGCAGCGTATTTCGAGCAGATGGCGGCATGACCTCTCAGCGCGTTCTCGCTGATGTTTTTGGCAGAGCCTGCTGTGTCGTCGGTCTCCACAATCTTGAACTGGGGATGCTGTTTCAGGAAGTTTCTGCACTGCATCAGCGCCACAGGGTGTGAGTTCACTTCTGTGATGTCTTCCCAGTCGTCTTCTGGCAGACACATGATGCTGTGTGAGATGCGGAGTTTGTGCTCGCCCACAATCTGCATGCCGCTGTCGCGCAGCAGTTCGTAGTTGTGCAGCAGCGACCCCGCGATGGTGTTTTCTATCGCCACCATGCCAATCACTTTCGAGTCTTTCTTCATCTCCTCGAACACCTCTTCGAATGTGTCGCAACAAATCAGTTCGATGTCTTCACCTTCGAAGTAATAGTGGCTGGCTACGTCGTGGTAACTTCCCACCTCTCCTTGTATTGCTACTCTTCTCATATATTATATAATGTATAGTTTGCTCCACCAAAAAGCCCCACTCATCAGAGCGGGGCTATATTGTTTCACTATTGTTGTTGCATTGTCTTCCTATGAACACATAACTACCCGCTCTTACTTCTTGCTAAAGTAAAAGTAAAAATAGTAATATGTGTTAAACAATGACTTCATCTCTTTAAGATTGAAAAATTGAAGAATTGAAAAATTGAAGTTTTTCGTTTCAACTATTTTCGCTGCAAAAGTACATACTTTCCCCGAAACAACAAACATTTTTCAAGAAAAAATGCGGTTTTTGTGGAAAAAAGTGCAGATTTCGTAGAGAAAGAGTTACGAGTTTTCTCTTTTTTTGAGAGAAATGTGTACCTTTGTCCCGTTTTTCGGATTAGGGCAAATTACTATCTTATTACAAACATGAATATGAAAAGAAATAACTGGAAATTGGGTGAAGTGGTGGAACTTCCCAAAACTGGCAGTCAGATACACAAGAGCGGCAAGGAGTCGTATGAGCATATGACCTCTTCGTGCTATGTGTGTGTGCGTGAGGCTGCTAATGGTCAGCGTGGCATCTTGGTGAAGATGATGGGCCGAATTAAGGCTCAAGAGATGATGATTGTCAATCATGAGCCTTTCTGTAAAGACGAGACGGAAGAGACGGAAGGCCAGACGGTGTATTATAGTTATCGTTTTCCCACGTCGGAGGAACTGAAAGAGGTGCTGGACATCGTTCGTTCCAACGATGTTTTGTGGCGCCAGTTGGATGAAGCCTCCATGTTCATCAATCCTGATGGTTCCTTCTGGGTCAGAGAGATGGAACGGAAGTTCTTGGTGGTGAAGCATACCCAGTATTACGACCCGAAGACTGGTTTCTTGTCATCGCCGGCAACTGCGGATGAGGCTCATCGTCGCCTTACCATCGCCTACTTTTAGTGTCGATGGCATATGAAAAAATGCGCGGTATGTGTGTCAACATATCGCGCATTCTTGTTTGTCTCTATTTCATTCTCTTAGGACGCTGTTATTTCCGATGGAGAATCTTCTTCCCCTTTTTGATGAGGATGCCAGGGCTGAGAGGCTTTCCTTGGATGTAGCGTCCGTAGAGGTCATAGGTCTTTTCGTCTGTTAGGACTGGTTGTTTGTTAACTGTCTGGATGTTCGTGGCCTCGATGATGCGGTGGCGAAGGGCGGAACGGACACCGTAGTAGGCGGGTTTCTTTTCCACACCCTCCGTGTAGAGCAGTGGAAGGGATGCCTCTCTCCAACTGTTGTTGTCCTTCAATCCCCAGATGACGAGATTGGGGCAGTTGTCGTTGTTGAGCATGATGTCGGTGATGACGCGGTAGTTGCGTGCCTGTTCCTCGTAGTTGGCCTCAGAAACGTATGGGATGCCCATGTCCAACTCGGTGATGATGCATTGAAGTCCTGCGTCGGCAAAACGCTGGATGGTCTTGGCCAGTTTGACGGAATCGACATCGCCGATGGAGAAGTGGCATTGCAATCCTACGCCGTCGATAGGAATGTCGCTGTTCTTCAGACGCATGGCCAGATTGTAGAATGCGACAGACTTGGCTTTTCCCTGCATCTCCACGCCATAGTCGTTCAGGTAGAGCAGGGCATCGGGATCTGCACGATG
Source organism: Bacteroidaceae bacterium (assembly GCA_016280445.1). Lineage (GTDB taxonomy): Bacteria > Bacteroidota > Bacteroidia > Bacteroidales > Bacteroidaceae > Minthosoma. The sequence continues at coordinate 13,679 of JAEEGS010000071.1, forward strand.
GGCATAGACGAAAGCGGAGTCGATGTAGTCTTCGCCGATGGCGCGCATCCACACGCTTTCGCGCAGTTCGTAGCCTTCAGGATTGGTGCGCACGGTTGTCTGGTCGTCGGACAGGCATTCGTTCACCACATCCCATTCGGTCACTTTGCCTTTGAAGTGTGTCACCACGTTGGTGATATGGGTCTCCATAATCTTCAAGGCTTCTGCGCGGCTCCAGTTTTTGTCGTTCTTCTTGCCGTCGCTTGACACCCATGTGGGCAATTGGGCATGCCATACGAGACAGTGCCCTCTCATCTTCATCTTGTTGTTTTGTGCAAAGTTCACCAAGTTGTCGGCTGCCCAATAGTTGAACTCGCCACGTGAAGGTTCCAGTTCGTCGAATTTCATCTGGTTTTCTGCCACGAGCATATTGAACTGCTGTTTCACCTCTTTCGTCTCGGCCAATCCTGCGTTGGTGATGTCGTTTTTCCAAGTGGAGATGGCTGTGCCGATGTATTTCCCGTTCTGCGCGGCATATTCACGCAAAGTGGTCTTGTCGGTTTGGTCGTTGATGCCATCATCGTAGAAGGCACCCATGTGCTCTTTCTCTTCTTCCTCTGGGTCTTCGGGGTTCTCTGGTTCATCTGAATCATTGAGCGACACGAGGCGCAGCCCGACGGTATATTCTCCGTTTTCTTCTTTCTCTACAATCTCCCAAGTGTAGCGTTCTGGCTTTTTCAGTTCGAAGTGCCAGTCGCCTGTTTTGCTCTTGGCGGTGAGCAGGTGGAATTCGTCTCCCACTTTCACGCCAGCATCCTTGGCCAACGCAATTTGGATGAGCGGCATCTTGTCGCTGGTCGAGAAGTCTTGTGTCATGTCGAAGTATTTGACGGTTCCGTTGACCATCAGTTGGTCATAATCGGATGCCGATTCAATCTTGAAGCGCAACACTGATTGGGGTCGCACGAAGAGGTTGGTGTTTTTTGATGTGGTGGCATAATTCTTCAGGGTGAGTGTACCCACCGCGTCATCGCCTGGTTCTATCGTGCCATAGTTGTCCACGGTTCCAGCGATGCTTCCCGTACCGCCAAGCACACCACCTTCGAACACATATGCAATGGCCTCGTTGACATTTTGTTTTGCACCCAAGGCTCCTCTCAGTTTCTTGCTCTCGGCTTCAAGACGGTCGTTCATCACCAGAACTCGGCCGTCCGTCACTCGCAAGCAACCTGTCAGATAGTTGTTGTTGCCTGTGATGCGGCAGGTGCCTTTGCCTTCCTTGATGATGCCCAAAGGATGCGTGTCGCTATAGTCGGGTGGGGCGATTTTTCCTGCCAATGTGGCATCTGCTCCAGAATAGCCCACCAGAAAGTATGCCGCACGTGTGTTCGTTTTCATATATCCAATAATGGATGAACCCACTTCCGTGTTCAGGTCGCCAATGCGGAAACCGGCTCCATTTGTGTTGGCCTCACAAAGGAGAGTGGCGCCTGTGTGCAAAGTGACGTGGCATCGCTCCATCGAGTTGTTCACCTTGCCCGACTTGATGTCGCTCTCCATGTTCTCGGGCGAAAAACTCTGGCCGCCATGCGCCAGCACCACACCATAGAGTGTTAAATTAGGTGAGTTCTCCTCGAAAGGATAAATATGTACGTTTCCCGTGAAGTTCGTCCAGTTTGGCCAAGTCTCACCCTTTGCTGTGCCCAAATAGCAACGTTCGCCTCCGGCATACAGGTTCAGCGTGCCTTTTCCTGTGATGGTGGAACTGAAATAGCAATAGCGTGCCATCTTCACATCCACTTTCTTGAAAGAGGACAAATAGAGGGATTCATCGTATGATCTGTAATTGTTGGAAGAGTTGTTGCCACTGATGTCGATAGTGTTTTGAGCCCATGCTGGCATCAGTAACAAGAAAGCAATAAGTGTTAGTAATGTCTTCTTTTTCATGTCTTTTCTTGATGAAACGCCACAAAAGTACATATAAATAATGAATTATTAGGTCGAAAGAGGAAGAAATGACATTTATTTGGTGGTTTATTTTGCCAAATAACGAAAAAAACGTTAACTTTGCAGCCGTTTTGTGTTTTAGGACACAGGACAGATTAGATTTTATCAACATAATGTCTAACTTTATTAATTACAAACAAACAACAATTTTATTTTATGGCAATTAAAGACATTAAACCGCTGGAAGGTTTCGATTGGGATGCATTCGAGAACGACGGCGTGAGCAGTGCTGACAAAGCCGCTCAAACTGCTGCCTATGAAGGCACTCTCAACAACGTGAACGACAACGAGGTGGTTGACGGTACTGTTACCGCTCTCAACGACCGTGAAGTTGTTGTCAACATCGGTTACAAGAGCGAAGGTATCATCGCACGCAGCGAGTTCCGTTACGCTCCAGACCTCAAGGTGGGTGACACCGTTGAGGTTTACATCGAGAATCAGGAAGACAAGAAGGGTCAGCTCATCCTCTCTCACAAGAAGGCACGTCAGAGCCGTTCTTGGGATCGTGTGAACGCTGCACTTGCAAACGACGAAATCGTGAATGGTTTCGTGAAGTGCCGCACAAAGGGTGGTATGATTGTTGACGTGCTTGGCACAGAGGCATTCCTCCCAGGTTCTCAGATCGATGTGAAGCCTATCCGCGATTACGATACATTTGTTGGCAAGACCATGGAATTCAAGATTGTGAAAATCAATCAGGAGTTCCGCAACGTGGTTGTTAGCCACAAGGCTCTTATCGAGGCAGAGCTCGAGGCTCAGAAGAAAGAGATTATCTCTAAGCTCGAGAAGGGTCAGATTCTTGAGGGTACTGTCAAGAACATCACCAACTATGGCGTATTCATCGACCTCGGTGGTGTTGACGGTCTCATCCACATCACCGACCTCTCTTGGGGCCGCGTGAGCGATCCAAAGGAAATCGTTCAGCTCGACCAGAAGCTCAACGTGGTGATTCTCGACTTCGACGACGAGAAGAAGCGCATTGCTCTCGGTCTGAAGCAACTTACTCCACACCCATGGGATGCTCTTGATGCCAACCTCAAGGTAGGTGACAAGGTTCATGGTAAGGTGGTTGTGATGGCCGACTACGGTGCATTCATCGAGATTGCACCTGGTGTTGAAGGTCTCATCCACGTTTCTGAAATGTCTTGGAGCGCACACCTCCACTCTGCACAGGAATTCATGAAGGTGGGCGACGAAGTGGACGCTGTTATCCTCACTCTCGACCGCGAGGAGCGTAAGATGTCTCTCGGCGTGAAGCAGTTGAAGGATGACCCATGGGAGAAGATTGAAGAGAAGTATCCTGTTGGTAGCAAGCACACAGCTAAGGTGCGTAACTTCACTAACTTCGGTGTGTTTGTAGAGGTTGAGGAAGGTGTTGATGGTCTCATCCACATCTCTGACCTCTCTTGGACCAAGAAGGTGAAGCACCCATCAGAGTTCACCAAGATTGGTGAGCCTATCGAGGTGCAGGTGCTTGACATCGACAAGGAGAACCGTCGTCTCTCTCTCGGCCACAAGCAGCTTGAGGACAATCCTTGGGACAAGTTCGAGGAAGTGTTCACTCAGGATTCTATCCACGAGGGTAAGGTGATTGAAGTGCTCGACAAGGGTGCTGTTATCTCACTCGAAGGTGGTGTGGAAGGCTTTGCCACTCCAAAGCACCTCGTGAAGGAAGACGGTAGCCAGGCTCAGCTCGGCGAGACTCTCCAGTTCAAGGTGATTGAGTTCAACAAGGAGGCTAAGCGCATCATCCTTTCTCACTCTCGCATCTTCGAAGATGTTGCACGTGCTGAGGCTCGTGCCGCCAAGAAGGCTGAGGCTGCTGCCAAGAAGGCAAGCCGTCCACAGAAGGAGCAGGCTCCTGTTATCAAGAACGTGGCTGCTTCCACTTCTCTCGGCGACATCGACGCACTTGCTGCCCTGAAAGAGAAGATGAACGACACTAACGAGTAATTTTATCTCACACAACTTAACACCCAAGGGACATGTCCACACGGATGTGTCCCTTGATTTCTTTTCAACCGCTCTATGAAGAAGATATTGCCATTGATGGTTGTGGCCGTACTGCTGATGCTGTGGGCTTGCGACTCGACACCAACCACGCGCCGTGGTGGGGCTTTCGATTCGGAGGACGAGGATCTTCCTACTGCTGAGGATATAGCCTATGATACCATCGCCGAGAAAGAGAACATCGACAGGGAAAGTGCCTCGTTGTGTCTGAAGTTCAGCGAGGTGAAAGAGATGATGGACGAAGTGCAGTCGCCCGATGGTCTCGTCTCTGCCAAGAAAAAGTATATGGAAACGACTCAGTCGCTCCGCAGCGAGATGACCACATTGAGTCGTGAGGAGAAGGCGGCTGTGACCAAATATCAGCAAGAAGCCGAGGCGTCCTATGTTCAGGCTTGCCGTGAGTATGAAGTGCCTGCCAGCGGTGTGATAGCCAATCTCAACAATCTTATCCGACGCATTGACCAGGTGCACACGAAGCAGGAACTCAGCAGATTTCAGGACTGTCGTCTGGGTATGCTGAAGGGGCTTGACGACATTCATCTTTGTGTGGAGCATAACAGCCCGCAGATTCCGGAGGTGAAACGTCTGGCACAAACGCTGAAAGGAAAATACTCGTCCAAGCGGCATGAGTTGGGAATGGAATAGTCCCCTCTGCAAGAAGAATAAGCGCTTATCAACTCGCTTTTACTTAAAAAGGCTGAAAAAACAGGTTCTCGTTTTGTTTTTTCAGCCTTTTTGTTTTACCTTTGTGCCACAATCTGAGAAACCATCAATTAGCTATATGTTTGCAAAAGAGATTTATGTACAGCGTCGTGCAGAGCTGAAAAAGCGTGTTGGCGAAGGATTGATTCTCCTGTTTGGCAACAACGACGCCCCCAACAACTATCCTGCCAATACCTATCATTTCCGTCAGGACAGTTGTTTCCTATACTATTTTGGCCTGAAACGCGAGGGACTTGCTGCGGTCATTGACATTGACAATGACCAAGAGTGCGTTTTTGGTAATGACATCGACATCAACGACATCATTTGGACAGGTTTTGTACCATCTGTCAGCGACCTTGCCGACAGTGTTGGTGTGAGCAACACCGCTCCTATGGCACAACTGAAGACCGTTGTGGAAGCAGCCAAAGCCAAAGGGCAGACCATCCATTTCCTTCCTCAGTACCGTCACGACCTGATGATTCAGTTGGCAGACCTTGTGGGCATTCATCCGTTGCAGTCAAAGGAGAAAGCCTCCGTCAAACTCATCAAGGCGATTGTGGCGATGCGCTCCATCAAGAAGCCAGAAGAGGTGGAAGAACTGAAGAAGTCCGCTGAAATAGGTTATATGATGCATACCGCCGCCATGAAACTCTGTGCGCCAGGCGTGACGGAGAAGTATATTGCTGGTGTCATCGAAGGCATCGCCATGAGTTATGGCGACGGTGTGTCCTTCCAAGCCATCCTTTCCACTCACGGCGAGATTCAGCACGGTTTCCCAAGTTTCAGGCCGATGGAAGCAGGTCGTCTGATGCTCTGCGATGCTGGTGCTGAAAGTAGTGAGAACTATTGTTCCGACCATACGCGTGTGACTCCCGTCTCAGGCAAGTTCACCCAGCAGCAACGCGACCTGTATGCAGGTGTGGAAGCGGCTCACGATTGGGTGATTGCCAACTCGAAGCCAGGCGTGAAATGGCTCGACATCCATTTGGGTTCTGCCCGTGTGATGGTTGACCATCTGAAATCGCTCGGACTCATGAAAGGCGACACGGAAGAGGCTGTTCAGGCAGGTGCCCATGCCATGTTCTCCCCATGCGGGCTTGGCCACATGATGGGCATGGATGTGCACGATATGGAGGGTTTGGGACAGAACTATCTTGGCTTCGACGACGAAGTGCAGCCATCCACTCAGTTTGGCCTTTGCAACCTGCGTTGTGGCCGCCGTCTGCAAGAAGGTTTCGTCATGACCGACGAGCCTGGCATGTACTTCATCCCTCATCTCATCGACCTTTGGCGCTCGGAGAAGAAGCACATGGAGTTTATCAACTACGACGCTTTAGAGCCTTGGCGCGATTTTGGTGGCATCCGTCTGGAGAACGATATCCTCATCACAAAAGACGGTTGTGAGATGATTGGCGACAAGATTATTCCTTACCATATTGATGACGTAGAAGAATTTATCAACAAATAAACCATAAGATATGAAAAAGTTACTGATTGTTGCCGCTCTGTTGGTTAGCGGCACTTCCCTCTTTGCACAAGAGAAGAACGAGGGATTCCAGTTCACCGTCGTGAAAGAGAATCCTATCACATCCACCAAAAACCAGAATCGTTCCGGCACCTGCTGGGCTTATTCTTCACTCGGCTTCTTCGAGGCGGAACTGCTCCGCATGGGCAAGGGCACTTGGGACTTCTCTGAGATGTATCTCGCTCACAAGACTTATGAAGACCGTGCCAAAGCGACTGTCCGTCTGCATGGTGACATGGATTTCAGCCAAGGTGGTTCTTTCTATGACTGCGTTTATTGCATGAAGCATTACGGCATGATTCCAGAGACGGCAATGCCTGCACCTGGCACCCTCTATGGTGACACGCTGCCCAACTTCAGCGAGTTCTTCAGCATCCTCGAACCGATGGTGAATGCTGTTGCCAAAGGTGAACAGAAGAAACTCTCTCCCGTTTGGTTCAAGCCCATCAATGCCACGCTCGACGCTTATTTGGGTGAGTGCCCGACCGAGTTCACTCACAACGGCAAGAAGTACACACCACAGTCCTACATGGCTTCCACAGGTTTGAACATGGACGACTATATAAGCCTCACATCCTTCACGCACCATCCTTTCTACGAGCAGTTCATCATCGAGGTGCAGGACAACTGGCGTTGGGGACTCTCCTACAACCTGCCGCTTGCTGAGTTCATGGAGGTGATGGAGTCGGCCGTGAAGAATGGCTACACTTTTGCGTGGGGTGCAGATGTCTCTGAAAACGGATTCTCTCGCGATGGTATCGCCGTGTGTCCCGACTTGCAGAAGGTGAAGGAGACCAGCGGCTCTGATTATGAGCGTTGGTTTGGCTCCTCTGGCACACCCAGCCGTGCTGCCTACACCGCTCGTCCGTTGCCTGAAATGACCATCACGCAGGAGATGCGCCAAGTGGCATACGACAACTGGGAGACGACTGATGACCACGGTATGCTCATCTATGGTATTGCCACCGACCAGAACGGTAAGGAGTATTTCATGGTGAAGAACTCATGGGGCACCGACTACAAGTACAAGGGTGTCTGGTACGCATCTAAGGCGTTTGTGGCCTACAAGACCATGAACATCCTCGTTCACAAGGATGCCATCCCCAAGCAGATTGCCAAGAAATTGGGCATCAAGTAAACGGCTTGTTGCCAGTCTTTAGAAAAGAAAAATGGGAACCTCACACATGCAGCGGTGAGGTTCCCATTTTTTTTGTTTGTGGATATAGGCGCTCGTCAGTTCTTTCTTGCGGAGAATGCGAGCAGGGCATAAGTGCCAAACACTTGCAGTAGCAGGCCTGGCCAGCCGATGGTGAAGTCGGCAATGGTGGCAGCGATGCCGCCCGTGAGTGCCAGTTCGCCGAGTCCTCCCAGCAGTTCGGCCGTCAGCACCACTCCTGTGAGCAGCAGCAGGTTCACTTTCTTGAAATATTGTGCTGTCAGCCCTGCAATCACAGCGAGGAACGCCAGTTTGAGCGCCATCACAGGCACTACTCCCCAGGCAGGTGCTCCAAACACCAGGTTGTTCACCACTGGCGAGGCGAGTGCGGCCAGAAGTCCTGTTTTCCAGCCGAATTTGTAGGAACCGGCCAAGATGACGAATGAGAGTGGGGCGAAAATGATGCCACCCTGCGGAATGAGGTGGAACACTTGAGGCAGCACCATGTTGGCAGCCACGAATGCGGCTGTCCACAGATACGTCTTGACCTCGTCATAGTTCAGCGTGTAGAGTTTTGTGTGTGTAGTCATAAGCGTGTCTTCTTTTTATGAGATTTGGGCATAAATTTGATTCACCATCACTTGTGGCAGGGCCATTCTTCCGTCCTCGCTGTGGGCGTCGATGGCCTCCAGAAAGTGGGGGAGTTCCTGCTTATACACCTTGATCATGCGGGTGTTGGTCTCGCTCTCGTTGGTGCAGGAGAAGGTGATGTTGGCCAGTCGGTCGGCCAGTTTCACGAATGGGGCGTAGGGCGTCTCGCGGATGCCTCGGTAGTAGTTCTCTCCGGCACGTTCGGCGCGTGTGCGTCCCTTGTCGTTGGTCAGCGCATAGACGATTTCAGCGGCCGTGTGTGCCTGTTCCTTGTCCATCCATCGGCAGGCTATCTTTGTCACATCGTTGTAGGTTTGTCGTGTGTCCTCGATGCTGTCGTGGAAGTAGGCTCCGAAGAACAGAGGCAGCACATCCTGCTCGTCAGCACACACCAGATGCCCGTAGTGGCACACGGAGTCAACCACCATGTCGAGATGGAGCCCGTACGGATGCTTCTTGCCATACGTTTGATTCACGCTCGCATGCAACGCATGTGCCGTCGCCTTGATTTCCTCCAGCGTACAGCTGTGCTGGTCGATGAAGTCCTGAAAGTCTGCCTGTGTCATATATTTTTCCACAAAGGTAGCACATCCCGTTTACACCTCCAAATTTTTTGTACACTTTTTATCGCTTCTTCCGTTTTGACCAACTTGACAGTGTAACAACGGCTGCTACCTTTGTTCCACTACCTCTTTGGCGGTGTGACTCACACCGGGTAGGTCGGTCTGAGTCACACCGAGGGGGTCGGTCTGAGTCACACCGATTTTGAGGTACTGACAGAGAGTAGTTGGAGGTAGTGGAAGGAGGGAAACGGAGGCACTGGAAGTGGTGACTGGTGCCCCTCGGCATCATTTCTTATACTGGTCGAGCAGCAGGAAGCAATGCTTGTTGATGATTTCCTGGAGACGTCGGTCGGGATTGTGGCGCACTTGGCATTGGTGGTCGAACACCATGAGTTCGCCGTTGGCAGGGGTGTAGGGTTGCCAAGTGGGTAGGGAGTCGATGTTGGGGTTGCCGGTTTTGGCGAATTGTGCCCATGCCGACGACATGAGGTTGCCCAACTGAAGGTCTTGTTCTGTGGGGTTGGGGAGGCTTTCTCCTGAGTGTTGGGGCGCGTTGAAGCAGAATTTGAGTTCTGCACCATGCACGGAGCCGTGATTGACAGGCGAACGCCACGTGAACATATACACGTAGGTGGGTGCCTTGCGTGTTTCAGCAATGGCGTCGGTGGTGATGAGGGTCTTGGGGCGGAAGAGCCAGTCGATGCTCAAGAGGTCCTGTGGGGTATATTGGGGATATGCAGCCCTGAAGGCCTCGATGTAGGCATTGGTGTCGTCGCCAAAGGTCTTGCGGAGTTCGGCGCGGGCTTCGGCCGCTGTGAGCGGTTGGTCGTAGCGCAGACGTTGCAGTTCGTTGAAAGTGGTGCCGATGAGCAGGGGCACATCGGACGAGAGTTCGGCAAAACCTGGCTGGAAGGGTTGCTGTGTCAGCACTTCACCGTCGGGGGTGGGGCCGAATCCCCACATCATGGGGGTGCCGGGTGTGCGTGTGCCGATGCTGTGAGCCATCGCTCGCTGTCCGGCGGTGTAGAGTTCCTCGTAAGGGATGTCGTTGATGCGTTCCACCTCGTTCTCGGGGATGTTCAGTTCTCTCAGCACGGCCTTGCCCAGTTGTTGTGTGGCGGCTTGGGTGTTGATGTTGAGGATGGTTCCGCTCATGATGATGGCCTTGTGGAAAAGCCCTTTAGCATCGGGCATGCACATGAGTGTGCCCACTTTTCCGCCACCGCCCGACTCTCCAAAGATGGTCACGTTGGATGGGTCGCCGCCGAAGGCTGTGATGTTGTCGCGAATCCACTTCAGCGCTGCCACAATGTCGAGCACACCCACATTGCCAGAGTGCTTGTATTTGTCGGACACGGCCGAGAGGTCGAGAAATCCGAGAATGTTGAGCCGATGGTTGAGGCTGACCACCACCACATCTCTCTTGGCCAGCAGCATGCCTGGGTCCCAACTGGAGGTGCCAGAGTCGAAGCCGCCGCCGTGAATCCACAGCATGACAGGCTTGTGTGCCTTCAGGTCGGTGGTCCACACGTTCAGCACACAGGAGTGCTTCTCCGACATCTCGGCCTCGCTGAGTTGGCGCCCATACGTGTTCTGCATCGCTTGTGGCCCCCAGTGGTCGCACACTCTGATGCTGTCCCACGGCTCCACAGGCAGGGGAGGCATGAAGCGCTCCACCCGTGCGTAAGGGATGCCCAGATAGGCCAATGTGCCTTCTTGCACCGTTCCGCTGATGAGGCCAGAACGGGTGCTCACCACAGGGGTGTCCGCTGTGGTCATTTCGTCGTGTGTGGCGACATCGTCTTGTGTGGGTGATGCAAAAATGGCCTCGTGGGGCATGAACAAAAAGGCGGTTCCTGCCAGGAAAGCCGAGATAATTCTATTCATGTTCAGTTCTGAGTTAGTGAGGAAAATAGGTGAAGTGGGTGCAAAGTTAAGGTCAAAAGTGGCAAAAATACAAAAAAAGCCGCACATTTTTGTGTAAAAAGTGCGGTTTTTGTAAGATATAGGAGTTTTCTTCGGGAATCTGGCGGCTGGAGTTATTGGATGCGGATGCCTTCGTGGATGGTCAACCGGCGCGAGTCGATGCTTGCCATACCTCCCGATTTCTTGGTCAGGTGGGCACACTCGCCCTTCAGTTCCACTTCGCCTGTTCCACCAGCGGTGACGGTGAGGTTTTGGCATTTCACGTCGAGGTCAGCATCGCCTGTGCCGCCAATCTCCACCAGGATGTCGTCGGCCTTCACGTCGGCCTTCATGTCGCCATCGCCGCTGATGCTGATGTCGGCTTTCTTGCACTTGATTTTCTCGGCCGTGATGTCTCCCTTGCCGCTGATGTGCACGGTGAGTTGCTGGCACTCCACACGCTCCAGATCCACATCGCCTGTGCCGCTGATGAGGATTTGCAGGTCACCCTCCAGTTCGTTCTCATCCTTGATGTCGATGTCGCCTGTGCCGCTCACATCAATGCTCTCGAGATTGGGTGCAGTCACCTTGATTCTGATGGTGGGAATGGTGCCTTTCACTCCCTGCTTGCTGGCCACCGTCATCGTACCGTCCGCCACTGTGATGTCGTTCAGCTCGATGGCTTTCTCGTTGCCGTAGGCTTCCACCTTCAGTTCATCGCCTTGGGTGAACTTGATGTCGGCATTGCCTTTCAGGTTGATGCGGGTGAAGTCTTCGACCTCGATGGTCTTTGTGACGACTTTTCCCCATTTCTCGCTGTCTCGATAGGAGTCCTTGCCCGCTTCCTTGCGTGCCAACCGGTTCAGGTCGTCGCTGCTGAAATTGCAGGATGTGATGGTGGCTGCCACAGCGGCAAGGCTGGCAATCATTAAGATAGTTCTGATTCTCATGTGGTCATTTTGCTGTTTGGTAGTTGGAAATTCCTTGGTTCAGTTCGCTGATACTGATGTTGAGGTTGGTCATGAGGCGCGCCACATCGGGCAGCGTCTGGTTCATGAACTCCTCGCGTTTCATCTGCAGGATGGCGTCTTTTGCGCCAACAGAAACAAAATAGCCGAGGCCGCGTTTGGTGTAGATGATGTTCTTCCCTTGCAACCAGTCGTAAGCACGTGCGCAGGTGTTGGTGTTCACCTCCAGGGTGGAAGCGTATTCCCTCACGCTGGGAATGCGTTCGTCTTCCAACAACTTCCCTTGCAGAATGTCCTCGCAGATGAAGTCGGCTATTTGCTGATAGATGGCTTTGTTGTCTCTAAATCGCATAGTAGTGCTTTTTATGGATAATGATGCCTTTTTTATTTGTTGAAAGGTGCAGAAATCTGTGCCTTGGTGTAGCGGCGATAACTCCACCAGATAAGCCCTGCAGCCACCAGGAGGCTGAGCACGCCACCAGCAACCGATAGACCTGTGAGGAGGTTGATGACATCGTTGTTGTCCATATCAGAGTCGGCAATGGCATCGATGGCGTCGCCTGTTGTGGCGGCTGTGAAGATGAAGAAGCAGATGCTGCCGACGGTGCTGAGGATTTGGAGGGCAATGTAGGTGAGGATAATGTTGTACTTATACTTCAGCGCATTGCCAAAGAAGAACGTGACAATCTTGCAGATGAAAGCCGAAATCATGGCGAACGAACTGGCTCTGAGCATGTTGAGGGCTTGAATATCTTCTTCGCTCACCTCGCCTTCGGAACTAACGGATGGCAAGGATAGCAAATCGTTGGTTGGCATGTTGAGGGTGAGGATTTGACCCGCTGATAGTGTGAGTGAACCTATCCCGTTTTCTGTGCCAAACATCATGAGGGTAAGCAAGGCGTTGAGGCCGTCGGCGATGAGCAGCGAAAGGATGCACAGCACGAAACCGCCCACAAGCATGAGGAGCGCATGCCAGGTGAATTTCTCCAGATTGGTGGCGGGCAGGGTGAGTTCGATGATGCGCCCTTGTTTGTTGCGAAGGTTGTGTGCCCAACAGCCAGCGAAGATGTCCATCATCAGGAGGAAGAAGCACAACACGTAGAAAGTGGAGAGGTAGTTCCAGGTGTAGTGTGTGAACTCGCCTGGTGCGGGCGCTGTGTTCCATTCACTAAGATCTGTGGCGACATCGTGGTAGATGTTGTAGCGCGTGATGAAGCCCAGCATGGCGATGCCGATAGTTCCGGCAATGGTGACGAGCGCCATGTTGCGGAAGAAGGCCTTATTGATGGTCAGGTCATATTTTGCGAAGTTCGCAAAGCGGTTTTTATCGAAATTCATAATGGGTTGTTTTTGGGTGATTTTTAGGAATAATCGGAATAGTCAGAGTATTCGGAGTAATCAGAGTATTCAGAATAGTCAGAATAGTCAGAGTAATCGGATAATTGGGTTTAGGAAGCAGAGATTTGTGCGCGGTTGAGGGCCTCGATGAAGAGTTCCTCAAGGTTGACAGGCTCTTCCATGTTCATCTTTTCGTTGAGGAGGACAGCGTTCTGCTCGATGATGGTCACGTGGTCGAGCAGGGTCTCCACATCGCGCACTTGGTGGGTGGAGATGATGACCGTCTGGCCTTCACGCATGCCTTGTGCCACCACCTTTCTGAACTGGCTCTTGCTGGGGATGTCGAGTCCGTTGGTTGGCTCGTCCATCAGGAGCAGTTTGGTGCGTGCCGCAAGGGCGATGCACATGTATATCTTCTTTTTCTGACCCATCGACAATGCGCCCAGATTGATGTTGGGGATGCCGTCGGCATTGAGTGTGGCACCATTCACGCCCTGCATGTCGAACACTTCCAGCAGCCGCACCAGCAGTTGCTCGTCGAAGTTGGGGTAGAAGGGCTTGAACACTTTCACGTAGTCGGGCAGCAAGATGCTGGGCAGGTTGTATTCTTCGGGCACGATGAACATCTCCTGCAGCGCCTCAGGATTGCGCTGACGGGTGTCGATGCCATCGAAGGTGATTTCTCCTTGCTTGGGGCGCAGAAGACCCATGATGAGGTAGAGTAGGGTGGACTTCCCTGTGCCGTTCTTGCCCAGAAGGCCGTAGATGCCAGGCTCTTCGTAGGTGAGCGAGAAGTTTTCCAGCACATTGTGGATGGCGTTATAGCCATAGGTCACATTCTTGATTGCTAACATAGTTCTTGTGTTGATAAGTAAATAGTCTGTTGATAAGATATTGTTTTGGTTCCATACTAGTAGACTTTATTAGTGTACTACTTTAATAGAACACTGCAAAGGTGGGTGTTTTCTTTGATTCCTCCAAACGAATGGGGGAGAAAGTTTGAACATTTAACATTATTTTAGCAAAAGGTGTCGGAAAAATTGTGTAACTTTGCACCCGAAATGTAAAATGGAATCTTGTGGAATGTCTGTGCAGACCATCCGTCAGACCCTGATAAGAGAACGTTTCAGACATACATGAAAGTAAAGGAAATCTTAGGAGCCCTTGAAGAGTTTGCTCCTCTGGCCCTGCAGGACGGCTACGATAACGCGGGATTGCAGATTGGATTAGCAGAGGATGCAGAAACTACAGGGGCATTGTTGTGTTTAGACGTGACTGAAGAAGTCGTGGATGAGGCCATTCTGCGTGGATGTAACCTCATCGTGAGTCATCACCCCTTGCTCTTCCATCCATTGAAGAGCATCTCGCCGAGTGACTATGTGGGACGCACCATCATCAAGGTGATTCAGCATGGTATCACGGTCTATTCGGCACATACCAATCTGGACTCCGCTTATGGTGGCGTGAGTTTCAAGATGGCTGAGAAACTGGGTCTGATGGCTCCTCAGTGGCTCTCGCAGAAGGATGGTTATGTGTGTGCCGGAAAAGCCACGACAGCAGGTGAGGGCATTATCGCCACATTCCCTGTAGCGTTGTCGCAGAACGAATTCATGGAGAGAGTGAAAGAGGTGTTCCACCTCAAATCGCTCCGTTCCAACACGGCCAAGAAGGAGTCGATTACAAATGTCGCTCTCTGTGGAGGTGCAGGCGCTTTCCTCATTCAAAAGGCGATTGAGAAGGGAGCCGACGCTTTCATCACGGGCGAAATCGGTTACCACCGTTTCTTCGGCCATGAGAAGGACTTGCTTCTGTTGGAGATCGGACACTTTGAGAGTGAACAATATACGCTTGAGGTCCTGCGTGATATCATCTTGAAGAAGTCACCTTCACTCTCTGTGCATTTAGCAAAGACGAATACAAACCCAATCAATTATCTATAAAAAAATGGCAAAGAAAAAAGACAACCCATCAGAAATGCCAGTGGAAGAGCGTCTGAAAAACCTCTACCAACTGCAAACTATCTTGACTGAGATTGACCGCATCCGCACCTTGCGTGGTGAACTCCCGCTGGAAGTGGAAGACCTCGAGGACACCATTGAGGGACTGAAGACCCGTATCAGCAAGACTGAAATCGAGATTGCTGATATCCGTGCGAAAATCAATGAATATCGCGGGAAAATCGAGTTGGCCACCTCGCAGTTGAACACTTACAAGGAGCAGATGGACAATGTGCGCAACAACCGCGAGTATGACCTGCTGAACAAGGAAATTGAATTCCAGACACTGGAGGTGGAACTCTGCAACAAGCGCATCCGCGAGGCACAGGTGATGGAGAAGGGCAGAGAAGAGTTCCTGGCAAAGAACAAGGAAGAACTGGAAGGACGTCTGCAGGATCTGGAACTGAAAAAGAACGAACTGGATGAAATCGTTGCCGAAACCAAGTCGGACGAGGAGAAACTGCGCGAAAAGGCCAAGAACCTCGAGACAGTCATCGAGCCTCGCCTCCTGCAGAGTTTCAAGCGCATCCGCAAGAACAGCCGCAACGGTCTTGGCATCGTGTATGTGCAGCGTGATGCTTGCGGTGGTTGCTTTGCAAAGATTCCACCACAGCGTCAACTGGATGTGCGCATGCGCAAGAAGGTGATTGTCTGCGAGTATTGTGGCCGTATTCTCATCGACCCAGAACTGGCTGGTGTGAAGCAAGAGGCAACTGTGGAAGAGAAACCAAAGCGCCGTTCTCGCCGCAAGAAGGAGGACGAATAAACCTCTCTTCTTGTCGGACAACCAGAACGGAAACGGGCAAAAAAAGAGGCGGGGAACACTCTCTCAGGAGTGCTCCCCGCCTTTCATATGTTTGCGTGTGTGAGGGTCATTTGTCGCCTATCCGTTCCAACTTGAAGTCTGTGGCAGAGAACCAGCCCGTTGTGGGTGTGTTGTTGTCTTCTTCGTCAATCTTCACGCCATAGGTGAGGGTGGTGGGTTCTTTCACGATGATGTTGTCGATGTACACATAACTCCATCCGTACCCCCTTTGGCCGTTGGCCTCGATAATCTTCTGGCGGTTACTTTCAGAAATCTTGCTGACAAGTTCCTTCAGCACAGGGTCGTTCAGATAATTGGGGTCATCGTTCTGATAGATGCCTTCCTCCATACTTAAGAGTTCCCAGATGTTGCCTGTTGAGTTGCCGTAGTTGGGAATCTCCCTCATGTTGGCAGGCATCCCGTTGTAATAGAGTGAGTCGCCAACGGCATCCTGTCCGTCCACATAGATGAAGCACCCGTCGTGGTCGGCTCTCACAGCGGCGCTGAGGCGATAGATGCCAGGCACCACTTTCTCGGATTTCTCTGTCACGAGGTGGACGGGGTCGCGGTAGTTGCAGGCATCAATATAGCGCACATTGGCGTTACCAGTCATGTACTCTCCGTTGTAAGTGTAGCGGTCAGTATGTTCAGCTTTGACGAGTTTCCACCCGTCCTTCTGGAAGAAGTTCCAGTCATCGTCATTGAAGACGAAGCCGTCGTGGGTGTGCGTCTTCACCCATTCAGCATGCTCGATGTCCCAACGTGCAGATTGTGTTTTTGCTAATCTGCCCGCTCCATAGATGGCGAAGCCAATGAAGCCAATCAGCGATGCCACCCACATGACGAACCATATCACGCGTTGTCTCGTGCTCATCGAAGGGGTCTGGCCAAACGAACTTACTGCTGCATGGATGGAGCAATAGAGCAGGATGGCGATGGAGACGAGAAGCATGATGCCGCTCAGAATGACTGGGTAGAAGATGGCGTTCATGTCTTCAGTATGGTCTATGTTCCACCAGCTGTCGGCCATCATGTCAGAAGCCGCCACAAAAGCCACGAAGAAGCAGAGTGCCACAATGAGGCCGATGGTCAGCGCCGTGCTCAATCCCACGCAATTCACACCTACGAAAATGTTCCATAAAGTGCTCTTGCCCCCTTTCTTTTTCTTCAGCGCCATTCCCTCTTGCACCTCCATTGTCAGGTTCTGCTGGTTCACCTCCAAGCCCTTCATGCGCAGCATATCCTCTGGCGTTTTCGTTTCAGGTGTGAAGATAGCCACAAGCAGGTAAATGATAAACGGAAGGACATCGAGAGGAACGAGGAGGAACAGGATGGGAAAGGCACTGAACAAGCCAAACAGAGTGGCGACAATCAATCCTGGAACGATAATCCACAAAAGCAGCGCAATCACAAACCCCCATCGCCATGTAGATGCGCTGCTGCCAAAGTAGTGTGCGCATCCGGCCAACACACCCGCCAGCATCTTGTTCTGCGAGTCGCGGAAGAACTTCTTGCCTTTCTGCTTCTTCTCTTGACCATCTGCAAGGTTTCCCGCTCCTTTAGAGGAACCGGAGGCCTGGGTTTCTTCTTCTCCTGCAATATCTTCCACTTGGCCAATCTGTTCAATCACGCCCTGCACATGCTCGATGGTGATGGCCTCGATGCCCTGTGTCCGCAGTTCGTCGAACAGTTCTGCAATACGCGCTTCGATGTCGTCCGCTATTTCCTCGCCACCCTCCTGCTTCTTGAAGTAATTACGCAGGGTGTCCGTGTAGTGGCTGAGCAACTCGTAGGCATCCTCGTCTATCTGGTAAAGTCTGCCACAAAGGTTGATGGTTATATTCTTTTTCATATTCTTGTTTTCTTTATAATAATGTATTCATTTAAACTCTCTTCCTATGATTCTCTATTCAGTTGGCATAGCGCCCTCCTCTGTCGGGGGAGTCAGAAGAATCTGACCCTCTTTCAGATTGTGCACCGTGCTTTCCAGTTCTCCCCAGGCAGTGTCTAACTGCTCCAGCGTTTCCTTTCCAGTTGCCGTCAGCACATAATACTTACGGGGTGGTCCCTGAGTGCTCTCTTGCCATTCATAACCCAAAAGGCCATCGTTCTTCAGTCGTGTGAGCAGCGGGTATAGCGTACCTTCCACTACCAACAGGTTGGCCTCTTTCAATCGCTTGATGATGTCAGAAGTGTAGTATGCCTTCTCGCTGAGTAACAGCATGATGCAATACTCTAACATCCCCTTCCGCATCTGTGATTTTGCATTGTCCACATTCATACGCATTTGTTTTTAATTTTTTATCCGCGGCAAAGGTATGTAAAATTACAATACCTTGCAATACATAGTAGTATAAATTAACACGAATTAACAAATAAAGCCCTTCAGAGAGGGCTTGTTCTGTGGATAAATAGGGTGGAAAATTGAAAAAATGCTCCAGTTTGTGTTTCTCGTCTGTGCGGTCAACCGTTCTTACATTGTTGAGGGTGTGGATTCCGGTGCTTTCAAGTTTGCGAATGTGGGGATGTCTTCCACGAAAGTGTATGTGCCTTGATGTATGTCCACATGACAGCAATAGTGCTGCATCCCGTTGCTCACCACCAGCCACTCCACCTCCAGCACCATGTTGTATCGGCAGATCTGTTCAAACACTTTCTGTGTAATCTCCACGTCAGGACGCTTGTACTCCACAATCATCAGCGGTTTCAGCCCCTCCTTCCGATACACCACCGTGTCGCATCGACGGCTCATCCCGTTCAGCGTCACCGCCACCTCGTTCGCCATCAGCGCCGACGGATACCCTTTCTGCTCCATCAGGAAATGCACGAAATGCTGCCGCACCCACTCCTCTGGCGTGAGTGCCACAAACTTCTGGCGAAGCACATCCAGTATCTTCACCATTCCGTTCATCTTCTTGATGTTTGCCTCAAATGGAGGCAGATTCAGTGGCTGCATGCTCGTTCTTCTGATTTGGTCGCAAAGGTACGAAAAAAACTTGTACAAACGCCCACTTAAGCTTTTCCCTTTTTCCCACTTTTGAGGATTTCTACCAAAATCTTCAGTTTTTTAAACCTCCAATACTTTCCTTTTTCAATTTTTCCCTATCTTTGCACCACGAACAATCCGACTTATGGCAAAGACAAACATGACACATCGGGACATCTTGGCGCAGGTGCGGGCGAAGAAGTTTCCACCCATCTTTCTTTTGATGGGGGACGAGGCATACTACATTGACCTCATCGCGGAGGAGATTGCCAACAACGCGCTGACGAAAGATGAACAGGATTTCAACCAAACGGTGATATATTGTACGCGCGAAACGGCTGTTGCTGACGTGATAAATTGTGCGCGCCGTTACCCGATGATGGCAAAATATCAAGTGGTAATTGTTAAAGAGGCGCAGAATTTGTTAAAAATTGACGAGCTGGCGGTCTATGCACAAAATCCGATGGAGACCACTATTTTGGTGATTTGCTACAAAAATGGCAAGGTGGACGGGCGCAAGAAACTGGTGCCAGCCGTAGAAAAAGTGGGGATTGTTTTCGAAAGTCAAAGGCTGAAGGAGGGCATGCTGCCATCGTTTATTGCTGAATATCTGAGCGGAAAGCAGATTTCCATCGAGGAACGGGCTTGTATGATGATGGCAGAAAGCGTGGGTTCTGATTTGAACCGCCTGGCTGGTGAACTGGAAAAGCTCGTGCTTGCCCTGCCGGCAGGGCAGACGCGCATCACCACAGACTTTGTGGAGAAGAACGTCGGAATCTCTAAAGAGTTCAATGTGTGGGAGTTACGTGCTGCTGTAGCCTACCGAAACATAGAGAAGGCCAATAAGATTATGTATTATATGGAGCAGAACACAAAGGCTAATCCTACGGTGATGACTGTCTCCTTCCTGTTCAACTTCTTTGCGTTGGTCATGCAGGCGTATTATTCGCCAGATCGCTCTGAACAAGGGCTGATGCGGCATCTGGAGATTCGCCAGGCGTGGCAACTTCGCGAATACACGACCGCCATGCGTAACTATACGGCCGTGAAAGTGATGCAAATTATTGGGAAACTTCGTGAAACGGATGCTCGTTTGAAGGGTATCAATCGAGGAAATTTGACTGATGAGGACATCATGCACGAACTTCTCTTTTTTATCCTCCATTGATTTTTGTTCAGGAAAAACTTCCTAAAAAATTTGAAGGCGATTTTTGAGCGCTCCAAGAGGTCTCAAAAGTTGCCTTTTTTGTTCCCGAAAATTTAAAAAATGCTGATTTTTTTAGCGTAAAAATCGTGAACAAAATCTCTTTCATCCAAAATATCGAACAAGAATTTTGCCCACCTTTCAGCGGAGTATCAGCACTTTAACTTGCAAAATGGCCGTTCAAAAAGGCTCAATTTTCAATCAAAAATGCGCTCAAAATCACCTGTTCGATTCTCGAAAAATGAAGGCAATTTTTCAAAAAATGGGAAGTTGTAAATTTTACATTAACTTCTGTTAAGAGATCAAGTTGTACGATTTTACAAGATTAAACCACCAAAAGTGTAAAATAAAGTTTACAAATGTAGAGGAAGACATGGGGGTGACCCCGAACGCCAGGGGCACATAAATAACGTTTTACGTTTATTAAAGTAAACATTTCAAGTGGTAAAGTCGTGAATATGCAGCATGTTTTCACTCCGTTTAACCTTCTGTTTCTAGGGTTCTTAGCAATGTTTGTTTGTCTAAAGATGGACTGCGCACTCCTCCAGCATGCCGTTATTCTGCCATTTTTCCCTTATAGATCCTATATGATGTGATTCCTATATGTAATAATCAACAAAGAATCAGTATTTTATCTAAAAAGCAGAAAGTGATAGTAGAACACTTCTATACAGGTGTAAATTTACAGAAATTCCAACTTTACAGATAAAAACGCCCCGTCGGTTTACGGAATACAATTTTAAAAATAGAAAAATAAAATTTAAAGTTACAAAAAGAAAGTGAAAAGTTTTGATAATTCTAAAATAGTCCCTACCTTTGTAAAAACTTTCAAAATATGACTGATAAGGAAAAAATAGAACTGATCATTCAAGACAAGCACTTGAACAGTACCCAATTCTGCAATGAAGTGGGCATCGTTCAGGGTACCCTCTCCCACATTCGAAGTGGTCGTACTGAACCCTCCCTCAACATTCTGCGCAGTATCGCCCAGGCGTTCCCCGACATCAACCCTGCATGGTTGTTTTATGGTGAGGAACCGATGTACAAGAAAACTGACTCGCCTACCCCTGAAGAAGGAGGTGCGGATGACACACATATATATAATAGTGATGCTGGCGACGAAGTATCTGCTGACAGCCAACTTTCGTTCGCGTTTCCTGGCAATGCGTCCTCTTCTTCGCCGAAGGGAAATCCAATGGTGGGCAACGGGGCTTCTTCTTCCCTCTCGCAAGGTGGAGGTGCTGCACGCCGTTCTTCCTCGCCGTTGGCTGTGTCCGCTCCTGTGAATGTGCAGGAGATTGTTGCTGAAACATTGAAACAGCAGCAGAAGCCGCAGCGGAAAGTGGTCGAGGTGCGCATCTTTTTCGATGATGGCACGTTCGAGACCTTCAGCGCCAGTTAGTGTGAGGTGCGTTTTCTGGAGGGTTTCCTCTCCTGAAAATGAAACATATTTTAAGGTTGTTAACAAATAGACTATTTTTAACATTTTAATGTTTGATTGGTTTATTTATTAACAACCTTCTTTTGCGCAATTTTCCTGTAAAAATAGAAAAAACAGCCTTTTTTATGAGAAAATGTCGAGAGATGTCATCTTTTTTCGAGAAGATGTTGTCTCTTTACAAAAAAACGTCATCTCTTGGCGGGGAGATGACGTACAAATGGTAAGTGACTCGGATGGGACTCAAACCCATGACCTGCAGAACCGGAATCTGATGCTCTATTCAACTGAGCTACCGAGCCAATAATTGCATTTCGGGTGACAAAGTTAGGAATTTTTGTTGAGATTCTGTATTTTGTTGCAGTTTTTTATTCGATTTTGTGGATTTTGTGCTAATTTTGCAAAGATATATGCCCGTCATGGGTCTGTCTGTGGCAGAGAAACCCTGTTTCGACGCGGCATCGTTGAATTTCAACGCGCTTACCTAATTAGTACCAGATGATGAAAAATAGGATTCTATTAGCGATACTCTTCTTGGGGTGTATGCTGACCATATCTGCCCAATCCCGTGAGCGGCTGCACAAGCATGGTGACTGGTTCTGGGGTGTGGGTGCCGGATTCAGCCAGTCGTTGGCCGAGAATGCGAAGGGCACCGACTTCATTTCCCGCCAGATGCCTTCCTTCGATTTGCTGTTTGGTCACAACTTCACCCCTTCTCTCGGATTCAAGTTGACGGGAGGGATGAACATGCAGGTGTCGCGATGCAGTGAGGCTGCAAAAAAAGCCATGCCGGAGGTGTATGGCAACGGGAGGTACTCGTTTCGGTGCCTGACGGCCTCTCTGTCGGGCGTTGCCAACCTGACCAATATCTTCTTCGGCTACGAGGAAGAAAGAGCCATGACGTGCAGTTTTTTTATGGGCGGCGGTGTGATGAAGACGGTTGCCTTCGACCAGAAAATCAACCATTGGAACACGGTGCCTGATGCGGAGCATCCTTACTACCCTGTGGATGGCTCAGGCGGTTTCTATATCGTGGCTCACGCGGGCTTGCAATGCGATGTGCGTCTTGGCGAGCCCTGGGATTTGAGCGTGGAATTTCGTGGCAATGCCACCGACAATAAGTACAACGGTGTGGCCAACGGCAACAAGTTGGACTTTTATCTCGACCTGATGGTCAATCTGGTTTACCACTTCAAGAACGGCAAGCAGCAGTTGCGCCGTTTCCGTGAGCCCAAACGCGGTCTTTATATTGACCCTGTCCTCGTCGACCACACGCGTGACTATCAGGAGACCGTGCGCTATGGCGAGGCGATGTACACGGAGATTCCTTTCTATGCGGGTTTCTACTATCTGAACACGGCCACCACCAAGCGACTGGAGACGGTGGCGCGGTTCCTGCAAACCCATCCGCTGGTCAACATCAACATTGTGGGTCATCCCGACATCATGCCTGACGACGATGCTGAGTATCACCGCCATCTGGCTCAGAAACGCGCAGAAGTGGTTCGTGAGGCGCTCATCAGCAAGTTCAATGTTGACCCGCACCGTCTGCGCACCACCTATGACGACCGTTCCCTGCAGCCTTACAAGACCGTGCGCGAATGGGTGCCTGCCGTCAACTTCATCATGGAAGATCCAGGTGATTAAAGTTTCGCAAAAAATTCCTCAAAGCGTTGCAGTGTTGCAGTGTTGCAGTTAGAAATTAGGATACCGAAAAATCAAAAGAAAATTTTATATTTATATATTATATATAAATATAAAGCATTTTTTCAAGGGTGTGAACACCTCAAAAAAGAACTGCAACGCTGCAACGCTGCAACGGAAACTCCATGTCTTTTTCCTGATGTAGTTGACAGTTGTTTCTGAACAGGTTGACCACTTACACTGGAATCGTTGACACTTTTACTGGAAAGGTTGCCTTTCAGTGTCGATAAATCGACATCGGTGGTCTCGGTAAATCGCGGGTGGGGATGTCGATCTTTCGACAGTGGAAGCGGTGTGGGGGGGCTGAGCGTGTGGTGCGGCGAAATGTTCAAACGTGTTTTTTTCAGCATTTTTGTGCCCCATAAATTCGTGTATGTCGAAATTTGTTCGTAACTTTGTCGTGTCAAAAGAAATGAGGGGCGAGACGGCCCTTCCCCTTCGATTTAATACCTTCCACCATGAATACCCCGACCCTCTTCAAAGAATACATCTGGCTGGTCAACACCATTTACCACGCAGGAAAAATCTCTCTGGCTGGCATCAACAGCCGCTGGATACGCACAGAGATGAGCGGAGGAATGCCCCTCTCTCGCTCCACCTGCAACCGCCACAAAGACGCCATCGAGGACATGTTTGGCATCTACATCGACTGCGACCGCAGGAATGGCTACAAGTATTACATCGGCAACGAATGTGTGCTGCGCGAAGATAGTGTGCAGAACTGGATGCTGTCCACGTTGACCGTCAACAACCTGGTGAGCGAGAGCATGAGCCTGCAACACCGCATCGTGCTCGAAAACATCCCCTCTGACGGCGAACATCTGGAACAGGTCATCAAGGCCATGAAAGAAAACAAAAAGGTGGCTGTTCAATACAGGCGTTACCAATCAGCCGAGGCCAAGACCTTCACGCTCTCACCCTACTGTATCAAACTCTTCCGTCAACGCTGGTATCTGCTGGGACAGTTCGCCGATGGAGGCTTCGCCATTTTCTCCTTCGACCGCATAGAAAACATGGTTGTGACAGAAGAATCCTTCGCAATCGACAAGGACTTCAATGCCTCCGACTTCTTCAGCGAATGCTTTGGTGTGGTGATTGGCGACGGCACTCAACCTGAACGCATCATTCTCCGTGCCTTTGGCAGAGAGAAATACTACCTGCGTGACCTACCCCTGCATCACACTCAGAAGGAACTGAAACCCAAAACACAAGAAGAACATCAACAGCAGGAGGAGCAAGACTTTTCCGATTTCGCCTACTTCCTCCGTCCCACTGCTGACTTCAAGGGGCATCTCATGTCCAGAGGCGCTTGGCTCAAAGTCCTCGAACCTGAGTGGCTGGCACAAGAAATTTGCCAATGGCACGAGGATTCCATCAAGAGATACCAAGAAAAATGAAGAAAAAAATCAAAAAACCTGAAAATATCTAAAACCTGTACCACGATTTGGAACAACATGGGCGTAACTTTGCATCGCGATTCAAAAAAAATGTCATTCGGTCAAAAAGTTCTGCTTATGGAAACTATCAGAAAAATCATCATCAATGCAGCCCTTGGCGCATTAGTTCTCACCTTCATCCTCTTCTGGGTGTGTGCAGGCATCGGCATCCAATCCATCTCCATCTATGCCGCCTTCCTCGTCTTCCTCTCCGCATCGGTTTTGCTCGCCGCTTCACCTGTGAGTAGGGAGGAATGAAAAAACTCTCTCACACATGTATGTGGAATAAATAGAATGTTGTATCTTTGCACAAAATCTTTTACAAACCGATGAAATCGGAATCTATTAGTAATAAGACATTTACTTAAGAATGATTATGACAATAAATGAACTCATAAACAACTTTGCTGATCATTTGAAGCAATACGGATTGAACGGAGACCCTTACCAGCAAGAGTTGTATAAGTGGGACATTATTTCAAAGTATCATGATAGACTGGATACTGATAGCCCAGACTTTGCAAAAACTGTATCAGAAATGAACTTTCTGAACCTTTGGTATGCGGGCAATCAACGTAAGGCTATGCAGAACTTTGTGAAGTATGAACCCGAAGAATATCGTGCTCTTCATCAACTTCTTTATGATGAGACCCAACCTTTACAAATGCGCGTAACGGCATTTACAGAAGGCTGTGATAGGCTTTGGGACACCAAGATAAAGCAGTATTTTCCAAATCAGGGAACCAGCTCATGCTGTGATGAGCGTCTAATCAGTTGCTTCCTTGCCGTCAAATATCCTGAGAAATATACATTCTATAAGAATGATGTTTATCTCAACCTCTGCGAGTTATTTGGTGTGGAGTCAAAAAAAGCAGGACAGAAGTTAGTCCATTTCTATGATTTGTTGAATGAAAAGGTAATTCCACTTGTCAAGTCTAATGTTGAACTTTGTGAAATGGTCGATACAGAAGTAAGCCAACACGGATACCTAAAGAGTTTACCATTAACAGCTCAGACAGTATTGTGGAACTATGTCAGTAAATCACGTAAGAATGGCAAACAACAGGTTTGGCTTTTCCTTGGAGGAAAGGACGCATATGATTATCATTTTGATGAAATGTATAATGATGGCGTAATGGCTCTATGTGGTTGGGATAAGGTCGGTGATTTGAGCGATTGTCCAGATAAAGAAAGTATTGACAAGAGAAGAGAAAGTGTGAACGAATATCAGTTCAATACGGGCAATCTGACAGGTATGCTACATGCCATAGCTAATGAGATGAAAGAAGGTGACATCGTGCTGGCAAAATATAGCAAGTCTGATGTTGTCGGAATGGGAATTGTAACAGGTGATTATCGATATGATGAAACATCTGTTTATGGAAAACATTGCAGAGATATGTCTTGGACGCATAAAGGATTATGGCATTGCGCTTCCATCCTGAAGGAGTTCGGACAACAGGATTTTCCTGCAAAAGCGCTAACCAATGTTACTAAATCCAAATATATCCCCCCAATAATAGAAATGATAGAGGGTGAAAACAAACAATATAATAATACTCAGACATTAGAAGCCATGATGGAAGAATTAGAAATACTCAAACAAAAGAAACAGATTATTCTTCAAGGTGCTCCAGGCACAGGTAAGACATATAAAACAGCTGCCATAGCCGTAGGTATGTGTAATCCGACCTTCTCTGATTTTGAAGACCACCAAAAGGTGATGGAAGAGTATGAAAGATTGCAGGATAAAGGTCAAATAGCCTTCTGCACATTCCATCAGTCTATGGACTATGAAGACTTTATCGAGGGATTGAAGCCAGAGGTCAAGGGCAATGCTGTGGAGTATAATGTGGAGAATGGCATATTCAAAACCATCTGTGAGTTGGCGCAGACTAAAGAAAATGCAGACATTGCAACTTGCATAGATAAATATCTCCAGACCATAAAAGGGTATGAGAATAAAAAGACTATTCCCACATTGTCTGGAAAGTCTGAGTTGTATGTGTGGTGGACTGAGGGCAATGACACCATCAGTACACGCAGCGTATTGTCAAAGAGTGAAAAAGGAGATCTGTACTCACCATCACCCCTTAACATAGAGAAGGTTAAGATGCAGGCACTTGGTGAAGGTGTGGAGAACAACTGGCGACATTATGCCCAGGCATTCATCAATGCAGTGAAGAAGGAATACAATTTAGAGAATCAGGTTTCTGATAAGCCATACGTACTTATCATCGATGAAATAAACCGCGGCAATGTTTCCAAGATATTTGGAGAACTTATCACGTTGCTTGAAGCAGACAAGCGTAGTGGAGGTGGTTCACATCATATCAGCTTGAAGTTACCTTATTCTAAGGATGACTTCTCCGTTCCTTCAAATCTCTACATCATTGGTACGATGAATACTACCGACCGTTCGACTGGTACTATTGATTATGCTGTTCGTCGTCGCTTTGCGTTTGTTACATTGGAATCCAGAGCCGATGTTATCGAGAACTGGTGTAACGCTCAGTCTGTACCTTCCGATGTTAAGAAGGCGGCTCTTGCCTTGTTTGCTCAGATTAACGGCTTAGGCAAGCATGATAACAGTTCTTTCATTGCAAAACACAAAGCTTCTGATTTCGAGTTAGAAGATTTGAAGGTCGGCCACAGTTACTTTATGGCAAAAGACATGTCGAGTCTCAAACTGAAGATGCGCTATGAGGTCGTTCCCCTTATTAAGGAATACATCAAAGATGGCATTCTTAGAAGTATGTCAAATGATGATAAATACTTTGATAGCTGGCAGAATGCAGAGTGCTATAATCCCGCAACAACATATTTCATGGCAGAATAATGCAAGAACACGAAAAGATACCATACGATTCCTTGTCCTTTCAAGAGTATTGGGGAGAAGGAATGCGTCTTCCAGGCCAAAGCAAAGGTCTGGACAGATGGTTCTTTCAGTGGCAATGGCGTAATAGCCCCATTAAAGACGACGAACAAGATTCTGACAGGCCGGTTGTAACGGAGTCAGGCTATTATGCTTCATATGTTATAGGTGCACAGTGGTTTGATGAAGCAAAAACCATGCCTCTTGTTATAACAACTAAGCATGGTTGTGATCGTGTTGACTTCTTAAAGATGTTTAGCGTCTGTTTCAATAGTGGCATTGAGGCCAAAGAGTTCTCCAAGATATATGCTGTTGATATGGAGGCTCCCCGTATCAAGGCACCAGAACTTAAGAGTGTTCTTAGTCCCCTTATTGTTGCCCATTTCCTTTCTATTGTCAGGGAGATTGTCAAAAAGAGGATTAAAGAAAGACTATGTGCAGCGTGAAGATAACCTTAAAAAAGTCAGGGGACGTATTGACATTTCCAGGAATGAGCGCATGAACATTTTGAAGAAGCGATTTGACAAGGTGTTTTGTCATTACCAAGAGTATTCAGAGGACACGTTAGAGAACAGGTTAATAAAGAAAGCGCTCATGTTCTCTCATCAGGTTTTGCAGATTGCAGGAATCTCCGAAAGCCTTCTTTCTCTGCAGCATACCATACATGAGTGCTTGTCTGCTTTTAGCAAGGTTGGCGATCAAATTGAAGTTTGGGAAGTCAAGGCTATCAAACATCACAAAATATTCAAGGAATACGATGATGCGATCAGGCTTGCTCAGATGATTCTTCATCGCTATGACTACAATATCACCAATATCACTACTGCTGAAGAAGAGTATTGTCCCGTCTTCTGGGTTGATATGGCGATGTTGTATGAGCATTATGTATTAGGATTGCTTCGTGAAGCTTACGGAGAAAAGATACATTATCAGGTACATGGTCATACTGGCTATCCAGACTTTGTTTGTTATTCGCCTAAAGTTGTATTGGACACGAAGTACATACCAAGGTTTGAATACGGCAATCTTGATACTTATATTGTCCGTCAACTGAGTGGATATAGTCGTGATAAAAGGATATTTCCAACAAAGCCGGAATCAAATATTCCATGCGTGATCATTTATCCAATAGAAGGTGAGGAAGAAAATCCTTTCAAGAAGAAGCAGCTGGAAGACTTCCTAAATGTAGAAGACCGTTGTCTTTGGAGTTTCCATAGAATCGCAGTTCCATTACCTTTCTTGGATGAATCAAAATAGAAATATGCCTACATCCATGGACATACCAGTCCCAGCTGTTTCTCCCATGATAACCCCAGCTGTTCATTTCTTCTTTATGTAGAGGTAACTCGATTTCCGTGTTTTCCTCAACATTGGAATTCTGTAACAAAGGATGGGTCAGATACGGGAAATTTCTGTTGTAGAGAGATTTTTTGTGTTTTGTAACAATTCCTCCCAAAAAGTTGTTAATTTGCCGCCACGTTCTTCGAAGCCTCATGGCTCTTTTGAAGTTGCATCGCCCAGCAACCCCTGCAACAGGGTGTTGAGTGTCTCGAAGTCTGCTATGGGTGAGTCGGAAAAGGCGGCACGCACCTTTCCTTCGCTGTCAACCACATAGGTGCGGGGAATCGTCTTGGTGGCAAACTGATAATAGAGGTCTTTCTCCTTGGGCAGATGGAAAGGTATGGAGAGTTCTGCCTTGTCCCAATATGCCTGTATTTCTGTTATCGTCTCGCTGCGAGGCACATTGAGCACAGGCACTTGCGGGTGGTATTTGTCGTAAATCTGCTGCAGCACCTGAAACTCCTTCTGGCAGTCAGGACATCTGGTGTCGAAGAAGTTCAAGATGTACACCTGTCCTGCAAGTGTCTTGGATGTCACTTCCTCTCCTTCAGAACTTGTCACCACGAAGTCGGGCACAGCGTCGCCCACATGCACCAGCATCGTGGCGTCGCCATACTCTTCGTTGTCATTGATGCAAGATGTCAGCATGGCAACGCAGAGAAGGATGAAAAGTCGTATGCTAAGGGTTCGTGCTGAGATAAACATGCGATAGTTGAATCAAGTTATTTCCGATGCAAAAGTACACAAAATATTTGCAGGTGTCAGCAAAAGAGAGGAAAAAAAGAGTTTTTTTGTACGATTCCCCAATTTTTTGTATCTTTGTATGGTTTTTGAAAATTGAAAATTGTCGATTATGATACAGAAGAGGCTTGGGATGCTTGCCACCATCCTTGTTCTTTGTGGCACTTTGGGCGTACTGGCTCAGACGAAGGGGAAGAAGACAACGCCGTATTGTTCGATAGATGAGTTGCCCGATGCGTGTGTGTATCTGCCAGCACCTCCTGATGTGACGGAGGCGGCTTTTGTGGATGATTACAATCAGTATCTATGGGGTAAGTCCATGCGCCCTACGGCACGTGGCAAGCGAGCCAGTTGGGAGGCACGTTTTGGTGTTGCCCGCATGGCGACGGTGTATGGTGAGGCGATGAACATCACCATCAGCCAGAAGGGGACTCCTGCTCTTTGGCGTTTCATTCAGCGTGTGGGGGATACAGGTAGTCGCTCGACCACGAAGGCGAAACGTAATTACATGCGTGTGCGTCCTTTTGCCCGCATGAACGAGCCGATGGCGAGTGAATTTGACGACGAGAAGGGGCTTCGTACTAACGGCTCTTATCCCTCTGGTCACACAGGTTTGGGATGGGCTGTCGCATTGGCGATGGCGGAGATGGCTCCTGAATATCAGGACACCATCTTGCGTAGAGGTTTTGAGTATGGGCAGAACCGCGTCATTGTGGGTGCTCATTGGCAGAGCGATGTCGATGCAGGCTATCTTACGGCTTCTGCTGCGTATGCCCGTATGCATACGTCG
This sequence comes from Bacteroidaceae bacterium, assembly GCA_016280445.1. Lineage (GTDB taxonomy): Bacteria > Bacteroidota > Bacteroidia > Bacteroidales > Bacteroidaceae > Minthosoma. The sequence goes on from JAEEGS010000071.1 coordinate 43,803, forward strand.
CCAGAGTATTGGGCAGATTTGAAAGAAGCCCGTGCTGAATATCGCCGCATGAAAGGAATGAGAAAAGAACCGCCTTTCATGATGGGCTATCCTAAGGGCAAGAAGGTGCTGGATGCACCGATAGATACAGCTTCCAGTCGTTTTCAAGGCGATTGGACTTACTATTGGCTGGCAAAGCGGGAAAGGAACACTGAGCGTGGATGGCAGGCGGTGCGCGACACGGCTTGCTCGGAATCGGCTTTCTTGCAATGTTTTGCCCCCTGTGTAGATGTGCCTCTTGATGGGGAGGGAACTCCTGCTATTGCAGCCTTAATATCGAAGGTGTATGTCGAACTTTGTTCTGTGACCACAGAGGCGAAGACGACGGGGTTCCGCAAACGTCCGTTTGTGCAGTTTGGCGACGAAACTCCTGTTCCAGAGTTGGAGAAGGCGTATGTCCATTCGTCCAGTTATCCGTCGGCTCATGCTTTGTTGGGATGGGGCATCGCGTTAGCGCTTGTCGAGGTGATGCCTGATTTTCAGAATGCCATTTTGACACGAGGCTTTGAGTATGGTCGCAGCCGCGTCATTCTGGGACTTCACTATGCCAGCGATGTGCAGGCAGGACGCATCCTTGCCGCTTGTGCCCTTGCGCGTATGCACAACGATGAAAGTTTTTTGAGATTGATGGAAGCAGCCAAGAAGGAATATGCACAGGTGAAAGTGAAATTGCCTGTGCGTCCTGCTGCAAAAGTGTCTTCATTGTCTGCCAACTATTTTCTGGCGAGTTGGCTTTGTCAGGATTTTACTTCAGAATTTTCTTCCCGTTACGGATATAGATGTGATTAGGAAGCGGAGTCTTCGCAGGAATTCCGTTGAGGTTGACGTAGGTGCTGTTGGAAGACGTTTGGGTGTGTTGGGGTGTGGTGAGTTGTTCGATGCCAACAGTTTGGTCGAGGTCGTCGAGGGAAGAGAAGAATCCAATGTACAGAATTTTCGAAGTGCCGATAGAGGAGGAGAGTCCGAAGATGGTGGCACCTTGACAGATGGAGAAGGGATCCCCCGTGTTATTGTCGTCAAGGCCTGATTGGGTCATGTCCCAGATGAAGGCCGTTCCCTTCGATAGTTTCTGGGTTTTGGTGGGAACGACCTGGCTGCCGCGATTCACACCGTTGAGCCACCAGAGGTAGGCAGAGCCTGAGGTGGTGCGGACGTTGGTGGCAACGACCACAAGATACTTCTGGTCGGCATTCAGCAAGTATTCGTCGTCCATGTTCTCGTAATTGAGAGACAGGCACAGGTTGTTTGTGCCTGTGCCTGCCTTAATCGTAATTGTGTTGTCGTCGTTGTAGGTGAATTTACTCTGTGCCACACGCCCAGCATCGCCTGTCTGCCAGTCGGATGCGTTCCACTGATAGGCGTGGTCTTTATAATCCTTCAGCAGTCGGAGGTAATAAAGTCCAGGACACAGGGTGTTGGGCGAAGCCACAATCTTGAAAGTGAGTTTCTGCTTCACTTTGCCCTTGCTGTCCACGAGCAGTTCGTCAGGAATGCGGTATTCCACGTTGTAGAAACCATTCTCGTCGGCACCTCTCACACGTTGCTGCACGGTGATGTCGCCAATCTTCTGGCCGTCGATGTAGATGTCTGCAACGCGTCCATGATCAGCTGTGATGAAGCGGAGCATCACCGACACGTTGGTCTTCTCGCCTGTGGTGTTCTCCACTACATACTGAATGTATTCGTTGTTTCGGGCATCGCGGTAAGTCTCACCACGATAACTGCCGCTGGTGGAACCAGTCGAGTATTTTGCCTCATGGCCTGCTTCGCTCTGTTGTTCGCCTGTAGCCACAAAGTCGAGTGTGCGAGCCGTGAGTGCAGCCTCTTCCGCATCCTTCTTGCCCATCTCAGAGTTGGCGTACTCCTCTTCCGTACCTTGGAAGAAATAGCAAGAGTAGCGGGTGTGGTGGATGGCGTAGAAAGGTTCGAGCGTGATGTCGCCCTTGTTCGAGGTGGTCAAGGTGAACTGAAGTTTAGAGAGGTCGTTCTCCTTGATGTTCTGGAGCACGACTGAGCGGTCTCCTATGAGCAACGGTGCTGAAGAGAGCGGCTTGGTGTTGGCACGGGCACCAGGAGAGTGATCCATGCGGCCTTCACCACCATATTCGTTCTGAAGTTTTGCTTCCGTCTCCGTTCGTGCAGTCAAAAGGATTGGGCCATACTTGAAGGCGATGTAACTGCTGTAGTCGGGACAAGGCTCATAGCGGAGCGACATGGGCAGATCCACTTCTCTCACATCGCCCACCTTCCACTTTCTGGTTTCACAAGTGTAGGAAGCCTTTCCGTTGGCACTTGCCCATGCTGGTTTGCGAATGGCGAGGGTGAAGGTGCCGCCCTTCGTGATGGTCAGTTTCGTCTTCTGCTCGTATGGGAAGTTGGTTTCCTGACGGATGCCGAACTTCTTGCTGCTGAGTTCGCTGGCCGTGAAGAGGTTCACGTAGAGCGTGTCGTTGGTGGCACTATGCGTGTAGATGAAATGTCCGTATTTCGAGTGATTCTCCATACCTGTGCCCACGCAGCACCACATGCCCTGGTTCACCTGCGAGTAGATGCGGTAAGCCTGTGGACGAAGCGTGGTGAAGTAAACGTAACCACCTGTCTGGGGGTCTTGTGTGGACATGATGTGGTTCCACATCGTAGCCTCGTAGAAGTCGGCATATTTGGCATCATGCGTGTCGTCGAAGAGGTCTTCGGTCAGTTTCAGCATATTGTTCGAGTTGCATGACTCAGGGCCCTCCAGATTGTTGATGTAGCGCTCGCCGCTCTGGTGGTTGAGGAAATGCTCGCTCACCGAGTTTCCGCCAATGCAGACGGTGCGGTTCTGAGCCACGTCTGTCCAGAAGTTCAGCACCGACTTGCGATAATCCGTCAGTGTCTTGTCTTCCTGCCAAGCGCGTTCGAAACCGATATACTTCGGCACCTGTGTGTTGGCATGCTTGCCGTCGAGGAAGGTGGCGTTGAAGGTCTTCATGCCGTCAATCATTTGGCGGTGACTATACTTCTTGGCTCCTTCCAGATACTTCGTGTCGCCAAAGATTTTGTAGGCATCAGCCAGCGTCTCGTTCATACCACCGTGCTCCCAACCCAGCACCTGCTGCATCTCGTCGGTCGAGAGGTTGCTCACCACGTTCACGCTCCAGTCGGAAAGTCCCTTGAACAGTTCCTTCGCCAAAGTGCTGCCTGTGTAGAGGTAGGCATCGCGCAATCCTGCCAACACCTTGTGCTGACAGTAGAACGGCACCCAACCGCCATATTTGCGGAACTCCGTCAAGTCCCTTGCATACAATCCCGTCCAGATCTGGTTGATGGGTTGACCGCCAATAAAGCCCTTCATGCCCTTCGTGTCGTTCTTGTAGGCATCCTGACAATCCTTCATGATGTTGAGGCAATAGTCCAGACGCTCCTTCATCTTCGTTTTCATCTCGGCATCATTGGTGGCAGCGTAGGCAAGCGAAAGGGCAGTCACGTAGTGTCCACCCACGTGTCCCTCGAGGCTCCAGTCGCTCAAGCCCCAGTTGCTGAACGACGGGTGATTCGGCTCCCAACCGTAATACTTGGAAGAAGTGTTCTTCGAGAGTCCTGCCTGACGGATGAAGGGTGTCATCAGTCGGTCAACATCATACTTCAGCAGCAGTTCGTCGTTAATCTCCATCATGGTCTTCATGGGACCATCGAGGAGTGTCACTTCGTTCAGGTCGAAGTGCTGCGGATAAATTTCACTTTGTGCATTGGCGTTGTTCGCACCCAATGTGAGTGCCGCTGTCGCCAAAGTGATAGATAGTAATTTCTTCATCATAGGTGAGATTGTTTTTGTTCTTTCTGATTTTCGTTGCAAAGGTATCACATTTTTCTCTGGTAACCATACGCCAGATGTAACACAAATTGTCTCTTCTGTAACATGACAGCACCAACAGAGGCACCACCGCTACTTTTTCTTCTTCTCATACCACTCCTTCAGCACATAAAACGCCCTCTTGCGCTTCCCCTGGTCGGAAAAGAGACCCTTGCGGTTGAAGTAGTCTTGGATTTCGGGCAGTGGGCGACGAGGAGAACGGAAGTCCTTCAGCACCCAAGGGCAAGTGCCAGCCAACCCTTCTATCTTGTCGAGCATGTCGAGGTTCTCCCGATAGAGACGCTCCTGAAACTCCTCTGTCCATCGCTGTTCGGCAGCCCCATGCAGTCCTTCCTTGGCACCACCGCCAAATTCGCTGATGATGACGGGTTTGTCGTAGGGAATCTCCCACTTCATCTTCTTGGCATCGTTCACATCGCGATACCAGCCGACATACTGATTGAAACTGATGACATCCACGTATTGGTTCATGTTGTCCTGCAAGCGGTTCACGTAGTTGGAAGCCGACAACACCTCCATTGCCATACTGATGAGGCGGGTTGGGTCTTGCTCTTTGGCAGAGGTGGCAAGATGGCTTAGGAAGTTATCTCTTGCATTGCTGTGAGGAGTCTCGTTGGCAATCGACCAAATGATGACAGCAGCACGGTTCTTGTCGCGGCTGATGAGGTCAGACAACTGGCGATGCGCGTTGTTGTAGGTGTTAGGATTGTTCCACGAGATAGTCCAATACACAGGAATCTCTGCCCACAGCAGCATACCCTTCCTCTCAGCTTCGCGGATAGCGTGTTCGTTGTGAGGATAGTGAGCCAGACGCAGGAAGTTGCAGTTCATCGACTTTGCCCATGCGATGAGTGTGTCGGCATCGGCAGCACAGTTGGCACGTCGATTCGTGTAGGCTGTCTCCTCATGCGTGCACACACCGCGCAGGAAGATGGGCTTGCCGTTCAGCAGCAGTTGCTTGCCACGTGTCTCGATAGTGCGGAAACCAATTTCATCCTTGATGGTTTCAGCGCCGTGTTGCAGTTGTACAGCGTAGAGTTTGGGGTTCTCTGGCGACCAGAGTTGAGGTTTCACCTTTGCGATGGTGAGCGAGGCTTTTCCCTCAGCATCGGTCGTGACCGTCTTCTTTACTTTCAGTCCAGGAATTGTCAGCGTCACCTTCTCGCCAGCCACCTTCTTGCTGAGCTGGACAGCGAAATCAATGCTGCCGGTTGTCTTGCCTGTGAGGTGCAGGGTGTAATCTTCCATATAGGTGTCCTCCACGTTGACCAGCAGCACATCGCGAGTGATGCCGCCATAGTTCCACCAGTCGAAGATGCGTGTGGGCACATTGTCCGCATGCCGTTTGTTGTCCACTTTCACCACCACGAAGTTCTCACCTTCCTTCAGCACATCCGTCACATCATAGCAGAACGGTGTGAATCCACCCACATGCTTGCCCATCTCTTGGCCGTTCACGAACACAATTGCCTCGTAGTTCACAGCACCAAAGTAGAGTAGGGTGCGCTTCCCCTCCTTCTTCTGAAAGTCGAACAGGCGACGGAACCACACCGTCCCTTCGTAGAAGAAAAGTTTCTCGTCAGCCGTGTTCCAATCGCTTGGAATCTGCATCGAAGGCGACTTGTCGAAATCATACTCAATCAGGTCACTCGGCCTCTTCGGCTTGGCATTCATGAAGTAGCCCCATTTCACGGGGTTCATCCTGTAGTCGTAATATCCCTGTTCCTGCACATCCACAAAGTAGTTCCATGTGCCATTCAGCGATTGTACATCTCTTGCATAAATATTTTGAGGTGCAGGAACCTCGGCAGCCATCACGCATCGGGCCGTGACCATCAGCAGCGTGAAAAGAAAGAAAAGTTTTTTTCTCATCAAAATAGGTTGAGTTAGTTAATCGTGTGCAAAGGTACGATTAAATGAGCACAATACAAAGGGAAAAAGTGCTTTTTTCATTTGTATTGTCGAGCGTGAGTACCTTCGGCGAAGTCAACGGTAAAAAAATATTCTCCTCGTGCAATGTTTAGGGTGTTTTGTTCGTATATATAGATGGAAGACCATTAAAATGACAACGGATATTGAAATAAACCTGATAGAGGGACTGAGGCAACAAAGTCCCAAAGCGCAGCAGCAGATGCTCGGACGATATGGCGATGCCGTCTTTGTCCAAGTGGCGAGACTCGTGCCTGGAGTCGAGGATGCGGAGGAGGTGTATCAAGATGTGTTTGTCAAGGTGTTCAAAAATATAAGTATGTATGACGTGGAAAAGTCGTCGCTCAGAACTTGGGTCTCGCGCATTGCCTACAACGAGTCCATCAGTTTCCTCCGGCACAAAAGCATGCCAGTCATCTATTATGAAGATAGGGAGGGAGAGGCTGAGAAACTGTCGGAGAGTGAAGTGGAGGCGACCTTTGGGCATCCAGACCCTGAAACGGTTCAGTTAATCAGGGCAGCCCTGAAGCATCTGCCACCCGACGAAAGAGCCATCGTCACCATGTTCTACTACGAGGAGATGAGTCTGAAAGAGATTGCTTACGTGACAGCATCAATTCCCACGACCATCGCCTCGAAACTGAGTCGAACGAGAAAGAAATTGTGTAAAATCATCAAAATGTTGCAATCATGACAGAGGAGAAATTGAACGCATTACGGCAGCAGGACACGAACCTTCGTGACGCCATCAGACAGGACGAGGCTGAACGTCCGAAGATGTCTGCTGACCTCAACGAGCGACTGATGCAACGTGTGGCTGCTCAAGCAGAGAAGAAGTCGCGTCGCATTGTCTGGCCTTGGATTGCTGCCGCTTGTGTGGCAGGCGTGTTGATGATATGGCTGACCCCACCCAAGGATGAACCAACGGATGTCGTTGCAGGGAACAAACCCAAGGTTGAACAGCCTGTTAAGGTGGATGAACCCAAGATGGCGGAGGCAAAGCCAGAAGTCCCACAGCCAGAGGAAACACCAGCGAAGGTGGAGAAGGCCAAGGTGACGAAGCCCGTTCAGCCAAGCAACAAAACGCTTTTGGCGCAGCAAACACCAGTAGCGGAACCTCTTGCGACATCAACGGCGGAGGAAGCGCACAACGACATGATTGCGGCCGAAACTCCCAAACCTGAGGCCCAGCCCGTCATGTTGACCGAACGCGACATCCCAGTGACTCGTCCTGAGAATTACAGATACACCCCTGAGGAACTGGCACTCATGAAGAAACAAGCCAATGAGGCTTATCTGAAGTGGGTGGAACTGGAACTCGAGATATCAAAACAAACTTTGGAACAAACAGTTCAGAAGTGAAACAAGTTGAAAATTGAAAGTTAGAAATTGAAAGTTAGAAATTGAAAAATATTGCCATATGAAAAGAATATGCATCATGCTGCTCATCGCTTGCAGCGCCATCACTACCATCAGCGCCGACTCATCGGCCGCAACCCCTCAGAAGAAGCCTGAGGCCGTCATCGCCATGCTGAATAGTATTATTAAAAACTTTGGACAGGCATCCGACCAAGTGTATTCCGTATCGAGGAATCCTAACACCAACCAGATTGAATACAGCATCAAGATCACAAAATTCGTTGCCAACGTGAAGAGTGGCTCTCTCACGCTGAATCTTGCAAGTATTAACACTCCTTTCACCAAGGATGAACCGCTGTCCTATCAGACGCTGCACTTGACTCCTGGCAGCACCGAAATGTTCGCCCTCGGGGTGTTCATTGAACAAGGTCAGAGTAAACAATACAGCCTTCGTACCAATCCGAATCAGGAGATGTGGCTCATGTGCTGCAAGAACCCGGATAACCCCCAACTTCGTGATGCCTATGCCATCGTGTGGGAACTCTCAGTAGATCAGCTTCAAGCCATCGGAACGGTGTATATGATCACCTCGCTGCGCCCAGATGTTTATATGAAGAATATGTCCAGCGCAGGTCTCTTGAGTGACAATCCGAACACGTTCACGATTGACGGTCGTGTGGGTTTTGACCTGACAGACAGCCTCTATGTGGTCTATATGGCAGATACAGCCGAGGAACTCGACAGGGTGGGCGACAATGACTATGTGGCAACGATGCCTGTGGTGAACAAACGCTTCAGTTTCAGCGTACAACTCGATAAGCCCAAGGTGGGGCGTATCCGCACTGTGATGCCTGATGGTTCTCTCTGCCATTTGTGGACCAATCTTGACTTCGTGCCAGGCGAAACCTACCGCATCACCACACATAATGGTTACTACGACGAGGATCGCGACTACGAGCGACGGGTGGGCCGCTTGTCAGGCAAGAGCCTGCTGAACGGACCTCAAATCCAAGGCATTGACGACCAATTACAGATAGAAGACACCATTCCTGTATATATAGAAGACACCATTCCTGTATATAATGGAGAGGATTTTCATGTGGTTGAGACAGGCTCGAAGGACGAATGGCGGAACTCGCTTGGATTCAACAAAATTGCTCAGCTTGAAATGCAGGCGTCGGTGATTGAGATGAACGAGAAAAGAATCAAGGCTGCCTACCAAGAAGTAAAACAGGAGTTGGATGGCATGAGGTCTGGATATCGGATAGAGATGGCTTTTCAGGAAATCCTCAAGCAAAACAAGGAACTTGACAAAAAATATCAGAGTTTCCTGAGAACTGTAAAAGCTTTTGGCCTCCCTTCCTGTGAACTCCCTGAGCTATATCAGATAATTCTGAAATTCCATACTGACCAGAATAAAGCCCTCTCCGATTTCTACAAGACTTACGGCCACTATACGAAATCAGCCCGTAAAACCCAACAATACGTGAACAAGCAATTGGAGAAGTACATCAAAGAGATGGAAAAAAATGCTCTTGATTAATATATAATAAAAAGAATAAAATCGGATGTGTCAGTTGGCACATCCGATTTTATTTCTCCATCAATAGCCTGAAAGATTCTTTTTTACTCGGAAAAAACAAGGAAGTCTTTTCCGCACTGTCCGTATGGGCACTTCCACTGCTTCTGGTGACTCTCTTCCACTGAGTCAAATGACTCTCTTCCACTGCCTCGAATGACTCTGTTCCACTGCCTCTTTTGAAAGTGTGGAAGAGAGGGCTTGCAAGGAGGCGCAAAGGGGGCTGTTGTACATAAAAATAGGAAGAGTCTTGACTATGTGGAAGAATTGTCGTAACTTTGTGGCATAAATTTGAAGTTGAACATTTTTGATAAGAAAGCCTATGTCTTTTTTGTGCGTGTGATGCAAATGATAGGTTGGTGCTCAAAATCATTGTATCATGAATACGACTCTAAAAGCGAATCAACAAGAGGGGGACTCACTCTTGCAGTTGCAATCTTCCACTATTGATGTTCTCAGATTCCCATTGGCTGTTATGGTTGTCTTTATTCACATGACTCCCAATGTGATTAATCTGTTTGACGCTGAGTTTCCGCTTGTGTCTGGGGTAGGGATGCTCAATCTTGTGGGTATCATCCTGTCTCATGTACTTTCACATATTGCCGTACCTTCCTTTTACTTTATTTCAGGTCTTCTGTTTTTCGTGAACTTCCAGCAATGGTCTTGGTCGGGTTACAAGAAAAAGATGAAGAGCCGAATGAACACTTTGGTCATTCCGTATGTGTTATGGAATCTTTGTACATTCCTGTTGTTAATTGGATGGATGTTGAAAGATGTCTGGTTGAAGGGTGAATCTATGGCAGACATCTATTCTTTGATTGCAGATAGAAGTTGGCACATTTTTTACGATTACCACGAATGGGACACGGATAAAATCAATTGGCTTGGTGGAACATTACGTATGACGGGGCCTTATGATTTGCCACTTTGGTTTTTGAGAGATTTGATTGTGGTGTCCGTTTTGACTCCATTCATTTATTATTTCGTCAAGAAATTAAGAATAGTTGGTGTTGTCTTATTGTTTATTGCCTATATATCAAGAATCTGGATAATAGTGCCGGGATTCCAGATAACAGCATTCTTTTATTTCACCACAGGAGCATATTTTGCGCTGCACAGAATAAACGTAGTTGCGTTTGTGAGAAGATACAAGTATTTTATACTTCCCTTCAGTTTGGTTCTTTTTGTTATCACCACCATTTATGACGGTACGAATACTGTGATAGGCCAGAACATTTATCCGTTCTTTATCTGTTTGGGCGTTTTCTCTGCATTTTATATTGCATCAACCATCATTGAACATTATCATATAAAACCGAGTGAATTTCTGGTTTCAACTTGTTTCTTCATTTACGCTTTACATGCTGCTTCAATACCAGAGATAGAAACTCCCTTGTTTTTCACCCAACGTCTCTTACATTTCTTAATCCCTGGGCTGTCAGGCATTGAGAATGGTGTTTGTTATGTGTTGTCTCCTTTCTTCTCCGTTGCTCTTTGTATGGTAGTATTGGTTGTATTGCGAAAACTATGCCCCAAGTTAACGTTGTTATTCTCTGGCAACAAGTAACGAATAAGCATTTTATTTGGTTTTCTCCTCTCTTCATCGTACCTTTGCCCCCATGAAACTGCCAAGTATTTTCAATTGTTCCAACGATATGGCGCTGGCTGCTCATGTGCGCCAGTATCTGCCTCCCAAACGCATCCAGCAGATGGAGGCGGACTTGGCGGCGTTGGCGCAGGCGTGGGAGGACACGCGGTTTGCGGGGCCGTGGGGATGGAGCCTTGCGACAAAGAGGCGCTATGAGCAAATGGGGGTGCCTGTGGAGCAGTTGCCCTCGGATGAATGGCTTGAGGAGGTGAGAAGGTTGTCAAGCCGAGAATTTGCCTGCCAGTATATCCGGGAACTGCTGGACAAACTCAATGACGCAAGACTGCTTGGCGAAGAGATGCAATGGGTGGAACGGAACAACCTCTCATGGCCTCATCATGCGAGGATATTCAAGTCGCCTTGGTCCTCTTCTGGAAGAGGCGTCTTTGTGGGAGATGGGAGTGATGAGCGCACCAGAGCGAGATTGCAGGGTTTCCTGTCTTCGCAAGGTGGTTTTGTGGTAGACAGGTTCTATGAGGACAAGGTGCTGGATTTCGCGATGGAGTTTTTCATCCATGAAGACCACGTGGTGGAGTTCTTGGGTTATTCAGTCTTTCATGCTGCTGAGCATGGGGCATACGGATATAATTATGTGGAGAGCCAAGAAGAGTTGTTGCGGCGCATTGACGTTGACAACACACTTTTGCAACAACTCATTGCTTATCATCGGGAGCATTTGGGAAAAACGGCCTATCGGGGTCCTGTCGGCATAGATATTCTGAAGACGGCTGACGGGCACATTCACCCGTGCCTCGAAATCAATTTCCGTCTGAACATGGGCATCCTCGCCTTACTGCTGCATGAGCGGTATGGCTCTCATGCGATGGTGGATTTAACTCCTGTCGGAAAAGGGGGCTTTCAGGCTCGTTTGGCTCTCAACACCTTTGGCATCTCGCACCATAAGAATCTCTAATAAATTTCTGTGATTTCCGTGATTTCTGTGTGAGATAAAAAAGAGAGCCAAGCACGGCTCTCTCTGAAAGTAAATGTCACACGGAAATCACAGAAAACACGGAATTTGCTGATTGCCTGTTAGAAATGAATGCTAGCACCTCCCATGAATGTGGCACGAGGCATAGGGAAGCCGAGGTTGATTTCATATTCTTGTGCCAGCAGGTTCTCGCCACGCACCCATAGGCTTGCATTCTTGCTAATGGTGTAGTTGATGGTGGTGTTGAGCAACCAGAAGTTTTCCTTTTTCTCGTTGTCGCCGACAGCGGTGTAGAGGCTGTTGATGTACTGCAAGCCTGCAATGATGTTCCATCTGTGCTGGTGGAAGTTGGCACCCAGGAATCCCTTGTATTCAGGGGCTGCAATGACTTTGTTCTTCATGTGCAGCAGCGAGTGGTTGGTGGTGAGTTGCCAGTGGCGGTTGAGTCGGTATTGGGCTTCGATTTCTGCACCGCAGTTCTCTATCTCTCCTGTGTTCACGTTCTTGCGGTTGACGGGCTGAATCATGTTGTCGCCCTTCAGATAGAAGAAGTTCGCTCCATAGTTGAATGCGCCCACGCGATGCCGCCAAGAGAGTTCGTAGTTCCAGATGCGTTCTGGCTCCAGTTCCTCGTTGGATGGAGGGTAGAGATACATCTCGCGCATCGTGGGGTTGCGGAAACCTTTGCTGGCCATCAGTTTGATTTCGCCTGTGCTGATGGGACGAATGACGAGACCTGCTTGCGGAATCCATTCCGTGCCCGACACATTGTGGTGGTCGACACGGATGCCTGCATCGAGGGTGAGCCAGGAGAACAGGTCTTGACGAATGTCGGCATAGCCTGCTATCTCGTTGCGGTAGGATTTGCCGCTCTGCTTATTGGGCGTGTCGAGCGTTGCGCCTGTCGCCTTCGAGGTGTAGTAGGCGTTGCCGTAGATGTGCTGATAATCCACACCGACGGTCAGTCGGTTGCCAGTCCACAACTGTGCGCTCTGATACCAAGAGACTCCTGTCAGCGCATCTTTCGAACGGAAATAGCGCTGTGTGGGTTCCATCGGGTTGTTGGTGCCGTCGTCTATCTTGTGGCGTCCAAAATTGCTGTACACGCTCAGGGCTCCGCTCGTGCGATTGTAGTGATTCTCCAATGCCGCTGAGACCACTCCGCGTGTAATCCATTGGTCGGCATCGTAGAGGGGAGACGAGGTGGTGCCAGGATAGGAGGCGTTGAAATGGATGACGTTGGCATCCACATAGGCGTTCCAATGGGGAGTGAAGTCATATCCAAGTTTCACATAGCCGCCATACTGCTCGAAGTTCATTCGTGGACGGTGATTGTCAGCACGTTCATATTGTGCAGCGACGGTGGATGAGAATTTGCCGCTGCGCACTTGGTTGGTGGCTTCTGTTTGGATGGCACCATGACTGCCTACACCCAGATTGATGTTGGTGGAGACACCATTGGTGGGTGTCGAATTGCGGGTAACGATGTTGATGACACCACCCATTGCGTTGCTTCCATAGAGTACGGAAGCAGGGCCACGCAGCACTTCCACCTTCTCTGCCATCAGCGTCTGATAACTGTCTGAAATGGGGTGACCATAAATACCTTGATATTGTGGATGACCGTCGATGAGCACGAGCAACTGTCCTGCACTGCCAGCGATGCCACGCATGTTGATGCCGCCAGCAGCCCCTGTCGATACACCATAACCCATCATGGCGCGGCTGGTGACGAAGACTCCGGGCACTTGCTGCATCACCGTCGGCAACACATTGGTTTGATGCTGTTCCGTCAGCGTTTCACGTCCGATGACCGTCACCGTCATGGGCAGATGGCGTATGTCCACAGCGTTGCGGGTGCCTGTCACCACCACTTCCTGTAAGGAGAGGGAATCGCTTTGTGCATAACACACACAGCCGATGGTCATCATCAGCATCAGCGACACAAAGAGTCTTTTTCTTGCTTTCTTTTTCATGTTTGTGTTTAGTTAGTCACTTCTTTTTCTTTCTCTTGTTTGTCGAGGTCTTGCTGCTGTTCACCTTGGGGTTGATGAGTCGTGGCACATTGATGTGCTGAGGCAGTTCGAACGTTTGCTTCACCTCCTGAAGTGCAGGGCTTTCGTTGCCGAGACGGTCCATCGCCGTTATGGCATAGTGGCGCACCTTGAGAGCACGTCCGGAGATTTCCCATTCTGTGCTGCGGACACTGGTGGCCAAGAGATTCTCGGCTTGTGTGACATCGACGGGATAGGTGTTGGAACCATAGACGTTATAGAGGATGCCTCCTGCCTTTGGGGCTTGAGGGGCTTTCCAATGAAGTTTGCTGTTTTCGTATTGAAGCTGCGTGGGAGCAGCAGGTGCGATGGTGTCGCCCATCCAAGTCATGCGGGCAGGAAGGGCAGGATAGGGGAAGAACTCTTCGCAAGTGGTGTCGTAGATGCCTTTTGTGTTGTTGGTGAGGAATTCACCGCGGAAGAAAGCGATGCCACCAATGCCGCTGTTGCGGGCAGTGTGCATCTCGGCTCGCACGTCGTTGAGTGACCAGCGTCCTTCGCGTGGGTCGAGAAAGTAGATGCCAAGCCCAGGCACGACAGGGTGCCCGTAGGAGTTCTCGAGCCAGTCGAAGAGGAAGGGGTAGAAGTTGTTGCCCGTGAAGTACATCATGGGGAAGAGCATGTCTTGGGAGTTTTCCTTCAGCCAAAGTTGGGGGTCTTGGTACACTCCGTCGTAGCAGTTCCAGCCTCCTGCGCTGTAGCGTTTGGTGCTGCGATATTTCCCGACTGGTGAACTGCTGAGTTTGACCCACGGTTTGATGGGTTTGACGGCATCGTGCACAGCACGGACAATGCGTGTGATGTTTTCGCGTTTCCAGTTGGCTTTCGACACATTGGACGAGCGCGGATAGAATTCATCGTCAGAAAAGTTGAAGGAGGATTCCGGGTAACGGATGTAGTCGAGTGAGATGCCGTCCACATCATAGTTCTCCACGATTTCGCGGCAGATGCTGGCGATGTAGGTGGCGGTTTCGGGTTTGCTTGGAATCATGAACATTTCGCCTCCTTTGCCTGTTTTGACAAGTTCTGGATGTTTCCTGATGATGGAAGAGGCTCCGTAGCCGTTTTGCCGCTCTTTCGTGCCGATGGGAATGCATACCACCCATGCGTGGAGTTCCATGCCTCGTTTGTGGCACTCTTCGATGCAGAATGCCAGCGGGTCATAGCCGGGACTCATGCCTGGATGGTCGGTGAGGCTGAGTTCCCACGGCTCAATCTTGGAGGGGTAGAGCATGGCGGCACGTACACGTGTCTGGAAGATGACGGTGTTGATGTTGGCTTGCTTATATTTGTCGAGGATACGGACCAGTTCTTCCTTCTGCCGTTCGCGACGGATAGCATCGGTGGCTTTGGTGCGTGGCCAGTCGAGTCCTTTGATGGTGGTGAGCCAAATGGCACGTGTCTCACGAAGGGGATGCTTCCTTTCGTAGAGGTATTCACCACGTGTACTGTTTTCTGTTGCTTGTGCAAAAAGCTGTGTCGGCAGAGTGAACAAAAACATCAACAAAGCCAACATATACTGTGTATTAGTCATTATTAACATTAATTTTTTTGCAAAGGTAAGTATTATTCCGTACTTTTGTAGGCAATTTGCAATAATTATAAAAAAAATGATTACTTTTATTGCTTCTTTGTTGCTCCTCATTTTGGGTTATGTCTTTTATGGAGCATTCGTCAATAAGGTTTTTGGAGCCGATCCGAAACGACAGACTCCTTGTTATGCCTCTCAGGATGGTGTTGATTATATGCCGATGCCGACTTGGAAGGTTTTTCTCATTCAATTTCTGAACATTGCGGGCACGGGTCCCATCTTTGGAGCCATTCAGGGTATCCTCTTCGGCCCAGGTGCTTATCTGTGGATTGTGTTGGGCTGCATCTTCGGTGGTGCGGTGCATGACTATATGTCGGGCATGATCAGTATGAGGAAGAATGGTGCCAGCCTTCCTGAGATTGTGGGTGATGAGCTGGGTTCGACAGCGCGTTTTACCCTTCGCATCATGTCGCTGGTGCTGATGATTCTGGTGGGTGCCGTGTTTGTGACCACTCCTGCAGGACTGCTTGCCAGCATGGTGGGTGGCGATACTGTGTTGGGAGAGAACCTCTTCTGGGTCATCCTCGTCTTTGCTTATTATCTGCTTGCCACCTTGTTGCCTATCGATAAGCTGATTGGTCGCATCTATCCTATCTTTGGTGTTGCCTTGCTGGTGATGGCTGTGGGTTTGGTGTATGGCATCTTTGCCAACCCAGGTGCGATGCCTGAAATTACGGAAGCATTCAGCAATCATCATCCTACCAGCACGATGCCTATCTTCCCAGGTTTGTGCATCACGATTGCCTGTGGTGCTGTGAGTGGTTTCCATGCGACTCAGAGCCCGATGATGGCACGATGCTTGAAGAACGAGAAGTATGGTCGTCCCATCTTCTATGGTGCGATGATTACAGAGGGATTGGTGGCACTCATCTGGGCTGCTGCAGCCATCTCGTTTGCCAGTTCGTTCGATGTGACGAAGTTCGGCATGACAGGTGATGAAGCACCTTACGAGAAGCTTTGGGCTATCATGACGAATGGTGGCACCAGCAACGCAAATCCTGCTGTGCTGGTCAATGTCCTTTGCTCTACATGGCTCGGTAAGGTAGGAGCCGTGTTGGCCATTCTGGGTGTGGTGGCAGCACCTATCACCAGTGGCGATACCGCTTTGCGCAGCGCCCGACTGATTGCTGCTGACTTCATGCACTACAAGCAGAACAAGATATATAAGCGTCTGTTGCTGTCTCTGCCTATTTTCGTGATTAGCGGTGTGCTCATGTTTATCAACTTCGACATTCTGTGGCGTTATTTCGCATGGTTCAACCAGAGTTTGGCGGCTCTCACTCTGTGGGCAATCACCGTTTGGCTGACTAAACGCAGTGTGGCTGAGCGGACGAAACCATTTGCCTGCCTCATCTCGCTCGTACCAGCCCTGTGGATGACCATTGTGTGTTCCACCTATATACTCATTGCCTCCGAAGGCTTCCAGCTCACTCCCTTCTTCTCTTACCTGATAGGAGGACTGATTACCTTAGGAGTCTTGGTATGGTTCATCCTGTGGGCTAAAAAGCAGTTTGCACGATGA
Organism: Bacteroidaceae bacterium; assembly: GCA_016280445.1. Taxonomy (GTDB): domain Bacteria; phylum Bacteroidota; class Bacteroidia; order Bacteroidales; family Bacteroidaceae; genus Minthosoma. The sequence continues at coordinate 60,308 of JAEEGS010000071.1, forward strand.
AACGATACATCTGGCAACCCATCGCCTTCTTTACGGCAGGTTTCACATTTTATATATATAATGGAGTCACATGGAACACGTGGCTTACTTATCTGCCCCATATTCTGGGCTATGCAGCCATTTGTGGTGCGTTGGGATGGGCATTGTATAAAAAAGAACAAATAAAAAAATAAAATCATTATGAAGAAAATCGTTTTTACATTGGCGCTTGCCTTCATTAGTATAGGCAGTGCATTCGCACAGTTTGAAAAAGGTAAGTATTATCTGGGTGCAACAACCAATACTGCAGGTCTTTCCTACAGCAAGCACGACAAGTTTGGCATCAATCTGGGCGTGAATGGTGGCTATATGTTCGAAGATGCTTGGATGCTCATTGCCGAAGTGGGCTTCGACTACCACAATAAAGATATGCAGTCGCTCTATACAGGTTTGAAGTGCCGCTATCTCATCGAACAGAACGGTCTCTTTCTGCAAGCAGGGGCAAAGTATCTGCATGGTGCGCCCAACTACAACGACCTTCAATTCACTCCAGAGATTGGCTATTGCTTCTTCCTCAATCGCCATCTCACCATCGAGCCATCCCTCTACTACGACATTTCCACCAACAAGTTCTCCGAATATAGCAAGGTGGGCGTGAAAGTTGGACTTGCCTGGTATTTCGACAACGAAAAGAAGCCAGCCGACTACATGAGGAGAAAAAAGAAGTAAGTGCTCCATAAAAACAGATCAGTATGTTAAGCGTAGAAGAACTCAATGACCGGCTCATCGACCTCGCCTTTGCAGAAGACATCGGCGACGGTGACCACACTACACTCTGCTGTATCCCTGCTGATGCTTACGGCGAAAGCAAACTTCTCATCAAGGAAGAGGGCATCTTTGCTGGTGTGGAGATAGCGAAAGAGGTATTCCGCCGTTTCGACCCCACGATGGAGGTTGAAGTCTATATTCAGGATGGTGCCCATGTGAAGCCCGGCGACATCGTCATGTCGGTGAAGGGTAAGGAGCAGAGCCTGCTCCAGACAGAACGTCTCATGCTCAATATCCTCCAGCGCATGAGCGGCATCGCTACGATGACCCATAAATATCAGCAGGCACTCATCGATGCAGGCACCAAGACGCGTGTGCTCGACACTCGCAAGACCACCCCTGGAATGCGTATGCTCGAAAAGGAAGCCGTTAAGATAGGTGGCGGCATGAACCACCGCATCGGACTTTTCGATATGATTCTGCTCAAGGACAATCACATCGATTTCTGCGGCGGTGTCCACAATGCCATTTCTCGTGCTAAGCAATACTGCAAAGACCACGGGAAAGACCTCAAGATTGAGTGTGAGGTGCGCAATTGGAAAGAACTCGAAGAGGCTCTTGCTGAAGGTTGCGACCGCATCATGTTCGATAACTTCACGCCAGAAGACACCGAGAAGGCTGTTAAACTTGTGGCTGGTCGTGCTGAGACCGAATCCTCTGGAGGCATCACCTTCGACACCATGATTCCTTATGCCAAGGCTGGTGTGGATTTCATCTCCTTCGGTGCCTTGACCCACAGCGTCAAAGGTCTCGACATGAGTTTTAAGGCAGCAGGGTCAGACAAACTCATCATCAAGTAAATCATTTTTATTTCTGACAACGAAAAAAGGAGGGGTTGCATCCATTCGGCATGCAGCCCCTCCTTCCGTATTGGAAGAATTTATAATTAGTTGACTTCGTCGACTTCTGTCACGAATCGGCCATTCAAGCAAGCTTGATGGCTCTCGCTGTTCCATCAATTGATGAACAAAAGTTCGCGATACTTCGGCAGTGGCCAGAGGTCGTTGTCGACCACCTCTTCGAGTTTGTCGATGGGGCGACGGATAGCGAAGAGTGACTCAGCGATGTCGTAGTAGGCAAGTGCCTTCTCGTATTCACCCTCAATCTTGTTGGCAGCCTTACGGGCATCCACCATCGCAGCACACTTGGTGCGTACCTCTTCGATGAGTTTCGTAACACGCTGGAGCAGTGCCAGTTCTGTCTGTGCCATCGTTTCGAAGTCCTCTGGATAGAGTCCTTTGAGTTGTGTGACGATGTTGAGCAGACGGGTCTTATAGGCAAGTGCGGCAGGGATGATGTGGTTCTGAGCCATACGTCCCATCACACGTGCTTCAATCTGCACCTTCTTCGTGTAGGTCTCCCATTTCACTTCGTTGCGAGCCTTCAGTTCAGCCTCAGTATAGACACCTGTGCGGGTGAACATCTCCACCGATTCAGGCTTGGTGAACGACTCAAACATCTTGGGCACGCAGATTTCTGTGTCAAGTCCGCGACGTTGTGCCTCGGCTTTCCATTCGTCGGCATATCCGTTGCCATCGAAGCAAACCTTGTCGATGATGCTGGCGATGAGTGGTTTCAGCACGTCCATGAAGGCGATGTTCATAGCCTTGCCTGCTGCCATTTCCTTGTCTACTGCAGCCTTGAATGCAGTCAACTGATCGGCCACAGCAGCATTGAGGGTGGTCATTGCACCTGCACAGTTAGCACATGAACCTACAGCGCGGAACTCAAAGCGGTTACCTGTGAAGGCGAATGGGCTGGTACGGTTGCGGTCGGTGTTGTCGATGAAGATTTCTGGAATTTCCACCAGACCCAGTGACTTGCCCTTCTTGCCTGCAATCTCGATAGGAGTGTCTGATGGCACTTCGAGCAACTTGTGCAGCACGTTCGTCATCGTGTGTCCAAGGAAAGACGAGATGATGGCTGGAGGTGCTTCGTTGGCCCCCAGACGGTGAGCGTTGGTGGCTGAAGCGATAGAGGCTTTCAGCAGGGCATCATGCTTCTGAACGGCCACCAGCACGTTCACGAAGAAGGTGACGAACTGCAGGTTGCCCATCGCATCTTTGCCAGGAGCCAGCAACAAAGTGCCAGTGTCGGTGCCGAGCGACCAGTTGTTGTGCTTACCCGAACCGTTGATGCCGGCAAATGGCTTCTCATGCAACAAGAGCACAAATCCGTGCTTGCGGGCAATCTGGTTCATCAGGTTCATCATCATCTGGTTCTGGTCGTTCGAGAGGTTGGTTTCGCCATAAATAGGAGCCAACTCGAACTGGTTGGGTGCTACCTCATTGTGGCGCGTCTTCAATGGAATGCCATGACGGTAGCCAGCAATCTCCACATCTTTCATGAACTCCATCACACGTGAAGGGATGGCGCCGAAATAGTGGTCGTCCAACTGCTGGTTCTTTGACGATTCATGTCCCATCAGTGTACGGCCCGTCAGCATGAGGTCGGGACGTGCGGCATAAAGGTCTTCATCCACGAGGAAATACTCCTGCTCCCATCCCAAATAAGAATAGACCTTCTTCACTTTGGGGTCGAACATCTGGCAGATAGGCACAGCGGCATCGCTCACAGCCTTCAGCGACTTCTTCAGCGGGGTCTTGTAGTCGAGCGCCTCGCCTGTGTAAGACACGAACACGGTTGGGATACACAAAGTGTCGTCCTGAATGAACACTGGAGAAGTGGGGTCCCATGCTGTGTAACCACGTGCCTCGAAAGTGGCACGGATACCACCGCTTGGGAAAGAACTGGCATCAGGTTCCTGCTGAATGAGTGACTTGCCATCAAACTCTTCCAACATACCGCCCTTACCGTCATACTCCATCAGCGAGTCGTGCTTCTCGGCAGTACCCTCGGTGAGTGGCTGGAACCAGTGGGTGATATGCGTCACTCCGTGCTCCATAGCCCAGGTCTTCATGCCGTCGGCCACCTCGTTGGCAATGGCACGATTCAGCGCATGACCATTGTCGATACAGTCAATGAGCGCCTCATACGTATCGCTGCTGAGGTACTTGCGCATCTTCTCGCGGTTGAACACTAATTCGCCGAAATACTTCGATGTCTGTTCGGTTACTTTCTCAGCAGGCACTGCTTTCTTCTTGAAAGCATCCTGCACCACGTCAAATCTTAGTTTGCTCATAATGCTCCTTGTGTTTGTGGTTATTATATTTTAAATTTCATTTTTCACTTTTCACTTTTCATTTTTCACTTTTCACTTTTCTCCATTTTCATGCACGTCCTTCACGGCTCGTCCGCTGGGTTCGTTCATGTTTTTGAAAGCAGCGTCCCATTCGAGGGCGATGGCGGTGGAACATGCCACCGAGGCTTCCTGGTTTACGCTTCGTGCAGCCGAATCGCTGGGGAAGTGCTCTTCGAAGATGCTGCGGTAATAATATTCCTCCTTGTTCAGTGGCGGGTTGATAGGGAAGCGTTCTGCTGCATGTGCCATCTGTTCGTCGCTCACCAGTTTGGAGGTGATGTCCTTCAGCGTGTCAATCCAACTGTAGCCTACACCGTCGCTGAACTGTTCCTTCTGTCTCCATGCCACGCTGTCGGGCAACATGTCGGCAAAACCTTCGCGCACTATGCCCTTTTCGATGGTCTTTCCAGGACACATCTTCAGTGCGGGGTCGATACGCATGGCAACGTCAAGGAATTCTTTGTCGAGGAAGGGTACACGTCCTTCGATGCCCCATGCCATCAGCGATTTGTTGGCTCTCAGGCAGTCGTAGAAATGGAGTTTTTTCAGTTTCCGCACCGTCTCCTCATGGAAGGCCTTCGCGTTGGGAGCCTTGTGGAAGTAGAGGTATCCTCCGAAAATCTCGTCGGCTCCTTCGCCGCTCAGCACCATCTTGATGCCCATGCTGCGGATGACGCGTGCCAACAAATACATAGGAGTGGAGGCACGTACAGTCGTCACATCGTAAGTTTCAATATAGTAGATCACATCGCGGATGGCATCCAAACCTTCCTGGATAGTGTAGTTCACCTCATGGTGCACAGTGCCGATGTGTTCGGCCACTTCACGTGCTTTTGATAGGTCGGGGGCACCTTTCAAACCCACTGCAAACGAGTGTAGTCTTGGCCACCACGCATCGTGCTCATCATTCGTTTCAATTCTTTTGGCGGCATATAACTTTGCAATGGCCGACACCACCGAACTGTCCAAACCGCCTGACAGCAGCACACCGTATGGCACGTCGCTCATCAACTGGCGTTTCACAGTTGCCATCAATGCCTCTTTCACCATCTTCACAGCCTCCTCGCGGTCGGATGTCGCCCACTTCATATCATCATAGCTGAACCAATCGCGTTGATACCAGCGTTCTATCTGACCACCGTGCTTGCTTGTGCAGAAATGTCCGGGAGGAAAGGGCTTGTACTCATCACACTGACCTTCCAAAGCCTTCAGTTCGCTTGCCACATATACGGTTCCATCCTGGTCGTGTCCTATATATAAAGGTATAACACCGATGGGATCGCGCGCCACCAAGTAGTCGTCAGTTGTAGCATCGTACAAAACGAACGAGAAGATGCCATTCAGTTGGTCGATAAAGTCGGTTCCATACCGCTCATATAAGGCTAATATGACCTCACAGTCAGAACCTGTCTGGAACTCATATTGACCTGCGAACCGACGTCGAATCTCCTGATGGTTGTAAATCTCGCCATTTACAGCCAGCACCTTCTTACCATCAGCCGAATACAATGGCTGCCCACCCGACAGCGGGTCAACAATGGCTAGGCGCTCATGTGCCAGCACAGTCTTGTCGCTGCTGTACACTCCGCTCCAGTCGGGACCGCGATGCCGAATCTTTGCTGACATCTTCAACGCTTGCTCGCGTTTCTGTCGAGCGTCGCCTTTCATCTTCAATATACCTACAAATCCGCACATGTCTTTTTGCTTTTATGCTTGCGCTGTTAGAATCAATTTGTTTTTGTTTTCTTTATTTTGGTTGCAAAATTACAAACTTTATATTTAATATGCAATCATTTTGTAAACAAATATTGAATTTTCTTATCATTTTATTTGTTTTTACTCTTTTTTGCTATACAAATGTAGGAGAAAAAGAATTCCCCTCTCCCTCTTGGGGAAGGAGAGGGGATACTGGTGGGGATTAAGGACGCAAAGTTAATCCAAAGACCAGATAAGCTTTTTGGCTGCATGGATTGGCTGCCACTTCTCCGAAAATAGGAATGCTGAACGATTCGGTCACCTTGATTTCCTTCGTTGCGCGAAGTGCGAGGTTGGTCACGGCGAAACCGGTTGTGCCATAGGCAGTGGTGTAGTAAGGAACTGCTCCTGCTGTGGCTGTCCAGTCACATGTGGCGAGTTTGAAAGGCGCTGCTATCTCGAAGTAGGAACTGTAAGCGCGTTTGCCCTTCTTGGTCACACCGTCGTTTCCTGCAAAGTTGGTGAACCATTGAATGCTTGCCCAACCAAAATCGTAGCCAACATTGGCTTCAAAAAGGTGGTTGGTGCGATGAGCCTCATACATGAAGTAACGACTCTCGGGGTCTAACCCTTCGCTGAACCAGTAGTCGGTCACACCGATGTTGAAACCTCCGATGGTGTATCCAAGAGTGAGGTCAAACTCCTTTGTGTCGTCAGGATCGGTCAATCCCACGCTGCCCCAGGCAGAGAGTGAAAGGCCTTTATAGCTGATGCCCAATGTGGGTTGGAATGCCGTGTGTCCTAAATCTTGGCCACGCCAGATGTATTGGTTCACTACGTCAGCTTCGATGGTCGCTTCCACTTTCGTCTCTTGAGCCTCTACGGCTGTTGCTCCAGAGAGCAACAAAGCCGTGAGGGAAAACAATCTAATTACCTTTTTCATGACTAAATACTTTTTTAAAAGTTGATAACTTGGGTTTATTGTAAAATGAGAAATTATGAATGAGAAATTGTCAATTATCAATTCACTTTAGTTGTAGCAGCTTTCTCCGTGTTCATAAATGTCGAGACCTTCTTCTTCAATGCGGGCGTCTACGCGGAGTCCGTGCAGTTTCTTGATGCCGTAGAAGAGAATCAGACCGCATACGGCTGCCCAAAGGTCAATGACGAGGATACCGAAGCACTCAGCACCGAAGAACCCCCAACCGCCTCCGTAGAAAGCGCCGTTGCTCGTAGAGAGCAGACCTGTCATCAGGGTGCCGAGGATACCGCAGACACCATGTACAGAAGAAGCACCTACAGGGTCGTCGATGTGCAGTTTGTGGTCGATAAACTCAATCGCGAAGACGAGCACGATACCGCAGACGAAACCGATGATGACGGCTCCAATGGGAGAAACGAGGTCGCAACCTGCTGTGATACCCACGAGACCAGCCAAGATGCCGTTGAGTGTCAGAGAGAGAGAAGGCTTACCATATTTAATCCATGTGAGGAACATGGTGGCTACACCACCTGCCACTGCTGCAAGGTTAGTGGTCAGGAACACGTGTGAGATGGCCACGCGGTTCACTTCACCAGAGGCTGCCAACTGGCTGCCGGGGTTGAAACCGAACCAACCGAGCCAGAGGATGAACACGCCGAGGGCTGCCAAGGTCAGGTTGTGGCCAGGAATGGCGCGGCTCTTTCCGTCCTTGCTGTACTTGCCGAGGCGGGGACCCAATGCAATGGCGCCGACGAAGGCCAGCACACCACCCACGCTGTGTACGATGGCAGAACCTGCAAAGTCGTGGAACACGTCACCAAAGGTGGTCATCATGAAACTGTCGGCAGCATCGTTACAGAGCCATCCGCCACCCCATGTCCAGTGACCCTCGATAGGGTAGATGATGAGTGAAATGAAAGCACTGTACACGAGATACATGGAGAATTTTGTGCGTTCAGCCATAGCACCGCTCACGATGGTGGCGCTGGTGGCGCAGAAGACAGTTTCGAAAATCAGGAAACCCTCCACGGGCAGGTCGCTCGTGTAGAAAGAGAGGTCGCCCCAGTTTGGCATGCCGAGGAAACCACCGAGAACGTCGCTTCCGAACATGATGCCGAAACCGATGAAGAAGAACAGCAGGGAACCGAACATGAAGTCGACAAAGTTCTTCATCAAAATGTTTGCGGCGTTCTTACTGCGTGTGAATCCCGCCTCACACAAGGCGAATCCTGGTTGCATCCAGAAGACCAACATGGCTGCCAATAGCATCCATACGGTATCGAGTGAAAATCCTACTTCGTTCATAGTTGTGTTTTGTTTTGTGTTGTGACTAATCTTTTGTTTGAGTCTTGCGTGACTTCTAAACTTTTACTTCTTGTCTCTCAATACGGTGTCACCGTTTTCGCCTGTACGGATGCTCCATGTGTCTATCATGTCGCTCACGAAGATGCGTCCGTCGCCGATTTCGCCCGTGTGCGCCACCTTCAGGATGACCTTCACTGTTGGATCCACGAACTGGTCACGGCACACGATGGTCAGCGCAACGCGCTCAATCACATCCGTTGAGTACTGAACGCCACGATAGATGCGCTCCTCACGGCTTTGTCCGATGCCGTGCACGTTGTGGTACTCAAACCAGTCGATGTCTGACTGCAACAATGCTTCTTTCACATCCTCGAACTTCGTCTTGCGGATGATTGCTTCAATCTTTTTCATTGTGTTTGATTTTGTGTTGTTAATAAAAATGAGTTTTTTTTAAAAGAGAAGAGGCTGATTCATGTTGAACCAGCCTCATTGATTATTTTGTGTTTGTGTTCTGTTTTTGCTTGTTTTTTGTGTTTTTGTGTTCATCCGACTGGTAGATTCACACAGCAAGCATTCAGGGTCTGATTATTCAGATTCTGATTGTTCTGATTCTGCTGCTGAAATTTGCTGGTCGGAACCATTGAGAAATATGTGTAAGTTCTTGTCATATTGTTTGTGTTATTTTTAATTTTGATGCAAAGGTAAAGATGATTTCCGAAATGGCAAAGCAAAATGTAAGAAAATTTCATATTTTTGCTTTCAAATTGACTTATGTCAATAATATGGATATATTTCATGTCTTTTTGATGTGATATTTCGGATTTATACTTACCTTTGCACATCAATTTAATCAAATAAAGAGCAAATAGGTATGAAACAGCCGATTCATTTCACAAAAATGCATGGTGCAGGCAACGACTACATCTACGTCAACACATTATTATATAATATAGAAGATCCGGCAGCGGCATCCATCGCATGGAGCAAACCCCACTTCGGGATTGGAAGCGATGGACTTATCCTGATTGGTGAGCCCACTCGTCCCGATGCAGATTTTTCCATGCGCATCTTCAACAATGATGGTTCCGAAGCCATGATGTGTGGTAATGGAACTCGGTGTGTGGCAAAATTTCTGCACGATAAAGGCATGACAGACAAGAATCCCATCCGTCTCGAGACGCTCGCAGGCATCAAGGTGATGCAACTTCATTTGGACAGCGATGACAAGGTGGAGACTGTCACCGTCGATATGGGCGAGCCTGTTCTGACGGAACCTCGTCAGTTCGGTGCTGATGGTGGGCATGCACAGGATTATGCCATCACCGTCGATGGACGCACTTTCTGTGGCACATTTGTGTCGATGGGCAATCCCCACTTCGTCATCTTCTTGGACGAAGACGTGGAGCAGTTCCCCTTAGAACACTATGGTCCCCTGTTGGAACATCATTCCGTCTTCCCGCAACGTTGCAACATTGAGTTCGCGCAGATGCTGGCTGATGGAACAATTCGGATGCGCGTGTGGGAACGTGGTTCGGGCATCACGCTCGCATGCGGCACCGGAGCCTGTGCCACTGCTGTTGCCGCCCATCTCACGGGGCGTTCAGACCGTCGAAGCGACATCAAGATGGATGGCGGCACCCTCCACATCGAATGGAACGAGGCTGACAATCACATCCTTATGACGGGTCCAGCCGCCATCTCTTTCGAAGGGGAAATCATGCCACTCTGATTCTACAATTCTACAATTTAACAAAAAAGAGAGGAGCGCTGCACTGTACACCTCTGGTTTCCCCTCGCGATAGGTCAGTTTTGTCGCAGCCTTACGATAGAAAAGTTTATCTGCCATAGTTTAATTGGTTTTGAAAGTGAAACATGGATTGCCTTAAGACGTTGCAAAGTTAGCGCTATGTAAAAGGCACGTCAACCGATATGCATATTTTTTTACAACAAAAATTTACTTTGCTCTTTCGATTCCAGTTACTATGCGTATTAAGTGTAAGTGGCAATCTGTATTAAGTGTAAGTGAGAAGTCATATTAAGTGTAAGTGAGATGCCATATTAAGTGGAAGCGATTCACTGTCTTAGCCTGAAATACGTTGACTCCTCTGAGAGCTCTTAAAAGTTAAAAAGAGTTATGAGGAAAGGTCAACATTTTGCACGTGCCTTCAAGCGTGCCGTAGCAGTTGAATATCTGCAAAGTGGTGAGGAACGTAAGGTG
>JAEEGS010000072.1 GCA_016280445.1 Bacteroidaceae bacterium
AAAGTGCTCGAAAACGCCAAGCAGGTCTATCTGAACCGTAAGATCAAGATTGGCACGTCGAAGCTCAACGAGGTTATGTTGCCTCTCATTGAGCAGACACCCCCACCTTCCGTCAAGGGCAAATACATCAAGATCAAGTACATCTCGCAGGTGCCCGACACGCAGATTCCCACCTTTGTGTTCTATGCCAACCTGCCCCAGTATGTCAAGGAACCCTATCGCCGTTTCCTCGAGAACAAGCTTCGCGACAACTGGACGCTGACAGGAACTCCGATTAATGTCTTTATTCGACAGAAATGAAGAAAATTTTATACTTTTTATTCTTCATTCTTTACTTAATAGTGCTCTACGCGTGCTCATCGACGACACCAGAGGAACTGGCTGCCAGTGAAGCCAGAGACTATTACGATTGCCTGACGGACGATGATGTCAAGGGGTTCATGAAGGGTAAGGCTGACGTCGATAGTTTGCCAGCGTTCTATCGTGAGCAGTTGCAGAAGGCCGTCGAGCAGTATCTGTCTGACTTGAAAGCCAAGCATGGAGGACTGAGTTCCGTATGTGTCAGCGAAGAACATTACGTAGACAACTCGGAAGCCTGTCGCGACACCTCCCTTCATCTCACCTACGCCTTCCTCATACTCTGTTTCAGCGATTCCACTCAAGAGGAAATCATGGTTCCTATGGTTGAGCGCGACGGTCAGTGGCTGATGAAGTAATAGGGATTAAAAATTGTGCGTTTTTCTTTGCTGTTCCAATTATTATTCATAAATTTGCAGCATTAAACCAATTAAACAGTATATTTATGGGTATAATTTATTCACTCCTTCTAGGATGTTTGGCTGGCTTCTGTGCTGGCAAGTTGATGAAAGGTGGTGGCTTTGGCATCATCATGAATATCGTGTTGGGTCTTTTTGACGGCGTTTTTGGAGGCTGGCTGTTCTCGATGCTCGGCATTGAGTGGGGTGGTATCCTTGGTCAGCTCGGTACAGCCATCATCGGTGCTGTAGCCATCCTTTGGGTTGCCTCGTTCTTCAAGAAGTAAAAATGAAAAAAGTAATACTGACTATTGTTTTCGTCCTGACAGCCCTTGCAGGCTGGTCGCAGGACATTATGGGCAAGTGGGTCACAGAAGCTGGTGACGCCCAAGTAGAAATCTATCAGCAGGGCGACAAGGTGAACGGAAAGATTGTCTGGCTGAAGCAGGGTCCTGAAACCAAGGACAAACACAACCCCGATGCCAAGCTCCAGGAGCGTAAACTGATGGGAGTCCACATCCTGAGCGGCCTCACGAAGAAGAAGGACAAGTGGGAAGGAGGCAAAATCTACAACCCCAAGAACGGCAAGACCTACAAGTGCGCCATCTGGCTCGACGGCCAGAATCTGAAGGTCCGCGGCTACCTCGGCCCGTTCTACGAGACACAAGTCTGGAAACGCGCAAAATAAGAGCGGATGTAATCCGTGTAGAAACAACGGAACATGCAAACAGTGACGGGTGGAATCTGTTCCGTCACTTGCCAGCAAATTTCATTTGCCATTGTCCCGTCACTTGCCAGCAAATTTCATTTGCCAATGACTAACGATAACTTAAACACGACCCCAAACGAGACCTTCACATGGTTGCAGCCAAGGGCTTGGCGCAAACCCTGCATCGTCCATGTCACAATGGTGACCAACTCGCGGCAGACGTTGTTTGGCAAACTCGCGCATAATGGTTCTGAGGCCGTGATTGAAAAGACACCCATTGGCTGGGCTCTCATCAATCAGCAGCGCAGGTTGTTGGAACTATGTCCTGAAATCAAAATCCTTGCAGACAAAGTGATGCCTGACCATCACCACATCGTACTTCAGGTGCAGCGAACGATGCCTCGTAGCATCAGGGAAGTGGTGCGTGGCTATATGCAGGGCTGTAAAGAGGAGGCACGCAAACATGGATTCACAGAGAATATTTACGATGGCCCGCCGTTTTATCGCGTGCTGACGCACAAAGGGCAACTTCACGCCATGATAGAATATGTGAAGGCAAACGGGCGCACCCGGATTTTTCCGTGGCACAGCCCTCTGACCGCCATAGCCACACTTAGAACAGGGAAGGCCACTGCACTTATCCAAAGATTTTGCATACTCTGTAGAAGAAGAAAGTCAGACTTGACACTCCGTGCAGCTCTGACCTGAATCCCTTGATCTTTGAATTCAGCGACTCTGCTGACGCATTGGTGACAAAAGTGTCGTAGTAGCCCAGCAAATCCTCTTCCCTTTCCTTGACAGTCTTCATAAAGGTCTTGATTTCCTTGCATTCGCTGGCTTTCACATGCTGATACCAGATGTGCAGGTTGTTCCGTACTTCTTCCTTGAATGCATTCTTCTGCTCCTGGGTTGGTATGGTGTCCTTCAACAGTTGATTGTCCTTCTTGCTCCAGTACAGTTTGCGGAACTCCTCCTTGAGGTCGAATGCCTCCTTCAGTTCGGGAAACTCCTCAAAGAGCAGCACCATTCTCTCTTTCTGCTCGTCACTCCACTTGTCGGGGTTCTGCCTGAGTGTGTGGAACGAGCGTCGCAGAAAGTCCGGCTTCGTCTCGCCGTTCTTCATCACGCTCGGCACGAAATCCTGCTTGCGATAGACCACTTTCCGCCCACGCTTCTTTCCCTTGCGACGCTTCGGGTTCTTCTGCTTGCACTTCTCCCTGTACTTCTTCCTGTTTTTGGCATGTTGCTCTACAAGCTTGTACCATGCCGCCCGCTCGTGCTTTAGCTGGATGTTCACGCTTTTCCTGACCTCGGAAAAGACGGCCATCAGATGATCCGTGAGGTCCTGCATGACATGGAAGCGGTCAATCGAGATGCGGGCGTTGGGGAACGCCGATCTGGCGATAAGCTTCATCGAGTCGGAG
>JAEEGS010000073.1 GCA_016280445.1 Bacteroidaceae bacterium
CACAGAAAGAAGAGAGAGATTAGGAATATCAGATGGCCAAATGATAGATATGTGATTCAAAAACGAATGTTTAACTAACGACCCGAACGGTCTTCCTCCCTAAACAGGGAGGGCTGGGGAGGGTCTTAAAAAGAAAGGAGAAACGAATTATGGGAATTATGATTCGCAAGGCGAAGACTCGTTTGACTTATCGCGAGGGGAAGCCAGAGGTGTACAAGTTGCGTCAGTTGACCTATCCGCAGGTGACTTACGAGCAGTTGTGCGGAATGGTTCAGATCGTGGGCGTGAACAGGGCGCAGACGAAGGCGGTGATTGACGCGCTGCTGACGGCACTGGTGCACTACATGGAAATCGGTCACGGTGTGAGCCTGGGTACGTTCGGCTCGTTCAAGCCCACGTTCAACTCGAAGACGGCGCACACGCTGGAGGAGACCACGCTGGACACGGTGAAGGTGAAGAAGATTCAGTTCTATCCCGGAGGCGCGTTCAAGGACATGCTCTCGAAACTCTCGCTGGACGAGAACGAGTCTGTGTCGCTGAAGCCTGAGGAGGGCGATGGAGACGAGGACGGAGATTAATTGCTCATTGACAATTGGCTCCGCCGAGTTGAAAATTGAAAATTGAGGAGGGGTGAAAGTGGGGAGCGCTTTCACTCCTCTGTGTTGATTTGGGTGGGGGAGAGTGAGAAAAAAGGGGAAGTTTTTGGAGGATGAGGGGAAAAAGTGTTACCTTTGTAGCCTCATCAGATATGGAGGACAGTATGGATTATCAGTATCATATTTTTTCGCCTTACAGGGTGTGTCCGCTGGGGGCGCATGTTGATCACCAGCATGGACTGGTGACGGGTTTCGCGATTAACAAGGGTGTGGACCTCTGGTTCAATGTGTGCGAGGACGGTCATGTGCATCTGTCGTCGCGCTCGTTCGAGGGCGAGGTGAATTTCGATGTGACGGCTCCTTCGCAGGTGAAGGAACACCATTGGGGTGACTATGCCCGTGGCGCGAAGTATGCGCTGAGGAAGAGGTTCGCCTTGCAGCGGGGCATCGAGGGAGTGATTCAGGGCAGTCTTCCGGTCGGGGGATTGTCGTCGAGTGCGGCGGTGCTGATTGCCTACGTGATGGCTTTTGCCAAGGCGAACGATATCACGTTGCAGCCTTTCGAGGTGGTGAAGATTGCTTCGGAGGCGGAGCGGGAGTATATCGGGCTGAACAATGGCTTGCTGGACCAGGCGTGTATCGCCTTGGGCAAGAAGGACGGGTTGCTGTTCCTGGATTGCGACAGCAATGAGTATCGCGTCATCAAGAAGAACCCCGAGATGCCTGAGTTCACATTGGGCATCTTCTTCTCGGGATTGACGCGCTCGCTGGTGAACAGCGATTATAACCTGCGTGTGTACGAGTGCAAGACGGCGGCGTGGAACATGCTGGCCTATACGGATCAGCCGCTGAAGACGTTTGATAAGACCTTCTTGCGGGATATTCCGAAGGTGACTTTCGAGAAGACGAAGATTGCAATGCCCGCCCGATTTGCCCGTAGAGCAGAGCATTTCTACTCGGAGTATCGTCGTGTGCGTCAGGGCGTGACAGCCTGGGAGACGGGCAACCTGAAGTTGTTCGGCAAGTTGAGTTTCGACTCGTGCGAGTCGAGCATCCACAACTATGAGTGTGGCAGCCCCGAGTTGATTGCCATATATGAGATTATGCGCACCTTGCCCGGCATCTGGGGAGGACGCTTCAGCGGTGCCGGCTTCAAGGGTGCCTGCATCGCCATCGTGGATCCTGCCTATCAGGAACAGATAGAGAAGGAATTGACGGCACGCTACCTCGAGCAGTTCCCAGAGTATGAAAAGACCTTTAAGTGTTATTTCGTGAAACCGGATGACGGAGCCCGCTTTGTATGACCAGACCCACACAGAGAAAAATAGGTCACACAGAAATCACAGAAAACACAGAAAAAGCAAGATGTGTCATGACTGATAATGAATTGACATATGAGGTGAGAGGCGCAATCTATGATGTGTATAAGACGTTGGGGCCAGGATTGTTGGAATCTGTATATGAGGAGGCTCTGAGTTTTGAGTTGCAAAAGAGGGGATTTCGTGTTGAAAGACAGGTGGAAGTGCCAATCATGTATCAAGGGAATAGATTGAAAACCCTCTTGCGTTTGGACATGTTGGTCGAGAATCAGATCATCGTGGAACTGAAATCTGTGGAGGAGTTGCAGAAAGTGCATTATAAACAACTGTTGACGTATTTGAGGCTGATGGATAAGCAGGTGGGTTTACTTGTGAACTTTAATTGTGATAATATATTGTCAAACATCAAAAGAGTGATTAATTAGGAAGTGCACAGGATGCCAGAAGAAAAACTGCAGGTGGACTATTTCTGTGTTTTGACTCCGTCGAGCTAAAGGTTCTGTGCTTTCTGTGTGAAATAAATTACATTTTCTGAGAGAAATGAAAAATATAGTGATTGCGGCAGGATATGCCACGAGGTTGGGAGAGTTGACCAAGAACTTTCCGAAGCCATTGCTGAAGATTGGGGAGAGCACCATCTTGGGCAGAATGTTGGATGACATTGACAGGATTGCGGAGATTGATGAGCATATCATCATCACGAATCATAAGTTTGCTCCGATTTTTGAGGAGTGGAAGGCGGAGCAGCGGTACACCAAGCCGGTGACCATCGTGGATGATGGGACGGAGACGAACGAGACGCGTCTGGGTGCCGTGTGTGATTTGCTGTTCGCCATGGAGAAACTGCGTATCGACGACGATATGCTGGTGGTGGCTGCGGATAATTTGTTGTTCTTCTCCTTCCAGGAGTTCGTGGACTTTGCCAAGGTGAAGGGTACGTCATGTATCATGTGCCATGAACAGAAGGAGATGGAGAAGTTGCAGCGCACGGGAGTGGTGGAACTGGATGCCAACATGAGGGTGCTGGGCATGGAAGAGAAACCGCAAGTGCCGAAGTCTCATTGGGCTGTCCCTCCTTTCTACATCTATCTGAAGAGCGACCTCGACCTGGTGCGCCATTCGGTGGAGAACGGATGTGGCAAGGATGCTCCAGGCAATCTGGCGCATTACATGGTGGAACATACGACGATGCATGCCTGGCAGATGTCGGCCGGAAGGTTCGATATCGGCAGTTTGGATACGTATCAGGAGGCGGTGAGGAAGTTTGGTTAATTGAAAATTGAAAGGGTACAATTGCTCATTTTAACACGAATTACACGAATTTACACAAAACTATGCAGCGAGCATTGATTACACAAAGCACCTTCTGTGCTACAAATTTCACTAATGCCGTCCGGATGGTTCGTGAAATTTGTAGCCGTCCACGGCTTCGTGGAATAATTATCCTGTCCGCATGGCAAAATTTGTCTAATTCGTGAAATTCGTGTTGAAATAAACGCCCGAATCTTTAAAGAGAAAGAATTTGAAATTTGAAAAATAGAGCATATGCAGAAGATTGATTTGAACAAGAAGACGATTCTTGTGACGGGTTCGGCGGGATTCATCGGTTCGAACCTCGTGAAGAGATTATTCAAGGATGTGAAAGGTGCCACGATTGTGGGCATCGACAATATGAATGACTACTATGACGTGAGTCTGAAGGAGTATAGGTTGAAGACCCTCCTAAATCCTCCCTGTTTAGGGAGGACTTCAGATACTTCCCCTCAACAGGGGGAGACAGAGAGGGGCTGTGATTTTCACTTTGTGAGGGGCGACATTGCCGACAAGGCGACCATTGATGCCCTCTTTGAGCAGTATCAGCCTCAAGTGGTGGTGAATCTTGCGGCTCAGGCGGGTGTGCGTTATTCCATCACCAATCCTGAGGCCTATATCCAGTCGAACCTGATTGGCTTTTACAATATCTTGGAGGCTTGTCGTCACCATCCTGTGGAGCATCTGGTGTATGCCAGTTCGTCGAGCGTGTATGGCTCCAACAAGAAAGTGCCTTATTCCACAGACGATAAGGTGGACAATCCTGTTTCGCTGTATGCTGCCACGAAGAAGAGCAACGAGTTGATGGCACATGCCTACAGCAAGTTGTACAACATCCCCTCCACGGGATTGCGTTTCTTCACGGTGTATGGTCCTGCCGGCCGTCCCGACATGGCTTATTTCGGCTTCACCAACAAACTGGTGAAGGGTGAGACCATCCAGATTTTCAACTACGGAAATTGCATGCGTGACTTCACGTATGTGGATGACATCGTGGAGGGTGTGGTGCGCATCATGCAGGGAGCGCCCGAAAAGAAACAAGGTGAGGACGGCCTTCCGCTGCCTCCGTATGCGGTGTATAATATCGGCAACAACAGTCCCGAGAATCTGCTGAACTTTGTGGATATCCTGCAACAGGAACTCATCCGTGCCAAGGTGCTGCCCGAAGATTACGACTTCGATGCCCACAAGCAACTCGTGCCTATGCAGCCAGGCGATGTGCCGACCACCTATGCCGACACGTCTGCCCTCGAACGTGACTATGGCTTCAAACCCTCCACTTCGTTGCGCGATGGGTTAAGAGCCTTTGCGGAATGGTACGCGAAATTTTATTAAATTGACAATTAATTTCTGTGTTTTCTGTGTTTTCTGTGTGAAATAATATTCTTTCTGCGAGAGCCCGCATGGCTCTCTTTTATCTCACACAGAAAACACAGAAATCACAGAAATTACGAAAACACAGAAATTTTCAATTTCTATCTCTATCTCTTTTTTCTGTGCTATTCTTAAAGCATTTGGCGATTATTATAAAAAAGGAGAGATATCAGGAAAGCCCTATGGCACTTTTGCTGGTAAAGAACTTCAACCGACAAATTAATGTCTCTCATTTATTGGCTTCATTTTTCATTATTAAAGTGCGTGGAAAAAGTGATTGTACGACTATTTAAGAAGATACGAAAATGGTAGAACTATTAAATTTGCAACAGCAATGTTTGAATTTGATTCAAAATCATACTGAGTGTGGTCAAAACTGCACTCTAAACCATTATTGTACTTCAGTCGGGTGTACAACAGGAGATTGTAGCAGATGTCTTAACCAAATACAATATGGGCAGCCAAACTTTACATATAGCTGTACAAAAATAACATACCAATATGTACTACGTTTTTTAAATCGTTTTGCATCTGAAATATGTTATGCAATGTGCCTTTACAATTTTAAGGATGTTAGGCGAATAAATGTTGTGTCTTTGGGATGTGGTCCTGGGTCAGAAGTTTATGGAATTGTTAAAGCTCTAAAAAATCGAAATATAGATGTCCCTGTATATTATGAAGGTCATGATATGTTGGACATATGGGAACCTGTACAAAAACTATGCAAGGATAGCTTTTTGAGCACACAGCATATTATCAATTTCCATACAACGAACCTGTTTGCTGATTTTGTGGGATTTGATAATAATATTATCAATCTATTAATATTGAACTATTTGCTTTCACATGCTGCGAAATTCTACACAAAGCAGGGTAAGAATCAGTTCATAGATGAAATTGTTGATTTTATACTTCAAAACAATGTAAAAAACATATTATTCAATGATATCAACTATTACGGAACGTTTGCAAATCTTGATTCGGGTGTACAGTTAATGAGATTGCTAATTTCAAAAATAAAGTCAAGGAAGATTAAGTGTGATGTTGGCTATGTTTGTTTCCCTTATGATCGCTATAGAGGAAACGAAGGATGGAAATTCTATCAAAAAAATGATTTGTTGTTTCAAAAACTAAATGGGAATACCTACATGAATAATGTTGGCTATTGTAATTCAAAACAAATATTTGTCCATATACAATGATATTATCAGTTTCTCGTCGTACCGATATTCCTGCATTCTATTGGGAATGGTTCCTTAATCGAGTTCAAGCAGGATTTGTGGATGTCCGTAATCCTATGAACATTCACAGAGTGAGCCGTATAGATATCCGTCCAGAAGTTGTGGATTGTATTGTGTTTTGGACAAAAAATGCAGGGAACATAATTCCACACCTTGACCAACTAAAGGATTATAAGTATTATTTTCAATATACGATCAATCCTTATAATAAGTTGATAGAAGAAAATGTTCCACTAAAGAAGTATGTTGTTGAAAACTTCAGATTGCTCTCTGAAATAATTGGTCCTAATAGAGTAATATGGAGATATGATCCCATACTTCTAACTGATATGATTGATGTTGATTATCATCTACGATATTTTGAAGAATTAGCAAAACGGTTAAAGGGACACACAAATAGATGTGTCATAAGTTTTGTTGATTTGTACAAAAAGACAGTCTCAAACACAAGAGAACTCATGATGAAGGAACCGACAGATATGGAAATGCATTTCCTTGCACATAATCTTTCTTCAATTGCAAAAGATTATGGAATGGAGATTGTTTCTTGTTCAGAAAGTATTGATCTTGATTTTGATGGGGTTAGACATGGATGCTGTATCGATAGAAACTTAATTGAGGAAATTGTTGGTTATAAGATTGATGTCAAGAAAGACAAGAACCAGCGTAAAGAATGTGGTTGTGTAGAAAGCGTGGATTTAGGTGCCTACAATACATGTCTTCACGCATGCAAGTATTGTTATGCGAACTTTAACAATATGAAGGTACAGACTCTAAGCAAAATGCATAATCCGTTGTCAACATTACTTGTCGGAGATTTAGATAATAATGACATTGTCAGTGAAAGAAAAGTTAGACTATTAAAAAGCAACTCATTATTTTGAACAAGATGAATATACAAGAACATATAAATAAAGTTGAGGAGTTAGAGAAGAACTACCTTGCGCACAAATACATACGCATGGATGAAAATTCGTTGGAGTCAATAAGGACTTTTCAAGAATGGCATAGTGCTGCTTCTGTTCTTTTCTGCGAATTTATCTCTGAGGATGACAAATTTTTGAAAACTTTTGTTGAGGCAGATATTTCTGGGAATGCATATGTTCTAGCAAGTATATATGATAGTATTCATACAAGTTATAAGATATTGATGTCAAAAGTTGAGAAAGCTCAGAGGCAAAAGCTTAATGATTCATCAACAGAAAGTCATGGTGATTCCCCTCTTATTTTTATAAGCCATTCTTCCAAAGATAGGGAAATTGTAAAGCTCTTTATTGACAATATCCTTAAAAAGGGGCTTGGGCTTACTGATGAGGACATTGCATGCACATCTTTTGAGGCTACGGGTGTTAATCCTGGCGACAGCATACCAGCCTATATAAAACATAATATCAAAGGCTCCAAAATTTGCCTGGCTATGGTATCCCAGAACTACAAATCAAGCGAAGTGTGTATGAATGAAGTAGGAGCTGCTTGGGCTTTAGATAAAGCTCCTCTACAAATTGTACTTCCTAATGCAGACTTCTGTGAACTTGGATGGTTATTAAATACAGACAAAGCCTCAAAAATAGATGATGTTGATTGTTTGGATTCCCTTGAAGAAAAACTATGTGCTTCAATTGGTGTTCCTGTTCCTACAGCTAAACATTGGAATCCGTGTACAAGAGATTTTCTGAATTCATTGAAAACTTTAAAAAATGAGTAAGATGTAGGAACTCATAATATTGAACAGAACAAAACGTTATAAATATATGGCACTTACAATAGAAGAACTGAAGGAACTGATACAAGCTGACGAGCATCGTCAGTTGGAACTGAAGAAAACCACTGGTGAACTGAAGGATGGTATGCATTCTGCTTGCGCCTTCTTGAACACCGAAGGTGGCTTGCTCATCTTCGGTGTTGCTCCCAAATCATTGAAGATTCAGGGCCAGCAGGTTACTGACAACACCCAACGTGAGATTGCCCAGGCTCTGAGTTACATGGAGCCACAGGTTGATGTTCGGGTAGAGTATATTGATGTTCCAGATCACCCAGACAACAAAGTGATTGCCATGCACTTTGATGGATGGGCATGGGGCATGGTGCCTTATACTTATCATGGTTGTCCTTACTACAAGGTGGAGAGTACAACGAAGGAGATGCCACGCGACATGTATGAGGAGCGGTTACGTAGAAGTAAGCCAGACATGTTCGCATGGGAAAGACAACCATCGGAGTTTACTGATATCAGTTCATTGGACGAAAAGCTTTGACTCCGTCGAGCTAAAGGTTCTGTGATGTCTGTGTGATATAAATCTTTTTTTCTGCGAGAGCCCGCATGGCTCTCTTTCAATCTCACACAGAAATCACAGAAAACACAGAAATTTTCAATTCAATAAAAGTAGACGTCTTCAATCACCTGTGCGTCCACATACTCGTTGAGTTTGCGGGCCAAGGAGCGGTGTTCCATGAGCAGGTTTTGCTTCACGGCAGGTGAGGTGATTTGTACGTGGAGTGTCTGATTCTTGATGAAGAGGTTGCCCGTATAACGCTGTATGGTGCTTCCCATCACGATGGGCCACGCCTGGATGATACGCCATTGGTTATAGGGCGTCTCGATGCCGTTGAGGCGCAAGAACTGGTGGATGACGGTGTCAACGCGTTCCGTGTTACTTCTTCTCATATCTTTCAATTTTTATATCTTCTTTCTGTGCTTTGACTCCGTCGAGCTAAAGGTTCTGTGTTTTGACTCCGTCGAGCTAAAGGTTCTGTGTGAAATAATATTCTTTTTCTGCGAGAGCCTGCATGGCTCTCTTTCATCTCACACAGAAATCACAGAAATTCACAGAAATTTTCAATTATCAATTTTCTCTCTCATTGAAGGTTTGGGCGTTTATTTCAACACGAATTTCACGAATTAGACAAATTTGCCATGCGGACAGGATAATTATTCCCCGAATCCGTGGACGGCTGCAAATTTCACGAACCATCCGGATGGCATTAGTGAAATTCGTAGCACAGAAGGTGCTTTGTGTAATACATTCTCGCTGCATAGTTTTGTGTAAATTCGTGTAATTCGTGTTAAAATGAACAGTTGTGCCCCTTCAACTTTCAATTCTCAATCCTTCCTCCCTCCACGTGGAAAATCTTGTAATTGCCCTGCGAGCGTTCCAGAATCTTGTCCAGGTGTTCGCGGTTGGTGTCGGTGATGAAGATTTGTCCGAAGGCATCGCTGGCCACCAGGTTCACGATCTGCTCCACACGTTGGGCATCGAGTTTGTCGAAGATGTCGTCCAGCAGGAGTAGGGGGGTAGTCTTGCTGCCCGTGCGTTTCAGGAAATCGAATTGCGCGAGTTTCAGCGACAGCATATAGGTCTTGTTCTGTCCCTGCGACCCTTCCCGTTTGATGGGGAAGCCTCCGAGTTTCATGTCCAGTTCATCTTTGTGGATGCCGTGCAGCGAGTAGCCCATGATGCGGTCTTTCGCCCGGTCGCGTTGGATGATGTCGAGCAACGCACCCCGTTGGCAGTGGCTGGTGTAGTGGAGTGACACCTCCTCGTTGCCGCCCGAGATGAGTTCGTAGAAGTGTTGGAACACGGGGATGAATTCAGTGATGAAAGCGTGTCGCTTCTGATAGATGAGTTCTCCCTTTTCCGCCATCATCTCTTCGAACACGGAGAGGATTTCCACGTTCGGTTCTTCTTCCGCCTTGAGCATGGCGTTCCGCTGTTGCAATGCCTTGTTGTAGGCCGTGAGGGCATGCATATATTCCGGGTCATACTGCGAGATGACGATGTCCATCAGTCGCCGTCTCTCCTCGCTGCCTCCACTGATGATGGCCGAGTCGGCAGGTGAGGCGATGATGAGCGGCAAGAGTCCGATGTGTTCCGTCAGCCGCTTGTACTCTTTCCCGTTCCGTTTCACGTGTTTCTTCTGGTGCAGTTTCATGCCGATGGAGATTTCCTCCTCAGTGCCGTTCAGGTCATACACTCCCTGCACCATCATCATCTCTTCCCCGTGCCGCACGTTCATGGAGTCCACGCTGTTGGCCATGCTCTTGGTGAGCGAGAGGAAGTAGATGGCATCCAGCACGTTCGTCTTTCCCTCGCCATTGTGTCCCACCAGACAATTCACTTTCGGCGACAGTTCCAACTCTGCCGCCGCCACATTCCGATAGTTCAGTATGGTCAGTTTTTTCAGAAACATATCACAAAGGTAGTGAATAAAAAGTAAACAGCCGCATTCTGGGGTGAAAATGATGCTTTTTTTATTTTTTCTTAGGAATAAAGTTGTTGTTTCGGGAGTTTTTTTCTACTTTTGCACTCGGAAAAAATGGTATGATGTTTGTGCGGTAGTGGCTCAGTTGGTAGAGCATTGGCTTCCCAAGCCGAGGGTCGCGGGTTCGAGTCCCGTCTACCGCTCCAAATTAAAAATAGAAGAATTGAAAAATTGAACAATTGAAGTGACCATCTGGTTTGTCGGAGAAATTCAATTTTTCAATTCTTCATTTTTTCAATTGACAACGCCGAGCAAAAGGTTCTAAAACGGAAGATACTATGTTGTTAATGACATTGATTATCGTTGCTGTTATCGTGGTCGGATTTATCTTGATGAGCACGGAACAGATGCATCACATCAACCGCGCCACGGTGGCGATGGTGTGTGGTGTGGTGGCATGGGTGATTTACATGCTGAACGCAAATGACTTTGTGCCACTGATGCACGCAGCCGACTACAAGGCCTTTCTGGCCGGGGGAGAGTCGACTTCTGACACACTGAAGTATTTCATGGCCGAGCAAGTGGTGATGAAGTACATCGGTGAGGCCTGTGCCGTCATCCTCTTCCTGATTGCCACCAACACAATTGTGGAGGTGATGCACAACAACGGTGTGTTTGATGCGCTCATCGACTGGCTTCGCATGCGCAGCAGCCGGCGTTTCCTGTGGGTCATCTCGCTGCTCACGTTTGCCATCTCGGCCAATGTGGACAACTTGACCACGGTGGTGCTGATGATGAGCATCATTTCGCAGATTGTGCGCAACCATCACCAGCGTGTCATCTATGCTTGCACCATCCTGATTTCAGCCTCTTTGGGTGGCTGTTTTACAGCCATCGGCGATATCACTTCCGTCATGTTGTGGGCACGTGGTGTCATCACCCCGTCGGCCTATGCAGCAGGCTTGTTCCTGCCGGCCTTTGCCAGCCTGTGTGTGTTCAACGTGCTGATTGGTATGAAGTTGCATGGTCGGGTGGAGATTTTCTCGGCCATCTCCCGATTTGATGGCGACGACTCCTACCTGTCTGCTTGGCAAAAGGTCACGCTGCTCGTGCTGGGTATTGCCGGCTTGTGGTTCATTCCCTCTTTCCACTACATCACGAAGTTGCCTCCGTTCCTTGGCTCCTTGTCGGTGTTGGCCTTCATTTGGGCGGTGGAAGGATTGTTCAACCTGGAGCGGAACGGCAATGTGGTGTTTGTGCAGCGTCATTATCTGCGTAACACGGAGTTCATCGGCATGCGTCTGATTCTCTACTTCATTGGTGTCTCGCTGGGCATTGCCGCCTTTGCGGAGTGTGGTGCCCTCGACTTTGTGGGTAACTGGTTGGAGGCATATATTGACAACGTCTATATCTATGGTGTGGCGGTAGGTTTCTTGTCATCGATTGTGGACAATGTTCCTGTGATGATGACAGGCATGAACCTCTTCCAGGTGGACACCCTCGCCGGTTCCACGTCAGAGTTTGTGCAGAACGGCATCTACTGGCAGATGCTTTCCTTCTGCTGTGCCTGCGGAGGCTCTCTGCTGTTTGTGGGTTCGATGGCAGGACAGGCAGTGCTGGAGGTGGAAAACATCCGCTTCAATTGGTATATCCGTCACTATCTGTGGCGCGCACTGGTGGCATGGATTGTAGGAATGGGCGTCTTTTGGCTTACACATTAATTTATATATAAGACTGTTGCATGAATCAGTTGCTCACCATCTTGGGACCTACGGCCTGCGGCAAGACGAGTTTTGCCGCTCAACTGGCGTGGGAGATGGACGGTGAGATTATCAGTGCAGACAGTCGGCAGGTGTATCGTGGCATGGAAATCGGAACGGGCAAGGACCTGGCCGATTATCATGTGAAGGGGAAGGACATCCCTTACCATCTGATAGACATCGTGGATGCCGGTGTGCGCTACAATGTGTATGAGTGGCAACGTGGTTTTCTGGATGCCTATGCAGATATCCAGCAGCGAGGGAAAACTCCGATTCTGTGTGGTGGAACGGGCATGTACATCGAAAGTGTCATCAAGGGCTACGAGTTTGACGGTCGGCAATTCCCGCCTTTCAACTCCCTGATTGTCGGTCTGGACATCAGTCGTGACCAGCGTCGTGCAAAAATCAGCCGACGTTTGCGGGCACGT
The DNA here is from genome assembly GCA_016280445.1 of Bacteroidaceae bacterium. Taxonomy (GTDB): domain Bacteria; phylum Bacteroidota; class Bacteroidia; order Bacteroidales; family Bacteroidaceae; genus Minthosoma. The sequence continues at coordinate 12,230 of JAEEGS010000073.1, forward strand.
CTGGACGAGGGCATGGTGGATGAGGTGAAAGGGCTGATTGACAAGGGTGTCTCGCCCCAGCGGCTGATTCGCTATGGATTGGAGTATAAGTATGTCACGCTCTACCTGTTGGGAGAATTGAAATATGAAGAGATGGTGTCTCTCTTGGAGATTGCCATCCATCAGTTTGCGAAACGGCAGATGACGTGGTTTCGTGGCATGGAGGAACGCCGTGGCATAGAGATTCATTGGTTGAGCGTTGACATGCCCGTGGAAGAACGTATTGAAAAAGTGAAAGAATTATGGCAGAAGCAAATCGTATAGGTGTAATCTATAGTCCACATGCGGGTCTTGACCGCTCGCAGAAGCGTTGGGGGCTCATCCGCAAGTACATGGAGCAGAAGGGCATGCGGTATGACTTTGTGCAGTCGGAGTCCTTTGGTTCTGTGGGGCGGTTGACCAGAATGATGTGTGAGAATGGTTACAAGACCATCGTTGTGGTGGGTGGAGACAGTTCGCTCAATGGTGCCATCAATGCCATCATGGAGTGTCGTGAGATGTTGCCCGAGGATTTTGCCTTCACGGTCATCCCCAACGGTATCGGTAACGATTTCTCCCGTTTCTGGGGCGTGTCGGTGGATGATTACAAGAAGGTGGTGGACGGCATCATTGCCCGGAATGTGCGTTCGATTGATGTGGGGTGTTGCACGTATCAGGACGAGGGCATTCCGCAGCAGCGCTATTTCCTGAACTGCATCAACATCGGTCTGGGCGCCCGACTCATCAAGACCACGAACGATGCCGCACAGATTATCGGTTCGAAGCGCCTTTCGGTCATTCCCGCCTTCTTGAGCCGCATTTTTGAGCGCAAGCAGTTCCACATGGCGTTGAAGATTGAGACGGAAGAGATAGAGGGCACCTATATGTCGGTGTGTGTCGGCAACTGCCACGGATATGGTCAGACGCCCAATGCCGTGCCTTACAACGGTTTGCTGGATGTCTCGCTCATCACGCGCCCGGAGTGGTGGCAACTGTTCGAGGGTTTCTGGCTGTTAGGGAAGGGACGTTTCCTGAACTACAAGAACGTGCATCCTTATCGTGCCAGACAGATTCTTGTCAATGATGTGGACAAGGCTCTGGTGTCGCTCGACGGATTGGTCTTGCAGACGAAGTATCCCGCTCCCATGCGCATCAGCATCAAGTCCGATGTGTTGAATTATATTGTACCCATCATGTCAGAATGATGTCGGCATCCTAACAAAAGCGGCCAGTCTGGAAAAATCCGAACTGACCGCTTTTATATTTTTGATTATGTGTTTGTTATCTATCCTATCTTATTGATTTTCTCGAGGCTCTCTCCGTCGATGATTTTGATTTTCTTTCCATCGATGGCGATGATTTTCTCTTGGGCGAATGCCGACAAGGTGCGGATGGCGTTGGAGGTGGTCATGTTGGACATGTTGGCCAAATCTTCGCGTGACAGATAGATGGAAAGGGTGGCGCCATCTTCCTCAAGGCCGTAGTTGTCGCGGAGGAAAAGCAATGCGTCGGCTAAACGGCCGCGGATGTGTTTCTGGGTGAGATTGACGGTGCGTTGGTCGGAGTTGCCCACTTCCACCGCCAGGAGCCTGATGAAGAAAAGGGCCATCTCGCTGTTCTCCCGGATCCATTTCTCAATCAACTCGACGGGAATAAGGCAGACGGTGCTGGGCTCGAAAGCCGCAGCAGAGGTCACGTAGTTCTGGTTGGCGAAGTAGGCACGGTAGCCAAAATACTCCACGGGCTTGATGACACGCACAATCTGTGTCCTGCCGCTGATGCCATCTTTATACACCTTCACCTTTCCCTTGATGAGGCAGTGCAACATCTGTGGCACTTCCCCCTCTTGGTAAAGAATCTCGTTTTTCTTGAAATGCTGTACGGACAGATTCTCTTTCAGTTCCTCCTGCTCCTCACTTGAGAGCATCTCCATGATGTCCTCAAGACTGCCAATAGCATCAGCCAAAATGTCCAAATCTTTTTTTCTCATTACCTTAAAAAATTCCCATGCAAAGTTACACACAAGTTAGCAACTGAACAAACCTTTTTGTCAATTTTCTGCTATTTAGCATATTTTTGGCGATTTTTCAGACAAGAATTAAAATTTATGTGAAAAAAAATGAAGAAACGTTGTGTAGGCGAAAAATAATCTCTAACTTTGAAAAATCAAACCTAAACGAAACCAAAAACCAAGCAATTAACAACAATACCTTAAAATACAACTATGAGTTATTTACGTTTTGATAAAGCTCTTATGACTAATCTGCAAGAGTCTCTGCCAAAGGAGATTTTGCGGACAAACAGGTCGGGTGCGTATTCCTGCTCTTCCATCGTGGACTGCAATACGCGCAAGTATCACGGTTTGTTGGTGGTTCCTGTAACCGAACTGGATGGGGAGAACCATGTTCTTCTTTCATCACTCGATGAGACAGTCATCCAGCACGGCGCCCAGTTCAATCTGGGTCTGCACAAGTATTCGGGCAACGTGTACAGCCCGAACGGACACAAGTACATCCGCTCGTGCGAATGGGAAAAACTGCCGACAACCATCTATCGTGTGGGTGGTGTCATCTTGAAGAAAGAGAAGGTTTTTCAGCATTTTGAGAACCGTATCTTGATTCGTTACACGCTTCTGGATGCCCATTCAGTGACAACCCTTCGTTTACGTCCCTTCTTGGCTTTCCGCAGTGTGGGAGAGTGCACGCACGAAAATTCGCGGGCAAGCCGTCACTACGACGTGATTGACAACGGCATCAAGACCTGCATGTATGCGGGCTATCCTGAGTTGATGATGCAGTTGAACAAGAAGAACGAGTTTATCTTCGAACCCAACTGGTACCGTGGCATCGAGTACCAGAAGGAGCAGGAACTGGGGTACGAATACAAGGAAGACCTCTACGTGCCAGGTTACTTCGAGTTCAACATCAAGAAGGGCGAGAGCGTTGTCTTCGCTGCCGGATTGAGCGAACTGAAGACAAACCAGTTGAAGAAAATCTTTGACCATGAGTATGAAGTGCACGTGCCCCGCACGAACTTCCAGTCCTGTCTGGTCAACGCTGCCCACCAGTTCCACTATGAGAAAGGGGGAGAGACCTACATCCTGGCAGGTTATCCATGGTTCAAGTGCCGTGCGCGCGACATGTTCGTGTCACTTCCAGGTTTGACCCTCGCCATCGACGAGGTGGAATATTATGAGAAAGCCATGAAGACTGCCGAAAAGGCCATCCTCGATTTGATTGCAGGCAAGAAGTCCACCGTGCAGATGTACGAGATGGACAAGCCCGATGTGCTGTTGTGGGCCATCTGGTGCATCCAGCAGTATGCACGTCTGGTCAGCACCGAGGCAGCCATGGAGAAATATGGCAAACTGGTCGGCAAGATGATTGACTTCATCAAGGCTGACAAACATCCGAACCTCCTGCTGCACGAGAACGGTCTTCTCTACACCGACGGCCGTGAGCATGCTGTCACATGGATGAACTCGGAACTGAATGGACATCCAGTCGTTCCACGTTCTGGTTATGTGGTGGAAATCAACGCACTCTGGTATAATGCGCTGATGTTCTATGCTGACATGCTCATGGCAAAGGGACGCACGTCGGAGGCTGGCCAATACACGAAACTGGCGGATGTGACAGGACGTTCTTTCAAGGACACCTTCCTCAACGAGCACGGCTATCTGCTTGACTATGTGGATGAGGACTACATCTCTTGGTCTGTTCGTCCGAACATGCTCATTGCTTCGTCGCTCGAATACAGTCCGCTGACCACACCAGAGCGTAAGAAAATCTTTGATATCTGCACCAAGGAACTGCTCACTCCGAAGGGCATCCGTTCGCTGTCGCCCAAGTCGGGTGGTTACAACCCCATCTATGCAGGTGGTCAGATGCAGCGCGATGCGGCCTACCATCAGGGAACTGTATGGCCTTGGCTGTCGGGCTTCTATCTGGAGACCTGTCTCAAGGTGTACAAGCGCAGCGGATTGTCTTGGGTGGACCGTTGCTTCATCGGTCTGGAAGAAGAGATGTTCTACCACTGCATCGGCACGTTGCCAGAACTCTTCGACGGTAACCCGCCATTCAGCGGACGCGGTGCATTGAGTTTTGCCATGAATGTGGCGGCTGTCCTGCGTGTGAACAAGGTTCTCTCTAAATTCTATAACTACTAAAAAAGGAGGAAAGAGGATATGAAAGTTTTAATGTTTGGTTGGGAATTCCCACCTAAGATATATGGCGGACTTGCAGTTGCTTCCTACGGCATCACCAAGGGAATGGTTGAAGGTCAGCCCGACGCTGAAATCACCTTCTGTCTTCCGAAGCCTTGCGGCGAAGAAGAGAAGTTCCTCCGCATCATCGGCATGAATCAGGTGCCTATCGTGTATCGTGGACATGACTACGACTATGTGAAGAGCCGCATGCCCAACTACATGACACCTGAACAGTATTACAACTTCCGCAACCATATCTACGCTGACTTCTCCTACATGAATGTCAACGACATGGGTTGCATGGAATTTGCTGGTGGCTATCCTGGTAATCTGCACGACGAAATCAACAACTTCTCCATCATTGCAGGAGTGGTGGCTCGTGCGGAGCAGTTCGACATCATCCATGCCCACGACTGGCTGACCTATCCGGCAGGTGTGCATGCCAAGATGGTGAGCGGCAAGCCATTGTGCATCCACGTGCATGCCACCGACTTCGACCGTTCTCGTGGAAAAGTGAATCCGACGGTTTATTCTATTGAGAAGAACGGAATGGACCACGCCGACTGCATCATGTGTGTGTCGGAGTTGACGCGCCAGACCGTCATCCGTGAGTATCATCAAGACCCGCGCAAGTGTTTTGCCATGCACAACGCAGTCTATCCGTTGCCACAGGAGTATCTCGACATTCCTCGTGTTGATCACGGCAAGGAGAAGGTGGTCACCTTCTTGGGCCGCATCACGATGCAGAAGGGTCCTGAATACTTCATCGAGGCAGCCGACCTCGTGTGCAAGCGTTCCAAGAACATCCGTTTCTGCTTTGCAGGTTCCGGAGATAAATACTGGGAAATGGTTGACCTGGCAGCAGCCAAGGGCATTGCCGACCGTGTCCACTTCCCAGGTTTCCAGCGCGGAAAAGAAGTGTATGAGTGCTACAAGGCCAGCGACGTGTTTGTCATGCCATCGGTTTCAGAGCCCTTCGGCATTGCACCGTTGGAGGCCATGCAGTGCGGCACCCCTTCCATCATCTCCAAGCAGTCAGGTTGCGGCGAGATTCTCGACAAGGTCATCAAGGTTGACTATTGGGACATCAACGCCATGGCAGATGCCATCTATTCCCTCTGCACCAACGAGGGTCTGCACACTTACCTGCGCGACGAGGGCTTGAAGGAAGTGGCTGAAATCACTTGGGTGAAAGTAGGTCATCGCATCCGCAAACTCTATGACGAGTGCATCTACAACGGAGGTTTTTTACATTAAATATTAATAGAATTAAAGTATATAGGAATCATGAAAAAGATATGTCTTTATTTTGAGATTCACCAGATAATCCATCTCAAGCGCTACCGTTTCTTCGACATCGGTCGCGACCACTACTACTATGACGACTACGAGAACGAGCGTTCCATCAACGACATCGCTGAGCGCAGTTATGTGCCAGCCTTGCAGACCCTCATCCAGATGTGCAAGGATCATCCAGAATTCAAGGTGGCCTTCTCGCTCTCAGGTTGCGGATTGGAGCAACTCGAGTTCCATGCACCTCAGGTCATTGACCTGCTGCGCGAAATCAACTCCACGGGTCAGGTGGAATTCCTTTGCGAGCCTTATAGCCACGGTCTTGCATCGTTGGCCAACGAAGAGAGTTTTGTAGAGGAAGTGAAGCGCATGAGTGACACCATCAAGAACCTCTTTGGCAAGCGTCCGAAAGTGTTCCGCAACTCGTCCCTCATCTACAACGACGACATCGGTGCACAAGTGGCAGCCATGGGCTTCAAGGGTATCCTCACTGAAGGAGCCAAGCAAGTGCTCGGCTGGAAGTCTCCACATTATATATATAATTGTGCGAGCGACCCACGCCTCAAGTTGCTGTTGCGCGACATCAAACTCTCTGAGGACATCACCGAGCGTTTCTCTCGTCAGGACTGGTCGGAGTTCCCACTCTTTGCTGACAAATGGGTGGACTGGATTGCCAACACACCCGAAGGAGAGGATGTCATCAACATCTTTGGCGAACTGGTTACCTTCGGCATCCTGCAACCTCTCTCCAGCAACATTCTCGAATTCCTCAAGGCCATTCCAGCCTTGGCCAAGGAGCGTGGTATCGGATTTGCTTTGCCATCCGAACTCTGCGAAGAGAAGAGCGTAGGAGCCATCGAAGTTCCTTACAACATCTCTTGGGTGGACGAGGAGCGCGACACCTCTTGCTGGCTCGGCAACGTGATGCAGCGTGAGGCATTCAACAAACTCTACAGCATTGCCGACCGTGTACGTGTCTGTGGCGACCGTCGCATCCAGAAGGACTGGGATTCTCTCCAGGCATCCAACAATTTCCGCTTCATGACGACCAAGCCAGGTTATCAGTACCGTGGCATCTACGACAGCCCATACGATGCGTTCACCAACTACATGAACATCCTGGGCGACTTCATCTCCCGTGTCAACAACCTCTACGGCGGTGCTGACAATGAAGAGATTGACGGTCTCATCACCATGATCAAGAACCAGGGTGACGAACTGGCTGCCAAGGACAAGGAAATCGAGCGTCTGCGTAAGAAGTTGGAGAAGTACAATCCAACTGAGTTGGAAGAAAAGAAGCCTGCAGCCAAGAAACCTGCTGCCAAGGCTGCTCCTAAGAAGGCTGCTCCAAAGCCTGCACCCAAGAAGGAGGCACCTGCTCCCGAAGCGGCTCCCAAAGCAGAGGTGAAGAAGGAACCAGCCAAGAAGGCGGCTCCGAAGAAAAAGTAAGAAAGAATACCTGATACGAAAAGGGTGGGGATGTGACGACGCATCCTCACCCTTTTTTTGTGCTTTTTACCAAACGTCGTTAGACCCACGGGCTTTACGTCGTTACCCCCATGGGCATTACTCCGTAAAGCTCAAAGAGGCAACGGCGTTCGACTTACACTACCCACAGGCAAGAAAAAAGTCCTCAATTTTTGTTGTTAAAAGAATAATGTGTACCTTTGCCTTTGAGTTGCCATACTCTTGGTGAGGAGTGGCAACCTATGATGGAAATTGTATGATTGAGGCCTGGGGAGAAAAGGTGTAGTTATATGAAATCCTAGGAAAACCTAGGAGAATCTAGGAGGATATAGGATTGCCTAGGAAAGCCTAGACATTCCTAGGATGAGAGAAACAACTAAAAAAGAACAACTAAAAAAACAAGAACGATATGGAATATAACACGAAGGGGAAGGTGTTGAAGAAGGCGGTGGTGTGGAAGGATTTGTACTTCTATCAGAAAAGCGATGCCATTTATCAGTTGACGGTGGAGTTTTGTAGGCGTTTCCTTCCTCCTCATGGTGACAGAACAGTGGATCAGATGATACAGGCGGCTCGTAGTGGGAAGCAGAATATTGTGGAGGGAAGCGAGGATGGACAGACAAGTTCGGAGATGGAAATCAAACTGATGAATGTAGCACGAGGAAGTTTGCAGGAACTTCGTGCTGACTACCACGACTATCTGAACACGAACCACCTTTCGGTGTGGGATGCTGGCAGCGAGCGTCAGAAGAAACTTCGTGAATTTTGCCACTCGCACAATGATTATAGTGCCTATGCTCCTTTTGTGGCAAAGATGAATGATGAGGAGATGGCGAATCTGGCTCTTACGCTCTGCCATCAGACGGACAAGTTGATGTGTGCTTATATCGAGAAACTGGAGCATCGCTTTGTGACAGAGGGAGGAATCAAGGAGCGGATGCATGCTGCAAGGACAGGGTATCGGCAGGAGGTGGATGCGAGGTTGAGGGCTTTAGAGGAAGAGAACAGGAGGCTGAAAGCAGAGAATGAGGATTTGAAAAAGAGGCTGGGAATTATTTAGGAAGGGTTAGGAAAATTTAGGAGTTTATAGGAAAACCTAGGCACTCCTAGGCATTTCTAGGCATTTCTAGGCACTCCTAGGCAAACCTAGGAACTCCTAAGAACTCCTAGGGATTTCTAGGAGGCTAGGAGATTAAAAAGAAACTAAACGATGAGAGGAGGAAAGGCTGGGTCAGTCTTCCTCCTGATGGTATTTCACCAGTCCTTCGAGGGGTGACTGGAGGATGGTGCCGACGGTGTAGCCGTGGAGGGCAGCGGCTTCGGAGAGTTCGTCGCGATAGTAGTGGGCAATGCTGCCTACGAAGTGGACTTGTCCGCGTGGGAGGGAAAGGATGTTGCGAAGGAAGAACTGGCTGAAGCAGTCGAGCAGGAAGTCATGGATGGCTGGATGCTGACGATGTCTTGCACAGAAGGGACTCAAGGAGGCGAGAAAACGGTTGGGCAGGGGTTCGCGGTAAACCTTCTGGATGATGGATGCCTGCGATTCGTGGGTCTCGTCGAAGAAGAGTTCGACGATGTCGTCGGGCAGTTGCCGTTTGAGAATGTCGCCAACCAGCCGCTTGCCGATATAGGCTCCGCTGCCTTCGTCGCCCAGAATGTAGCCGAGGGCAGGGATGCCGGGATGAAGGTTCCGGCCGTCGTAGTAGCAAGAGTTGCTGCCTGTGCCGAGGATGCTGACGATGCCGGGTTGCCGTCCGCACAATCCACGTGCCGCGCCGAGCATGTCACTTTCGACGTTGATGCGTGCCGTGGCGCTGATGGTGGAACGTAGGGCTGTCCGCACAATGGGGGCTTTCTCGGGAGTGCAACCAGCACCGTAGAAATGGATTTCCTGAATGGATGCCGCTTTCTCGCCGAGGGCTGGGAGCAGTTCGTGTTGGAGGAGGGTGCAGATGGTTCCTTCGTCTTGCTGGAAGGGGTTGATGCCTTGGGTCGGGATGATGTGCGAAGGGTCTTCGACAAATGTCCATGCGGTCTTGGTGGAGCCGCTGTCTGCTATGAGAATCATGTTCTTAATTCGGTTTTCTGATGATTTTGAAATACAAAATTAGTCTTTTCTTGCCAAAGGAGGAAGTTTTTTGGGTAATTTTTCACTTTTCTTCGCATTCTCAACAAAAACATGATGTTTTCTTTGGTCACTTTCCACTTTTATTTTCTACCTTTGCACTTTCTTTGTAAACTATAGTGAAAGAAGTCAGAGAAGTTAACGCTGCGATTAAGAGTTTAAGATGTAAAAAGTAGAAGTTATGAGTACGAAGAACAACCCCAACCACCTCGTTATCATGGCAGGAGGTGTAGGAAGCCGTTTTTGGCCTATGAGCACAACGGAATGTCCGAAACAATTCATTGATGTTTTTGGAACGGGACGCACGTTCATCCAGATGACCTTTGACCGTTTCAAGGGACTGATTCCTCCTGAAAATGTGTGGGTGGTCACGTCGCAGAAGTATGCCGACATCGTGGCAGAACAGTTGCCCGATGTCCCGAAGGGAAATATCCTGCTGGAGCCATGCCGTCGCAATACGGCACCTTGCATCGCTTATGTGAGTTGGCGCATCAAGTCAGAGAATCCGAAGGCGAACCTTGTCATCACTCCGGCTGACCATCTGGTGACGGATGTGGTGGAGTTCCAGCGTGTCATCACTTCGGCTCTCAACTTCACGGCCGAGACCGACGCCATCGTGACGCTGGGTATGAACCCGACGCGTCCGGAGACGGGTTATGGCTACATCCAGGCAGACCTTCAGGTGCCTTCGCTCAGAAACAAGGAAATCTATCGGGTGGACTCGTTCAAGGAGAAGCCCGACTATGATACGGCTGTGAAATATCTGAAGAGCAAGGAGTTCTTCTGGAATTCAGGCATTTTCATCTGGAATGTCAGCACCATCGTGAATTCTCTTCGTATTTATGAGCCCGACATCTCACGCATCTTTGAGGATTTGTTGCCCTATTACGGCACGGAGAAGGAGCAGGAGATGATTAACCAGCAGTTCCCGAAGTGCGAGAGCATTTCCATCGACTATGCCGTGATGGAGCGTGCCGATGAGATTTTCGTGTTCCCTGCCGACTTCGGCTGGAGTGATGTGGGCACGTGGGGTTCGCTGCATACGCTGGCACCGAAAGACAATCAGGGCAATAATGTGATTGGAGAAAATGTGAAGTTGTATGAGTCGCGTGACTGTGTTGTTCACACAACGGAGGAGAAGCGTGTCGTTATCCAGGGATTGGAAGGATATATTGTGGCTGAGAAGGACAACACGCTGCTGATTTGCAAGTTGGCGGAGGAACAGCGTATCAAGGAGTTCTCTGCCGAATAGTGTCTTGCAGACATGAACAAATCTCTCAGATTAATCATTCTAGGATTATCTCTGTTGGCATCTTCTGGCGCCATGTGTGCTGAAGATGCTGATAGTCTTGTGGTTGACTCCATACCGAAATTCATCTATTCTGTGGGTGGAGGAGCAGGCATCAACCGCATGAATAATATCACGATGCGTGGTGAGAAACTGGTGAAAAGGGCATGGGGCGCGAATTACGAATTGTATGTCAATTCGCAGGCCAATCCGCTCGATACGGCCATCAGTGTTTACGACCGCGTGTTCGGGTTTCCAGCGTTGGAGGCTGGTATGCAGTTGATGGATTATAGCCACACGAGGCTGCACACGGGTGACACTCCTTACCTGTCCACTGTGGGCTATGTGTGGGCTGCCTATGTGGCTTTCCGACGTGACATCTACCGCAACAGGAAGTGGTCGTTTGGGTATGCTCTGGAGAATGGTCTGTCCTATTGTTCGCGGCCATACGATGGAGCCACCAATCTTGACAATGACATGATTGGTCAGCATCTGTCGATGTTTGTTGGCTTTGGACTCCATGCGGGTTATCGAATTACACGGGAAGTGGAGATGAGTCTGGGCTTTGAGTATAAACATGCTTCCAATGGTGCCACTGCCCGTCCGAACAAGGGCTCCAACTCGTATGGTCTGACGTTGAGGACACGGTGTGACCTGAACCGTCCCAACTCGGATGAGGGTTTGACGGTTGACCAGCGCTTGGGTCGTTTGCAGGCCTTCAAGAGAGAACCTTTCGAGTCCTATATGTATCTGGATATAGATGGCACGGTGGGTTTCCGCACGATGTATGAGGAGTGGTTGTGGCGTCGCAAGTATATGAAGCCTGACCAACCGGGCTATCATGCTGGAGAATTGGGACTGCACACGGTTTGGTGTACGAACATCACGCCCATGTTCCGCTATAACCAAGTGCATGCTTCAGGTCTTGGACTGGAATATATGTTCGCGGGTTATCTGGGTCGCTCCGGGATGATCGAGAAACTGTGTGGGGTGGAGAAGAACTATCGGCACAGCAAGCATACACTCAGCATTGCGGCGCACCATGAAGTTTACTACAAGCAATTGTCGTTAGCCATGTCGCTGGGAACCTATCTGTTCCGTCAGCATGGTTGGGTGGGGGATATCTATGAGCCCATTATCATTGAAACCGTGGGCATCCGCTATTATCCCAAGTTCTTCAAACCTTTCTACATTGGCTATAATGTGAAGGCCAATCTAGGCAAGGCGTATGATATGGAGGTGAAAGTGGGCCTCCATGCCGGACACTGGAAACTGAAGAAACACAAGAAGAGTGAATAAAAAAGGTGAATCCCAACGGATTCACCTTTTTTGTTGATGCATATCGCATCGGAGAAAGATTATGCTTCTGCAGGTGCTTCAGCGGCAGGTGCCTCTTCAGCAGCAGCCTCAGCCTGAGCGGTTACGGCAGCAGCCTTCTTCTCAGCAATCTTTGCTGCAAGTGCTTCGTTGGCCTTCTTCTCAGCCTCGAAGCGAGCCTTCTTCTCGGCAGCAGCGGCAGCAGCCTGTTTGTCAGCTACTTTCAGTGCCAGGTTTTCTTTCTCTTTCTTCCAAGCCTCGAACTTGGCTTCTGCAGTAGCCTCGTCGAATGCGCCCTTTTTCACACCACCGAGGAGGTGCTTCTTGAGGTAAACGCCTTCTTTGGAAAGAATGTTCTGAACAGTGTCAGTAGGTTGAGCACCTACAAGCACCCAGTAGAGTGCGCGTTCAAAGTTCAAATCGATTGTTGCAGGATTGGTGTTGGGGTTGTAAGTACCAATCTTCTCGATGAAGCGACCATCACGTGGTGCCTGAGCATTTGCAATCACGATGCTGTAGAAAGCGTAGTTCTTGCGACCGTGACGCTGCAAACGAATTTTTGTTGCCATTTTGCAATAAAAATGTTTAATTGTTAATGATTATGTCGCCAACCCGTGACGACGTGAACTCTGTCACTAACTCGTAATGACGGTGCAAAGTTACGCATTATTTTCACATTTTGAAGGAGAAAACAGAAACTTTTTCACTTTTAGGGTGTTTTTTCCCGTTTTTACTTTCTTGATAGGATTAAAATCACTACTTTTGCCCTGTTAAATTGTAAAGTAAACTTTGCAAATTGTTACTGTGAATTGACTTTTCGATGTCAAATTTATAGTAGGCCATATCATGAAGGATAAAAGGGATAAAATAGAACATCAGGGTGTTGTTGAATCGGTGGAGGGCGATCATGTGAGAGTGAACATCCTTCAGGTGGCAGCGTGCAGTGGGTGCAAAGCACGTTCTTTGTGCTCGTCGAGCGAGAGTAAAGAGAAACTCATTGATGTGTACGAACAGAATGCGGCACAGAAATACAGGATAGGGGAGCAGGTGAAAGTGTGCGGCACGTTGAGTATGGGCAAGCAGGCTGTTCGGATGGCATTTAGCGTCCCGCTGTTGTTTACAGTGGTGTGGATGTTTGCGGCACTGGTGTGGTTGAAGTTGAGCGAGTTGATGTCGGTAGGCATTCTTGTGGTTATCCTTGTGGTGTATTTCTACATCATATACTTAAATAAAGACAAGATGGCGAAGCATTTTGCTTTCTGGATAGAATGAGGAGTGCGCCTCGCTCTTGCCTGGCTAACTTTAGAAAGTTTCAAAATACTAACTAAATAACACATTTTATGGATTTTCAAGTAATTCTGATTGCTGTGGCTGCTTTGGCTGTCTTGGGCTTCGTGCTTGCGCTGTTGCTCTTTGTGGTGTCAAAGCGGTTTGCAGTGAAGGAAGATCCCCGAATCGGTCAAGTGCTTGAGGTGCTGCCTGGTGCGAACTGCGGCGGATGTGGTTTCCCTGGCTGTGGCGGTATGGCTGCTGCTTGTGTGAAGGCTGCTGACGCTGGTTCGCTCGAAGGACTGAATTGTCCTGTGGGTGGTGCCGAATGCATGGGACAGATTGCGGGAATCTTGGGCATGGAAGTGGCTGCTTCGGCTCCCAAGTTGGCTATCGTGCGATGCAATGGCACATGTGAGAAACGTCCGCATGTGCGCACTTACGATGGTGTGATGAGTTGTCGTGTGGCGAACTCCACCTGTATGGGCGAGACACAGTGCTCTTATGGCTGTCTCGGTTGTGGCGATTGTGTGGCTGCCTGCCAGTTCGATGCGCTTCACATGAACACGGAAACGGGTCTGCCAGAGGTGGATGCCGAGAAGTGTACGGCTTGCGGCGCCTGCCAGAAGGCTTGTCCACGTGGCATCATGGAGGTGCGCATGGTCAGCGGTGCCAACAAGGATGCTTATGTGGTCACCTGCATGAACATGGATAAGGGTGCCGACGCCATGAAGATTTGTGCCAGTTCCTGCATTGCCTGCAAGAAGTGTCAGAACGCTTGCGGCAGCGATGCCGTGCATGTGGGCAATAATATTGCATACATCAATCCTGATGCCTGTGTGCTTTGTGGTGCCTGCTTCGAGGCATGTCCTCGCGGTGCCATCGCATCGGTCAGCATCAAGGGTGTGGAACGTAAGGACACGCACAACCCCATTCCTGGTGCTGCCAAGCCAGCCGCAAAGCCTGCTGCTGGTGCTGCAAAGGCTCCTGCTGCCGCACCTGCTGCTCCTGCCAAGCCTTCCAAGGAGTGGAAGCCCATTGAGGTGAAGTATGATGCTCCGCTCATGCCGAGCCAGCAGATTCTCCTCGCAGGTCCCAAGGACATCAGCAACCCGGCTCCTGCTGCCAAAGAAGTTAAATTTGAAGATAAGCGCACAGACGCTCCACTTCCACCAAGCCAGTTGATTCTGCTTGGCCTTAAATAGTAAATGAGATTATGAAGACATTTAGAATAGGTGGTGTTCATCCAGCAGAGAACAAACTTTCTGCTGCTGAACCAATCAAGGTGGCAGAACTGCCCAAGGTGGCTGTCTTCCCAATGGGACAGCATATCGGTGCACCTGCTCTTCCTTGTGTGCAGAAAGGCGATAAGGTGAAGGTGGGAACACAGATTGGCCAGCCGATGGAAAAGGCGCTGTCCACATCCATCTTCTCCTCTGTCAGCGGCACTGTGCTGAAAGTTGACACCGTGGTGGATGCCAGTGGCTACAAGAAGCCCGCTGTCTATATCACGGTGGAAGGTGATGAATGGGAAGAGAGCATCGACCGCAGTGACAAACTCGTCACATTGGCTGACAAACCAGAACTGACTCCCGAAGCCATTATCGAGAAAGTGAAGAATGCCGGCATCGTCGGCATGGGTGGCGCTTGTTTCCCCACTCATGTGAAACTGATGCCTCCTCCACAGTTCAAGCCCGAATGGGTCATTATCAATGCCGTGGAGTGTGAACCATACCTCACGGCCGACCATCGTCTCATGCTTGAAAAGGCTGACGAAGTGCTCGTCGGAGTGGAACTGCTCATGAAGGCCGCCAAGGTGACCAAGGGCTTTATTGGCATTGAAGAGAACAAGCCCGATGCCATCAAGTTGCTCACCGAGAAGTGTGCCGCACAGCATCCGAACATTGAGGTCGTTCCCCTGAAGACCAAATATCCACAGGGAGGTGAGAAACAACTCATCGATGCCGTGGTGCGTCGTCAGGTTCCAGCCCCTCCAGCACTGCCAGTGTCAGTTGGAGCAATCATTCAGAACGTAGGTACTGCTTTTGCTGTTTATGAGGCAGTTATGAAAAATAAACCACTCTTTGAACGCATCGTCACTGTGACGGGTAAGGAACTCAAGCAACCCAGCAACTTCCTGACTCGTATGGGTACGCCGATGAGCCAACTGATAGAGGCTTGTGGCGGTCTTCCCGATGGCGATGTGAAGGTGATAGGTGGTGGCCCGATGATGGGTAAGGCCCTCGTAAATATTGAGGTGCCTATCTGCAAAGGCTCTTCCGGTGTCCTCATCATGAGTGGCAAAGAAGCCCTTCGTGGTGAACCTGAACCCTGCATCCGTTGCGGCAAGTGTGTCGGAGCCTGTCCGATGGGACTTGAACCTTATCTCCTCGCCACATGTTCAGACAAGAAGTTGTGGGACAAGGTGGAGGCCGAGGATGTCACCAGTTGCATCGAGTGCGGCTCATGCCAGTTCACTTGTCCGTCGAAACGTCCATTGCTCGACCTCATCCGCATGGGTAAGACAACCGTGATGACAAACATTCGTGCCCGTCAGATGGCAGCAAAGAAGTAGAATTGAAAAATTGATTGAAAGATGAATAAATTAGTAGTATCACTTTCACCTCACGTGCATAGCGGTGACTCTGTGCAGAAGAACATGTTTTGGGTGTGCATCGCCCTGGTTCCTGCTCTTTTGTGCTCGTTCATCAGTTTCGGTGTGGGTGCTATCATAACCACAGCCATTTCGGTGGCTGCGTGTGTGTTCTTCGAGTGGGCCATCAACAAGTTCATGCTGAAGAATCCCAAATGTACTGTTTGCGATGGCTCAGCTATCCTCACGGGTATTCTGTTGGCATTCAACATGCCCAGCAACATCCAGCCTTGGATTATCATTGTGGGTGCGCTTTTCGCTATCGGCATTGTCAAGATGACTTTTGGCGGTCTCGGTTGCAACCTCTTCAATCCAGCCTTGGCAGGTCGTGCTTTCCTGCTCATCTCTTTCCCTGTGGACATGACCACATGGCCAACTCCGGGACAAGGCTTCGGTTCTTATCTGGATGCTGAGACTGGCGCAACTCCCTTGTCCGTCATGAAGGCAGCCTTCAAGAGCGGCAATCCTGACATGCTGAAGGATCTTCCTTCTTTCCAGGATATGCTTCTCGGCAATACGGGCGGCTGTCTTGGTGAGGTTTGTGCGGCAGCATTGATTCTGGGCTTTATCATCCTGTTGGTGAAGAAGGTCATTACCTGGCACATTCCTGTCAGCATCCTGGTGACAGTGGCGGTGTTCTCAGGTCTTCTCAACCTTGCCAATCCTGTTTATGCCAATCCGTTGGCAGAACTGATGAGTGGTGGTCTGCTGTTGGGTGCCATCTTCATGGCGACCGACTATGTCACTTCGCCCATGAGCAAGAACGGCCAGTTGATTTATGGTGTAGCCATTGGTGCTCTCACGGTGATTATTCGTGCATATGGTGCATATCCAGAGGGTATGTCATTCGCCATCCTCATCATGAACGCCTTTGTGCCGCTCATCAATAATAAGTTCAAACCAAAGCGTTTTGGCGAAGTGCCAGCAAAGAAGTAAAGGAGGGTCGCGTATGAAAAAGTTAAAGTCTTCATTAACAAACATGTTGGCGGTGCTCACAATCATCGCCATCGTGGCTGCGGGAGTGCTTGCTTCTGTCAATGCCATTACCGCTCCTCAGATAGAGAAAATCAATGCAGAGAACTTGGCTGCCGGCATCAAGGCTGTCATGGGCAGCGACGACATTCAGGTGGCTGAGCCATGGGAGGCAGACGCTTTCACCGTCTATGCAGTCTGCGACAAAGACGGTAACACCCTTGGTAACGCCGTGGTCACTACCGAGAACGGTTTTGGCGGTGCGCTGAAAGTGCTCGTCGGTTTCAATAACGAAGGTGACATCCTCGGCTATAAAGTGCTTAAACACACTGAAACTCCAGGACTCGGTGCCAAGGCTGGCGACTGGTTCCAGAAGGATGGCAAGGGCAATATCATCGGCATGAACCCGGGCAAGAACAACTTCACGGTAAGCAAGGACGGTGGCGAAGTGAATGCCATCACTGCTTCCACCATCACTAGCCGTGCTTTCCTCCGTGCCATCCAGAATGCTTACGACAAGGTCATCGCTGGTCAGGATGCCACCTCTGGTGCCACCAAGCAGGCCGACAAGTCGGAAGAGGAAGGCAAGACCCCATGTGCTGAGCCTACCGCATCCGACCTCGAGACTCCCGAAGTGATTGAATAACTCAAAAGAAAGGAACAAATCATGAATAATTTCAAAGTATTGGTGAATGGTATCATCAAGGAGAATCCGACGTTCGTCCTTCTTTTGGGTATGTGTCCAACCCTCGGTACCACTTCTTCCGCCATCAATGGCATGTCGATGGGTCTCGCCACTATGTGCGTGCTCATCCTCTCCAACTTGATTATTGCATCTATCAAAAAACTCATCCCCGATGCTGTGCGCATCCCTTCCTACATCGTGGTCATCGCCAGTCTGGTGACGGTGCTCCAGATGGTCATCAAGGCGTATGCACCCGACATCGACAAGAGCCTCGGACTCTTCATCCCGCTCATTGTGGTAAACTGCATCATCTTGGGTCGTGCAGAGTCCTTCGCAGCCAAGAACGGCCCTATTGCCTCCATCTTCGACGGCATTGGTATCGGCCTTGGCTTCACCATTGCTCTCACTTGTTTGGGGGCTGTTCGTGAACTGCTCGGCACAGGCGCTATCTTCGGCATTACCCTGTGGGGCGAAAATTACGGTATGCTCATGTTTGTGCTGGCACCTGGTGCCTTCCTCGCCTTGGGCTACCTCATCGTATTGTTTAACAAAATCACCAAGAAAGCATAAGGAGGACAGATTATGGATTATGTATTGAATCTCATTCTGATTATCATCGTTGCCATCTTCGTCAACAACGTTGTCTTGGCACAATTCCTCGGAATCTGTCCGTTCTTAGGTGTATCGAAGAAGGTGGACACCGCATCGGGTATGGGTATGGCTGTGACTGCTGTGCTTGTCGTTGCAACCATCGTTACATATCTTATCCAGACCTACGTGCTGAATGTTTTTGGTCTCGAATATCTCCAGACCATTGCGTTCATCCTCGTCATTGCTGCGCTGGTGCAGATGATTGAGATTATCCTCAAGAAGACGATGCCCGCCCTCTATCAGGCACTGGGCGTGTTCCTTCCCCTCATCACCACCAACTGCTGTATTCTTGGTGTGGCCATCCTCGTCATCCAGAATGACTACGACCTGCTTCAAGGCATCATCTTCGCATTGGCAACAGGCATAGGCTTCCTCCTTGCCATGGTGCTCTTTGCAGGACTCCGCGAGCAACTCGACCTCGTCGATGTACCCAAGCCTTTCCGCGGTGTACCTATCGCCCTCATCACGGCATCCCTTCTCGCCATGGCCTTCATGGGCTTCAGTGGTGTTGATGGTGGCTTGAAGATACTCTTCGGATTGTAAAGCATCCCCAATCATAGGAATGAAGATAAAAAGAGCGTCGCCCAAAATCAGGGCGACGCTCTTTTTTTTGCGATGGACAAAAGCATGAATCCTCCATGACCTTCCCTGATTAAAGGCTATCAAAACAATATCAGCATTGGAAGAACCTTTGTTTTATGCTTGGATTTTACAGGTTTTGAAGTCGCTGTTTTCCTAAAATAAGCCACCGCACAACATTTTTTCTCGTAATCAAAGATTATTCAAAAGATTTTTAATAACTTTGTGGCTAATAAAGTCATCATCACAGAGACCTATATGACAAAGAAACATATCTTTATCAGCAGTGTGCAGTCGGAGTTTGCTGAAGCAAGGAGCAGAGTTCACCTGACAGGCCCCATGACTTATCAAGATGTTGAGAAACGTGTTTTTATAAATTGGTGTATAATTTAGAACTTATGAATACAAAAACAATGGTCTATTAAGGCATGTTTTAGAAATAAAAATGTACCTTTGTAGCTAAATAGAAGAATGATATGTTCTATAAATTAATAGAAAAGAAACGGAACGAATGGTTGACATCTGAGGATTGCACTATTTGCGAGTTGCTCCAGTACATTGAGCAGCGAGGAATGATGCGTGATGCACAGATGGAAGCCATCAAAACGTATCTGTTTTTGAAAATAGCATGCCAGAATCAGCCCTTGTGGAAACTTTTTGTGAGGGGCGTATTTAATGATACGAATATTGACCAAGTGGAATTGACAGAAACTGCTCGTGGGGTTTTCAAAACGAACAAGGCAGCTGTTGCGTTGTATCAATATTCACGTTTGAAAGACAAAAGAGGCAATCAATTGGCACCAGAGTTAGAGAGATTTATTAAGCAACATGCCGATGAGATTGATTATGAGATGACTTTCAAGAAGATATTCTATGATGTCAACTACACAGACTACCTTTTCAGTCTTCCTATGGGTGCTGGTAAAACCTATCTGATGGCAGCCTTCATATATCTTGATCTCTATTTTGCTCAAAATGAACCGGGGAATCCTGCTTTTGCCCATAATTTCATGGTGATGGCACCTTCTGGCTTGAAGTCCTCCATCGTCCCCAGTTTGAAGAACATCAAAGAATTTGATCCTTCATGGATTATTCCAGAACCTGCAGCTTCCCGGTTGAGAAAACTCGTCCAGTTTGAGATTCTTGACGAACAAAAGACGGCCAATAAGAGCAATCGTGTAAAGAACCCTAATGCTCAGAAAATCAATAACCATCAACCATTGGATGATTTGATGGGGCTGGTTGCCATCACAAATGCGGAAAAAGTCATCCTCGACCACTATGAGGAAAGCCTGATGCCTTTATTTATCTCCCAACAAGATCTATACAAAGTCAATCGTGCCAATGAGTTGCGTGAAATCATCGGAAAGATTCCCCATTTGGCCATTTATATAGATGAGGTACATCATGCTGCTGATGGAGACATCAAACTCCGTCAGGTAGTCAATGAATGGACGCGGCGAAGTACATTCAATTCCGTATTAGGCTTTTCTGGCACTCCTTATCTGGATAGTGCTGAGCCTCTGAACCTGTCTTCTTCGTTTTCTATTAGAAACACAGACCTTGCCAACGTGGTGTATTACTATCCGCTGATAGAGGGTATTGGCAATTTTTTGAAGTTGCCTGATGTGAAATATGCTGATAATGACACACAGACCATTGTCACAAATGGTGTCAAGGAGTTTCTTGACAAGTATCGTGATACCATGTATGCTAACGGAACATGTGCAAAATTGGCAATATACTGCGGGCAGATTGAAACACTCGAAGAGACCATTTATCCGTTGGTGGCAGAAATCGTAGCTTCTTATGGACTGACCCCTACAGATGCCATCTTGAAATATCATGGTGGGAATAAACAATATCCTCAACCTGAAGGCTCCGAAACGGAGTTCGCTTCTTTGGATACGACTATATCGAAGAAAAAGATTGTTCTTCTTGTACAAATAGGTAAAGAGGGATGGGACTGTAAGAGCCTAACGGGAGTTATACTTCCGCAGAAAGGTGTTTGCCCTACGAACATGGTGTTACAGACTTCGTGCCGCTGCTTGCGTCAGGTGACTAAAGGCAATATCGAGACGGCCATGATCTGGTTGAACAAGTTTAATGCTGACAAGCTGAATAATCAGTTGAAACAGCAGCAGAACATCACCTTGAAAGAATTTGCCGACAAGCAGCCTGCTGTCAAGAATATAGAAAGATATTCTCGTGTGGAGCAAATGAGGGTGCCTCCTATCGACTTCTATCAGCTGAAAGTCAGTTACGAGACATTGGTGTTGGAAGAAACTGCAACTCCTGCTCAAAGACTATGCGACTCGTCTTTGCTTGTCGAAGCCGACACGGCTTTGATACATCAGCAGGATATGGAAGGAAATCTGATTGCCACTTACCAGCAAGAAACATTGGAAGGTTTTTGTGTGTCCTTCCAATGGTGGCTTCACCAAATTGCCAAGGAGAGCTTTGGTATGTTGACCGTGACCAACCTGAAGACCTGCGAGGCAGAACTGCTGAGCATCTTCGAGCAGATAACAATGGAGAAGGATGGCGTGACGATTGAAAATCCCAAATACGATCATCAACGCATCCGTTCGCTCATTCGTCAAGCCTTCACACCTCGCCGTGACATCCAGGTGAAAGAAGAAATCGTGCCTGAGCAGGCTCAACTTTTGCAGATCGAAAAACTGATATCTCCTGTGGAAAGCAGCGATAAATTCTATCCTACTCAAAAGGTTGTTCGCGAAATTTTGAAATGGGATGCACAACCTCCTCAAGAAGAGCTGAGTCCAGAGATTATGGCCAAATTGGAAGAACTGAAAGCAATGGGTATGGATGTGTCGAAAATTGTACCTCAAACAGATCCCCATCCAGAGCGCACACAAACCTATCACTACTTGCCTTATCGGTTTGACAGCAATTTAGAGAAGCATTTTCTTTCAGAGGAAATCTTGCCCATCATCAGAGACAAGCATCTAGAGGTGTACTTCAATGGTGATGACACGCTCACAGAGTTTAAGATTAACTGCTACAGCAAGCAGACATCTGGTTGGAGATATATTGGCAAATATGTGCCAGATTTCCTGTTGCTTAGCCGAAATGAAGAGATGCAAATAGATAAAGTGATTATCGTTGAGACCAAAGGCGAGGGTTTTGCTGCTAAGTTCAAAGATCGTCTGGACTTTATGTCCACATTCGTCGAAAAGAACAATGACAAATTCGGTTATCAGCGTTTCAACTTCCTCTATCTGGAAGACACACTAAGTCAGGAGCAACGCAGAAAGAGAACGCTGAAAGCGATTCAAAATTTCTTTAACATGTAAACTACCATCAATTATGGCAATAAAATACGTTTCCTATTATCCCAATATGCTTGAAGGGCAAGCGGTGTTAGACAATTTTGTTCGCACTAAACGTGTGTTGCGTTATCGCGACAACGACCAAGTTATTGAACGCGTGCAGCGTGGTTTGCCCCTCTACGAGATGGAGTTGAAAGAGCAGATAGGCCAAAATCCAAACAATCTGGTGATTCGTGGCGAGTGTCTGTCGGCTTGTGCCTACCTGAAAGATAAAGGCATACAAGTTGACTTGGTGTATATAGACCCACCCTTTGCCAGCGGTGCCGACTATGCCAAGAAGGTATATGTCCGCAGAAATCCCAAAGTGGCAGAAGCTATTGCGCAGGCAGAAACAGAGCTTGATGTGGAGGAACTGAAAGCTTTTGAAGAAAAGATGTATGGTGACGTGTGGGACAAAGAACGTTATCTGAATTGGATGTACGAGAACTTGATGGCCATCAAGAGTGTGATGAGTGATGAAGCCAGTATTTATGTGCATTTGGACTATCACATAGGACATTATGTGAAGATTATGCTGGATGAAATCTTTGGAGAGGACAATTTTAGGAACGAAATAATTTGGAAAAGATCTACAGCTCACAATGATAGTACAGGTTTTGCAAACCTTCATGACTGCATTTTTTATTATTCAAAGAGTTCTGAACTTTATTTTGATACACCTTTAGTACCATATTCACAAGAATACATAGATCATTATTATAATAAGGTTGATGGAAATGGGCGTAGGTATTTGGATAGAGATCTTTCTGCAAAAGGGTTAAAAGGTTCTGGATACAGTTATTCATGGAAGGGGAAAGACGGATATTGGCGTTGCCCATATACAACCATGGAGCGATTAGAGAAAGAAAATCGTTTGTACTATACTGCAAATGGTACTCCAAGATATAAGCAATTCCTTGATGAAATGGAAGGGGTTCCTGCGCAAGATTTATGGACTGATATTTATGCTGTTAATTCCCAAGCGGATGAACGAGTAGATTACGCAACCCAAAAACCAGAAGCTCTCCTAGAACGCATTATCAAGGCCAGCAGTAATGAAGGTATGCTTGTCGCCGATTTCTTTGGAGGCAGCGGCGTAACAGCTGCTGTGGCAAATAAGTTAGGGCGCAACTTCATCCATTGTGACATTGGCATCAATAGCATTCAAACTGCTCGAGATCGTTTATTCGCAGACAAAGCTGAGTTCGAAGTTCTGGAGGTGAAAGACGGGGTATCCCTCTATCGCAATCCTGTCCAGACAATGGATAAGTTGAAGAGCCTCATTCCAGGTTTGTGCAATGAGGATGTCTTGGACAAGTTCTGGGCTGGTAGCATTGTCGACACAAAACATGGCATGATGCCTGTCTATTTGCCCAATTTGATGGATGGCAGTACCCGTCTGCTTGATAAGCCGATGATGAACCGCATCATTCGTGAAGCATTACCCGACCTGTCCGATGATATCCAGCGTGTCATTGTCTATTATATAGACATTGCCGACAAACAGGAAATAGAACAGTTCATCAAGGAACAAAATAACCAGACAACCATCGAAATAGAACTCCGAGACTTAAAGCAAGTTCTGGATGATGTGGTCGTAGAAGATGAGGCAGAATGGGAGATAAGCGAAACCCATGATGCCCTGTGGAGTGGATGGAAGGTCGAAGTAAAGAGTTTCCATAGTGATCGTGTGCTTCGCAAGATTGAAGAGGTGAACTTTAAAGCTGAGCAACAAGCCATGCAACAAAGGGCAAAAGGCAAGGAGAAGCCCTTCAATCCTATCAAAATCAGTGATGAAGGACTTGAAACCATTGAATGGATAAGTCTCGATTACACCAATGAAGACAAGCAAGCCCCTTGGCAAAGTGATGCTGAAATCAAGATTGATCGTTTGGGCTATGTCATCCTCAATGGCAAGAAGACAACAAACTTCTGGGATGCCACTATCAGGTGCGATCACAAACCTCTCCGCTTGAAAATCCGCAATATTTGTGGAGATGAAACAGTTTTTCAATTATAATCTTTAATACTCATGTTATGGAAAAAGAAGAAAAAGATATATTATTAGAATTAAAAGAGTGCTATAATAAAAGACTTTTATCTGCATTGGTAGGTGCTGGTTTTTCCAAAAATGTATCCAATATGTTCTTGGGATGGGAAGAACTCTTACATGACATGATTGAAGACCTTTTTGAAATAGATATTACAAGACACTATGATAATTATTGCCATCAGTTTAGCTGTGACCCGACTGACAAAGATTTAGAAAAGAAGGTTCGAGATGAATATATTTCAAAGATATGCAAACACGAAGATTATTTGGAATTAGCCTCTCGTTATATCCAAAAAAAGGGACTTCGAGAATCCATGGAAGCATACATTGAAAGTAGGATTCCTTATGTCGCTTTCGATAAAGAGAAAAAGATTGTACTTAAAATTGGGAATAAAGAAAAAGCGAGAATTAAAGAATCTAATTTTTCTGCCCATAAAGAACTTTTATTATTATCCAGACTACAAAACATATATACAACTAACTATGAGAATTTGATTGAGTTTACAATTGACTTATTAGGTTTAGGCATAGAGGATGCACCTAAAATTGTACGAAGTGGACGAGATTTGTCTGATAATATCCGAAATAGAAATATTATTAAAATCCATGGGAACTTAAGGGAGGATCCAAGAGGCAAGATAACTTTCGATGGTGATAACAAACTACAATACGTTATTGCAAAAGAAGATTATGACACATATAAAGAAAAACATGAAGCATTTTCTTCATTGATGAGAATTGCCATGCTTCAAGGGAAATTCATGCTGATAGGTTTTTCTGGCACAGATGCAAATTATAAAGGATGGGTAACATGGATGAGCGATGTCATTGAGGGGGAAAAGGATGATGTTACCAAAATATATATTATTGATGTCAGCGGGAAAGATATACCTTTTGATTTACAATTGTATTATGATAATCATCATACCAAAGTAATCAATCTAATTAAAGAAAATCGACTTCGGGCCATCGGGATTGAAGATAAAGCAATAAGTTCAATTTTGCAGAAGCATAAGGACAAGAAACTTAATAATAATATTAAACGAGAGATATTAACCAAATTCTTAAAGTATCTTCAACCAGGAGATTTTGCAAGTAAAGAGTATATAAATGGTGACTCTCCAATAGGTCCAGACGAAAAAGACCCCCAAGAGGGTAGGTCTGTTAATGTTTCTTCTGCATCAACTTATAGTGTTGTAAAAAAAGAGTTATATGAATACCGACAATTATGGCAAGAAGCCTTGTCAAAAATTAATGATAACAGTGCTATTAATGACATCATAGAGAAAATCAAAAAATCGAAGCCCAGAAACAGATTTCCTAAAATAATCTATAATCAAGATTACATTATTGATGAAATCGTTCGGAAAAAAACAATTGACATCAATGATGCGTTTCTTATATCACTTGCTATCGATGAGTGTGGACTCAATCCGCATTATTATTCCAAATTGATAAAAGATTATGAGGAGTTAAACAAATTACCCCTTTGGAATCTTCTCAAGGTGAAAGAGGAAACATTTAATGGCAAGGTTGATAAACTTTCTGGCAAGGATGATGAGATTATTTATGAAAACATACAGAGAAGTCTTTTTCATTTGGATTTCAAAGCAGCTGACAACATTATTAATCACTGGACACCTTGTGGCTATTTTATTGTACTAAGAGCCATGAGGCTTGCTTCACAAAACACCAAACAAGATGAAGCATTTGAGTTGCTTCGTGAATATATAAAAAAGGAGGTAAATCCTGTACTACAATTGTATGCTATACAAATAGCCAATTTCATCTCCAACAGATATCCAAGACCATATGATACGGAAGCGTTTTATCAATATGGGATAGATGGTATCGGCGATATGTTGAGCTTCATGATTCAGCAATTAAGAGGCAAATTAACCGTACCTCGTGCACGTGGTTGGATCGGTTCATCAAAGAATTTTGGTGGAAGTCACCCGGAATACGAAAAAAGTTTAAGGGTTCTTCGATTTATATCTGATTGTGGGGTGTATCTACATTATGGGATGACCTGTTTTATGGATAAAGCCTCTTGGTATTTGGTGTTCAAAAATCTTTATGATGAATACCCTTATCCTTGTTTTTTCTATTCTATCCAGTATAATGATGATAGTTTGTTGACGAGAATAGGACAAGACTTCGCTTATTCACCTAAATTATGTGAGTTCGACAAAGAGATTCTTGTGAGAGCAATACGGGCATATGGTGACGACTCTACCCCGCAAATGTTTTATACAGGTCTATTAATCGTTACAGCTCCCATATATATCGCTGTAGATGAGAACTTATGGTTTGATGTGTTTAAAGAGTGTGTTTTCAATAAATTAATGAATAGTTTTGGGGAACTGAATATATATGATTCACTTGTTAAAAACGTTAAACACGCCTTAGTAAGCCTAAAGAACGATAAAAATATCATATATGTATTAAAGGAATTGTTGACCCATTATAATGAAAACCCTGTACTGGCAGATAGTTTTATTAGGGACAATTTGCAAATAAAGTATATTAAAGATTGTGTTCCCAATTGTGTTTGGGCGAGATTAAAAGAACTAATAGAGAATTACCCGGAAACGGATATTACGGAACTTTTATTTTTTATGGAAGATAATGAGTTGATGCAAAAGGAACTTAAAGATATATTTTGCAATAAAGTAGTAGGAGCAGGAGTGGATAAACTTCCTCAAGGTCGTTCTTCTTCTTTTTATTTGTGTCTCTTAACCACAGACTATCCAGAAGCTTTGAAAGTTGCAAAAAAACTTTTGTTAAAGCATGATGTGTGGCATTGTGGCGTAATGGAAGATGGAAAGGGTTGGACTGCTCCTAATTATATTCGGTTAAATGTTTTCCAAAACAAAATAGAATGGACAGACGAGGAATTCAACTACATCAAAGACAATTTAGAAACCAATATTGATAAATATAAAGAGAAATATAAAAATATACATGAAATGACATTTATGCGGAATATTCAATCCGAATATTTGTCAGATGTGTTGCGGTTTATAGATGGACTAAATAATGAAAGTAGGAAGAATGCATTGATGGGTATTCGTGTTAGAGCAGAAGAATTACTTAACGAGCGTGTTTCATATAAAACTCTTATAGAGGGGATGCTTTCAGAACAATCAATGGATGCTGATTTTGCAATGGATAATGTTATACAAGGCATAAAGGCAAAAGGGCTTTCGAAATATCTTGATGAATTCAATTTTATATTAGATAAGGCTTTAATGGGTGATAGTTTAATTATCAATTCTGTATTGTACAAGATCCGAATAGTCGTCAAAGAATATCCTAAGCAAGTGATTGATGCAAAACTTTGTTCAAAATTGCACACGTTGGTATCAATATATAAAGATAATTGGTCTACCTATAGAGAGTTTAGACCAGTATGGTCTTTCAATCATCTTCACATTATAGCAGATTTCTTGAGAACAAATGGTTATAAAGATTCTGATGCAGTTACATATTGGTTAAATGATTCTTTTGTTCAGACGTTTATTAGACTCTAAATAAGGATATTGAATACCCCGTTGGAAGAATAAAGTCTGCACTAATTTAATTTCCTAACGAGTATACTCTCTTTCTGATACTGTTATTATAGTTCTGAAAGAGTCAAGATTGATTACAGAAGAGTTGAATGGCATGAGGAAAGCGTGATTGATGAGATTTTCAGTTACTGGTTAACTAAAATATAGATAGTAGGTGCCTCAAAAACGGTGTGACTCAGACCGAGGGGGTCGGTGTGACTCAGACCGGAGGTGGCGGTGTGACTCACACCGATTTTGAGGTAGTGGAAATGGGGGTTGGGTGGTGCTGGGCGAAGGGTGTTTGTGGTTGTTCGTGTGTGGAATGAGGGGATGTGGTTCACTCTCCCCACAAGGGTTCGGTGAGGGAGTGAGCGAGGAACAGGGAGAGTTCTTCGGCGAAGGTGGGGGAGAGGGAGGCGATTCGTCCTTGTCCTTGAAGGTAGGGGTTGATGTGGCGTTTCTTGGAGCGGATGATTTTGGCGTCGGGATGGGTGCTGTTTCGGCTGATGTGGTGCAGTTGCTGATAGTGCTGCCAGTCGTGCTGTGCTTCTGTGTCTTGGTTCAGTTTGGTGATGACTTGGCTTTCTGTCTGATAGAGGTCTTCTCTGCTCAAGATGCCTCTGTCGATGTGTTTTTTGAGCAGTTCGGCCAGTGTCTGCATGGCGAAGCGGTCTTCGTCGGCTATGTAGATGTAGGAGGTGCGTAGGGCTGCCAGCGAGAAGGCTTCTGCGGCATCTTTGTCTTGGAAGATGAGTTCTTGTTCTCCCTCTTCGTTCTGCCCGACCACGAGGTTCTCGTACCATCCCTTGACGGCATCGATGGGGGCGATGTGGTAGTGTATCATGTTGGAGAGGGTGTATTCCAGCCGGTCGGCTGACAGGCGTGGGGAATCGTTGTCGGCAATCGGGTATTGGTGGTAGTCGGCCACTTCTACCAGCGTGAGGCCGAAGTCGTTGAGTGCGCTCATGATTTCGGCTGAGTGTCTGATGATTTCGGCTGTTCCTTTTTCTGTTGATTCCTGTTTGATGTGGTCGCCATTCAGAAAGTCTATCACATGGGCGAAGGTGGGTGTGGCGATGTCGTGCAGCAAGGCGGCAATGGTTTGGCGCACGTCGTGGGTGAAGTGCCACACGATGAGGGCGCATCCCACGCTGTGTTCATGGCGCGAGTATTTCTTCAACCCTCTGAATAGGGGGAAGGAGGTGTATTCGCAGCCGCAATGCATGCCTACGTCTTTCAGGCGTTGCATGGCTGGTGTGGCTGCAATGGTGTTGATAAAGGCCGGAATGTTGGTATGGTAGGTGTTCCACATAAATCTCTATGAACTTTTCGGCAAATTTACTTAAAATAGTTGATACTTGAAAAATTATTCACTAACTTTGTGGCGATTTTCCGACAGGAGAGTCAAGTTCTATTTGAAAGATACAATAAACGAGAAAGACATGGAAATCAATAGTTGGTTTGAATGCAAGGTGACGATGGATGTGATGCAGGATGATGGCACCACGAAGCCTCAGCCTTTTGTCTATTTGGTCGATGCGCTCAACTTCACCGAGGCGGAGTCGAGAATCATTGAGGAGGTGAGACCCTACACCAGTGGCAATCTGGACGTGACGGGCATCAAGCGTGTGAAGTATGGTGAAATCTTCACCAGCGACAGCGATGTGGCTGACAAATGGTATAAGGTGCGTTGCCTTTTCATCACGCTGGACGAGAAGACACAAACAGAAAAAGAAATCGCGAACAATATGCTGGTGCAGGCTGGCACGTTCCATGAGGCGGTGGAGAATTTTGACAAGGGCATGAAGGGCTCTTTGATGGATTACCGCATCGCCACGGTGCAAGAGACGAAAATCATGGACGTGTTCCGCTATGTGGCACGTGAAAAGAAAGAAGCATGATAGCAGAGAACTTACAGAAAGTTCGTGACACCCTGAAACCGAATGTGCAGTTGGTGGCTGTGTCGAAGTTCCATCCTGTGGAGGCACTGCAAGAGGCCTACGCAGCAGGCCAGCGCGTGTTCGGTGAGAGCCATGTGCAGGAACTCATGGGTAAGCAGGCGGTGATGCCTTCCGATGTGGAATGGCACTTCATCGGCCACTTGCAGACGAACAAGGTGAAGTATATCGCTCCGTTCATCAGCCTGATTCATTCGGCCGACTCTGTGAAGTTGCTGAAAGAGATTGACAAGCAGGGTCAGAAATGTGGCAGGGTGGTGGATGTGCTTCTGCAAATACACGTGGCACAAGAAGAAACAAAGTTCGGCTTCACGCCTGACGAACTGCTTGACTGGTTGGCAACAGAAGAGTGGAAGGCGATGGGACACATACGCATCGTAGGGCTGATGGCGATGGGCACAAACACAAACGACGAAACACAAATAGCTAGAGAATTTGAGACGGTTCGGCAACTCTTCCATACCGTGAAAGAAAGCCATTTTGCTGACCAACCGCCCTTCAGGGAACTTTCCATGGGCATGAGCGGTGACTATCTGATAGCCCAAGAGCGTGGCAGCACCATGGTGAGGGTCGGAAGTCTCATCTTCGGCGAACGGATATACCAATAACAACAAACAAATCGTTAACCCAAAATACAAAACTATGAATCTAAACGACAGACGACGCGAAGTGGCCAGAGAAATCTGCCGTATCTATGATGTATCACTCAGCGTGGAGGCATTGCATGCTTTCGCCGATATTCTTGTGCCCTTCAAGGTGCTACGAGGTCACAAGTTGGTCAACGAAGGTGAAGTGTGCAATTACATGTTCTATGTGGAGAAGGGCATGGTGCTCCAGTATTACAAGAAGAATAACACCACTGTCACTGAGCACATCAGCCATGAGGGTGATATGGTCATTTGCATTGAGAGTTTCATCTTGCGTGAGCCCTCCAAGATTGTGGCATCCATGATAGAACCAGGCATCGTGTATGGCATTCCTCATGATGAGATGGAGGCCATTGCCAGCCACACTTTTGAACTCTGCAAACTGATTTTCAAGTTCTATCAACGTTCCCTCATCATCTCCCAGCGCAAGGCCGATATTCTCCGTTTCGAGACCGCCAAGGAACGCTATGTCCGCACCATGAGGGAGAATCCGGAAATTATCCGTCGTGCTCCTCTGCACAACGTGGCCTCCTTCCTTCAGATGACGCCAGAAACCCTGAGCCGTGTGAGGGCGCAGGTGATTGAGGAAGGAATACAATAAAAGGGTGGAAGAGGTGATTAGTTCACCTGATTCACAGGCTCTCCGTCCAGATAAGCTCTGACATTCTCCGTACAGATATTGATTAATCGCTGTCTCGCTTCTCGTGTTGCCCAAGCAATGTGAGGAGTGAGATAGCAGTTTTTTGCGGAGAGAAGTGGATTTTCAGCAGATGGTGGTTCTGTGGTGAGCACGTCGGCACCGTAGGCAGCGAGTTGGTCGTTGTTGAGGGCTTCGGCTATTGCTGCATCGTCCACCAACGGGCCACGTCCTGTGTTGATGAGGATGGCGGAGGACTTCATCATTTCCAACCGTTCAGCATTCACCAGATGATGGGTGTCTTCTGTCAAAGGGCAATGGAGCGAAACGATGTCGCATTGCTCGAAAATGGTGTCGAGGTCTGCCTTCATGATGTTATAGGGCAGGTCTTCCTCATCT
This sequence comes from Bacteroidaceae bacterium, assembly GCA_016280445.1. Taxonomy (GTDB): domain Bacteria; phylum Bacteroidota; class Bacteroidia; order Bacteroidales; family Bacteroidaceae; genus Minthosoma. Next base: position 43,331 of record JAEEGS010000073.1, read on the forward strand.
TTGGAGGTAAAAGCCAGGACTTGAAGACCGAATCCTGCGGCGATGCGGGCGGTGGCCATTCCGGTGTTGCCAAGTCCGATGATTCCCATCTTCTTGCCGTTGAGTTCGAAGAGGTCGTGGTCGAGATAGCAGAAGTCAGGCGATGAAGTCCATCTTCCGTTGCGGTTTTCAATGGCGTAATAATCAACGTGGCTCACGATGTTGAGCAAATGGCAGAAGACCATCTGTGCCACACTCTCTGTGGAGTAGGCTGGAATGTTGGTGACCACGATATTTTGACGGCTTGCCACTTCAAGGTCCACAACGTTGTATCCGGTGGCCAGCACGCCGATGTATTGTAATCGTGGCAGCATGTTCAAGACGGAGGAATCGAGCACCACTTTGTTGGTGAGGACAATCTCCGCCCCTTTGCAGCGGGCGATGACCTCATCGGGAGCCGTGCGTTCGTATGCCTCCACTTCTGCCAATTCTTTGAGTCCGTCCCAAGTCAGTTCGCCTTGGTCAACGGTGTATGCGTCGAGTATTACAATTTTCATATCAAGTGATTTGTGCTGCAAAATTACTTAATTTGACGAGAATACGTGTGCTGTTTGTGTTATAATTTGTAGTCAGGAAGGATTATTTCTGCAAAAAAGAACGATTATGCTTTTGAGGATGGCTTCAGATTCCTCAACGTGAGGATTTGCAGAAAGTGGTACAATCCCATGACCATCTTGGCTGTTGCAAGGATGGTTCGTGGGTTGTTGCTGGTGCAGACGCGCTTGAAGAGACGGTGCCGGAAGGACGGACGTTTGCTTTCGGACAGGTAGGGTTGGCAGAGCTGTCCAAATTGTGCAGCCAACGAAAGTGCCTCTTTGTTGAGGGTGTAATGGAGCAATTCCTCGATGCACCAATCAAGATACAATCCGCGTAGCGCCTTTTGCAGCGTGTTGTCGTCGGTCAGTGCTTGGGTGTCGGCAATGAGTTTTAGACTGGTGCGTAGCGCGTGGGGCTCTTTGTATGTTTTGTGATGGGAGGGTGAATAGTATTTGTAGTTGGCTTGGGAGGTGACGAGGACGCTCTGACAATGTGGGATATAACGTAGAACAAAGTCGGCATCTTCGCACACGTGGATGTTCTCGTCGAAGCGCAAGTGATGGCGTTCGATGATGTCGCGGCGGAAGAGGTTGCTGCATGCTGAAATGGGTATGTCCTGATAGTAAGCCTCGATGATGACTTCTGCCATTTCATTCTGGGTCGTGCAGGTTTGTTCGGTCAGGCAGGTTGTTGTGAGGTTCCCGCTGGGGTCTATCTGTATGAAACTCTGCATGCATAAATCGTGGTGGTCGATGAGGCTGATGAATGTGGATAAATAGTGTGTTGTCACTTCATCATCGGCATCGGTGAAGGTGATGAACTTCCCCTTTGCCCTTTCCATTCCTGCATTGCGGGCTGCGCTGACACCACCATTCTGCTTGTCGATGACGCTGATGAATGAATGTGTGGAGGCATATTGATGGCAGATGTGGATGGATTGGTCGGTGCTCCCGTCGTTGACGAGAATCAACTCATAATCCCGGAAGGTTTGATCGATGAGACTGTCCAGGCATCGGCTCAATGTTGTTTCCGCATTGTAGATGGGGACAATGACAGAAATGGCAGGTATGTTGTCGGGGTTATTCATATCTTCTTCTTTCCATTTTTGTCATAGTTGATGCGTCGGAACATGTATAAAGCCCATTCTTGCCACTTAAAAAGTGTCCAGAAAGGACGAAGGGGCATATAGCCGGGCTTGAACCGTATGGATGGCGGCAGGCACGTGCTGGTGTCGATGCTTTTCCATGCCTGATGCAACAGGTTGAGTGCGTATTGTCGTTGTTCGGGAGTGAAGTCCTGACGATTGCGGTGGTAGAACCAGAAACAGTTGATGAGCACGTACCAGCGTTGTTCTTCGTAGAGGTCAACGAGGTCGTGTGAGATGCCCCATGTCAGCAATTGGCGGTGCAGGCTCTCGTTGGCAATCAGCCAGTCGAAGCGTCGAGTGGTGGCTTGATGCGTGGCCGAATCTTCCCGTTGCACAAAGTAGTATTTCCCCTCGCAGCATCTCACCTCGCGGGCATGCAGATAATGTGCCATCGTGGTGTTGTCGTCGCTGTAACTGTGGCAAGTGTCATCATAGGGAAACTGCCGATAGAGTTCAGTACGTGCGACATACCATCCATGTATATCCCATTTGAGTGCCTTGACGAATGCATCATGTCCGGACATGCAAGTGAAAGGAGGGGTGCGGAAACCATGCTCGTGACCGTCCGGATAGAGGTATCGGACATCAAACAGCACACAATCAGTGGCAGGATGTTGCTGGAATGTTTCCATCACCTGTTGCAGGGCATCTGGTGCCAGATAGTCGTCGCTGTCGAGAAAGGCTGTGTAGGGTGCCTTGATGAGTGGGATGCCTTGATTGCGGGCATATCCCTGTCCGTGGTTCTCAGCCAGTTCCACAATCTCAATGCAAGCGTGTTGCCGCTGGTACGAGCGAAGAATCTCCAACGATGTGTCGGTGGAGGCGTCGTCGATGCAGATGACTTGCAAGTTGCTGATGGTCTGCTGCAGCAATGAGTCGAGGCATCGCGGCAGGGTGGCGGCCGCATTGTAGACTGATACGAGAATACTGATATCTGGCATGGCTAAAAACTAAATTTGATTGGGTGGAACGGACGTCCAAATATCAGCGATGCGGCATGCGGGAATCCCGACGCGCGCATCCAACGGCTTTCCAGACGATAGATGCTCTGAGCATGGGCTATCATAAAGAAATCGAGGAAGGTTTTTTCGTAGGTCTTGTAGATGTCTTCGGCAGTAACTGCTTTGCCTTTCACATCCAAATGTGTGATGTGGCCAGGGATGGCGTAGGTGTATTGAAGTTTTTTGACTTGCTCCAGAAAAGAGGAACTGTCGGAGTTCACCAGCACTTTCATCTGCGGGTGTTCGTCGTGGAGAGCCTCTATTTGTTGGATGCAGGCATTCATCAGTTGTGTCTTTTTATCTGCAGGCAACACGCCTGTTTTCATGGTATCTTCAAAGTCTCCCAATGCACCCATGAAACGTGCCGACACGCTGATGAAGTCTGTACCGAGAATGGATAGTGCCTTGTCGATGGCCTGCTGTAACCTTTCTGAAGGTTTGAAAAGTTCCAGAAAAGAGAGGCCGTAGTGCTCATAATAGGCAAACAAGGCGTTTGTGTAGACATGAATCTGGCTGCTGTCGGTGGAGTCAATCTGTTTCTCCAGAAAACTTTTCTGTTTCTGGGCTTGCCAGTAACTTTCGCTGCCGACTTCCAAACAAACAGGTGTGGCTGCCGGACGCGTGTATGTCATTTGATGGTTGGGCATTCGCCAGTCGTATTGGTTGGGCATCAGAAACATCTCCAAAGGGAAAGGGTGGGTGAAGAGGATGCGGAAATCGAGTCCTTTGTCCTTGCACAACATATACACCGACACGATTCCGCGCAATCGGTCTGCCAATCCTCCGCTTTCTGTCCAGCCGTTATGGACCACTACCACTGTTTTCGGATTCGTGTTTGAAACTTCTTCGTTGACAAAGGTATAGTGAGGTTCGATTTGTGACTTTAGCGCATTCGACAACTGCTGACTGAACACATACCAGTTGTAGTATTTGTTAGCCAGTAGCATTCTTATCGTCTCTGCCGAAACTCTCTTGTATATCTTTGTCAGCAGTTTTATCATATAGATAATAACGTTCAATCCCCCTTTTTATTGTACAGGCGCTTCAAAAAGCGGTAGGTGCGCATAACCTGTTTGGCCGTGAAGATAATGGCATTGGCACGTGGACTCACACACATCCGTTTGAAGAGGCGATGACGAAAGGATGGCCGTTTGCTTTCTTGCAGATAGGGTTGGCACACTTTTCCGTAGAGTTCTGCCAGTTCGTGCAGTTCTGCTGGGTCATCATGATATTGGAAAAGTTGCTCGGTGCCCCAATCGAGGTAAATGCTTCTGTATTGTTTGCGGAGTGCTTCGTTGTCGGTGAGTTGATAGACATCTCGGAGCATGCAGAGACAAGTGCGGAGTGCATTCTTCTTGTAGTATCCTTTGGCAGATGTGGGTGTGTAGTAGATGTAGTTGGCGGTGGGAAGTGTACACATTGTCTGGCATGTCTGGAGATAGCGCAGAATGAAGTCCGTGTCTTCGCAATAGTGGATTTTCTCATCGAACCAGGTGCCCGTTTGTTGCAGAAGGTCTCTTCTGAACAAACTGCAGCAGGTGGAGATGGGGAGGTCATTCCTCAGCATGGTATAGATGGTGGCAACCATCTCGTCTTTCTCGGTCAGCAGCGTTCTTTCCAATGGTTTGAGGGTGCGTTCACCTTGCTGGTTCACCATGATGAGGCTTTGTATGCAGAGGTCGTGCTGCATTCCCTCTTCCACGAAAGTGGACAAGAAGGTGGGCGTGACTTCATCGTCAGCATCCACAAAGGTGAGCCGTTCTCCTTGTGCCGCTCTGATGCCTGCGTTGCGGGCTGCGCTGACACCGCTGTGCTCTTGGTTGATCACCTTGATGAAGGAATGTTGGGAAGCATAGTCGGAACAAATGCTGGCAGAGGCATCTGTGCTGCCGTCATTCACCAGAATCAGTTCGTAATCCGTGAACGTTTGGGCAAGTATGCTGTCAACGCATCTGCTTAATGTCTGCTCAGCGTTGTGCACTGGCACTATAACAGAAAGGACTACTTTACCCATGGCTTATCTTGGTTTTTATCTTGTCGACGATGAAAGTCCGCATGCTGGTGTCGCATCCGATATAAAAGATGGAGACACCTGATGAAAGGAGTGAAATGGTCACGATGGCGGCCAAACGCCAAAATACATGTGTGGTGTCTTGGGTCATATAAAACAGCAGAGTGGGGGGGAGGGCTGCCACTCCCATGCAAACGACAGACCTACCGATGACATCTCTGATGTATGTCCAGCCTTTCATGCCAATGGCAGGACACACAATCATGATGCGTGCTGCATGCGCAATGATGAAGACGAAAAATTGTGTCAGATAGACTGCTACGGGGGAACAACCAGCCTTGAGGCAGACATACGCAACGGGAACAATCAGCAGCAGGATGTTGGCTTCCACCATCTGGAACTTTGCTATCTTGCCCGTGGCTTGGATGGCCATGATGAGTATGCGTCCTAAAGTCTCCACCATGACGGAAAACAAGGCCAAGCGAGTGAAATCCACCGTGTATTCAGGCACCTTTCCGAGCCATAAGTGCAGAATGGTGTCGGTTTCCAGCACAATGGGGAGTGAGAGCATGAAAATCATCAACAACGAGAAACGGGACGAGGTGATGATGAGTTTGTGCAGATAGGGCAGGTCTTGCTGGGCATAACTCTTCACAATCTGCGGATTGACGGCTCCTTGGAAATTTCCGGCAAAACTTTCCACCTTCATTCTAATGGTGTTGGCAATGCCCCTTGCAGCGTTCATCACAGGACCGAAGAAGGCGTTCAGCAGCAGGTTCACTCCCTCTGTGTAAGCCATGTATGCCACGGTGCCGTTGAAGGTCCATCCTGCAAACTTCAGCATTCGGATGAAGAGTTTCTTGTCGAAGCACCATTTGCCCGCCACCTCTGCGAAATGCCTCCTGCAATACAGTCCGTAAGCGATGCGGACAGACACCTGCATCAGCATCACCAGTGCGCCGTAGAGAATCAACTTGTCAGTGTTGGCATACTTGACAATGAGCACGATGCCCACTCCGACAAACGTCTGGATAATGCCGAAAGACGCGAAAGCGCCCATCTTCTCATGGGCAATGAGTAGGGCGGAATAAGGGATGCTGATGATGGACAGCATGGCGGTGACAATCGAAAACTGATAAACCACGAGGGTGGATTGTAGCCGCTCAGGTGGGATGACCAATTCGTGGAACACATAGTAAAGGCCTGCAGTCTCAGCAAGCAGAAGGACAATCAGTGCTATCACCATATGAACTGTCTGGGCTGTGCTGAACATGAGGTGCACTTCCTCCCTGCTGCCATCTCTGCCGATGTCGTATGTCAGAAAACGAATGGTGGCACCCTCCACGTTGTTCAGCACCGAGAACACCAGCACTACACCGCCAATCACATTGTAGATGCCATAGTCGACCACGCCCAGTGCATTGAAGAGCATCCGTGCAGTCAGCAACGCCACAATCATCTGTACAAACATCTGTCCGTACAGAAATAGTGTGTTGCGGGCAATCTTGCCGCTCTTCGTCTGCTCGCTGCTTGTCATAGAAATGGATGATGTTGGCCGTGAAGTGGCTTTTATTATATTTATTAACGATGTGGGCTGTTGTTTATTATCCAGAAGGCAGACATTCGTGGCACAAAATCGACGCATCGTGTGAGAAAAAAGAAAAGGAGGCTCCACATCGTTGTGAAGCCTCCTTTGCCTTGTCTTTTATTTGCTGTATTACTTCTTCTTCATGACAGCCCAACGGTTCATGAACTTGTCCACGCGACCTGCGGTGTCAACAAGCTTAGCCTTACCGGTGTAGAATGGGTGAGAAGTAGAAGAGATTTCAATCTTGATGACTGGATACTCCTGGCCTTCGAACACTTCAGTGTCGTTGCTCTTGGCAGTGGAGCGAGAGAGGAACATATCGCCGTTTGACATATCCTTGAAGATCACGGGGCGATAATTGTCTGGGTGAATACCTTTTTTCATTTTAGTTTTTGTTTTATACAGTCAATATTTCACTGCTGGTGTAACAAATAATAATTTTAATGTGCTTTCTTCAAAAGCGGTGCAAAGGTAGTGCAAATTTTGGACAGTGCAAAATAAAAAGCCTCTTTTTTTACGTTTACTGTTACAATGCTGCCTACTTTACGTGAAGTTGTGGCTTTCTATCATACGGACAAAACAAATTGGGGGATTTTTTTCTCTTTTCAACGAAAAAGCACTCCCCAACGAAAAAAATCTCTAAACTCTAATCTCTAAACTCTAAACTTTTTCTTATCTTTGCACTCGTTTTCTAAGAAACACAAATTCTTTATTTAATAACTATAAAAACAAAAGGTTATGATAAGCTACAAAGACCTCGGTCTCGTGAATACCCGCGAGATGTTCAAGAGAGCTGTTGCAGGCGGTTATGCCATTCCAGCTTTCAACTTCAACACAATGGAGCAGATGCAGGCTATCGTGATGGCTGCAGTGGAAACGAAGTCTCCTGTCATCATGCAGGTGTCAAAGGGTGCACGTAACTATGCAAACGGCACTATCCTCCGCAACCTCGCCAAGGGTGCTGTAGAGTATGCTAAGGAACTCGGCTGTGAGCATCCTGAAATCGTTCTCCACCTCGACCACGGAGACAGCTTCGAACTCTGCAAGGACTGTATCGACAATGGTTTCTCTTCTGTGATGATTGACGGTTCTCCCCTCCCATACGAGGAGAACGTGGCAC
>JAEEGS010000074.1 GCA_016280445.1 Bacteroidaceae bacterium
CCGATCAGCTTACCGTTGAGCTCAGGAATAACGAGACCGATAGCCTTAGCAGCACCAGTTGAGTTAGGAACGATGTTCTGAGCACCAGCACGAGCGCGCTGAACATCACCCTTGCGCTGAGGACCGTCGAGAATCATCTGGTCGCCAGTGTAAGCGTGAACGGTGGTCATGATACCGCTCTGGATAGCAGCGAAGTCGTTCAGAGCCTTTGTCATAGGAGCCAAGCAGTTAGTGGTGCAAGAAGCTGCAGAAATCACTGTGTCGGCAGGAGTCAAAGTCTTGTGGTTCACGTTGTAAACGATGGTTGGGAGGTCGTTACCAGCAGGAGCAGAAATAACCACCTTCTTGGCACCAGCTGTCAAGTGAGCAGAAGCCTTCTCCTTAGAAGTATAGAAACCTGTGCACTCCAGAACAACGTCAACATCCAGCTTACCCCAAGGCAGTTCAGCAGCGTTAGGAATAGCGTAGATAGTGATCTTCTTGCCATCCACTACGATGTAGTCTTCACCAGCCTCTACAGTGTGCTTGTTCTCACCGAACTTGCCGCAGAAGCCACCCTGAGCTGTGTCATACTTCAGCAGGTGAGCCAACATCTTAGGGCTTGTCAAGTCGTTGATAGCGACTACTTCATAACCTTCAGCCTCGAACATCTGACGGAAAGCGAGGCGACCGATACGGCCAAAGCCGTTAATTGCTACTTTTGTCATTGATTTAATAATTTAAAGTTAATACTAACTATGTTATAATTGCGTGTATTATAGTTGTGAAAAAGAGTTGAAAATGCTCTCTCGAAGAGTCAACTCTGTCTTAACGAGTGCAAAGGTAAGAAATAAATCATAAATTGGAGTGAGGATTTGGAAATTATTTTCTTATCGGAGAGTTATTTTTTAACTTTTCATTCAAAAACACACTCAGAATGGCAACAAATATGTACCTTTGACTATGTCGAAGGTGCTCTCGCTCGACAATATAAACGAAAAAAGATGTTTTCCTTTGTATTGTGCTCACTTAATCGTACCTTTGCACCCTGAAAACGAATTAAAGGTAAAAAGTAAAAGATGATTACAGTTTCAGATCTTGCCATACAGTTTGGCAAGCGTGTTCTCTACAAAGACGTTAACATGAAGTTCACGAATGGCAACATCTATGGTGTCATTGGTGCTAATGGTGCAGGTAAGTCAACCCTGCTGAAGGCTATCAGCGGGGAACTGGAGCCTACGAAAGGAACAATTACACTCGGCCCTGGCGAACGCCTTTCGGTGCTGTCGCAGGACCACTTCAAATTTGATAATTGCACCGTGCTCAATACGGTGATGATGGGACATTCCGTGCTGTGGGAAATCATGCAGGAGAAGGATGCCCTCTATGCCAAGTCTGATTTTAGCGATGAGGATGGCATCCGCGCGGCTGAACTGGAAGAGAAGTTCGCCGAACTGGACGGATGGAATGCAGAGAGCGATGCGGCTCAGTTGCTTTCCGGTTTGGGCATCAAGGAGGACTTGCATTATAAGATGATGTCGGAACTGACAGGTAAGGAGAAGGTGCGCGTCATGCTGGCACAGGCTCTTTATGGCAATCCTGACAACCTCTTGCTCGACGAGCCGACGAACGACCTCGACCTCGACACGGTGGAATGGCTTGAGGACTTCCTCGCCAACTTTGAGCATACCGTGCTGGTGGTCAGCCACGACCGTCACTTCCTCGATGCTGTCAGCACACACACGGTGGATATCGACTTCAACAAGGTCAACCTCTTCGCGGGCAACTATTCTTTCTGGTATGAGTCTTCGCAGTTGGCGCTCCGTCAGGCACAGAACCAGAAGGCGAAGGCCGACGAGAAGCGCAGGGAACTGGAGGAGTTCATCCGCCGATTCTCGGCCAATGCTGCCAAGAGCAAGCAAACCACTTCGCGCAAGAAGATGCTGGAGAAACTGAACGTGGAGGAGATTCAGCCTTCCACCCGCAAGTATCCTGGCATCATCTTCACGATGGACAGAGAGGCGGGCAATCAGATTCTGGAAGTGGAAGGGCTCACGGCCATCGAAGAGGACGGCACTGTGCTTTTCAAAGACCTCTCCTTCACGGCCGAAAAGGGTGAGAAGATTGTGTTCCTCTCGCACAACCCACGTGCGATGACCGCACTCTTCGAGATTATCAATGGGAATCGTGAACCGCAAGCAGGTACATACAAATGGGGTGTGACCATCACGACGGCTTATCTGCCTGTCGACAACACGGAGTTCTTCAAGAGCGACAAGAATCTCGTGGAGTGGCTCTCTCAGTATGGCGAAGGCAACGATGTTTTCTTCAAGGGCTATCTGGGTCGTATGCTTTTCACGGGTGAAGAGGTGCTCAAGAAGGTCAACGTTCTCTCTGGAGGTGAGAAGATGCGCTGCATGATTGCCCGTATGCAATTGAAAAATGCCAACTGTCTCATTCTCGACACGCCGACGAACCACCTCGACCTCGAATCCATCCAGGCATTCAACAACAACCTGAAGCAGTTCAAGGGCAACATCCTCTTTGCTTCCCACGACCATGAGTTCATCCAGACGGTTGCCAACCGCATCATTGAGTTAGGTCCCAAGGGACATATCGACAAGTTGATGGAGTACGACGACTACATCCACAGCGACGACATCAAGGAATTGCGTGGTCGAATCTACTAAAGAGAAATTATATAAGATAAAAAAGGCGTTGTGTCGGATTGTGCACAACGCCTTTTCTTATGCTTTCTGCTGACAGGGAATCCTTTTGATTTTCCATCCGATGGCAGCGACAAGCAAGGTCATCAGAGGGCTGATGAGGTTGAAGAAGCAATAGGGAAGATAGGTTAGGGTGGGCACACCAAGCACGGCGGCTTGAGTCATTCCGCAGGTGTTCCACGGAATGAGCACAGACGTGACGGTGGCCACATCTTCGGCCGTTCGGCTCAACAGGCGCGATTCGTAACCTTGCTGGCGGTATGCGTCTTTATACATATCGGCGGTGAGAACGATGGAGATGAACTGGTCGCCTGTGGTGAGGTTGAGAAAGAGGCCTGTGCTCGCAGTTGTGGCCACAAGGCTGAAACGGGTGCGGGCAAAGCGGATGATGACACGGGTCAGACTTTCTATCATGCCGCTGCTCACCATTGATGCGCCAAAACACATAGCACAGAGGATGAGCCAAATGGTGTTGAGCATCCCTGCCATTCCTCCTGTGGAAATCAAGTCGTTGAGTGCGGCATTTCCCGTATCGACAGCAGTGGCGCCATAATAGGTGATGGCCAACCCGCACACCAGAGAGGCAGGAGCGGACAGGGTGTCGTTGTCGGCAATCTGCGTGAGGATGTGGGGTTGCAGAATGAGGGCACAGATGCCTGCCATGATGGCCGACACAAAGAGGGTGATGACGGAAGGTGCGCGCTTGGCGATGAGAATGCCCGTGAGAAGTGGCACCAAAAGTGTCCACAGGGAGATGTTGAAGGTGTGGGAAAGGCCTTCCGTGTATTGTGCCACTTTCAGTTCCACGTTGGAACCATAGCCCCAACCTGCTATCAGGAAAATGATGAGCGTGATGGTGAAAGTGGGCACTGTGGTGTACATCATGTATCGGATATGCACAAACAGGTCGGTGCCTGTGGCTGAAGATGCCAGAATCGTCGTGTCGCTGAGAGGAGACATCTTGTCGCCAAAATAAGCGCCAGAGATGATGGCGCCAGCCGTCCAGGCCGTGCTGATGCCCAAAGCTTCGCTGATGCCAAGAAGAGCCACGCCCATCGTGGCGATGGTTGTCCACGAACTCCCCGAAAGAAGCGACACCAACGCGCAGATGAAACAGGCGCACACAAGGAAGAACTGAGGTGACATGATTTGCACGCCATAATAAATGAGTGTGGGTACGACACCACTAATCATCCACGACCCCGACAACATGCCTACGGCCAAGAGAATGAGGAGCGTGACGGCTACATCGCCGATGGTTTTTGCGATGCGCTCCTCGAACTTCTTCCATGAGATTTTATAGACAATCATAGAGATGGCCACACATACGCTTGTGCCCAGAATGAGGGCTATCTGACTGCCGCCGGAAAGAGAATCGCTCCCGAAAAGATAGATGACAGACGCTAAAAGTCCTATCAGCACAACGATGGGTATGCTGGCTACAAGGGGGTGGGGAAGTCTTGTTTGTGTCGATGCTTTCTCTTTCATAAAACGATGCTCGTTATTTGATTTTTTTCTTGTATTCGCTCCATCGGGTGCGGATGCTGTTCACGTAGTTATAGGTTTCGCTGCCCCTGAAGTAGCCGTGCTTCACTTCTGGCTGGTTGTAATATGCAGGGTCGCTCATCTTCAGCACGAAGGCATCTACATTGCCGAGCCACACATCCGGGTTCTTCCCGTATTTCTTTGCCAGCGTACGTGCATCGTCCAAATGCCCGGAACCAGCATTGTAGGCAGCCAAGATGAAGTTCAGGCGTTCGTCCTTGTTGGCGATGGAAGCATAGCGCTTGTTGAGTTTGTTGATGACCTTGCTGGCACCTTGCACGTTGCTGCTGGGGTTAAACACTTCTGATTGGGAAACACCCACGTCTTTGGCGGTTGACGGCATCAACTGCATCAAGCCCATTGCACCCATGTGGGAAACGGCTTGCGGGTCGAACGAGGATTCCTGATAGGCTTGTGCAGCCATCAGGCGCCAATCCCATCCGCACTGGATGGCATATTGCTTGAAGATGTGGTCATAGACGGAAATCTCTCCCTTGGCGGCATTGAGGATGGGCGATGAAACCTTGCGTCGTGGTGTGTAGGTGCGTCCGCCGCTCGATTTGATGCGGATGGTCGTGTAGTCGAAGAAGTCTTTCTGATGGGTGCTCATCCATTGAGAAAGGGAAGCCGTCAATAATGGAGAATCCTTGCGTACTCCCCATGTGGCATGTTGGCGTGGACGAAGCGAGTCATCTTTGCGTTGACGCGAAACGCTGTCCATGAAGGTGGTCAACTCCGTTTCTCCCACAAAGTTCACCTGAGTGAGCAGTGAATCGACGATGTCCAACTGGCAAGCAATGAAATCGCCCTCTCCTTCCTTGAGTTTCCGAATCAAATCCCTTTGATTTCGAGATATATCCACTCGGATACTTACACCAATACTTTTGGCGTATTCTCGTGCTATCATGAATTGGAGGCCAAAGTCTTCGCTTCTGAACTCGAAGTAACTTTCAGGGCCATAGAGGGTGAGTACGATGAGTTCGCCATTCTGCTGAATGTCGGGAAGGTCGAAATGGGGATTGCTGTTGGTGGAGGCTGATGCGTATGGGGATTTTTCTCCTGCATTGTCCGTCTTGGGTTGATTACAGGAGGTGAACAAAAAACAATGGACAATGAACAATTGCACTAACGCGATATGGAGATATCGCATCGTTGTCTTGAATTGTCCATTATCCATTGTTGACAGATGATTCTCAACCTTTGCGTTGGGAGGCGCGGTTCTTCACGCGTTGGCGTATTTCTGCCTTGTGTTTGGCAGCACCCGACTTGTGGGAACCTGTCTGATAGGCTTTCTTGCGGGCTTTCGTCTTGACCTTGTTGGGGTCTTCCTTCTTCTCGCCTTTTGCCTTCGCAAAGTTGATGCCATTCATGATGGCATATTGGATTTCGTTGTCTGAAGCCATTTTTTAATGATGGAAGAGGCGGATGCCTGTGAATGCCATAGCGATGCCGTATTTGTTGCAGGTCTCGATGACATTGTCGTCACGAACGGAACCACCTGCCTGTGCGATGTACTGCACACCGCTCTTGTGAGCACGCTCAATGTTGTCGCCAAAGGGGAAGAATGCGTCGGAACCGAGGCATACGTTGGTGTTCTTGGCCAACCAAGCCTTCTTCTCCTCAGCGGTGAGTGGCTCAGGCTTCTCTGTGAAGAAGTTCTGCCAGGTGCCCTCACGCAACACATCTTCATATTCGTCGCCAATATACACATCGATGGTGTTGTCGCGGTCAGCACGGCGGATGTCGCTCTTGAAGGGGAGTGCCAGCACTTTCGGGCATTGGCGCAACCACCAGATGTCAGCCTTGTTGCCAGCCAGACGGGTGCAATGGATGCGGCTCTGCTGTCCGGCACCGATGCCGATAGCCTGTCCGTCTTTCACATAACAAACAGAGTTCGACTGGGTGTACTTCAACGTGATGAGCGCAATCTTGAGGTCACGCTTTGTGTCGGCAGGAATGTCCTTATTGTCCGTTGGGATGTTCTCGAAGAGGTTGTCGCCCGTCAGGTCAATCTCGTTGCGTCCCTGTTCGAATGTGATGCCAAACACTTGCTTCCGCTCGATGGGTGCTGGAGTGTAGTTAGGATCCATCTTGATGACACAATAGGTGCCGTTACGCTTTGCCTTCAGAATCTCCAAAGCCTCGGGCGTGTAATCAGGGGCGATGATGCCGTCGCTCACCTCACGCTTGATGAGGGTTGCTGTAGCCTCGTCGCAAGTGTCGGATAAAGCGATGAAGTCACCAAAAGAAGACATGCGGTCAGCACCACGGGCACGAGCATAAGCCGTAGCGATGGGGGTGAGTGGAATCTTGACATCGTCGACGAAGTAAATCTTCTTCAACGTGTCGCTGAGAGGAGCACCTACCGCAGCACCAGCAGGGCTGACGTGTTTGAACGATGCAGCAGAAGGCATGCCTGTTGCAGCCTTGAGTTCCTTGACCAATTGCCAACTGTTGAAGGCGTCGAGCAGATTGATGTAACCTGGGCGGCCATTAAGAACCTCGATAGGGAGTTCGCCGTCCTCCATGTAGACGCGTGATGGCTTTTGATTGGGGTTGCAGCCATACTTCAATGCTAATTCATTCATAGGTGTATCTCTGTTTTAAATTTTATTTTGGTACTGATTCCAGTGTTTCATCATTTCGGGGGTTCCCCAGGCATCGTAGAGGGAATCTATTCGAGGCAGCAACTCTTTCAGTTCATCCCATCTCTCTGCCTTTTCCAGATAGGTGGTGCGTTCCAGAATGCCCACTCCTGTCTCTGCATAATCCAACTCCAGGGCTTTCTGATAGGCCTTGTTGGCTTCCTGTGGTTGTCCTGTGCTGACCAGCACGATGGCTTTCTGTATGGCCAATCCTCCGATGTAATTTTCCCGTTGTGCTTTTGTGCATTCGGGCGAGGAAACAAGTTCTGCCACCGCTTCTTCAGCCTCTTCAAGCCATGCTTTGGCTTTGTCATACTGCCCGGTGCTGGTGTAGGAATCCACGATGTTGTAGGCGACTCTGGCGCACATCTGCAAATTGGAGTATTTGCTGTTTGCGGCAGCAATCTGTTTCGTGGTGATGTAGGCCATGCTGAATGACTGTTCAGCCTCGTCAATCTTTCCCAACTGCATTTCGCAATAGCCTTTGTCGTGCAACAGGATGGCTATCCAATGTCTTCCCGTTTGGCTTGAGTCGTTCAGTGCCACATCATATCCTCTGATGGCCACCTCGAGAGCAAGCACGTTCTCGTTTCTTTCTGACAGCACGGTGGAGTAGATGTCGCATGCATCGTAGAAGAACTCGAGGTTCTCATTCAGCAACGTGTCTCCCCTCAACGCCTTCTCGCACCAGTCCTCTGTTTGCCTTTTCTTCCCTAAGTGTTTGTAAGCCAAAGCGCGGAAGTAATACAGCCTTGCGGGAGTGGCAATCTGCTCCTTTTCCAAACTGTCTATGGTGGTCAATGCGGATGCTGGGTCAATGCCCATCTTGGCCATAATCAGCGAGTCTTGCTTGCTGTTTAATATAGCCAATTCCTCTTTTTCGTCTTGTACATTTGTCGTTCCGACACATGATACAAACACGAGAGAACTTAAAAGAACCTCCGTTAAGGTTCTTGTCATATATGCCCTGTCAATCATTTTTACCTTCTCTTCCTTGTAGGGTGCAAAGTTAGAAAAAAAATGGCAGTTGAAAGTTAGGACTTCGGAGTTTTTTTTTGAAAAAGTGGAGAGTTAGGAACAAGATGTGGTGTTTTGTCACTTTTTGTGGATAAAAAACATGAAACGATAAAAAAATTGCCTGCTCCTGATTCCAAACTCCTAACTTTTTCCTAACTTTGCGCCCGATTTCAGACATCAAACTACACATTATTATATTTATAACACAATGAGACAAAAAACAAAACTTTCGCTTGACGACTTGAACAAGGGAAATGTTTGGACTGTGGCATCGAACGAACTCAGCCAAATGATTATCGACGCAAAGAAAAGACGTGACGAATTTGCTGAGAGCGAAAAACACTACATGAACATCATCAAGACGGTCTTCGACATACAGTATCTTCGTCGTGAAGACATGGAGACGGTGAATAAACTCGAGCAAATAGGCTACGAGGTGTACTCCACACCCGACGAGAATGGCAACAACGCCATCGCCATCCGCAAGCATCCTATCAAGAAGGTGACCGACCTCACGCTGGAGAACATCCAGCATCTGACGGCAGAAGAGGTGCTCGACCTCATCGCCCACAATATGGGAACAGGTTGGAAGGGCTTGTCATTGGCCATTCAGGACATCATCGAGTCGGCCTTCTTCGTCGACTGCACCGTTATGCCCGAGAAGACGATGCGTAAGGAAGGTGGCATCATCGACCGCCGCAAGGACGATGGTTATGAGGTGCTGGAGATTGAGCGTGGCACTTGGATTGAGGGCATCTTCATGAAACCCAAACCCAAGGTGGAGAAAGTGCATATCGACTACAGCATCGAAGACGATGAGGATGGACGCCGTCGTCGTCGCAAGAGCATCGATGCCGAAGAAGACGACTTCGTGGACGAGGAGGAAGAACTCGAAGTAGAAGAGGAAGAGGAGGATATGGACGACGAGGAACTGAAGAAACTCGACGGAGAGGAAGATGAGGAGATTGAGGATGATGAGCCAGACGAGAACAACATCCAGATTGAAGACATCGACGTTATCGACGATATAGCCGAGGAAGAAGAATAGCAATGCCAGTGGCAGAGCGGAACTCTGAATGAAGAAGGGGCAGGATTATAAAAATCCTTGCCCCTTCAGTGTTTTCAGGATGTTCTCCGACATGAAGACGTTGTCTTTGCGCGTGTAGCGGCAATCGGTGAACACTTGTGCCAGATTCTCCTTCTTGTTGATTTCCACAAATTTCTGGTTCTCCTCCAGTTGCTCCTTCACGTAGTAGATGATGTCCAGTTGGTTGGGCGTGTAGTCGTGATACGTCTCCTCGTGGATGTAGGCAAGATGTGGCAGGCGGTCGGGTTGCTCCGGCTGTTCGTCGGGCACACCCACCGTAATGGTGGCGATGGGGAATGTGAGGCGAGGCAGTTTCAGCAGGTCGATGATTCCCTGCGGGTTGTACAGGGTGGTGCCCAGATAGCAGGTGCCCAATCCCGCCTCTTCGGCCAGCGTGCAGAAAGCCTGCACGTAGAGCAGGGTGTCGCTGGCGGCGTTGAGGAATGACAGCAGGTTGTCATAGCCGGCATCGGCGTTTCTGATGTCGCACCATTTCGTGAAGCGGTTGAAGTCGGCACAGAACGTGAGCACGACGGGCGCACCCTTCACCATCGGCTGCCCGAAGTGGAGTGGGGAGAGTTTCTCCTTCATCTCGTCCGAGCGGGTGATGACCACGCTGTACAGTTGCATGTTGCCCATCGTGGCGGCACGCGAAGCCTGGAAAAGAAGAGATTCCAGTTGTGCCGACGGTATGTCCTCCTGCTTGTATTTGCGGATTGTTCTTCTGTTGATGAATGAAGTCATAGTGGTTTACAATTTTTGCAATTTGACGAATAACGATTTACAATTTTGCAAATATAGGCAAATCTTTTCACTTTTATTTTGTCATGTCGCAAATCTCTCGTACTTTTGCCAATACTTAACAATTTTTTGCAACAAACAACACAACATGACCGTAGAAATAACAGAAGAACGTCCTGTCAGCCTTGAGTGCGACGTGGTGAGGTTCCAGAACAAAAAAGAAAGGTGGGTGGCCTTTGTCGGATTGCTCGATGGCTATCCCTATGAAATCTTCACTGGTGTGCTCGACGACGAGGACGGCATCGCCCTGCCCAAGACCGTGACGAAGGGATTCATCATCAAGCACGTCGAACCCGACGGCTCCAAACGTTATGACTTCACCTTCGTGAACCGCCGAGGCTACAAGACAACGATCGAAGGTCTTTCCGAGCGCTTCAACAAGGAATACTGGAACTACGCCAAACTCATCAGCGGAGTGCTCCGCTACCGGATGCCCCTCACTCATGTCATCAAACTCGTCAGTTCGCTCCAACTCGACGGCGAGGACATCAACAACTGGACAAACGGAGTGGCTCGCGCGCTGAAGAAATACACCGCTGGAGGCGACGAGGCAATGGAATCGGCAGAAGACGCACTTATTCAGGAATGAATCATCAGCGACACACCATCATCATCAAGGGGATGCGCGTCTATGCCTATCATGGCGTGATGGAGCAAGAGCGGAAGGTGGGAGGCAGTTTCACCATCGATGCCGAAGTCGATGCCGACTTCTCTGCCGCCATGCTCACCGACAACCTCTCCGACACCATCTCCTATGCCGACCTTCACCAACTCATCCGTCAGGAAATGGCCATCCCGTCACAACTCCTTGAGCATGTGGCAGGTCGTATAGCCGAAGCCATCTTCAAGCACTTTCCTCAGTCAAAAGCCGTCCGTCTCCGCATCCTGAAAGAGAATCCCCCTATGGGAGCCGACTCTCAGGGAGCGGGCGTGGAAATATATGTAGAAAACTGAAAACAAAACTAAAATAGCAATGAACACAACAACCAGCAAAATGACCAACTACCGTTGGGTCATCTGTGCGATGCTCTTCCTCGCCACCACGGTCAACTACATGGACCGTCAGGTGCTCTCACTCACGTGGAAAGACTTCATCGCCATCGACTTCCACTGGAGCGATGCCGACTACGGATTCATCACCGCCGCATTCTCCATCTTCTACGCCTTTATCTCCCTCTTCGCCGGTAAGTTCATCGACTGGATGGGCACGAAGAAAGGCTACATCTGGGCCATCGTCATCTGGTCGATTGGCGCCTGCTTGCATGCCATTTGTGGAGTGGTCACCATGTCCCTCACAGGCATACCCGACGAGGAAGCCCTGCGAGCCGTCAAAGCAGGCACCGACCTTGCCCTCCTCGTCTCCACCATCAGCGTGTGGCTCTTCCTCGCCTGCCGCATCGTGCTCGCCACGGGCGAAGCAGGCAACTTCCCGGCCGCCATCAAGGTGACAGCCGAGTTCTTCCCCAAGAAAGACCGCGCCCTCGCCACCTCCATCTTCAATGCTGGAGCCTCCGTCGGCGCCCTTGCCGCACCGCTCACCATCCCCGTATTGGCCGAGAGCATGGGGTGGGAGATGGCATTCATCATCATCGGTGGAGTCGGATTCATCTGGGCAATCCTTTGGGCCGTGCTCTACAACAAACCGACAGAAAGCAAACGGGTGAACGCAGCCGAATTGGCCTACATCCAGCAAGACAGCAACGCACCAGCCGAAACAGAAAAGACCTCTGCATCCGCTCCTACGCGTGAGCAAGCCAACGACAACCTCCAGATTTCTTTCTTCAAGTGCTTCACCTATCGTCAGACTTGGGCATTCATCGTAGGCAAGCTCCTCACCGACGGCGTGTGGTGGTTCTTCCTCTTCTGGGCACCTGCCTATTTCTCCGAACTCGGTTACAAGTCTTCCGACCCAATGGGACAGGCACTCATCTTCGTGCTCTACCTCATCGTGACCGTCGTCTCCATCGGTGGCGGATACCTGCCCAAATTCTTTGTAGAGCAGAAGAACATGGAACCCTATTCAGGCCGCATGCTTGCCATGCTCATCTTCGCCTTCTTCCCCATCTTCGCCATGTTTGCCCAGCCGCTGGCAGGCACCTCCGTGTGGTGGCCCTGCATCATCATCGGCCTTGCAGGCGCAGGACACCAGTCGTGGTCGGCCAACCTCTATTCCACCATCGGCGATATGTTCCCCAAGTCCGCCATTGCCTCCATCACCGGCATCGGCACCATGTTTGGCGGTCTCTGCTCCTTCGCCATCAACTGGGGAAGCGGCCTCCTCTTCACCTATGCCGAAGGTCAGGGCGAAGCCTTCCAGTTCTTCGGCGTCACAGGCAAGCCCGCTGGCTACATGATTGTCTTCTGCTACTGCGCCGTTGCCTACCTCATCGCATGGGCATTGATGAAGGCCCTCGTGCCGAAGTACAAGCCCATCACGAAATAAGCGACCCCGCGAGGATTCGACATATCTCCAACAGAAAAGAGCCTGTGCGATTGCACGGGCTCTTTTCTGTTTTTGTTGTTCTTCTTCTTTTTCTGTTGAAGATATATATGTGTCAGTTGGCGGCCTCGAATTCTTTCAGGAAGCGGACGTCGTTCTCGGAGAAGAGGCGGAGGTCTTTCACCTGGTATTTGAGGTTGGCGATGCGCTCAATGCCCATGCCGAAGGCGTAGCCCTTGTATTTGGTGGAGTCGATGCCGTTGGCTTCGAGCACGTTGGGGTGCACCATTCCGCAGCCGAGGATTTCGAGCCAGCCGGAGCCTTTGCACATGCTGCAGCCCTTGCCTTTGCAGAGGGTGCAGGAGACGTCCATCTCGGCGCTGGGTTCGGTGAAGGGGAAGTAGGAGGGGCGGAGACGTATCTGGGTGTCTTCGCCGAACATCTCTTTGGCGAAGAGGAGGAGCACCTGCTTGAGGTCGGTGAAACTCACTTTCTCGTCGACGTAGAGTCCTTCCACCTGATGGAAGAAGCAGTGGGCGCGGGCGGAGATGGCTTCGTTGCGATAGACGCGGCCGGGGCAGAGCACCCGGATGGGGGGCTGCTGCTTTTCCATCACGCGGGCTTGCACGGAACTGGTGTGGGTGCGGAGGATGATGTCGGGGTGTGCCTCGACGAAGAAGGTGTCCTGCATGTCGCGTGCGGGGTGGTCGTCGGCAAAGTTCATGGATGAGAACACGTGCCAGTCGTCTTCCACTTCGGGGCCTTCGGCGAGCGAGAAGCCGAGACGTGAGAAGATGTCGATGATTTCGTTCTTCACGAGGGTGAGCGGATGGCGGGTGCCGAGGCCGATGGGGTAGGCGGTGCGGGTGATGTCGAGGTGGTTCACCTCTGTCTCCTGCACGGCGAAGTTGTCGCGGAGGGCGTTGATTTTCTCCTGTGCCTTGTTCTTGAGTTCGTTGATTTTGATGCCTATTTCCTTCTTCTGGTCGGCAGGCACGTTGCGGAAGTCGTTCATCAGCGCGGGGATGACGCCTTTCTTGCTCAGGTATTTGATGCGAAGTTGCTCAATCTCCTCGGCTGAATGTGCTTCGAGATTGTCCACTTCTGCGAGTAAACTTTGAATTTTGTCTAACATATCGCTGTTGTTTTATGTGCTGTTTTTTGAAAATCGGTGCAAAGATACGAAAAAAACTCCTAACTCCTAACTTCAAACTCCTAACTTTTGTTTATCTTTGCATCGTTTTTCGAAAAACTATGAGAAAAGGTTTAGTTATTGCAGTAGCGACGGGTTGTCTTCTTGCCTCATGTCACGACAAGAAGATGACGAATGCTTTCGAGCAGGACGGCGATATGGATGAGGATTCCCTGGAGGCGTTTGTCGGCGACACGCTCCATCTGTTCGAGGAGGAAGAGCCTCCGGCAGCGGTGGACGAGTTGTTCGACGACTTTTTTTATAACTTCTTGGGCGATTCGAAGTTCCAGGGGCAGCGCATCTCCTATCCATTGCCCTGCAAGAAGGGCGACGGCGAGGAGAAACTGACCAAGGAGGAATGGCCGCAGTTTGACCATTTCAAGAATCAGGAACTTTTGTCGGTGATTTATGAGCGCGAGCATGACCTTGTGCTGGCGAAGGACACGTCGATGCAGAGCGTGGCCGTGGAGTGGATTGGCTTGAAGAATGACGACGTGCAGAAGTTCCATTTCAACCGTGTGGAGGGCAAATGGATGCTGACCGAGATTGACAAGCAGCAGAGAGACGACACACCGAATGGCGATTTCCTGAACTTCTATGCCCGGTTCATTGCCGACAGCACCTTCCAGCGTGAGGCGCTGGCCACTCCCGTGAAGGTGATTCTCACCTCGGAGGACGGCGAGGAGGATGCGGAGGAAGAGCATCTGGATGCGGACGAATGGTTCGAAATGAGGGAAACCATTCCGCTGCCGACCGAGGCCCTTGTGAATGTGAACTACGGACAGGCTTGCATCAGCCAGAACCGCAAGATTCTGTTGTTGCAGGGCATCAGCAACGGCATGCAGATGAAGTTCAAGTTCAACAAGCAGGGCGACAACTGGAAACTGATGGAAATTGAATACTGACCCACCCATACGTTGGGTTATTGAACATCAAAAACATTGAGAAGTTGAAAGAATATTCGAATTATAGTTTGCTGAACCACAATACGTTTGGGATGGATGTGAAAGCCAAACGTTATGTGGAGTATGACAGCGAAGAGGAACTCAAGGAACTGATTCACACATTGGATGGCGATGTGCTTCACATCGGTGGCGGCTCAAATCTGCTCTTCAAGGGAGACTATGCCGGCATCATCCTGCACAGTGCCATCAAGGGTGTCGAGATAGCTGAAGAGGTGGAGGGAGAAGATGAGGTGCTGGTGCGCGTTGGTGCTGGAGAGGTGTGGGATGACTTTGTTGGATGGGCTGTCGCTCAGGGTTTGGGCGGTGTGGAAAACCTGTCGCTCATTCCAGGCGAGGTGGGTGCAAGCGCTGTGCAGAACATAGGTGCCTATGGTGTGGAGGCGAAGGATGTGATTGTGTTGGTGGAGGCGATTGAACTGGAAAGCGGACAGAAGCGCATCTTTGGTAATTTGGAGTGTGATTATGCCTATCGCCAGAGTATCTTCAAGAATCAGTTGAAAGGCAAGTATGCCATCACATACGTGACTTATCGTTTGCAGAAGACACCTGTGCTGAAGTTGGAATACGGAAATATCAAGGCTGTTTTGGGCGATAAGGATAACCTGACGATAAAGGATGTTCGTCAAGCCATCATCGACATTCGCAATGCCAAACTGCCAGACCCGAAAGTGCAGGGAAATGCAGGCAGTTTCTTCATGAATCCTGTGGTGAGTCGCGAGAAGTTTCTGGCTCTTCAGAAGGAATATCCGCAGATGCCTTTCTACGAAGTGGCAAATGGCGTGAAGATTCCGGCAGGATGGATGATTGACCAATGCGGTTGGAAAGGAAAGTCGCTCGGCAGGGCAGGCGTTCACGACAAACAGGCCTTGGTGCTGGTGAATCTTGGCGGAGCCTCTTCCGACGAAATCGTCACGCTTTGCGAAACTATCTGCAAGGATGTTCACGAGAAGTTTGGCATTGACATTCACCCAGAAGTCAACTTTATCTGACCCCAAAACTTCAATTCTTCAATTTTTCAATTCTTCAATTCTTCAAAACTTCAATTCTTCAATTTTTCAATTCTTCATGAAGATTACGATACTTGGTAGCGGCACTTCTTGTGGTGTTCCTCAGGTAGGATGCACCTGCGAGGTGTGTACCTCCACCGATCCGAAAGATAAGCGTCTGCGTTGTTCCAGCCTTGTCGAGGTGAAGGGCAAGCGCATCCTCATCGATTGCAGCCCTGACTTTCGCGAACAGATGCTCCGTATTGATTTCAAACCGATTGATGCTGTGCTCATCACGCATGAGCATTATGACCATGTGGGCGGATTGGACGACCTGCGTCCCTACAGCATTTTTGGCGATGTGGATGTCTATGCCGAGAAGTTCTGTGCCGACCATTTGGTGGAACGCATCCCATACTGCTTTATCCCCAAAGAGAGACGCTATCCAGGTGTGCCTGCCCTGAATCTGCTGGAGATGGAGCCTCATGTGCCTGTGGCCGTTGGCGATGTGAATGTCATCCCCATCCGTGTGATGCACGGCAAACTGCCCATCGTCGGATTCCGTATCGACAACTTCGCCTACATCACCGACATGAAGACGATTCCCGACGAGGAATGGGAGTATCTGCAAGGCATCGACTACATGATTGTGAACGCTCTGCGCCACAAGGAACACCCCAGCCACCAAAGCATTGAGGATGCCATCGGGTTTGCACAGAAACTGGGTGTGAAGGAAGCGTGGCTCGTCCACATGAGCCACCACATCCAAAAACATCAGCAGGAAGAGAAGACCCTTCCTGCTGGCATTCATCTCGCCTACGATGGCGAAGTGATAGCGTTCTGACGTTCACGCTTTCAGAATCTCAATACTCCTTATATCCGCCGATGTACTCCATCACCTTGTCGATGGCTGCCTGACGCATGTCGAGGTGAAGGGAACCGTCGTGCAGAACATTGTACACCACCTTGTACACCTGTCCCCAGTCGCTGTCGAGATATACTTGTGCGTCGATGAGTGAAGCAATGAACGCCACCGAGAAACTCTTGCTGTTGTTTTTCTTGACCGCTTTGTGAGCCAAGTTCTGCGCATCTGCCACCTCGAAGTAGTTGCTCATGGCCAGCGCGTAAGCATAGACGGCAAGTGTGCCTGCATCCAGTTTCTTGGCGAGTTTGCCGACACTCTTCGCCTTGTATCGGCTGGAGAGATAGTCGCGGAGTTGCTGTCCTGAAGTTTTGCCGTTGAAATTCCAGCCGATGGCGTTGATGACTGCCAACCGCACATCGACGGGAGACTTCTCGTCGGCCAGAAAGTTGAGCATCGAAACAGGAATTTCGGTGTCGCTGTCATCAGACAGTTCCTGAGCCAGTTGCACCATAGGGTGGTCGTTGTAACTCTCTGCAAAATGCGTGGACGTGAGAGGTGAATCAGCCCACATAAGTGCCCACGACAAGGTGAGCAGCATGACGGAAAATAGGCGTTTCATACAATCGCGGTTTTAGTGGTAAATTTTCAATTTTGGCTTCGCCGAAGATGCTCATGTTCGGCATAGTTCAAACGAGTTTGACCTCTGCACTCACTGAATCGCATCTTTCAATTTGCACTCATTTCAACCCTTCCCAAGTTCCCTTGATGCGTTTGCATTGGGTGTAGAGTGACGGGCAGTTGAACACTTTGAAGAGGTCGCCCTCGTTCACTTGGATGATTTCCACGCTGCGCTGCTCCGTGTCCCATCCTTTGCCCATCATGTAGATGTACATCACACGGCCGTCGTACAACTGCATGTCCTGATGTTTGTTCACGCTCGCCTTCATGTTCACCGTGTAGGGAGACTTGGGCGAATAACCGTTTTCGGGAGTTGCACCCTCCAGCACAGCAGCCGGCAGATAAGGCTGGTGGTAGGAATCGTTGGCAGGCGCATACTGCGATGTGCCGAACTTCTCCTTCAGGATGGACAGCACCGAATTCACGTTACTGGGGTAGTTGATGAGTCGGATGCACTTCTCGCCCTCCGCACGGTCGCGACCATAAATCGCCATCGCCATCGGCATCATGGCAGCCGTCCCGTAAGGAGTCTTCCCGAGAAACTGCGTATACACCTCCTCAAACTCCTCGTAATTGCTGGGCACATTGGTGAACGTCACCTTGCCCGTCGCATTGGCGCTATACGCCTTAATGTTCAGCGTACCACCCATTGTGTACGTGTGTCCGTTCGCACTGAACGACTCACTCTTCTGTGCCCAAGCCGCACAGCTTGCCCCCATCAGCAGCACCGCCGCCAGGAGCACCCGATAAAGATTCTTTTTCATATTCCTGTAGTTGATTGAATGGATGAATAGTCTTTTACAACGCCAAAGGTAACTAAAAAAATCTTCACCCATCTACAAAATCTCCCAAAATCTTTTGTTTCTGATAAAAAACCACTACATTTGTACATGATTACTAACTTAACCAATAGTGAACAAATGAAAACACCTATGAAAATCTTGAAACCTTTGGTGGTTCTTGTTCTTCTTTTCAATATGGCATCCCTCGCTCATGCCCAAGAACAGTCCACCCTTGTTGTTTGGCATGCTGATGGCACACAGACCCGTATTGCTCTGTACAAGAAGCCGCAAGTCACCCTCGACGGGCAGACTGTCAGTTTCAAATCTCCTGTGCTCAACTTGCAGTATCCTGCATCGGATGTGCTGAAGTTCACCTACGAAGGCACTCCTGCCACTTCTGTTACGTCTCCTCAGGAAGAAACCTCTTACAGTTGTGAAGGTGAAAGCATTTACTTCGACCCAAGCGTAACAGCCGACAAGGTGATTCTTTACACCTCTGGCGGTGTGCGTGTTCCTGTACAGTTCCAGCAGACCGAACGAGGCCTCAGCCTCTCCCTCTCCAGCATCCCATCGGGTGTCTACCTGCTTTCCGTTGATGGTAAAACCTCTAAATTCGTAAAGCCATGAAAAAACTGCACCTTATCATATTGAGTGCGCTGTTATCTTTAACAGCAACAGCGCAGACCATTGGCGATGCCTTCTACATTTACCGCAATGATGGTCAGTTCAACGCTTTCTTACGCGAAGAAATTGATAGCATCACCTATTCCTGCTATGACATCGACAGCACCTATTGTTATGATGACTACGTGACACAACTCGTCTACACAGAGGACAGCATCTACAGAATCCCGCTGGCAGCAATTGACAGTGTGGGCTTTGTCACACCAGAAACCAAATATCAGCCGGGTGTGAAACTTCTTGAAGGTGAAATTCGCAATTATATACTTTCTTCCAATTCTTTGACCATCTTCTTCAAGTCAAACACTCCATCAGGATTGCTGCCATCGATTGGTGACAAACTGCTGACCACAGAAATGGATGACTTGTTTCCCATTGGCTTTGCAGGAGAGGTTGCTGAGGTTAAGCAAGATGGTGATAAAATGGAAGTGGTTTGTGTTCCTGTTAGTTTGGAAGAGGTGTTTGAGTGCTATTATGGAATCTCGTCCATGGAATGGGATGGAACGGCAGTTACGCGTACAACCCATCCACTGAGTAGTCGCAGGGCATCTGGAACATGGGCGCCAGGCAGGCTAACAATGTCTCTTCTTGACAATTTCGGATTCGTCAATTCGTACAAACCAAATGATAACCTTGCCTTCAACCACACAGACCTCAAAGCAGATATCTCAGTCACTCCTGTCGTGTGGGGCAGCATTTATACCATTGTTAATCCTCACTATGGCACTCATATCAGTGTCACTATCACAGGTCGGTATGACTTGGAAGAGAACTTTGGCCTTAGGGGTAGTGTGTCTTGGAATAAGGATTTTGAGCTGATACGTGTTCCATGGCCAATAGCTCCTTTAGTTGATGTTTATATAGCGTTGGGAGGTTTTGTGAGAGCGGAAGCAGACTTGGGAATCCAGAATAAGTGGACACAGAAATACCGCAGTGCATTCCATTGGGAGTATGACAGCAAAGGAGAAGAAATGCTCAGACCGGAAAACACGATGATTCCTGTCTCATCCAATCAAAGTGGTGAAGCAACCTTGAAAGGATACATCGGTGCAGGTGTTTATTTGGAGGTGGGATGCGATTTCGTTCATACAAGGAAAGCGGACATTGCCAATATCAACCTCCGTGGAGAGGCTGGGGTGAAACTGGAAGGCAACCTCGTTCTTGATAAAAATGATACAGAGCAAGCAAAGAAAAACACCGCCATCTATGAGCAATTAAGAGATTCAGAAGTGTCTCTCGACTGGTTCTATGGTGTTTCAGCCTCAGCCCAATTTTGGAAGTGGATGGTTAGCCGTGAAGTCAATCTGGGGAACATAAAACTGAATAATCAAGGACGCATTGTAAGTTACAGTTTGGCTCCGACTTTTTCAGATGTGAAGGCCAAATGGGCATCAGAAAATAATTCTGTTATCAATGCTCAAGCCACGGTTGGTACTCCACAGACATTGCTCGGAGGTAAAAGTATTGCCGTTGATGCAGGTCTGGCCATAGTAGACGAAGATGGTGACATCGTATCACGCTCTTATGAGGTGTCAGATTATCGTGGCGGTCAGAAAAAGACATTTGAGCATAATTTCGGCAATTTGTCCTCTGACGGTAAATATACAATCTATCCGTGCATCAAGTGGATGGGGTGCGATTTGTTGGCTTCTCCTAGTGCAGAACCCCAATTAGACAATTGTCCCGACTCCAACCATCCCCACATGATTGACCTCGGTCTTCCTTCTGGCACGAAGTGGGCTTGCTGCAATGTTGGAGCACACACACCTGAGGAGTATGGAGGATATTATGCCTGGGGTGAAACGCAGACGAAGAGCTACTATGATCCGAGCACGTACTCATATTGGCATGATAGCGATGGAGACAATTATCAGGATAGAAACGAGCTCACCAACATCGGCTCTGACATCGCTGGCACATCCTACGATGCTGCCACTGCCAACTGGGGTGCACCTTGGCGCATGCCTTCGCGGGCTCAGGTTCAGGAACTGCTGAACAACTGCTCCATCCGCTGGACTCAGCAGAACGGTGTGAATGGGCGATTGTTCACGGGAAGCAATGGAGGCACTATTTTCCTGCCCGCTGCGGGCGACCGCTGGGGCGCTGAGTTGTCCGGCGAGGGATCGACCGGCCGCTACTGGTCGTCTTCGCTCGGCGAGGGCACCCCGGACGACGCCTACTACCTCTACTTCAACTCGGGTAACGCCGCCTGCTGGAACTTCAACGGCCGCATCTGCGGGTATACTGTACGCCCTGTGCGCAAGAACTGAGTGCATCCTTTCTCGAAACGTGAATGAAAACCAAAACCCAACGCCATTATCGTGTGGGCATCCCCCACAGCGGGGCTATGCCTCAAGGCATGGAAGCCCCGATGTGAAGAGAATCCACAGGGGTTATGCGGGTGGAATCAATACATATATAAACAAGCAAGGGCAACCGAACGCATCGGCTGCCCTTTGTTTTTTTAATATAATGTTTCTTATAGTCGTATGCCGATGGAGGTGTTGACAAACCAGTCGTTCAGGTAGCCGTGAGTGTTGCTGTGCTGATAGCGGAAGTTGTTGAACTGTCCGTAGGCATTGACGAAGTATCGTCCGAAGTTGTACGTGAGCGACAGGCGTGCATCGAAGTTCACCATCACACCACTGTTGAATGTCTTCTTACCCATCGGTGTGATGCGTAGGCTACCATCCCACCACTCATCCCACGCTTCGTTGTCGATGTCATCATCCCACATTCTTGGGTCGTCCAGCAGTTCCGGCACGTTGGTGGCATAGCCGTAGGCTTTAATCTTGTTGACGAATGTGAGCATGGGCATAGCCATCACATTGATGAGCAACCCGCGGACGGGCACCCAGTTGTAGGCATAGCCGACACCTACGCTTCCTTGCCACAGTTTTACGCGTCCCAAGCCGTGCATCAGATAAATCAAGTCGCCATTCGAGTGTGAGGCATAGTCGATGTGGCTGTAGTAGTACATCGCACCTGCCATCAGCGAACCCGCGGAACGCTTTTGAATCACCGACTGGTCATAGGCTGCTGCATAGGAGAAGTGCTTTCCGTTGAAGAGATAGTATCCGTCGGCAATCACCGTATGCACCTTGATGGGGTCTTTCAGATGGATTTGCTGCCAGTCATCCTTGTTCTCCTCTGGGATGAGGTCGGTAGCGAGGTTGAAATCCGGATGGTTGTTCTTGAACGAGTGGATGCGCACATTGACTCCGTATGTTCCACCTGTGGCTCCGAACGTGAGATAACTACCTTTGTCGCCACCCACGTTCACCGTATAGCCAATGCCGTATCCTCTGTAACCGGCCCATAATCCGACGTATTGTGATGGCTCGGTTTTCAGGTGTGGCCGGGCGCTGTAGTTGATGTCGGCAATGGTGCCAGATGTCTTCATCTTCACGATGCTCTGGTTCACGTTTCCCTTCGCAATCACTTGCCAAGGCCTTTCGGGTGCATCGATATAACGGCGATCCACTCCGCTGATTGACATCGTGTCTAAACGAGTGAATACTTTTTTGATGAAAGTGTTTTTACCTTCTTGCGCCACAGTTCTTCCACAAACAGCAAGAACTATCCAAATGATTAGAAATCGCTTCATCATGATACGGTTTATTGGGTCTTTATAGGTTAGAGGCACATCGGGATTTGATGCAGCCATTTGCAAAAATACAATGATTTTATTGAATGAGCAAAGGATTTCGAGGAGAAAATACAAAAAAGAGAGGAAACGGCGGAAGAATAGCGTGAAAAGGAGAATGAGACGGACAAGAAAAAAAAGGCAACCGAACGCGTCGATTGCCCTTTCTTATAATATAATAATGTGTGTCTTTTACAAAGTTATGTTCTGCAAGAAGGAGATGAGCACACCGGCTGCTACGGCAGAACCAATCACGCCAGAGACGTTGGAGGACATGCAGTAGTTGAGCACGTGGTTCTTGGGGTCGTACTTGGTGGAAATCTCGTTGCAGACACGAGAGGCCATAGGTACGGCTGAAAGACCTGTTGCGCCGATGAGCGGGTTGATTTTCTTCTTGGAGAAGAGGTTTGTAATCTTCACCATGCAAATACCTGATGCAATAGACAAACCGAAGGCGAAGAAACCACCTACCACGATACCAATCGTTGTCCAGTTGAGGAATGCCTGTACAGTCATTGTAGCACCCACGCAAAGACCGAGGAACACGGTAGCGGTGTTCATGATGGAGTTGGAAATGGTGTCGAACAGACGACCTGTGTCAGAACCAATCTCCTTCAAGAGATTACCGAACATGAGCATACCGATGAGCGAAACGGCTGACGGAACGAGCAATGCCACGATGGTGGTCACGGCGATAGGGAAGATAATCTTGATGACCTTCTCGTTCTTCATCTTCTGACCAGAAGGGAAGAGTTTGTCCTGTTCCTTCATGTTGATTTTCAGTTCCTTCTCAGAGCAGAGCATCTTCACCACGAGTGGGATGATGACTGGCACGAGCGCCATGTAGGAGTAAGCCGCGATGGCGATAGGAGCGAGGAGGTGAGGGGCCAACTTGATAGTTGTGAAGATGGCGGTAGGACCATCAGCACCACCGATGATGCCGAGCGATGCAGCCTCCTTGATGTTGAACTGACCAGAAGCAACCGCGATGATGAGCACAGCGAAGATACCCATCTGTGCAGCGGCGCCGAAGATGGAGAGGCGAAGGTTGCGGAGCATAGGGCCGAAGTCGGTCAACGCACCCACACCCATGAAGATTACTGGTGGCAGGAAACCTGTCTTGATGAGCATGTAGTAGAGGAAGTTCATCAAGCCGAGGTCGTGTGCAATCTGGGGAAGCGACATTTCCCAGATGTTCTCTGCCAGCACTTTGCCTTCTGCATTGACGATGCGTCCTGCCTCGTCTGCCTGATACACACCCATGTCGCCGCCAGGGAAGTTGGCAATCAACACACCGAAGGCGATGGGGATGAGGAGCAGCGGCTCGAAGTGCTTGACAATGCCGAGGTACAGGAGTACGAAGGCAAGCAAGTACATCACAAGGTATGTACCATTGGCGGCGATGATGTCGCTGAACGCCGTCATTTGGTATATGTTATTGAGTATTTCTTCCATAATTTTATTTACTATTTTACAATTTACAATTTACTATTTATTTTTCAATTTAGTTATTTCGCAATTTATTCATCCGAATGGTTCAATCGTCAAATTGTCCGATAGACAAATAAATTGTAAATAGTAAATCGTCAAATCGTAAATGTTTTTAAGCCATTTTCATGATTGGGTCATCTTCTTCTACTGAGTCGCCTGAGTTGACGAGGATGGCGGTGATGGTGCCAGCCTTGTCGGCACGGATGGCGTTGAAGGTCTTCATGGCCTCAATGTAACCGAGGGTGTCGCCTGCCTGTACGGTGTCGCCCACCTTCACAGGAGTTTCAGCGTTGTCCTTCACGAGGTAGAACTTACCCTCCAATGGTGCCACGATGTCTTCGCCTTCACCTGCTGGAGCGGCTGCTGCGGGTGCTGCACCTGCTGCTGGAGCGGCAGGAGTGGCATCGCCGTAAGCAATCTCCACCTTGTAGTTCACGCCGTTCACCTGAACGGTCACGCTCTTAGGACCTTCGGCACCTGCTGCTGGAGCATTCTTGGCAGCCTTGCGCTTGGCGAGGTCGGCCTCGAAGTCAGCCTTAGCCTTGCCGCTCTTGTAGGCACGGTACTGCTCTGGGTGCATAGCGAGTTCGAAGAGTTCCTCGTCGTCCTGACCGAAATCCCAGCCGTTCTGCTTCATTTCCTCGCGGAACTCGTCGAGTTTGTCGGGGAAGTAAGACTGTGGGTCTTGTGTCTCAAACTCACGACCCTGTTCCTTGGCCATCTCAATGAGCTCAGGAGCTACAGGACCAGGCAGCTGACCTGCCTTGCCGAGAATCATGTCCCAGATGGTGTCGGCAATCATGCTCCAGCGAGCCTTGCCCTTTTCCATCTGCATCACGTTCATCAGCGCGAGGTTCTTCACATACTGAGAGAACGGAGTCACCAGGCAGGGATAACCCACCTTGGGCCATACGTAAGCCACTTCGTCGAAGAGTTTGATGAGGAGGTCGTCGGTGGTCAGTTCTGGCTGACCGTTCTTCACCTTCCACTTGTTGAGCGACTTGAGGTTGTCCTCGAGGTCGGTCATCAGCGAACCCATCATACCGCCTGGAAGACCTGGCTTCACGAGCAGCGAGTTGTTGATGTGGTTGAGGTCGGGGATGTAGTAGCCGAGGAAGTCGTCACACATCTCCTGAATCTGGGTGCGCACCTCCATGTAGGCGGCCATATTGATTTCCTTCACCTTGAAGCCTGCATCCTTCAGCATCTCCTGCACGGCGATGATGTCAGCGTGGCCAGTACCCCAAGAGAGAGGAGACATACCTGTGTCGATATAGTCACAACCAGCGTTGCAGACCTCAAGGATGCTTGCCATGTTGAAGCCAGGACCTGCGTGAGAGTGGTACTGGATGACAATGTCATTCTTCAGGCTCTTGATGCCTTCCACGATCTTGCCGAGCGATACGGGACGGCCGATGCCTGCCATATCCTTCAAGCAGATTTCGTCGGCACCAGCATCGATGAACTGCTTGGCCAGGTTCACGTAGTATTCCACCGTGTGGATAGGAGAGTAGGTGATGCAGAGGGCTGCCTGAGCAATCATGCCTGCCTCCTTCGAATACTTGATGGAAGGAATCACGTTGCGTGGGTCGTTCAAACCGCAGAAGATGCGGGTGATGTCGGTGCCCTGTGCCTTCTTCACCTTGTAGAAGAGTTTGCGCACATCCTTTGGCACCGGGCTCATGCGGAGACCGTTCAGAGCGCGGTCGAGCATGTGTGTCTGGATGCCAGCCTCATGGAAAGGCTTTGTCCATTCACGCACGGACTTGTTTGGGTTTTCTCCGTAGAGGAGGTTCACCTGCTCAAAACCACCACCGTTTGTTTCAACACGGTCGAAACATCCCATCTTGATGATGGCTGGAGCCACTTTAACGAGCTGGTCAACACGAGGCTGATACTTGCCAGCACTCTGCCACATGTCGCGGAAGACCAGTGAGAACTTAACTTCTTTTGCCATAAAGTTATGTACAATTTACGATGTACGATGTACGATGTGCCATGCGGGATGTGCGGCAACAACCGTAAAACGCACTTTTGTTATTTATTATTATTGTTAGCGATATTAAATGTTAAATGCTATCTTGAATTTTTCTTCTCATTGTTTTAAGAGAACTGGTTGTTATCTTTAAGAGCTCTTCGCATTCTTGATGTAGATTGTCCAGTCGATTTGAGGGAAACATATCTGTTTCTTGAATCATCTCAATCCAATGTAAAGTTTCATCCAATTCCTCTTCTACCATCTTGAGTTTGTTCAGAAAATCCTTGTCAGATTTTCCTCTGCATGCAGCTCTGTAGTTGGCAGCAGGAGATGTTCCGGAACGTACAATCTGTTTGGCAATAGCATTACTCGAAATTCTGTTGGGCATTTCATCCACCATTTTGATGATTCGGATGCCTAATTGCCTCAGTCGTTGATAATGTTCCTCGCGGGTCATGATATGCACAATGTACGATGTTCGATGTTGGATGTACGATTTGGCTGACGCGATGTACACGAACCGGATGGCTCATCGTACATCGTACATCATTCATCGTTCATATTTTTGTGATTTTAGCCGCACGTCCCTTACCACCCGTGATTTGGCTGATGGTAGCGTCGATGATAGCCTTTGTGTTTGCGTCGATGGCCGCAATTGCCTTAGCGGCAGGAGCCGCCTTCTTAGCCACTGTCTCTTCGGGCGCCCACTTGTTGACAGCCCAGATGAGCAACTTGCCGAGATTGATCACGATGAGCAGCACGAGGAACACAGTGACCATACCGACAACAAGGAGCTGTAAAGCCCCATAAATGTCATTTGTAATCATATAAAACGAATTTATTTAATCTTTCTACGTTAAAAAACGGTGCAAAGATACGAAAAAAGTCTCACATATTTAATAATATGCAAGACCTTTTTTGTGATATATAAGACCTTTTTCCCAAATAGAAAGAAAAAGTGGCCTTTGGAGACAATTTTTCACCAGACCTTTTGGTTACTTATAGTAGTAGTGGTAAATGTTGAAAGAATAACTGTCCGAATATTCCATTACTCTTATTCCACACAGGTTGTTGTTAGCATCACGTCCACTATGGATTTCTGTATATGCGCCAGGGTTCTCATCTTTTATTAATGAAGCGTTCATATTGTATTTGAAGTCTTGGACGATGTTGCTGAGGATGTTCTTGTAGCCGTCTGGAGCATCTGTTTTCTTGATGGAGAAATTATATGAAACTTGATTGAAAATGCTGGAGCCGTTATAGTCCTCAAATTCAAAACTGGAAAATTTCATCCCTTGATACGTCAATTCCCCGAGAGAAGAATTATCCCATGTCGATACAGTAAATGTCTTATATTGTGGATAATCAGTCGATATAATATAAGTGCTTTTAATCGCATTTTTGACCTCGTAGTACGATGCAGTCTTCAGGTTGACGTTGAAGATGCCCAGTGGTTTCTCCAGATAATTCTTGAGTGCAGTCAATGCTTCGCGGCTTTGGGCTTGTGCAACAAGCACTTCTGCCGAAACCTGCCCTTCAGAATCGGTGAACCTCAGCGTCGTGTATCGCGTACCTGTGGTGTAGGTGGAGGCTCTGACGGTAACAGCAACATTGCCGCTGCTGCTGGAGGGTGTGCATGTCACCCAGGGGTCGTCTGCTTCAACTGTCCATGATGTGTTGGACGAGACGTTGATTTTCTCTCCCGAACCGTAGGCAGACACGAAGATGTTGGCAGGCTCCACGTTCAGCCGGATGGGCTCTCCCCATTGAAGAACTGAGAGGGTGGCCGTGGAATTTCCCGACGTGAAGGTGATGACCCCTTCGCGTGGAGCCGTGATTTCAGACACTTCAGCGGTGACGATGACCGTTTTGTTGCCGCTGCCATAAGAGGGCGAGAATCGAATCCATTCAGCGTCGGTCGTCACGTCCCATTCGGCCGAACAATGGAGCAAGACCGTCGCGTCGCCACCACTATATGGGAAAGAGAGGGACGACAGTTGCGTTTCGCCCGTGCCCTTGCAGTTTCTGCATTGGCCGCTGCCGACACACGAGAGGCAATGTCCGTCGCCACCACATGTGGGGCACATGGGGTTGCCGTGACATGTTGAACAGCTTCCGTCTCCACAAGGGCAAATTCCTGTTCCGTCGCAGTACCAACAGATTTTGTCTGTATTGCCATTCACGCAATACTTGCATTTTCCAGAACCGCCACAGGTGTTACACTTGTAGGACGAGCTAATCGTCCATCCCCGACCGTCGCAGGTGGAGCAATGCCCTGGCCATCTGGTGCAATGCGAGCAGTTCTCAAGTCTGTCGCCACCACACGAGTTGCATTTTCTTGTGCCTCTGCATTCCTGACATCTGCCCGTTGAGCCACAATCCTTGCAATACTTGCCTGTGCCGCCACAGCGTCCGCATCCCTTTCCTGTGCCATTGCATTGAGGACAATCCTTCTCGCCGTCACAGTCGCCGCATATCCTCATCAACTGCAACGTGCCGTCCTCTGGAGTTTCGGGCTTACCAGAAATGGAATCATTGCCAGAACCCTGATAGGCAGGGGGACTGACTGCGCCATCGTCATCGCCTCCGCAGGCAGAGAGCGTGAACGTCATGACACACACCAAGAGTGCCATGAGTAATAACAAGAAATTGCTACGGTTTTTCATACGCTTATGTTTTAGGTTGATACTAATTTTCTTCTTTGACGGGAATACGGTGGCAAAAATACAAGAATTCCTCTTCAATTCCAAAAAAAAATGAGGAAATATTCGATTTTGTGTCGTTTTTTCTTGGAAAGCGCGTATTTCATGTCCACTTTTGCCCTGTATCCACATCCGCGATTGCCTCATGCTTACATCCGCGATTGCTTCATGCTTATATCCGCGAATGCCTTATGCTTATATCCGCAATAACCTTAGTGTAATAACCTCCAGTGACTCAGTGGAAGAGTCTCCATCATGGTAGTGTAAGTGATAAACTCGATTCCTTCTTAGAATTGATGAATAAGTAGAAGGAATTGATCAATTCTAAGAAGGAATTGATGAATAAGTACAAGGAATTGATGGGATGGAAAAGAAATGGAAGAGGCGGAGATAAAGCCTCTGAAACGTCTGTTTCTGTTGCAAAGATACAAAAAAAGAAGCACTTTGTCAAGTGTTTTTGTCGAGAAACTGCCCCGAACGGCAAAAAAACATTCCACTTTCTTTCCCGTTCTGGAAAGTTTGTGTACCTTTGTCAAAATTTCAATCATTAACTAACTAATATGGAACAAGTTTTTACTTACATCATCCAATTGGGGGCATCCGTCATGATGCCGATTCTCTTCACCATCATTGGTTTGTGCATTGGCATGAAGTTCGGCAAGTCGCTGAAGAGCGGCCTTTATGTGGGTGTCGGCTTTGTGGGTCTTGGCATTGTGACGGCGCTGTTGACCACCAACTTCAACACACCGCTTGACGACATCTCCAAGATTTTCGACCTCGACCTGAAGGTGTTCGACATGGGTTGGCCAGCCGCTGCCGCTGTGGCTTACAATACGGCCGTGGGTGCGCTGATCATCCCCATCTGTCTAGGCATCAACTTCCTGCTCCTTGTCACCAAGTGCACACGTACGGTGAACATCGACTTGTGGAACTATTGGCATTTCGCTTTCATTGGTGCTGTGGCTTACTTTGTGATGGATCAGAGCATGCTGTGGGGCTATTTTGCCGCCATCGTCTGCTACATCATCACGTTGGTGATGGCCGACCTGACGGCAAAGAAATTCCAAGGCTATTATGAGAAAATGGACGGCATCTCCATTCCGCAGCCTTTCGTGCAGAGTTTCACACCTTTTGCCATCGGCATCAATTGGCTGCTCGACCGCATCCCGGGTTTCTCTAAGTTGGACATCGATGCGGAAGGCATGAAGAAGAAGTTCGGCGTGCTGGGCGAACCTATCGTGTTGGGTGTGATTGTAGGTGCTTTGATTGGTGCCTTTGCCCACTTCGACCATTTCTCCAACTTCAGCGCTTATGCCGCTGGTTTTGAAACGACTACTGACGCTGTGATGAGCATTGTCAAATCCGTGCTCTTCTTGGGCGTGACGATGGGTGCTGTGATGGAGTTGATTCCCCGCATCACCAAACTTTTCATCGATGGTTTGATGCCCATTTCGGAGAAGACACAGGAAGTGGTGAAGAAGAAATTCAAGGGCAAGAAGGTGTACATCGGTATGTCGCCAGCCTTGGTGATTGGTCATCCCACCACATTGGTTGTGTCGCTCCTGCTCATTCCTGTCACCCTCATCCTGGCCATTGTGCTGCCTGGCAATCAGTTCTTGCCGTTGGCCTCTTTGGCTGGTATGTTCTACGTGTTTGTGATGGTGCTGCCTTACACGAAAGGCAATGTGGTCAAGACCTTCATCGTCGGACTTGTGGCATTGACCATCGGCCTCTATTTCGTCACCGATATGGCAGGTTGGTTCACGCAGGCAGCCAACGCTGTGTTTGAACAGACGGGCGATAAGACTGCCAAGATTCCTGATGGTTTCCAGGCAGGTGCTCTCGACTTTGCCTCTTCACTCTTCGGATGGACCATTTACAAAGCCGTAGAGAGCCTCCAGTGGATTGGTATGGGTGTGCTGACTCTCATCACCGTTGCGATGGTGGTGTGGAACCGCATGCGCATCGTGAAGGAAGAGAAAAATCAAAACTAAACAATAACTATCTATGAAGAAGAGCTTTTTAAGTTTTGCCCTTTTGATGGGCGCTCTGGGCATGAATGCTCAGATGAATGTACACTTTCAGAAGGCTTGCCATCCTGACGATGTGAAGCACTACGACACACAAACCCTTCGCGACCGTTTCGTGATGGAGAAAGTGATGGCACCTGACGAAATCAATCTTACGTATTCGATGTACGACCGTTTCATCTTCGGTGGCGCTATGCCTGTCACCAAGGACTTGAAACTGGAGACGTTCCCAGAACTTCGTGCTCCTTACTTCCTCCACAACCGCGAAATCGGTATTGTCAACACGGCTGGCGACGGCGTGGTGATTGTGGATGGTGTGGAATATCCGCTGGGTGAGAAGGAAGCCCTCTACATCGGTCGTGGCAACCTCGGAAAAGACAAGAACGGCAAGGGAATCGAATCCAATCAGGAAGTGATTTTCCGTTCGAAAGACCCGCAGAAACCTGCCAAGTTCTACATCAATTCCGCCACCGCTCACAAGCACTACAAAACGCAGTGGGTGACACTCGACGGTCGCAAGAATGGGAAAGTGCAGTCGTTGAAGGCTACTGTGATGCGCAACCTTGGTTCGCTCGAAGAATCGAACCGCCGCACCATCTATCAACTCATCGTCAACACCTCTCTCGAAGAAGGTCCTTGCCAGTTGCAGTTAGGTCTTACGCAGTTGGAGCCAGGTTCTGTGTGGAACACTATGCCACCTCACACACATGGTCGCCGCATCGAGGCATACTACTACTTCAACTTGCCTGAAGGACAAACTGTCAGCCACATCATGGGTGAACCACAGGAAAGCCGCGTCGTATGGCTTCACAACGAGCAGGCTATTATGTCGCCAGAGTGGTCCATTCATGCTGCCTCAGCCACCTACTACTACACCTTCATTTGGGGTATGGCAGGCGAGAACCTCGACTACAACGACAAAGATGTCATCAAGGTGAGCGATATCAAGTAAACGGGCATAGGCCTATAAAAAGAAATCGGCGATTGGCAAATCCACAAAGGAAAGCCAATCGCCGATATTTTGTTGGTATGTGTATTTGAATCAGAAATCGCGGAAATCTGTATTTTGTGCCTTCTTCACAGCCATGCACTCCATCTCGATGAGCCAAGTGGGACGGCAAACGGGTGCAAGCGTGATGACTGTGGGAATGTGTGGGAACTTCTCGTCGAACATCTGCTTCA
Organism: Bacteroidaceae bacterium; assembly: GCA_016280445.1. GTDB lineage: Bacteria > Bacteroidota > Bacteroidia > Bacteroidales > Bacteroidaceae > Minthosoma. Next base: position 31,419 of record JAEEGS010000074.1, read on the forward strand.
CCACCTGGAAATCAGCGCAGTCACGCAGGTACACCACAATCTGCATCACGTCGTCGTATGTCATTCCGCCCTCAGCCAGCAATGTTTCCACATTTTCCCACATGCGGAACGTCTGCTTTTGTACGTTGCCCACATGCAACACCTCGCCATGATTGTTGATGGAAGCGGTACCAGAGATGTACACATGGTTGCGGTCACCATACTGCATGAGTGTGCCGCGCTCGAACGTGACACCATACTCGTAAGTCTTGTTGAGATGGGTGGGCGCATAGAGATAGCGCTGTTGCGCAGGGTCGAAGCCCGTCAATGCATAGCAGCCCATTTGCACGAGAGCCTTGGGGTCGGCAGGAGTGCCGCCGATGCCTGTGGAGGCGATGAAATGGGTGTCGGGCGTGAGTCCTTGTTCCGCAAAACATTCACGACGTGACTTGACAAGGCCATTGTATTGTGTGTCCACATCGCGCACAAAGAACCAAGTGCGGATGCAGTTGGCTTCCAATGTGGCGTTGAAGAGTTTGAGCGTGTCGATGTAGGTGAAGAGCGTCTTCCAAGTCTGCATATAGGAAGTGTCGGCCGTGGTATTCATCAGCCCCATCGTCCAGATGTGCTGATAGCCATTGTGGCTGATGACTGTGGAACCGTTCATCTGGCTCACGGCAGTGCCACGTTGCAAATAGAACCACACCGCCACTTTCGACCCGTCGAGTGGTGGTTGCTGAATGTAGGAGACCGTGCAATCATGATTCTCCTTGAAGTAAGGTGCCTGATTGGTGGCATCGCTCAGAAAGTAGCGTTTGAAAACCACCTTTGCTCCCTCTGTCACATCCAACTTCATCAAAGCCTCTTCGCCCTTGTTCAGACGAGCCAACTGCTCCTCGAACATGTCGTTGCGATGCTCCACATGCAAGATGGCGTGCAACTCATCCACTTCGCCTGCAGAAAAGCGAGTCAATTCGATTTGAACACCGATTTCTTCTATGTTTATTGACTTGTAATCCATAATCGGGCACAAAGGTACGAAAAAGTTGGGAGTTAGAAGTGAGGAGTGAGGAATTTTTTTATGAGTTTGCGTAACTGTGGATGCCTCCAAGGAAGAAATTCACCCCAAAGTAGGTGATAATGACCGCTAAAAACGCGAACACCATGTACAGATGAAAATGCTGCGGTTTTCTCAACCAAGGGAAGGAAGCGCTGTGCATGGCAAACGCATAGATGAGCATGGTGATGAGCGCCCACACCTCTTTAGGGTCCCATCCCCAATAGCGTCCCCAACTCACATTTGCCCAGATGGCACCAATGAAGATGCCTGCCGTGAGGAGGAACAGGGCGGGGTAGAGGAACAACTCCGAAAGCAGGTGCATCTCTTCCGCCTTTTTGCGGACAATGAGCCCATAGACACCACAAGCGAAGATGATGCTGAAAAGTCCGTATGCCATCATGATGCAACTCACATGAATGCTGAGCAGTGGCGACGACAGCACAGGCATGATGTTGCTGATTTTGGGATCCATCTGTCCGAGGTGGCTGACCAGCAGCATGAAGCCAGCCAGCAGAAGGCCGAACGTGAGGATGATGTGGAACTTGCGGTAAACCAGAAGGGAGGCGAGCATAATCATCCACGCCATGAGCACCATGGTTTCATAGCCGTTGGTCATGGGAATGTAGCCACTGATGATCCATCGCAGAGCAAGGCAGAACGTGAGTGAAAGGAACGAAAGGGCGAGCACCGACAAACACAGCCGCTGCATCCATTTCCGTTGCCAAAGACTGAACAATGCGAAGGTGAGGCACACCATGAACAGAATGGTGGCGAACGGAATGCTGTTGTAGATGTGCTCTGCTTTCAGACGTGCAGCAGAGGGCATATCCTTTCCGCCAAAGGTGTGCTGATATTTCCCCATCTTCTGTAGCATCTCATCTGCATCGGCAGTATTCCCCTCCTGCACCAGCATGCCAAGCAATGGCAAGGCATGTTGAATGTACGCCTTTCTATCTTCTTCCATCGTGTTCGGAAGACTGTCGGTTGGCGCATACCATTTGCCCTCGAAGGGAAACATCCTGAGCCGTTCCCCTTTCGACATCTGCATGATGAGCATCAGTTTGTCGTCAATCTTCATCACTTCCTCGTGGAATTTGTCGTTACTTCCCATGTAATAATTCTGTATGTGAGGACCAAGGATATATCCTCCGTCGTCGAACATGGAAGCCAAAGAGACGTATTCCGCAAGATGGAGACGTTGACGCACCTCTCCCGACTTGATGCGGATGATGGGTTCTTGGCTCCACTCCTCACGATAGAAGATGAAACCGCACAGCACCTGCTCGGCCGTGTAGCCGTTGTAGGAAGATTTGCCGTAGAGTTTTCGGGTAAAGTCGAGTGCCAGCGTCTGCACAGGACAAATGCGGTCGTTGTAGTTGATGCACAGATGCCCGAACTGCTCCGCCTGCTGTTCGGAGAGCGTGTTGAGCGCCTGAGCCTGCATGGGCAACAGCAGCACCAGAGCCGCCATGCTTGCCTTTCGGAGCAGTTGACGGAAACGACCCTTGGGGTCGACAAGCACCAGCAACATGGAGAGGAACAGCATGGCGTATCCGATGTAGGTGACCACTATGCCCCACGGGTCGCTGTTGAGGGCGAGTGTGCTGCCCTCCATGTCTTCATCGTAACCGCTTTGATAAAAACGGATGCCGTGGGAGGAATAGATATTGTTCATCGAGACGAAGGCGTTCTCCTTGCCTTCAGAAGAGGAAAGCGTGAAGTGCGACTCGTAGTCGGCAGCGGCTTCCGTACCTTTGTGGTATTGGATGCAGAACGAGTCAAGTTGAAGTGTAAAGGGCAGTTCCTTCACTATGTGGCTTTCCCCGTTCTCCACCATGCAGGAGGTGACGGGTTGTCCTTTGCGAAGATGGATAATTCCCTGCCAAGCCGTCAAGTGTGTGAGCAACGCACCAGCCAGGATGACGATGAACGCCCCATGCAGCAGCAAGACGCTGAATCGTCTGATTCTCCGCTGAATGATGTACGCCACACCTCCTACTGCCAGCAATGCCCAAATAGCGGAAAACCACCATGAGCCATACACAGCATGGAGCACGTATGGAGTGCCCTGTGTCTTCTCAATGATAGTAGCCATAGCCATCACAAGGATGACTATGGCATAGAGCGTGAATGTTATCTTTTTCAACATTACGTTGGATTCTCTATATTATATATATGTAACGTTGGAATGCCTTTGATATTGTGTCGGGAAGGCGTTATCGATTCCCTTGGGTTGTCTGTTACAGAGAAGAATTATTGTCTTAGATGGAACGGAGGAACTTCACCACTGCATCGCGGTCTTCTTTCGAGAGATTGTAGAACCGCAGAGCAGAGGCATAAGCATCCGACTGCTTGCTGTAGGCATGCCACATGATGGCCTCAATCTCGTTGCGGGCACGACAGTCGTGCAGACGGTCTTCAGCACCAGTCAGACGAAGTGACAAACCACGTCCCCAAAGTGGAGTGGTGCGGCACCAACCTGTTCGGATGTCGTTCTCCATATAGAGACGATGCTGCACCATGTCGGTGTAGGGCCAAATGGTTTGATAGGCGAACTTCGGCAAGATGTTGTTCGGATTCAAGCCTCTGGCTTCCGCGTATGCCTTGATGCTGTTGTCCACCCAGTAGTTGTCCTCTTTGGTTTGCCAAGACGGACGGTGGCAAGTGGCACAACCAATCTGATTGAACACTTTCTTTCCTCGTTGCACGGTAGCATCATCCAAATCGCGGGCTGCAGGAACTGCAAGACCGCGGTGCCACACCATGAAGTCGTAGTAGTCCTTATCGTTCATTTCTGGTTCACCAAAAGCAGCGGTGTAATTGTCGCCTCCTTTGGCAGCGGTGTTCATGCTCAGCAGGTTGAGTACTTTCTGCGAGATTCCTTCGTCGCTGTCGGCATAGTAAGGATGAACCAGCGAGGAGGCATTAGCACCGTTTTGACGAATGTAACTGATGACTTCAGGATCCTCACTCATGGCCTTTGCCCAAGCCACCGTCGAGTAGAGATAACGGCGGTCGGAACGGGTCACGTTGGTGATGTTCCAGATGGCGTTGGCGCCAGCACCGTCTTGTAGCGATGCACGAGTCATGGCATAAGTGAATTTCTTCACCGCTTTCGTTCCGTCAGCCAGTGTGTAGTAGGCAGTGGCCGCCCAGTCGTTGTTGTTCGCGTCCCACATGGCAGGGTTGAGCGACACATAGGGTGCCTCGCTGGCATATTGTGCCTTCATGTCCTCGGTGCTGATGGCATCGAGCAAGCCCGTTCCGTAGATGCCGATGGTGGATTCGAGACGCACCTCGTAGTTTGTCGGTTTCGGGTTGGTGTTGAAGGCTGTGACAGGGATGTTGACCTCTGGGTAGATGAGTTCAAACGGCTCATTGTCTGGAAAATGCAAGGGAAGTCCGCTGGGCATGGTTCCCTCCACCTTCTTCCATTCTATGCTGATTTGTTTTTCGTCCACAGGGGCCTTGAAGGGTTCCATCGCTTTGGTTTGAGGCATGCCCGTCACCTCTGCGATGTAACTGGACGGAGCGACTGTGTAGCGCACACCATCATCCGTGTAGGCCTCGTTGGGGTGATAAATCACCAGCAGATAGCCGTTGCCGATGGTGTTGGCTTTGTACTCCGTCTGACGTTTTCCATGACCGTAGGAAGGATGGCAGTGGATACAACTGCTGCGCACCCATGCAGGACCCAGACCTTTGCGGGGTTCGTCGGAGTAGGTGTAGAGGTGCTCAAAGAAGTCCTCTCCTTTATTGAAACTCGTCTCCAGACCTAACGATGCTGCACCTGGTGCAACAGCCGAGTAACTGGCTTTCTCTGTTGTGCCCAGTTCTCCGCCTGGATACCATTCGGCAGCCGTGAAGACATCGTTGGCCTTGCCGAATGGGTTGTCTTCTTCTTCCAGTTCTCCCAAGGAGTTGGAACTGTTCTCGTCGTTACAGGCGACGAGGACAGTGCAACACATCAGGAGCAGAAGGTACAGATTGTGTGATAATTTGTGAACCATAAAATTAGATTTATTGATTATTCTTCAGGGAGTTCATCAGCCGTGCGGTCGTCATCCTCGTATGGCAGGTTCCAGATGGTGCTGCAATACTTTACGAACGGAGCCGGCATGTTGCCAATCTTGTTGATGGCATCGTTGAAGAGATTGACCACCGATGTGCTGGTGGCAGATTGGTTGGTGTTGTTGAAGAAGTTGTAGAAACTGGGCACATTGCTGTCGGCCGAGCCTGTGGTGGTGCCGTACCACACATTTCGAATGGAGCGGATGTTGTCTTGGAAGTCGCTGATGGAGTTGTAACTGTAGGGTGACTCCACATAGAAGATGTAGCCGGCAGAGAAGGGGTTGGCAATCTTGGCGGTGCCCACCTCGTTGCCGATGGCAGCGGCCGAACCCTCGTCGTCGGAAAGCACTTGTGCAATGGCGTCTTTGAGCGAAGTGAACGTGCTGACAGTTTCGCCAGCCTTTTTCATGTTCTCACCGAAACAGAGGTTCTTGCTGGTCGTGTATTCCAATCCGGCATCTTTCACCACCTGCACACGGTCGGCGTTGTTGGCCGTTTCGCCTTCCCATGCCACTTGCAACTGGAAGGTGCGCTCTTTCAGCAATTTGCAGACCTGCTGTGCGTAAAGCAGTTCTTTCGCGCCACTCACGTTGGTGAAGCCTTTGTAGGTGTCGTTGCCACGGAACTCTGCCACTTGACGGGGCTGACCATTGCGGAAGAGAATGAACTCGAGGGCATGGAAACCCAGAATGGATGCATCGTCAAGCATGTCCTCGTTCATGGAACCTGAGTTGAAATAGTTGAGCAGGAGTGAGCGGTTGAGAGGCCAAGAGTCAATGGTTGGGTCGACGTCGAAATCGGAAGCGGCGCCACCCAAGAATGCCTCACTTTGTTCCCAGTTCTTGCGAGCCTTCTTGAACAAGTCGCAGGCCTTGTTGATGTCTGCCTGTGTGATGCTGTTGGCATCCAGACCGTTGAGCGTGTTTTCCAAGTTCTCGGTATCGTCGGCAAGGTTCGTGTAGGTGGGTACAATCACATTGTCCACCAAGTTGGAAAGGACAGACTTCAGATACGTCTGCTGTGCCTCGTTGAGCGATGCCGAAGCAATCTTCGTGTTGGCATTTTCAAGACCCGTTACGACGGCATTGCAGGCGCTGATGGCATTCTGTCCGTAAGACTTGTCGCTGTACTTGTCAGAACCATTGCCGTTGTTGTCGTCATCGCTACAAGAGACTGTCGCGAGTGCTACGGCGGCCATCATGGCCACACCGAGCATTGATTTGATTTTCATGTTCATTGTTTTGAAGAGTTTTGGTTATTGTTTGATAGAATGAATGAGTTGTCAGATTGCCCTACAGGAACCACCCCTGATATGCGATGCCAAGATTGAGGCTTGGCTCGTTGTTGTATTGGCTCTTGAGGAAGCGATGCGAGTAATCGGCCTTCACCACCACACCTTTCACGGGGTGGTAGTTGAAGCCCACCGCCATGCGCTTCACATTATTATAATTATACTGCTTCATGTTGCTCGAAGCACAGGCGTTGTAGTGTTCGAAGCGTCCGAACAGATAGAGTTGCTGCCCGTCGGCACGCAGTTTCTGGATTTGCGAAAACAGGTCATATCCCGCCTCGATGCCATACGCAAACGCGTTTTGGCTCACAGGTGTGGAGTGGTGGTAAGGCGATTTTTTGTTGATGCGGTTGTAGATGTAGTTCAACTGTTTCGCGTCACCGATGTATCCGTAGTCGGCCTGACCGCGCACAATCCAGTTGTGGGCATTGTAGGTGAAGTCGAAACTTCCCATTGCCACCGCGCCTTTGTACTCGCTGTCCACACCGTTCTTGTTTCGTGGATAACTGTTGCCAATGCTGTGCCCGTAGTATCCGCTCAGACCTAATCGCAAACCGCGGATGGAGTAGTTGTCCACTCGGAGCGATGTGCCGTACTTCGTCGCAATCTCAAACTCCAACGGACTCACAGGACCTTTGTGAATCCATCCGGTCGTGGTGAAGTTGTCGGCATTCAAGCCTGCCAGAAACTGCACCTCGTAGCGCCAGTCGCCCGCACGTCCCCAGAAGTCGATACCTGTCTGGTGCCACGTGGAGGGAAGAATCGTGTTCTCTCCCTCAGGACGGTAAACTGTGAAGAAATTCAAGGGTTCGTGGTGTGCATTGTTCAGTCCCACAGGCACCACCATATGTCCGACGCGGATGTTGGCGTAGTCAGCAAAGGTCTTCTGAATCCAGAACTGCTCCAGTTCCACCTCACCGCCTTTCTCCGTCTCCGATTCCCATTCGCCACCTTCCTCGTCTTCCTTTTCGTAAGCACCTCCAGTGCCGCCATGCTCAAACTCAATCTCCGTGCTCAGCGACCATCCTTTGCCAAAGTCGTAGCCGACATAGATGACCGCATGAGGAATGTCAAAACGCCCGTGGCTGGGGTCATTCTTGTGTTCGTCAGCCAGGCTGTAGCGACTCACGTTGTCGCTGTAGAAATTTCTCGACAGAGCCACTTCTCCATATCCTCCGATGTGGAAACGCGAGAGTGCCCTTTCGAGTTTGCCCACTCTCGATGTGTCACAATTGTTCGTTTGTGCAGAGGCGCCGATGGCCACCATGCCCAAGGCCCATGCGATGGCCGTGTTTCTTACTGTTGTCAAATGTGTCATTGTCATTTACCTTAAAAATCACCACAAAAGTGGAAACATCAATAATCGAGTGCAAAGTTACGAACAGATGTCACGCACGGCAATACTTAAAATCTGCTAAAAAGACCCTTCCCGTGGGTATTCTGCATGGGACGAATACTCACTCCCGACATCCCAATACTCACTGTTCGGACACTGCATACTCTCTTCTGAGTATCAACATCCGCAGTTGTTGTATGTGAACCTCCACAAAGCTCACGAGGGTAACGATGTAAAGCTCGCGAGCTCTACGACGAAAAGCTCATAAAAGAAACGACGCTCCACTTTCAGCCATTGTGGAGCGTCGTTTTCAGAGATTGTTGGATGACAAACCCGCCATCCTTTTTCTATTTGTGTGCTGTGTCATGGCAATGACACTCTTGACCATCGCGATGAGGACAGGAACTGCAGTTGCATCCGCGATGCTTGCCTGTCAGTTGTCGATAGACATGATGGATGATGGCACCCGCGGCACAGGCGAGGATGAGGTAAACAATGATATCTTGTAGTTCCATACTGAAAGCGTTAAAAGAGATTCCCGATTTGAAATACTGCCATGGAGGTCAGCCATGCCAACAGGGTGGTGTAGAGGGCGGTGAAGGCTGCCCATTTCCATTTGCCCGACTCGCTCTTGATGCTGATGCAGGTGGGGATGCAGGGCATGTAGAGAAGGACAAAAATCATGAAACTGAATGCAACCAGGGGAGTCATGCCGCTGGTGGTGATGTCGCCATGATAGAGCACGGCCATGGTGCTCGCCACAATCTCCTTGGCTCCCACACCGGCAATGAGGGCAACTCCTTCCTTCCACTGGAGTCCGCATGGCTGAATAATGGGTTCGATGGCTTTGCCTATCTGCCCGATATAACTGAGTTCCATCTGCTGCTCCTCAGGCAATTCTGTGTGGCGAGGGAAGTAACTGAGTGCCCACACCACGATGCTGGCGAGCAGGATGGTGGTGCCCATCTTCTTGAGGTATTGCTTGCCTTTCTCCCAGGTGTGGCGTGACACGCTCTTGGCGGATGGCATGCGGTAAGGAGGCAGTTCCATGACGAAGGGGCTGCTCTCTCCTTTCACGATGACGCGGCTGAAAAGTTTTGCCATCAGGATGCTGAACATGATGCCGACCAGATACATGCAGAAGAGGATGAGTGCCGAGTTCTTCGGGAAGAAAGCACCAATGATGATGATATAGACAGGCAATCGCGCTGAACAGGACATGAGGGGGATGATGAGCATGGTGATGAGGCGCGACTTGCGGTCTTCGATGGTGCGTGTGGCTATGATGGCTGGGATGTTGCAGCCAAAGCCCATAATCATGGGAATGAACGACTTGCCGTGCAGACCCATGCGGTGCATGATTTTGTCCATGATGAAGGCGGCACGCGCCATGTAGCCACTGTCTTCCATCCACGAGATGAAGGCGTAGAGTATCATGATGTTGGGCAAGAAGACGATGACGCCACCCACACCGCTGATGATGCCATCGACGATAAGGTCTTTCAGAGCGCCGTCGGACATCCATGCCCCGGCTTGCTCGCCAAGCCATCCAATGGCGGCATCAATCCAGTCCATCGGGTATTGCCCGATGTTGAAGGTGCAGAAGAACATGAGATACATGAGCAGGAGGAAAATGGGGTAGCCCCATATCTGATGGGTGACCACAGCATCGATACGCTTGGTCATGAGACGCTTGTAGCGGTTCACCTTCTGGAAGGTCTCTTTCATGGCACCCTGCACGAAGCCATACTTGGCATCGGTGATGGCCGACTCGCTGTCTTCTTCGATTTCCTTGAGGATAGCTTTCTGGCACGCATCCCGTTCGGCAAGAATGTCGGTGGCGTTGTCGAGTTTCCGGACAATGCTTTCCACCTGCCGGTCATTCTCCAAAAGTTTGATGGCAAGGAAACGGGCGGAATAGTTGTGGTGGGGTTCTGGGTTCAGACGGATGAGTGCCTCGACCTTGGCGATGTTCTCTTCGAGCAACACTCCATGATTGACGTGTATATGTCTGGCTATCTTCTGATTACCTTCAGCAATCTGAATGATTTGATGGAAGAGTTCCTTGACCCCTTCGCCTGTCTTTCCGACGGTGGGCACGATGGGCACTCCGAGCAGGATGCCGAGTTGCTGCATGTCGAGTTGGTTGCCACTCTCACGCAGTTCGTCGAACATGTTGAGTGCCATAATCATGGGCACATCCATGTCAATGAGTTGCGTGGTGAGGTAGAGATTGCGCTCGAGGTTGCTAGCATCGACCACATTGATGATGATGTCAGGATGCCGCTCGATGATGTATTTGCGCACATAAAGTTCTTCGGGCGTATAGGCAGAGAGCGAATAGGTGCCTGGGAGGTCGACCAGATGGAAGTGATAACCTTCAAAGTTGAAATGTCCGACCTTGGCATCGACGGTCACACCAGAGTAGTTGCCGACGCGTTCATGTGCTCCGCTGGCAATGTTAAAGAGGGTGGTTTTGCCGCAGTTGGGATTGCCGACAAAGACTACGTTGAGTTCATGCTCTTTCTCCTTGGCCAACCGATGAATGAGTTCATCGCAGTCGCTGGCGGGGATACCTTGCAGGTCGGGGTGCCGGGCTTTCCACGCCTTGGCTTCTTCTTCGCTGACCACTTCGACGAGTTCTGCTTCTGCACGGCGAAGACTGACCTCATAATCCATGATTTTGTATTTCACGGGGTCGTGGAGGGGTGCATTGAGCAACACCTCCACGCTCTTGCCTTTGATGAAGCCCATCTCCACGATGCGTTTACGGAAACCTCCATGTCCCATCACGCGCACAATGATGCCTTTTTCTCCTGTCTTTAACGCTGAAAGTTTCATGCCGTTGTAATTTGTGTGCAAAGTTACGGTGTTTTGCCGTGCTATACAATACTCAAAAGTTGGTAATTTACGTCCGATTCGTTAATTATCATGGTTTTTCTGAAGAAAATTCCTTTTTTTTCACTACCTTTGCAACCTGTTAGATGGTTTACGCAATTCTGAATGGTCTTTAATAACAAAAAACATTCAGAATGATGGTTGTATATAGAAAGCATTATATGGCTGGTCAGTACAAGTCAGCAGACAAATTGAGTTATGTGATTGCCAATGATTATCGCCTCTTGCAGGTGATGAGTCGTTTCGGCATCTCTTTGGGATTTGGCGAGAAAACCATCATGGAGGTGTGTCGCCAGTGCGGGGTTGATGCAGATACGTTCTTGACAATCATCAACTATGTGAAGGATGGGGCAGAGAATCGTCCGCAGCATGTGGAACAGGTGAAGGTGGATTCCGTGTTGGGTTACTTGAAGCGCTCCCACTCGTATTTTCTCGGCTATCTCTTCCCGAACATACGTTTTCATTTGTTGAATGCCATCGATTGTTCTGTGCAGAACGAAATCGCCTTCTTGGTGCTGAAGTTCTTTGATGAATATGTGGAGGAAGTACGCAGCCACATGGAGTATGAGGAGACGACCGTGTATGCCTACGTGCAGCGGTTGCTGGACGGCGAGTTGGTGTCGATTGACAACAGTCACTTGCTTTCACGCCACCACGAGGCGATAGAAAGCAAGTTGAAGGAGTTGAAGAACCTCTTCATGCAGTATTATCCGCAGACGGAAATCAACGAGAAACTCAATGCGGTCATCGTGTCCATCTATCAGGCGGAGGAGGAGGTGAGCATCCACAGCATGGTGGAAGACAACATCTTTGTGCCAGCCGTTCGCAGGTTGGAACATCAGACAAAGATGCGGCAGCCAGCCGAGGAAGTGCCACAAACTAGTTCACCGAATGCGAATGAGGAACAGTTGTCGGAACGTGAAAAGGAGATTGTGGTGTGTGTGGCGAAAGGAATGTCGAATAAGGAGATTGCCGATGTGCTTTGCCTCTCTGTGAATACGGTGACGACGCATCGTCGCAACATTGCACGGAAACTGCAAATCCACTCGCCTGCTGGCATTACGATTTATGCGATTGTCAATAAACTGGTGACATTAAACGAAGTGAATATATAAATTATAAATCTATAAATCAACATTGTATTATGGAAAGAAAAGTTGCTCTTATTACAGGTATCACCGGCCAAGACGGTTCTTACCTTTCAGAATTCCTTTTGGCAAAAGGCTATGAGGTGCATGGAACTATTCGCCGTTCATCGGTGGATTACCGTGAACGTATCGCTCATCTTGAAGGTACTCCCAACTTCCACTTGCACTATGCTGACCTCGGTGATTCGATGTCGATGCTTCAGGTAGTCAGCAAGGTGCAACCCACCGAGATTTACAATCTTGCCGCTCAGTCGCACGTGCAGGTGAGTTTCGACTCTCCAGAGTTCACGGCTGATGTTGATGCTGTAGGTGTGCTCCGTGTGTTGGAAGCAGTTCGTTTGTGTGGATTGGCTGACAAATGCCGCATCTATCAGGCTTCCACTTCTGAGTTGTATGGCAAGGTGGAGGAGGTTCCACAGAACGAAAAGACTCCATTCCATCCTTATTCTCCATACGCTGTAGCTAAACTCTATGGATTCTGGATTGTGAAGGAATACCGTGAGGCCTACAACATGTATTGCTGTTCAGGCATTCTGTTCAACCATGAGAGTGAGCGTCGTGGCGAGACTTTCGTGACCCGCAAGATTACCCTTGCTGCTGCCCGCATCGCTCAAGGTAAGCAAGATAAACTCTATCTGGGAAATCTCTCTTCACTCCGCGACTGGGGCTATGCCAAGGACTATGTGGAGTGCATGTGGCTCATCCTTCAGCAGGAGAAACCAGAGGACTTCGTGATTGCTACGGGTGTGCAGCACTCGGTGCGTGAGTTTGCTTACTATGCATTCAAGGCAGCAGGCATTGAACTGAAGTTTGAGGGTGAAGGCATGGATGAGAAGGGTGTTTGTATTGCAGGTCCAGAGAACCTGATTGGCAAGACACTTGTTGAAGTTTCTGCCGACTTCTATCGTCCTACGGATGTGGTGAACCTTTGGGGCGACCCCACAAAGGCAAAGGAGAAACTGGGTTGGAATCCTCAAACCACTTCGTTCGAGCAACTCGTTTCCATCATGGTGAAGCATGATATGGAGAAGGTGGCTGCCGACCACGTGGCATCGGTGATGCGCACTAACTTGGCTGAATATCTGGAGAAAGGACTTGTGAAGTAAAAGTCAAAAAGTCAACGAACATGGCATTAGATAAGAATAGTAAGATATTCGTGGCAGGACATCACGGTTTGGTGGGGTCTGCTATTTGGAACAATCTCAAGTCACGTGGTTACGAGAATCTGGTGGGCAAGTCCCACGCAGAGTTGGATCTGCTCGACCCTGTGGCAGTCAAGAAGTTCTTCGATGAGGAACAGCCAGATGCGGTTGTGTTGGCTGCTGCTCATGTGGGTGGCATCATGGCTAACCTGCAATATCGTGCCGACTTCATCTATCAGAACCTGCAGATTCAGCAGAATGTGATTGGCGAAGCATGGAAACACGGGGTGAAGAAACTCCTCTTCCTCGGCTCCACTTGCATTTATCCAGGCGAAGCACCTCAGCCAATGCCTGAAGATTGCCTGCTCACCTCTCCACTCGAATACACGAACGAGCCATATGCCATTGCCAAGATTGCAGGCTTGAAGATGTGTGAGTCGTTCAACCTCCAGTATGGCACCAACTACATCGCTGTGATGCCAACCAATCTGTATGGACCTAATGATAACTTCCATCTCGAAAACTCTCATGTGCTCCCAGCCATGATTCGCAAGATTTATCTGGCTAAATGCTTGAATGAGGGCGATTGGGAGGCTGTTCGCAAAGACTTGGGGCTTCGTCCCGTGTCGATGAAAGTGCCAAAGATGGTGGATGGACAAGGTGCTCCGGAAGAGAATGCGTCGAAGGCCACACAAACCATCATGGCGACGGCCATGAGCGATGAATACACCATCCTTCAGGTGCTGCGTCACTATGGCATCACTCCCGAGGCTGTCACCTTGTGGGGAACAGGTGCTCCCATGCGTGAGTTCCTTTGGAGTGAGGAAATGGCCGATGCATCAGTACATTGCCTCCTGAATGTGGACTTCCAAGATGTGATTGAAAAGAGTGACTTCGTTGTGAATCGCGATGGCATCAAGGAAATCCGCAACTGCCACATCAATGTGGGTACAGGAAAGGAAATCTCCATCAAGGAAGTGGCTGAGAAAATCATGCAGGAAATTGGCTTCAAAGGTGAACTCCGTTGGGATGCTTCAAAGCCAGATGGAACGTTGAAGAAACTGACCGATGTGGAAAAACTGCATCGTCTCGGATGGCATCATACCATCGAAATTGATGAAGGCATCCACCGGTTGTATGAATGGTATCTGAAAGGCATCTGCATCAACCACAAACAGTGATTAGCAAAAATAAAATCAAGTATATCCGTTCGCTGGAGATGAAAAAGCATCGTAAGGCGAATGGTGTTTTTGTGGCTGAAGGCTACAAACTGGTTGGTGACTTGCTGAATCATTATGAATGTGTGTATCTGGCTGCTACCTCTGACTGGCTTTCAGCACATGCCACATGGCTCAAAGCACATGGCGAAAAGGGATTGGAAGTGGATGAGGTGACGGACGAGGAACTTCGCAAAATCAGTTTCCAAGAGACTCCTCAACAGGTGTTGGCTATCTTCAGGCAACTGAATGAATCGGTTGATATTTCTGCAGTAGTGAAATCTCAACTCTGTTTGGCTCTTGACGATGTACAAAATCCTGGGAACCTTGGTACAATCGTACGTCTGGCAGATTGGTTTGGCATCGAACATATTTTTTGTTCTCATTCTTGTGCCGACATTTACAATCCGAAAACAGTACAGGCGACCATGGGTGCTATGGCTCGTGTGCAGGTACATTATGTGGATTTGCCGGAAGTGCTGAGTGGTTTAGAACAGAACATTCCTGTTTATGGTACTTTTCTCGATGGAGAAAATCTCTATCATAAGGAACTGGCGAACAGGGGTGTTGTCGTGATGGGAAATGAAGGTAAAGGCGTGTCGAAGGAGGTGGAGAAGTTTGTCACTGAACGGCTCTACATTCCCAATTATCCAGCAGGAAGGGAAACGTCAGAGTCGTTGAATGTGGCTATCGCCACTGCTATCGTATGTGCAGAGTTCCGCAGGAGATAGAACTTTCTGTGTGTGATATGCTTCTTTCCCTCGGATGATGATGGTGCCACCTAACCATTCGGTCATGGGCAACTCGTTTGTAAGAGGATAATGATTCACCACCAAATGTTCAAAGAGTTCTACAACGTGATTGTTGTGGAACTCTTTTTCGTTGATAAAAACTCTTGATGCCGCCACTCGTCGCATACGCCTATTTTCTTTGTGGTTTACGGCGGCGTGGCCCAATAGAGTTCGGAGTACGCACGGATGGTGCTTTTTGAATCTTTATCTGTTCTCCCGTTCTGTTCTGTAGGCGAATTTCTTCGGGCGAGAGACGGCGTTTCATCTCTTGGGTGGCAGAGTCCTCCTTTGTCGTATCTTCCGGCAAACTGTCAGTTGGCTCTTCCACAGTTTCTTTGGGCTTCTCGTGCATGCGAACCAAGGATATGTCATCAATCAAACAGAGGTTTCGGATGGTTTTCTTCCCTTGGTATTGGAAAAATCCAGTAATGCTTTTGATGTCCTTGGTGGCATCTGTTTGCAAAGTGAGCTGTTGTGTGCCATTGGATGTGATGACACGTGAAACTCCTGCGGTTTTTCCGTCAGTGTAGCAGACACCCAATCCAACACTCAGCATAATGTCGTAAGTGGATACGTCTTCCCTGATAAACAAAGGAGTGAGGGTCAGGATGAACTGGTCATTTCTCCTGAAACTGGTATCAGCATGGATGGTGAAACTTTCGTGGCTCAGCAGTTCTTTGCTATGCAGGGCAAGCGTACGGGCAGAACTCCAAAGGTTTGTTGTGTCACCTCCCGTTGCATAAATTGCCATCATGTCGTTATTGCCGTTCACAATCTGTACCTCTTCGTTGATGGATGTATAACGCTCTTTCAGATGAGTGTAGATTTTGTGCAAATCTTTGGGGTGGCGATTGTAATAAACGATAGATGAATCGAACTGCTCTTCGGTGATGCCATGCTTGGCATACACAGAATTGATATAGTCTTGTGCTTTCTCCAGCCGTTCTTCCGAAGTCGGAAGTTGGTCAATAACGCCTTGCATCAAGTGATAGTCATACAGCACATCCTCCATCTTGCCACGTGAGAGCACGTCTTTCGGACGGTTTTCGCATGCCGCAAAAAGGAGAAGAAGGAGTATGAATCCAAACAGATGATGCCTTTTCATTCTCTTATTTTCTTAACTGATATTGGCTGATTAACTTGTGGTAGAACAGCAACAATGCCACGATGCCACACGAGATGGCTGCATCAGCAAAGTTGAAGATAGGGGAGAAGAACACACAATGCTGCCCCGAATAAATAGGCATCCAATCAGGCATGTCCCATTCTATCAAGGGAAAGTAGAACATATCGACCACCTTGCCATAAAGGAACTCGCCATATCCTTCTCCCCAAGGCTGGAAATCAGCCACCTGCGGATAAGGAGGATTGTTGAAAATGAGTCCGTAGAATAGACAATCGATGATGTTGCCTGCCGCACCGGCTGCAATAAGTGTGAGACAGACGATGTACCCTATTGGTCGTCTGCGTCGAATCTCTTTAAAGATGAACCAGCCAATTAGACAGACAGCCACAACGCGGAAGAGGGTGAGGAATAGTTTTCCGCCCCAGAGTTCCCATCCGAAAGCCATACCGTTGTTTTCCACAAACAGGAGGCTGAACCAACTGGTGATTTCGATGCGTTCACCCAAATACATGCCCGTCTTGACACTGACCTTGATGATTTGGTCAATGACAAGAACGGCCATGAATAGGACGATGGAAAGAATATGTTTGTTCTTTCTGGTCATCTTCAATTAGTCTTTCTGGACAGTGATGACAGCCTTGAAGTCGTCGAAGTCAATCGCATCACCTGCTGGATTGCCCAACTCGATGGCGTTGGCAAGCACCTGTGTAGCAATGTTCTCCTTGAAGGATGCAAGCACTTCGGCCGTCTCAGGCGTGTCAGTGATAACTACACGGATACGGTCGGTAATCTCGAAGCCCTGTGACTTGCGGAGACCCTGAATCTGCTTGATGATCTTGCGGGCATTACCTTCTGTCTTTAAGACAGGAGTGATGGTGATGTCAAGTGCTACGGTCGTCGTGCCTTCGTTGGCAACGCTCCATCCTGGAATGTCCTGCGACATGATATCGACGTCAGCCAATTCAATCACGGCATCCTGTCCGTCGGCCTGCAGCGTCACCTGTCCGTTGGATTCAAGTTCAGCGATTTGTGCCTGCGACATCTCAGCCACCGCGTTGCTCACTGCCTTCATCATCTTGCCGAACTTCTTGCCCATCACACGGAAGTTACACTTCACGTTCTTCACGAGCATCTTGCCGTCCATCAACTGGAGTTCCTTCACGTTCAACTCCTTCATGATGATATCTTTCATGCGCTCGATGCGACCGCTGAACACAGTGTCCGTGTCAGGAATGGCAATCGACTGCAATGCCTGAATCACAGGAATCTTCACCTTCTTGCGGATGGAAAGTCCCATCGAAGTCACCTTCATTGCAGCCTCCATCGCTGCCTCCAGTTCGGAGTCGATGTAAGCTTCGTTGAAGGTTGGGAACTTCGCCAAGTGCACGCTCGTTGCGGTGTCCTTGCCAGTTGCGCTATTGAGGTCGCGGAAGAGTTGGTCGGCATAGAACGGAGCCACAGGAGCAATCAGTCTGCTCAATGTGTCGAGACAGGTGTAGAGTGTTTGATAAGCCGAAAGCTTGTCGGCTGTCATCTCGCCGCCCCAGAAGCGTGGCTTGTTCAGACGGATGTACCAGTTGGAGAGGTTGTCGATGACGAACGACTGAATCAGACGGCCAGCAGGCGTCGGGTCGTAGTCGTCGAGGTAGGTCTGCACATTCTTCACGAGCGTGTTCAGCTCAGAAAGCAGCCAACGGTCGAAGTCAGGACGGTCAGCATAGGCAATGTCTGCCTCCTTATATTCGAAGCCATCCACATTCGCATACATCGTGAAGAACGAGTAGGCCTGCTGCAGTTTGATGAAGAATTGGCTCGTCACTTCCTTCACACCCTCGGGGTCGAACGAGAGGTTGTCCCAAGGCGAGGAGTTGGTTATCATGTACCAGCGCACAGCATCAGCGCCAAACTGTCCGATGCAGTCGAAGGGGTTGATGACATTGCCCAGACGCTTCGACATCTTGATGCCGTTCTTGTCGAGCACAAGACCGTTGGAAATCACAGCCTTGTATGCCACCGAGTCGAACACCATCGTGGCGATGGCATGCAGGGTGAAGAACCATCCGCGTGTCTGGTCAACACCTTCGGCAATGAAGTCGGCAGGGTAGGCGATGCCCTTGTCAATCAGGTCCTTATTCTCAAATGGATAGTGCACCTGAGCGTAAGGCATAGCACCCGAATCGAACCACACGTCGATGAGGTCGAGTTCGCGGGTGAGCACATTGCCCTTGTCCGACACCAGCTTGATGTCGTCCACGTAGGGACGGTGCAGGTCAATCTTGTCGTAGTTCTCCTGACTCATGTCGCCTGGCACAAAGCCCTTGTCCTTCAGGGGGTTCGATGCCATCACACCTGCTGCAACAGCCTTTTCAATCTCATTGTAGAGTTCTTCCACAGAGCCGATGCAGATTTCTTCGCGTGTGTCGCGGTTGCGCCAGATGGGCAGTGGCGTTCCCCAATAACGGGAACGGGAGAGGTTCCAATCGTTCAGATTCTCCAGCCACTTGCCGAAGCGTCCTGTGCCGGTCGATTCGGGCTTCCACTGGATGGTCTGGTTCAGTTCAAACATGCGGTCTTTCTTCGCCGTCGACTTGATGAACCACGAGTCGAGAGGGTAGTAGAGCACGGGTTTGTCGGTACGCCAGCAATGGGGATAGTTGTGGACGTGCTTCTCAATCTTGAACGCTGTTCCTTCCTCCTTCATCTCCAGACACAGCACCACATTCAAGTCCATATCCTTGTTGGCAGCCTTCTCGTCGTACTTGCCACCCTGATTGTATTTGGGGTCGTATGCATTCTTGACGAAGTCGCCACTATGCTTCCAATAACTTTCGTTCACACAGAGACTTACGAAATCTTCGTTCATGTCTTCCTTCACGAAGTACTTACCCGTGAAGTCCACCATCGGACGGGTGTCGCCAGCCTTGTCGATGATGAAGAGCGATGGGATGCCAGCATCCTTTGCCACCTTGGCGTCGTCGGCACCAAAGGTCGGAGCGATGTGCACAATGCCCGTACCATCCTCGGTTGTCACATAGTCGCCAGGGATGACGCGGAAAGCCTCATCTTCCTTCACCACAATCTGGTTGTTCTCCAACGCACATGGCTTCACCCAAGGCATCAACTGCTCATAGTGCAGACCCACGAGGTCGGTGCCCTTGCCTCGCCACAAAATCTCTGGTTTCTCGTCCTCGCCAAACTGGAAGTAAGCCGACAGACGTGCCTCAGCCATGATGTAGATGGCCTCCTCTTCTGTGTATGGGTTCTTGCCCTTGATGGCCACATAGTCAATCTTGGGACCCACACAAAGAGCGGTGTTCGATGGAAGTGTCCAAGGAGTGGTGGTCCAAGCGAGGATGTATGTTTTCAAGTCGTGAGGCATTTCGCCAATCACTTCGCCTTTTCCTTTCAAACCATCGCATACATCTTTTACAAGGAACTGTGCCGTCACCGTCGTGTCCTTCACATCGCGATAGCAACCGGGTTGGTTCAATTCGTGTGAAGAAAGACCCGTTCCTGCTGCTGGCGAATAGGGCTGAATGGTGTAGCCTTTATAGAGCAAACCTTTGTTGTAGAGCTGCTTCAGAAGATACCAGAGTGTCTCGATGTACTTGTTGTCGTAGGTGATGTAGGGGTGTTCCAAATCCACCCAGTAGCCCATCTTGTCGGTCAGTTCTGTCCACTCGTTGGTGTACATCATCACGTTCTTGCGGCAGGCGTCGTTGTAGTCGTCCACGCTGATTTTCTTGCCGATGTCCTCCTTGGTGATGCCCAGCGACTTCTCCACACTCAGTTCCACAGGCAGTCCGTGGGTGTCCCATCCAGCCTTGCGCTTCACCTGGAAGCCCTGCATGGTCTTGTAGCGGAGGAAAGTATCTTTGATGGTTCTGCCCATCACGTGGTGGATGCCCGGATGTCCGTTGGCAGAGGGTGGTCCTTCAAAAAAGATGAATTGAGGACAGCCTTCGCGTTCCTCAATGCTCTTGTGGAACATGTCTTCCTGGTTCCA
>JAEEGS010000075.1 GCA_016280445.1 Bacteroidaceae bacterium
GAAACTCCTGCAAAAGTTGTATGCCGACCAGGAAAACAACGAGCGGCTCATCAGCGACATGGCCAAACGCTACTCCGAACTGGACTATGACCAGTTGGATGACTTCTATCGGCAGGTGAACTACTGCATCGAAAATGGCGACCTGACGAAGGCCGACTCGCTCCTGCGCACCCGAGGCGACGTGCGTGCCCAGGTGTCAGAGCAACTTCAGAAGGGACAGGTGATTTCCATGAAGGAAGAGGAACTTGCCAAAGCCAAGGCGGTACATGCCGCTGACAACGAAGAACTTGCCAAACGCTGCTATAGTTTCTACGAAGAATTCTTGGCTCAGCACCAGAACGACTCCGCCGCCTATTATCTGGAGTTGCGGGCGAAGTTGGACACCACAAATATAGAATGGCAGAATGAAGCGGGACGTTTTATCGACGATTATCTCGCCGACTATTCCAAAGCCCTCAATTATTACCAATTGGTTCTTCGTCAGTCTTTAGCACAAGAGGGAGAAGAAAGTAAATGGGTGGCTACCGCCTACAACAACATCGGTTATGTCTACCACAACCAAGGTGACTACCCGAAGGCTCTGGAATACCTTTCCAAGGCACTTGCCATCTTGGAAAAGGTGTTGGGAACGGAACATCCCGATGTCGCCACATCTTACAACAACATCGGTGCTGCCTACGACAGCCAAGGTGACTACCCGAAGGCACTGGAATACCATTTCAAGGCACTCGCCATCGAGGAAAAGGTGTTGGGCACGGACCATCCCGATGTCGCCTTGTCTTACAACAGCATCGGTTCTGTCTACCAAAGCCAAGGTGACTACCCGAAGGCACTGGAATACTATTCCAAGTCAATCGCCATCCAGGAAAAGGTGCTGGGGACGGACCATCCCGATGTTGCCACATCCTACAACAACATCGGTACTGTCTATGATGACCAAGGTGACTACCCAAAGGCACTGGAATACCATTTCAAGGATCTCGCCATCTTAGAAAAGGTGCTGGGCACGGAACATCCCAATGTTGCCACATCTTACAGCAACATCGGTTATGTCTACGACAACCAAGGTGACTACCCAAAGGCACTGGAATACCATTCCAAGGCACTCTCCATCAGGGAAAAGGTGTTGGGCACGGAACATCCCGATGTCGCTGGATCCTACAACAACATCGGTACTGTCTACTACAATCAAGGTGACTACCCGAAGGCATTGGAATACTATATCAAGTCACTCGCCATCAGGGAAAAGGTGCTGGGCACGGAGCATCTCGCTGTCGCTGGATCCTACAACAACATCGGCCTTGTCTACCACAGCCAAGGTGACTACCCAAAGGCACTGGAATACCATTCCAAGGCACTCTCCATCAGGGAAAAGGTGCTGGGCACTGAACATCCCGATGTCGCCACATCTTACAACAACATCGGTAATGTCTACGCCAATCAAGGTGACTACCCAAAGGCACTGGAATACCTTTCCAAGTCACTCGCCATCCGGGAAAGGATATTGGGCACGGAACATCCCGATGTCGCCACATCTTACAACAACATCGGTGGTGTCTACGACAGCCAAGGTGACTACCCGAAGGCACTGGAATGCTATTCCAAGGCACTCGCCATCAGAGAAAAGGTGCTGGGGCCAAATCATCCAAACACCATCAATATAAAACAAAGCATTTTGAACACAAAATATCAGATGGCCATCGCTAACAAAAACGCACGTGCATTCTGCGAAGAGCATTGTTTCACTGCCACCATCGTGGAAGGAAACACCCCTGCCAAGCAGCAAGGAATGTCGGGAGAATATGTTCTGTTAGAATTTGCTGACTGGAACCAAGATAGCGATACGTCGTTATTTGATAAGAGTGAAGAACTTAAGGGGAAGCCTAAAAATATTCTTGTGATGAAAGATGGCATCATCTCACAACATCATTTCGAAAATGTCATCGGTGCACAATCCGGCCTGAAATATGTGGGAAGAGAGGAGAAACAACGCATTAACAAGGCATACGAGGAGTGGAAGAAGAAACGGAAAATGAACAGCCAATAACCCCACATAACGTATGTAATTGCAAGAGAATTTTCGATTCCGTCTTCAACCAACAAAATAGGGGAGTGAGCATTTTGTTCACTCCCCTTTGCTTGCAACCACGGGGTTGCTCTATTTGAGGTTGTTTTAGAATTTGATGACGTCGCTCACACCCTGCATGTTGGAGAACGTGGCGGTGGCGTCTGTCACGTAGTACATCTGCATGCCTTCCTCGCCCAGACTTTCGCCCAGTGCCGGAATCTTCTTGATGAGCGCTTTCTTCACTTCCGGACGGTCGTCGAGAACGAGTTTGCCACTCATGCGGAGCATGTTGTGCTTGAAGGCGCAAATCTCAAACTTGGGATTCAGGGCCAACTGCTTGGGGGCATTCGAGCCCTTGATGGCCATGAAGTATATCTTGCCCTCATAGAGAAGGCTTGCGCCATACACTCTCACGCGGGGTTGGTCACCATCGATTGTAGCCAGATAGAAATTCTGCACTTTGTCGATAAAATCGTAGACTTTCTGAATATCTTCCATCATACAATAGGTTTTAGGGTTGTTTAATCAATAATATTTGTATTCTGGTTGCAAAATTATGATTTCTCTTTCAATCGACAAAATTTATACGGAACAAAAAAACGGATTGCGGTGAAATAATGGGGCATGCTTTTGTTCGGAGCACGTTGCAAAGAGGATGTGTTTCTTGATGTGTCAAAGGAAAAACATCATGCAAATCACAAATTTGTGTGAGGGTGAGAGGCTGTTGTGCATGGTTTTTGAAGAAAAAGTACAAAAAATTTTGGTGCTTTGACAATAACACCGTATCTTTGGAGTTCGAAAAATATTTGAATCTAACAAATCTAACGTAATTCTATTTAATCAACTTATTTTGAAGTGATGAAAAACGTACCTGAAATGAAAATCGGAATCGTTGCGGTGAGCCGTGACTGTTTCCCTGAGTCGCTTGCGGTGAATCGTCGCAAGGCTGTGATTGCCAAGTATGTAGAGAAGTTCGGCGCTGCCGATATCTACGAGTGTCCCATCTGCATCGTGGAGAGTGAGATTCATGCTCAGCAGGCGCTGGAGGATGTGAAGAAGGCTGGCTGCAATGCGCTGGTTGTGTATCTGGGCAACTTCGGTCCTGAGATTTCGGAGACGATGATTGCTGACTGGTTCCAGGGCCCGACCATGTTCTGCGCTGCTGCCGAGGAGACTCAGCAAGACCTGATTGACGGTCGTGGCGACGCTTACTGCGGCATGCTGAATGCCAGCCATGCTCTGGCACTTCGCAAGACCCGTGCTTATATCCCCGAGAATCCTGTGGGCGACGCTGCTCACTGCGCTGAACTGATTCATGAGTTCCTGCCTATCGCACGTGCCATCGTGGGTTTGCAGAACCTGAAAATCATCTCTTTCGGCCCACGTCCAAACAACTTCCTGGCCTGCAACGCGCCTATCCGTGCGCTCTATGACCTCGACGTGGAGATTGAGGAGAACTCTGAACTTGACCTGCTCGAGGCTTTCCAGAAGCATGCGGGCGATCCACGCATCGACGACGTGGTGAAGGATATGGCTGCCGAACTGGGAACTGGCAACAAGATTCCTCAGGTGCTGCCGAAGTTGGCTCAGTATGAGTTGACGCTGCTCGACTGGATTGAGGCTCACAAGGGCTCTCGCAAGTATGTGGCTATGGCCAACAAGTGCTGGCCCGCATTCCAGACGATGTTCGGCTTCGTGCCTTGCTATGTGAACAGCCGTCTGACGGGTCGTGGCATCCCAGTGGCTTGCGAGGTGGACATCTACGGTGCACTCTCTGAGTTCATCGGCACCTGCATCACACAGGACGCTGTGACGCTGCTCGACATCAACAACTCGGTTCCTCAGGACATGTACGAGGAGAGCATCAAGGGCAAGAAGTTCGAGTGCGACTCCTACACCGACAAGGAAATCTTCATGGGCTTCCACTGCGGCAACACGGCCTCCAGCAAGGTGTGCAGTTGCCAGATGTGCTTCCAGCGCATCATGGCCCGCGCATTGCCAGTAGAGGTGACCAACGGCACACTTGAGGGCGACCTGAAGCCAGGCAAGGCTACGGTTTACCGTCTGCAATCGACCAGCGACACCAAACTCCGCGCCTACATCGCTCAGGGCGAGATTCTGCCAGTGCCAACCCGCTCGTTCGGTTCTATCGGTACCTTCGGCATCAAGAACATGAGCCGCTTCTACCGTCACGTCCTCATCGAGAAGCACTATCCTCACCATGCAGCCGTGATGTTCGAGCATGCCGGCAAGTATCTCTGGGAGGTGCTCAAGTACATGGGCATCCCTGTGGAGGAAATCGACTACAACTTCCCGAAGGGCAACTTCTATCCAACGGAGAATCCATTCGAGAATTAACCCGTCCGTTCCGACGGAACATGACAACGGCCTTGCTGTCCCCCGATGGATGGCAAGGCCGTTTTGTTGTCTTTCTCTCCGAGCGTCATTGTATCGCTCAAAATACCGAACTTTTGCCAACTTTTTTTGTAGATTTGGAAGAAATAGTGTACCTTTGCCCGCAAAACATGAAAATAATGAAAAAGAGTTTGTTGGTTGTGGTGGCCTTGCTGGGGCTTGTGTCGCTACGGGTGAACGCCCAGGAGGGTGTGACACGCACATTGTTGATGGACAAGGCGGTGAAGGGGACACTTCCTCTCACGGTGAAGCATGGGGGTGACATTGAGTTTTTCATCCGCCTGGAGTTGCCCGATGTGGAGAAGGTGCCCAGTGCTTACAAGTCGGCGTTGACGGCTGTGCGCGACACGGTGTTGAGCAAGTCGATGCGGATGAAGTATGTGCAGGGGGATGCTGACTTTAAGCAACTGAAAGCGCAGTTTGAGACGCGGCAGTTCAAGAACTTGGAGGGATTCATCGGAAGCATGGATGCTGCTGACCGCGACCGTCGGAAGGCGCTGTTCCGCTGGTATTTCGAGTATTCAGGACAGTTGGACGAGGACTCGCTCATGAATCCGATGATGAGCGGTGCGCCGTTCTTCCAGTTCTATCTGCAGAAGGTGGAACAGATTGGCAACACCTTCTTTTCTGCCGAGAATCTGGTGTTCGACAGTCGCACGGGGCAGTTGCTGACTCTGGCTGATTTGCTGAACATGACGCCACCCAACGATGTCTTTGTGGAAAACCTGATGATGGACGAGTTTCGCAAGCATCATCCCGAGGAGACCGATTATGATTTCAATGTCGATACGTCGGCCAGTTTCGAAATCACGAAGACGGGTCTCAATTTCTATATTCCCACAGGCAATGTTCAGGAGGACAGGCTGGATTACATCATGCTGGACAAGTCTGTTCTGAAGCCTTACATGAAGAAGGGTGGTCTGCTGGAGCAGTTCTGGAAGTAAAAGAGGCTTCCTGGCTCAATAGACGTAGGCCTCTTTCTCGATGTTGATGAAGAGTTCCCTCATCTGCCGCGCTTTGGCCTGATATTGCTTGAACACGTCGGCATAGATGGGCTTGATGTTTTTGTCGTTCAACACTTCTTTGTATTCCGCATCGTCGGCGCCCTTGCGCTTGATGATGGCCTTCAGCAATTTGCCCTTGTTGAAGTAGAAGCGGAATTCGTATTGCTTGTCGTGCCGGTCGCCGTCGAACTCTGTCATGGGGTCGTAGGCATAGATGAATGCCACGTGGCCGTCCTGGTCGTAGAGGTATTCCTCGTAGAATTCGCGGGCGGCATAGTTGTATTTTGTGGTGACGAACTTGACGTAGTGCGGTGCGTAAATCACATCTTCGTCGGTTTCCACCTCGCCATAATACAGGTAGGTGTTCTCGATGTGACCGCCCGTGGCAGGCAGCCACTGACGACTTTCGAGGTGGTAGAACTCGCCAAAATCAGCCCCGTCATAGTTGTTGCTGCCCTGATGGCTGGCCACATATTCTTTCATCGCCTGATAGCGTTCGCGGATGCTCTCCACGGTGTTTTGCGCCACAGCGACCTGCCAGCAAGCCGCGAGGAGCAGGAATGCAAAAAGATTCTTTTTCATGTTTCGCTTTTTTTATCGTTACAACTTTGCGGATGGTGCCTTGATGTCCTCTTCCAGATGCTTGTGGATGAGGCCTCGTCACTCTCTCTTCAGCCCCAGATAGTCGAAAAACCTGTCGGGCCAGAAGTTCATGATGAGGTCGTCGGGGAAGTCTGTCTCGGCCAACAGCGGCAGAAGACGGTCGTAGTCGGCAATCTGGAATGAGATGTGTGCGTCGCTGCCGAG
The DNA here is from genome assembly GCA_016280445.1 of Bacteroidaceae bacterium. Lineage (GTDB taxonomy): Bacteria > Bacteroidota > Bacteroidia > Bacteroidales > Bacteroidaceae > Minthosoma. The sequence continues at coordinate 6,295 of JAEEGS010000075.1, forward strand.
GATGGTGGGCACCTCATACTTCTTGCAGAGCCGCAGGAGTTCCAGATTATTGGCACGTGCCATGGGCTTCTTGCGCTGAGGAGCCAGCGAGTGGTTGTTGATTTCCAGCAGCGTGTGCGACTCCTTGGCCGCCAGCACGAGCGGTTCGAAATCCAGTTCGGCCGTGCCGTCGCCCGGGTGGCTGATGATGTGGATTTTCGGGTTGCGAATCACGTTCAGCATGCCCGCCGTGTTTTCCTCCTTCGTGCCTCCCTGCCAGCACTTGACGTGAATGCCTGCAATGGCGAGGTCGAGCATGTCGAGGTGCTCGTCGTCGAGGTCGAGGCCACCCTTGGTGTCGCGGATGTTCACCTCGCATCCCATCAGAATCTTGACCCCGTACAGCCGTCGGGGCACGACAAACATGTTCCTGAAATACACCAGTGGGCAGGTGCCGACGATGCTGGGCCCGTGTTCCGTGATGCCCAGCACTTCCAGCCCCTTCTCGGCTGCTGCCAGTGCCATTTCCTGAAGACTGCTGTAGGCGTGTCCCGATGCCACCGTGTGTGTATGTGCGTCAATCAATACTTTTCTCATGATAATCTGTGTGGAGTTCTGTTCCCCCACAAAGCTCACGAGGGTAGTGGAGTAAAGCTCGTGAGCCTTGCGGGTGTATGCTCGCGGAGGCACTGTCGGTGCTATTTCTTCGCTTTCTTGATGCGGACGATGGAGACTGAGTAGGCTGGCACGTCGAGTGTGAACTCGCTGCCGATGCTGAGGGTGCGCTTCTCGTTCACATCCCATTCGCGCTGGCGGTCAGGCTCGTTCTCTTTCGCGAGGATGCTGAGTTCGGCACTGGTGCTGTAGCCCTTCAGCGCCTCGTCGCCAAGGTTGATTTGCAGGGTTGAGGCTTTGGGCAGCAGGCTGATGACCTTGACGATGAGGTCGCCTGTCTGGCTGTCCTTCACCACCGAATGGTCAAGACGCTCCCTGATGTTGCTGCCGCCATTCACCTGCAGGTCGGAGTAGATGTACTCGTCTCCGCTGTTCTGGCCGAATGCACGCTGCACGAAATAGTTGGCCGTGGGCTTCACCTCCTGGTTGTTGAAGTAGATGAGGTCGGGATTCCAACTGGTGTGCCCTTCCTTCGCCAACAGCGGTGCATAGGACGACATGACCACCACATCGGCGTTGCGCTCCACGTTGGCAAGATAGGCCGCCTCGATGAGCGCGTTGGCCACGTTGTTGCCGCGCGATGCCCATTCGCCGAGATAGACTTTCGTGCCGTTGCGGTCGTAGTTGTCGTAGAAGTCGCGGTGGTGGAAATACCAGCCGATGCCGTTGTAGTAGTGCTCGTCCACAATGGGGATGTTCTTCTCCTTCGCCTCGCGCCAGCCGTATTCGTAGTCGCTGCCTTCCCAGAAAGGCCCCACCGTGCCGACAATCGTGATTTCGGGGTGTGCCTTCCTGATGCCTTCGATGAGGAAACGGTAACGCTTCAGGAACACATCGCCGATGAGGTCTTCGTTGCCGATGCCAAGATACTTCAGGTTGAAAGGCTTCGGATGTCCGGCCTTGGCACGAATCTTGGCCAGTTCAGACGTCTTGGCGTCGCCGTTGGCCCATTCGATGAGGTCGAGGAGTTCCTGCAGGTAACTCTCCATTGTGAGCGGCTTGCCCCTGTAGGTGTAGGGTGAAGGCTTTCCGTTGAGGTCTTTCTCAAACGGGATGCCGCCTTGCTGACCGGCACCGCCTTTCCACGAGTTCTGACACGGCACACCTGCCGCCAGCACGGGAAGAGGTTCTGCACCGATGTCCTCGCAGAACTGGAAATACTCATGGAAACCCAATCCGCGTGTCTGGTGATAACTCCAGATGTTCATGGCGGGCTCACGTTCCCAGAGGTCGCCCACAGTGGCCTGCCAGTGGTAGATGTTGTCGATGCCCTGACCGTGAGAAGCACATCCTCCGGGGAATCGGACGAAGCGTGGTTTCAGGTCGGCAATCACCTCTGCCAAGTCTTTGCGGAGACCGTTGGCATGGCCTTTGAAAGTCTCCTGCGGGAAGAGTGAAATGAAGTCAATGCAGATGTTGCATGCTTCAAGTGGTTCTATAACAAGTTTTGCTTTATCGGCTGATGCAGAAGGTGTTAAGACTGCTTTCTGTTGCCGCCATTCCTTGGTAGCCTTGAAGGTCTTGGACGCGATGGTGGCACCGTCGCTCACGAGCGAGATGCGGAGAGTGCCGGCACCCTTGGTGAAGAGGCTGAGGTTGTATTTCTTGCCCTTCTGGAGAGTGATGCCGTCCCATCCTTCGTTGATGAGTTTGGCACCGGGTGTGGTGGTCTTGAGGGTGGAGTAGTGGGCATTGTTCTTGTGGATGGGAGCCTGGGTCTCGATGCTCCAGGTGGTGCCATCGCCTTCCAATTTCCATGCCGTCTGCGCGTTCCATCCCCGATGGTCGTCGGCTGTGTATTCGAAGTCGCGGTTCTCTATGAGTTCGGCATACAGACCTCCGTCGGCCGCATAACTGATGTCCTCGAAGAAGATGCCCATGAGGTCGGGCGAGATGGCCTTGCGGTCGTTCCAGTCGATGGTGAGTGTGGCACTGATGGGGTCGGCATTGTTGGCGATGGATGCGCCCGATGCCACAAAATTGTCACGTTCCCATGCGCCGTTCCGGTCAGCCCGTATCTTCTTGGCCATGAGGTTCTCGATGGCAGAGTAGGGCACACGGATGACGTTCTGCTTCGACACTCGCTCCTGTGTTTCCACGATGCTCTGGAACTCGCCTTCGGCCACATAAGGATAATCCTGTGGCTTCCAGAGGGCGAAATCCTCCGACTCCGTGATGGCTATCTGCCCGTTCTTGAGGCTGGGGATGAAGACGGCAACATACTTCTTCCCGTCGTATGACAGCACGGGATGGTAGAGTTTCTTCTCGCTGCCCCAGGTGCCGTAGTCGCTTTCGAAGAGGTTGATGGGCATGTGTGTCCAGTGCTTCCCGTCGATGGAGTAGGCAATCCGAAAATCGCGTGTGCCGTTCTGCACATCGGGACGCACATACACAGAATCAGGATGGTTGGCAAAAGCCGTCCATGCGGTGGATGCCAACAAAATGGATACAATGGTTTTCTTCATGGGTTAGTAAGTCGTTGGTTACTCTCCTTCGGTTACAAAAAAAGTGGTTGTGATTGTACCGATGTCGCTCATGTTGCCCATGTAGTAGAGGCTTCCCACGTAGGTGTCCACCTTGGTGCATACGATTTTGATGCTGTAGGTGCCAGGTTCGATGGGTGCGTTGAATGTGAACGAGTAGGAATCTGTCGGCGTGGTTTGGAATGAACCCGTCCCGAATGACCCCGACCCGGGGTAAATTTTAAGGATGGTGTATTGATAATGCCCCTGAATGTTTTCGCCCTTCCGGTCGAACGTGACGGTTGCCGTACGTTCAGCGCCCGGTTCGCTTGTGGCGGGAGAGATGGAAACGCTTCCCAGATGGGGAATGATGGCCTTGGGGTCGTCGTCCTTGCAACTGGTGAATACGGAGAGTGCGGTAATGGCCATGATGGCCATGAAAATGAAGTTCTTTTTCATCGTTTAAGTGATGTTTTTAATGAGTTTAATTCACAAATTTCGGCAAAGTTATCTATTTTTATTCAAATTTCAGTATCTTTGCACACATATTTTGTAAATATTAAGATTATGTTCAGTGGAATTGTAGAAGAGTTTGCAACAGTCGTTGCTATCGAGAAAGAATTGGAGAATGTGCACTTCACCCTCACCTGCTCATTCGTGGACGAGTTGAAAATTGACCAAAGTGTGGCGCACAACGGCGTGTGCCTGACCGTGGTGAAAATCTTCGACGGCAAGTATGTGGTCACCGCCATGAAAGAGACGCTCGACAGGAGCAACCTGGGCTTGCTCAAAGTGGGCGACAAAGTGAACGTGGAACGCTCCATGATGATGAACGGTCGCCTCGACGGTCACATCGTGCAGGGACACGTTGACCAGGCCGCCGAGTGTGTGGCAAAAATCGACCAGCAAGGCAGTTACACCTTCCGCTTCCAATATGCCTTCGACCGCGAAATGGCGACGAAGGGCTACATGACGGTGGATAAAGGAAGTGTGACCGTCAACGGCGTCAGCCTCACCGTGTGCAACTCGCAAGACGACTCGTTCGAGGTGAACATCATCCCCTACACCTACGACAACACTAATTTCCACACGATTGAAGTGGGCACGAAGGTGAACCTCGAGTTCGACATCATCGGAAAGTACATCGCGCGTCTCCAGGCTTACCAACTGTAATCCCCTTGACTTAAGCATTGCAACAACCTCTCAACCGACATTGGCGACACCGCATAACCGACATCGGAGACGTCGGTTTAGAGGTTGTGGAAGAACCTCAAATGGAGTTGTGGAAGGATGTCGGGTGAGGAAGTGCCAGTGCTTCTGTACCATCCTTTCATTTGGCTGTTCATTTGATTCATTTTCACTTCTCATCTCATTTTTTTCATCACTTTTTTCTCCGAATCGCTTGGCGGTTTCGGAATCTTTGCACATCTTTGCAACGTCACTCTGATGCAACGTCACTCTGACAATGCGGCGTGTTTTTCATGCCATAATCAGAAGAGCGATAAACACATAGAGGAGAGCTATAAAGCTTTGACCCGTCTGTGAATCTGCAAAATTCTCGTGAATGGGCGAAAAGTTTGAAGGCTGCTTCTCCGGTAGTGTATATTCGTGTGTCTTTCCAAGAAAGACAGTTCACATATACCTACAGGTGTGAGTATAAAACAGTATTTTTTTTGAGAGAAAATTACAAAAAATGTTGTTTACTGTCAAAAAAATTACTACCTTTGTGCCGAAAGTAATAAAGGAATCGTTATGAACGAATTGGCCGTATTAAAGAACATCCCGGTTAATACCGCTGCTGTCGCTTCGTTGTATCCAGATGTGAAGTCGGCAAACAGAAAGGTGGCAAACCTTGAGAAGGCAGGCAGAATCATACGTCTAAAGCGCGGACTTTATGTCGTGTCTCCAAAGGAGAGCGGCCTTTTGTTGTCGCTCAACCTTATAGGCAATGTGCTTTATGGGCCGTCATATGTGTCAATGCTGACGGCTCTAAGAGAATATGGGTTGATACCAGAACGAATAGAGGTGGTGGAGTCGATGACGACGCATCTGACAGTTTCTTTTCAGAATGATGCCGGAAGGTTTGAATATCATCATTGTGCCAGAGACTATTATCCCATTGGTATTACCCAACGCGAGGAAGAAGGAGTTTCCTACTTGATTGCCACACCCGAAAAGGCTTTGTGTGACTATATCATCACCACTCCAAGACTTCCACTTCGTTTCCTGAAGGATACGTATGTTTTCTTGGAAGAGGACCTGAGACTGGATATGGATGCCTTTATGGAAATGGACGTAGACATATTCCGACAGTGTGCCGCTGTGAGTAAAAAGCAACAAGCCATTAATAACCTGATAAAGATTTTGGAAAGATGATATCCAACGATTTTTTTGAGAGGGCGTTACAACGCTATCAGATAAACAATACAAAGGATAAGCAGAATGCCGTCTGTGAAATCACTCAGCAGGTGGTGTTAGCAGGATTGCATCGTGGAGGATTTTTCGATAAAGCAGCGTTTTATGGAGGTACATGCCTGCGATTGTTCCATCAACTTCCTCGTTTTTCTGAGGACATGGACTTCTCGCTGTTGACTCCAGACGACAGGTTTGTGTTTGAGAACTATTTCCAACCGATTATTGACGAGTTTGACGCCTTGGGGCGTAAAGTTGAAATCAAAAAGAAGGATAAGAAAGTGTTCGGAAGAGTTGACTCTGCTTTCTTGAAGGACAATACAAGTATCTACAATGTAGCATTCCAGACAGAGAAAACGGTGAAAGTGAAGATTGAGGTAGACACGCAACCGCCACTGATGTTCCAAACAGAACAAAAGGCGTTGACTCTGCCTTATACCTTTATGGTGCGTTGTTTCCAACTTCCCGACCTTTATGCAGGAAAGATGCACGCGCTGGTGTTCCGTAACTGGAAGACACGAGTGAAAGGGCGCGACTGGTACGACTTTGAGTGGTATGTGCGATGGCAGGTGCCTCTTGATTTCAAACATCTCCAAGAGAGAATTCGTGAGTTCAATGGGAAGAATATGTCTGTTGAGGAATTCAAAGCGGCCCTGAAAGAGCGTCTTGCCACCACAAACATGGAGGATGTCAAGAACGATGTGCGGCCTTTCCTGAAGAATGACCCTCATGAGCTGGATGTATGGTCAAACGACTATTTTATGCAACTTGCGGACAGAATTGTGTTCAAGGAATAGTTTCTCTTTTTTTAATTAATTCTCGGAACTTTTTTCCATTATGGAAACATGAATAGCATATCTTGTTCTGACATAAATCAGCGGGAAAAACCTTTCCCTTTAAATAAACCTGTGGAAATAGTTGGTGGGGGAGAAATAACGTCGTACCTTTGCACACGAAATGTTTTTGAACAAGCGAACTTATGAAGCGGATTCTGTTTTTATTTTTGCTGGCAGGGATGGTGCTGATACCTGGGTCGGCGCAGGCACAGAAAGTGCTGAATGTGATAGGCGACAGTTATGTGGCGAACCATCGTCGCCCTGCCGAGGAGGCTTGGCATTATAAGATGGCGGCTGAACTGGGCTTGACCTACAATAACTATGGCCGCAATGGCTCTTGTGTGGCTTTCGACCGCTCGCACGACGGCCAGTGGAACTTCGGCCCTGCGCTTTGGGTGCGCTACACGGCCATGTCGCCCGATGCCGACTATGTGCTGATTGTGGCTGGTCACAACGATGCTGACAAGGTGAAGCAGAATGCCGATTCGCTGCAGATGTTTGCCGACTCTCTGGAGGTGCTGCTGAGCGGCATCGAGCGATTGTGTCCGAAGGCACGGATTGGCTATGTCACACCTTGGTATGTGGACAGGCCAGGGTTTGCCCCCGTGTGCAAAGTCATCGAGAAGGTGTGCAAGCGGCATCATGTGCCTGTGCTGATGAACTATGACGAGAAGTGCGTTATCAAGGTGCGCGATGCAGCGTTCCGCAAGAAATATTTCCAAGGTGCCGACGACACGGCTCACCTGAATGCCGCTGGACATGACCTCTTCTTGCCGGTGGGTAAGGAGTGGTTCCTGAAGAAAGTGGCGAAGCCTTGATGCCTGAAAGAGAATGAAATCATACGACAATAATAACTAACTAACGGTATTTATTAATGAAAAAACTTTTACTGACAATCTCCGCAGTCATGGTGGGGATGCTGGCTTTTGGCCAAAGTGTCACTGCCAAGTGGGAACTGAGCGACAAGGATAATTTGTCGGCAGTCACTTTGAGCGGTGATGAGGAATACACCAGTCTCCTTTCCACCAAATTTACGTTGGGAGCCAACATCGGCACTACAGCAACAATGACGGGCTCGAATGCTGATACTGGTTATACGAATGTGGCTTACGACCCCTTTTTCACGACATTCACACCGAAAACACGGGTGACAAGCAAGACCTCTGGACATTGTATCACGTTGAGCGTCATCAGTAGTGTGGGCAACACGTTCAAGCCCACCAGCATCTCGTTCGATGCCGCGAAAGTGGGTACTGATGGCGGCAAATTCGATGTGTACTACCAGATAGGCATTGACAGCGAAAAGAAAATCGCCACGGGGGTTTCACCCTTGCGCAACAAGATAAGCCAAAGTAATTCGACGGGTTACAGCCATTATGAATACACTTTGGGTGACGTGATCGCCAAGGGAAAGGCATTCCACATATATTTATATATATACGACCTGAACGGCATGGACAACGAGAATCCCAAGGCCTTGGCATTCCGCAATGTGGAGGTGAAAGGTGCGGTGAATGAGCCCATCTTCACCGCAGGATATTTCGTGAACTCGTTCACTTGTGTCGGCACGGAATCGCGCGACAATGCCGATGCCACCCTCGACATGACCTCGCTGGTGAAGGACTTGAAGAATGGCGGTTTGGCCACCTATTCCAAGAAGTTGTATGGCGACCCTCATGATTTTGCGCTGAACCTTATCGACGGCTACACCTACGAGGTGGACTATAGTGGCCATATGGCGATGGTGAAAATCTTCAAAGAGGGGCAGCAAGTGTTCTATTTTGAGGTGCTGTTCACCGTTTCGAACCTGCAGCCGAAACCCGCCGCAAAGCCGCTGAATAGAGGACTAATGTCGCTGAGTCTCAGTGGTGCAGGCATGGGTTCGGGCAACTTGGTTTCGTGGCGTCATCGTGAGGCCGACGGAACGGGTGTGAAGTACAAACTCTATCGTGGCAGCAACGCAACCACTCAGAATACGAAACTGAACAGTGGCAAGTATATCATCAACAAGACAAACTTCAACGATACGGAAGGATCGTCATCCTCTTATTACAAACTGGAAGTGTATGACAAGTACGGCCATCTGCTTGAAACGGAAGTGAGCAAGAAGACCTGGTCCAACCAGACACTGACCGTCAAGACCTCCACTCCCATCGATGCGGTGAATGGCGCGACCTACACGCCGAACGATGCCTCCTATTGCGACATGGACGGCGATGGCGAGTATGAGATTATCTTGAAGTGGGCACCATCGAACGAGAAGGATGCCGCCAGCGATGGCACAACTTCTCAGGCGGTGTATGACTGCTACAAATTGGACGGCACTCAGTTGTGGCGCATCCAGACAGGCTACAATATGTTCAACAGCGCCCATACCACTCCGTTCATTGCGTGGGATTTTGACGGCGACGGCTATGGCGAGTTCATGGTGAAGACGGCTCCCGGCGCGATTGATGGCGAGGGCAACTATGTGCTGTTGGGCAATGACGACCCGGCGGAGAATCTGTTGAGCGGACGTGGCAAGCAAGACCATGGTTCAGAATACATTACCGTGTTTGATGGTATGACAGGTGCAGAACTCGCCACGATTCCTTACCACACGGATTATGCGGCAGGACAAAGTTACTGGGGCGACGACAAGCAGAACCGTTCCGAGCGTTATCTGGCTGCCATCGCGTGGCTGGATGGTGCCGATGCAAATCCGTGCCCCATCTTCGCCCGTGGCTATTACAGAGGCGCATTTGTGGCAGCTTACGACTGGGACGGTGTGACACTGAAGGAGCGTTGGGTGAGCCGAAATACACAGTCGGGCCAAGGACTCTGGGGTGAAGGCGCACACTGGATTTCGGTGGGTGACTGCGACGATGACGGCAAGCAGGAAATCGTCTATGGCTCTGCTGCCCTCGACCATGATGGCTCTCTTCTCTATCGCACAGGATTACGTCATGGCGATGCGCTCCATTTGGGCGATTTCTTGCCCGAACGTGAGGGCATGGAGGTCTTTATGGTGCATGAGGAGAAAGTCTCTGAAACGAACAAATATGGGTACGATTTGCGCGATGCTGCAACAGGTGAACTCCTGTTGCGCCAGAATGCAGGCAGTGACACGGGACGTGGACTTGCCGCTCACTTTGATTCTTCGTCTCAGCATTCGCAGTTCATGTATAGTGCGGCATCTGGTCTGTTTGATTGTGAGACAGGCTCAGAGATTGCATCATCGTGGACTATCGGTACTTCTGGTGCCGGCATCAATTGCCGTGTTTATTGGGATGGCGACCTCTATGATGAGTTTTTCGACAAGAGCATCCTTGCCCATTGGAATCCGTCAGGCAAGTATTTCGACCGCATCAAGTTCAACAACGGCTCCTATCTGTGGGGTAAACTGAACAACGGCACGAAGTACAATCCTTGTGTGTTGGGCGATTTGTTGGGCGACTGGCGTGAGGAAATCGTGACATGGAACGATGCCGACAACTCGCTCTATATCTGTGCCACCAGTTACGAATCCACTTACCGCATCCCGCACTTGATGGACGACCTGAACTATCGTGCTCAGGTCATCAACCAGAACTGCGCCTACAACCAGCCGCCTCATCTTTCTTACGACCCGGCCGTCAAGTACAAGGGCAACCCGAACAAGGCACAGCAGGCTGACGAAGAGGATCCCGCCACGCTCATCGAGCATGTGGAGGTGGGCACGGAAGTGGAACAGAATGGAGACATTTACACCCTCCAGGGCGTGAAGGTGAAGCAGGTGACCGCTCCTGGCATCTATCTCAAAAATGGCAAGAAAGTGCTGCTCAAGTGAGCGCGAAGCGAACCCTTTATGTGAATTGAGTGATTGATAGCACATAGCAGGTGTTCTCAAATCAATTTCATTTGTGCACAAAAGTTGACAAAAAGAGTGGAATCCCAGTCAAATATGGGGCTCCACTTTTTTTTTATTGGAAAAGATGTGCCAAATGTCAGCGAAAAGTTGTACATTTGCAACGTTTTCACCCCTTTCCCATGCTGTGGGAGAGGCGTTTTGTCGTAAACGGGAATGGATGAGACTCCCTTCCGTAAGCGTAAAAAGATTAAAAAAAAGAATCTAACATAATGAAACATCAGTTACGTAGTGCTGTCTGCACTGAAGGTCGCCGCATGGCCGGAGCACGTGCTCTATGGGTTGCCAACGGCATGAAGCGTGAACAGTTTGGCAAGCCAATCATTGCCATTGTCAATTCGTTTACCCAGTTTGTTCCAGGACACACCCATCTGCATGAGGCAGGACAGATTGTGAAAGAGGAGATTGCGAAGATGGGTTGCTATGCAGCCGAGTTCAACACCATCGCCATCGACGACGGTATCGCCATGGGACATGATGGCATGCTCTACTCGTTGCCTTCACGCGACATCATTGCAGACTCTGTGGAGTATATGTGCAATGCGCACAAGGCAGATGCGATGATTTGCATTTCCAACTGCGACAAAATTACACCGGGCATGCTGATGGCAGCGATGCGTCTGAACATCCCTGCTGTGTTTGTCAGCGGTGGCCCGATGGAGGCAGGTAAGTACAAGGGTGAGAACCTCGACCTGATTGCTGCGATGGTGAAGGGTGCAGACCCTACAGTGAATGATGAGGAACTGGCTGAGGTGGAGAACCGTGCCTGCCCAGGTTGCGGATGCTGCTCTGGCATGTTCACGGCCAACTCGATGAACAACTTGACTGAGGCCATCGGTCTTTCTCTCCCTGGCAACGGCACCATCCTTGCCACTCACGTGAACCGCAAGGAACTGATGAAGGCGGCTGCCCGTCAGATTGTGAAGAACGCTTTTGCCTACTATGAGAATGGTGACGAGAGTGTGCTTCCACGTTCCATCGCCACTCGTCAGGCTTTCCTCAATGCCATGACACTCGACATTGCCATGGGTGCATCGACCAACACGGTGCTGCACTTGCTGGCTGTGGCACAGGAGGCTGGGGTGGACTTCACGATGGCTGACATCGACGCACTTTCACGCAAGACTCCTTTCCTCTGCAAACTGGCTCCCAACTCTCAGAAGTATAGTGTGCAGGAGTGTGGCCGTGCAGGCGGTATGCTGAACCTGCTGGGCGAACTGGCAAAGGGAGGACTGATTGACACGAATGTGAAGCGTGTGAACGGTGCCACGCTGGCAGAAGACATTGAGAAGTATTCGATTCTGAAAGACAATATTGACCCAGAGGCAAAGCGCATCTACTCAAGCGCACCTGCTGGCGTGTTCTGCAATCAACTCGGTGTGCAGAACACCAACTATGAGACGCTGGACACTGACCGCGAGAACGGTTGTATCCGCGACATCGAACACGCCTATACGAAGGATGGCGGTATGGCAATCCTCTTCGGCAACATCGCACAGGATGGTTGCGTGGTGAAGACTGCAGGTGTGGATGAGAGCATCTGGAAGTTCTCGGGTCCTGCTGTGGTGTTCGACTCACAGGAAGACGCTTGCGAGGGCATCCTCGGTGGCAAGGTGAAGAAGGGCGACGTGGTGGTCATCACACACGAAGGCCCGAAGGGTGGTCCTGGTATGCAGGAGATGCTTTACCCAACTTCCTACATCAAGAGCATGCACATGGGTAAGGAATGTGCCCTCATCACCGACGGCCGTTTCTCTGGTGGTACATCAGGCCTTTCCATCGGTCACATCTCTCCAGAGGCTGCATCGGGCGGCAACATCGGCAAGATTGTGGATGGCGACATCATCGAAATCGACATTCCGAACCGCAGCATCAACGTGCGTCTCAGCGATGAGGAACTGGCAGCACGTCCACAGCAGCCACTCAAGCGCAATCGAGTTGTATCAAAAGCCCTCCGTGCATACGCTCAGAGTGTAGCGTCGGCAGATAAGGGAGGCGTGAGAATTATTGATTAACTAGATAGGCTAGTACAAATAGTGGGACTAGTAAAACTAGAAAGATAAGAAGAAAATGACAGAAAAGATAACAGGTGCAGAGGCTTTGATGCGTGCCCTTGAGCATGAAGGGGTGGATGTCCTCTTTGGCTATCCGGGCGGTTCCATCATGCCAACCTACGATGCACTTTATGATCATAAGAAAACACTGAATCACATCCTTGTTCGCCATGAGCAGGGTGCTGTTCATGCGGCGCAAGGTTATGCCCGTGTGAGCGGAAAAGTGGGATGCGCCATTGTGACTTCTGGCCCTGGTGCCACGAATACGGTGACGGGTATCGCCGATGCCATGATTGACTCCACACCGATGGTGGTCGTCTGTGGTCAGGTGGGCGTTGCCATGTTGGGTACGGATGCTTTTCAAGAGGTGGATGTGGTTGGTGTGACTTCGCCTATTAGCAAATGGAGCTATCAGATACGTCGTGCGGAGGATGTGGCTTGGGCTGTTGCCCGTGCATTCTACATCGCCAAGAGTGGACGTCCAGGTCCTGTGGTGCTTGATTTTGCAAAGAATGCGCAGACAGGCATGGTGGAGTTTGAACCCGCAGAAGTGGACTTCATCCGCAGTTACGACCCAGATCCAGATGTGAACATGGCAGACATCGAACGTGCTGCCAAGATGATAAACAACAGTGTGAAGCCTTTTGTGCTGGTGGGTCAAGGAGTGGAACTGGGTAATGCACAGAAAGAACTCCGAGCTTTCTTGGAGAAAGCAGACCTTCCATGTGGAACCACCTTCCTCGGACTTTCTGCGATACCATCTGATCATCCTCTGAACATGGGTATCTTAGGCATGCACGGCAATCTTGGTCCCAATGTGATGACGAACCAGTGTGACTTGCTCATTGCTATCGGCATGCGTTTCGATGATCGTGTTACAGGTAATCTTGCCACTTATGCCAAGCAGGCAAAGATTATCCACTTTGACATTGACCGTGCCGAGTTCAACAAGAATGTACCAGTTGATTTGACGGTTTGGGGCAACTGCAAAAAAACGCTTGCTGCTGTGACAATGTTGGTGGATGAAGCTAAGCATACCTCATGGATTGAAGGATTCAAACCATACGAAGAGAAAGAATACACGAAGGTGATCGATAAGGCGCTCCACCCGACAGAAGGACCACTTTTGATGGGTGAGGTCATTCGTAAGGTGAGTGAGGCTGCTAACAATGAGGGCATCATGGTGACTGACGTGGGCCAGAACCAATTGATGGCATGCCGCTATTTCAAGTTCACTCAGCCACTATCAGTAGTCACCTCTGGTGGTTTGGGCACAATGGGCTTTGGTCTTCCAGCTGCGATTGGTGCCACCTTTGGCGCACCAGACAGAACCGTTTGCCTCTTTGTAGGCGATGGTGGTTTACAGATGACCATTCAGGAGTTTGGCACCATCATGGAGCAAGGTGCACCTGTGAAGATTATCTTGCTGAACAACAATTTCCTTGGTAATGTGCGTCAGTGGCAAGAGATGTTCTTTGCTCATCGCTATTCGTTCACGCCAATGCTCAATCCTAATTATGAGCTCATTGCTAAGGGATATGGCATCCCTGCCAAGACTGTCATTGAGAGAAAAGACCTAGATGCAGCCATTGCAGAAATGTTGGCAACACCTGGTCCATACCTCTTGCAGTGTGCTATCAAAGAGGAAGACAATGTGCTTCCGATGACTCCTCCTGGAGCAAACATAGACGAGATGCTGCTTGAAATATAATGCAAACGACAAAGAAAACTTTTGGCGGTCAGTGTGGTGAGTGTTCTTCGTGTGGCAAATGTGAGCGTTTGCTCGAACAACATCAACAGCCAAAGAAGGAAATAAAAGTACAACCTCCAACAATGGAACAAGATACATCAAAACTCTATACCTTCCTGATTTACTCAGAGAACGTGCCTGGTCTGCTTTCACAGATTACGGCAGTATTCACTCGTCGTCAGGTTAACATCGAGTCGCTTAACGTGTGCGCATCCAGCACACCTGGGGCACATAAGTACACGGTCACAGCAAATTGTGACGAGCGTATGGCACGCATCCTCACCTCGCAGATAGAGAAGCGCATCGAGGTGCTTCAGGCACACTTCTACACCGACGACGAACTCTTCATCAATGAGACGGCGCTGTTCAAACTCAGCACACCCGTCATGCTGAAGAATCCTGATGTCGGACGTATGGTCCGTTTCCACAATGCCCGCATCATCGAGGTGAACAACACTTATACGGTAGTGGAGATAACAGGCATTACCAACGACATTCTCTCACTCTTCGACACTTTGAAGATGATGGACTGCGTGTTGCAGTTCGTGCGTTCTGGCCGCATCTGTATCACCAAGAGTCGTGTGGAGCATTTGGATGAATATTTGGCTGTTCGCGAGGCAAAGCGAATTGCTCAACAAGAAAAATAAACACTTCATTTTATAAACCAGCAAGGATCATCCTTGCACAATTAAAACAAAAGCAAAATGGCAAAAATGAATTTTGGTGGCGTTATCGAAGAGGTAATGACACGTGAAGAATTCCCACTCGAGAAGGCTCGTGAGATTCTCAAGGACGAGACCATCGCAGTGATTGGTTATGGTGTACAGGGTCCTGGTCAGGCTTGCAACCTGCGCGACAACGGTTTCAACGTGATCGTGGGTCAGCGTCAGGGCAAGACTTTCGAGAAGGCAATCAAGGATGGTTGGGTACCAGGTGAGACACTCTTCTCTATCGAAGAGGCTGCCGAGAAGGGTACTATCGTGATGTGTCTGTTGTCAGACGCAGCCGTGATGTCTGTATGGCCAACTCTGAAGCAGTACCTCACTCCTGGTAAGGCACTTTACTTCTCTCACGGTTTCGCCATCACTTGGAACGACCGCACAGGTTGTGTTCCTGCTAAGGATATCGACGTGATTATGGTGGCTCCTAAGGGTTCTGGTACATCACTCCGCACCATGTTCCTCGAGGGTCGTGGTCTGAACTCTTCTTACGCTGTATATCAGGACGCTACAGGCAAGGCTCTTGACCGCACACTCGCTCTTGGTATCGGTATCGGTTCTGGTTACCTGTTCGAGACCACTTTCCAGCGTGAGGCTACTTCTGACCTCACTGGTGAGCGTGGTTCACTCATGGGTGCTATCCAGGGTCTTCTCCTCGCTCAGTACGAGGTGCTCCGTGAGAACGGTCACACTCCATCTGAGGCATTCAACGAGACTGTTGAGGAGC
>JAEEGS010000076.1 GCA_016280445.1 Bacteroidaceae bacterium
GAGGGCAGCCATACGAACGGCAGGCTTCATGTAGTCGGAGAATACGAAGAAGGTACCGCATGCTGGAATAACACCACCATGAAGTGCCATACCGATGCAGCAGCAAGCCATGGTCAACTCTGCCACACCTGCCTGGAAGAATGCACCTGAGAAGTCACCCTTCGTGAAGGCGTGAGTCTTCTTGAGGAATCCGTCTGTCTTGTCTGAGTTGGAGAGGTCGGCAGATGCACAAATCATGTTAGGAACCTGTTCTGCGAGTACGGAGAGACATGCAGCAGATGCGGAACGAGTGGCATCGTTGTCTTTCTGAACGCACTTGCTCCAGTCAATCTTTGGAGCCTTTCCGCTGAACCAGTCAGCCTGTGCAGCAGCCTTCTCTGGGTTGGCAGCAGCCCATGCTTTCTCTTCAGCATAACGCTCTGCGCAGATGCTTTCGAGTTCCTTGGCGCGGTTGGCATAGAGTTCCTTCACGTCGTCGAAAATCTGGAATGGATTCTCTGGGTCACCACCGAGGTTCTTCACGGTATTGATGAAAGCATCGCCACCGAGAGGAGCACCGTGAGTCTTGCAGTTAGCCTCGTAAGATGTGCCGTCGGCCTTGAGGGCACCCTTACCCATGATGCACTTACCGATGATGAGGGTTGGCTTGCCTTCCACCTTCTGTGCAGCATCGAGCGCACAACGAATCTGAGCGGCATCGTTACCAACAATCTCAATCACTTCCCAACCGAGTGCACGATACTTGGCTGCAGTGTCCTCAGTCATCACTTCCTTAGGTTCGGTCGAAAGCTGGATGTCGTTTGAGGCGTAGAACATGATGAGGTTGTCGAGCCCGAGAACGGCTGCGATACGTGCACCGCCCTGAGAAATCTCTTCCTGAACACCACCGTCGGAGATGTATGCGTAGATGGTCTCCTTGGCAAATGTTGGGTTGCCTGTGTGAGCAGCCAAGAACTTGGCAGCGATGGCAGCACCAATAGCGAATACATGACCCTGACCGAGAGGACCAGAGGTGTTCTCGATGCCACGAGCAATCTCAAACTCTGGGTGACCAGTAGTAGGAGAACCCCACTGACGGAGTTGTGCCAACTCTTCGAGTGAGAACTTGCCGATGAGGCAAAGTTGAGAGTAGAGCATTGGAGCCATGTGGCCAGGATCGAGGAAGAAGCGGTCGCGGCCTACCCATTCTGGGTTCTTTGGGTCATATTTCAGATATTCAGAATACAAAACGTTGATGAAGTCGGCACCGCCCATTGCACCACCTGGGTGACCAGACTTAGCCTTCTCTACAGCTGATGCAGCGAGGATACGGATGTTGTCCGCTGCATGATTCAAAACTTGAATAGAATTTGCCATAATACTTTGTTTAATTAGAAATATTATCTTTTGTTGTCTACTGCGGCTTGTTCGATAGCAAGACCCTTCTTGTAGTTCTCGATGTAGGCGTTGAAGCCTTCCACATCTTCTGGTGTTGGCTTAATCTCTTCACCTGCATTGCCTGCAAACACCACTTGGTCGAGGTAATCTGCCAAAGACAATTGCTTGTCATTGTTGACAGCGTATGCAGCGAGGAGCGCGATACCCCAAGCGCCACCTTCACCTGCTGTCTCCATCACGGAGATAGGGGAGTTGAGGGCTGCTGCGAGCATCTTCTGACCTACACCCTTGGTGGTGAAGTAACCACCGTGACCAGTGATGCGGTCAACTTGCACTTTCTCTTCTTTCAGCAGAATGTCGTTGCCAATCTTCAATACGCCAATAGCGCCATACAAGTGTGCGCGCATGAAGTTGGCGAGGTTGAACTTGTCGTTGGCAGAACGCACGAAGAGTGGACGGCCATCTGCAAGACCCGTCACGGGTTCGCCAGAAACGTAGTTGTAAGAGAGGATTCCACCGCAATCAGCGTCGCCCTTCACGGCGGCATTGAAGAGGTTCGTGTAGAGTTGGTTCATGTCAACTGGCATGCCCATGAGTTCCTGGAACTCCTTGAAGATTTTCACCCATGCGTTGATGTCGGAGGTGCAGTTGTTGCAGTGTACCATTGCGACGAGTGAACCGTCAGGTGTGGTCACCATATCAATCATCTCGTATGGCTTGGAGAGTTCTTTCTCCAACACAATCATGGAGAAGGAAGAAGTGCCTGCGGACACGTTGCCGGTACGCTGCTTCACAGCATTGGTGGCCACCATGCCTGTACCTGCATCGCCTTCAGGAGGACATACTGGGATGCCTGGCTTCAGGTGACCAGACACATCGAGACGGTTGGCACCTTCAGGAGTGAGGAATCCTGCGTTTTCGCCAGCATTGAGCGACTTGGGAAGGATGTCGAGCAACTTCCAACCGAAACCCTTTGGTGCGATAAGTTTGTCGAACTTCTCCACCATCGTGGCATCGTAAGTCTTCGTCTTGGGGTCAACAGGAATCATACCTGAAGCATCGCCTACACCAAGCACCTTCTGACCTGTAATCTGCCAATGGATGTAACCAGCGAGAGTGGTGAGGAACTCGATGTCCTTCACGTGCTCTTCGTTGTCGAGAATGGCTTCGTAGAGGTGTGAGATGCTCCAACGGAGTGGAATGTTGTAGTTGAACAGTTCAGACAATTCTGCGGCAGCCTTGCCAGTGTTGGTGTTGCGCCAAGTGCGGAAAGGAACAAGAATCTCGTTGCCCTTGAATGGCATATAGCCGTGCATCATGGCACTGATACCGATGGCAGCAAGTGTCTCAATCTCAACTTCATACTGCTCGAGCACATTTTTGCGGAGTTGAGCGTAGCAGTCTTGCAGACCATACCAGATAGCCTCTGTGCTGTATGTCCAGAGACCATCCACCAACTGGTTTTCCCATGTGTGGCTGCCCTGTGCGATAGGCTTGTTCTCTTGGTCGATGAGAACGGCCTTGATGCGGGTAGAGCCAAACTCGATACCGAGAATGGCTTTACCTGCTTCTATGGTTTGTTTTGCGGTCATATTCCAAATTCTTAATTACTTGAGTGCCTTGTTAATCATGTAGTACACCTCGTTCATCTGGAGGTCGTGCTTGAACTCGCTGATAGTGGTGTTCTTGTTAATCTTGACATACTCGATGCCGAGCATCTCAGCGAAGTCTTCCCAATACTCTTCTGTGATGTCGTATGAGAAAGCGCTGTGGTGTGTACCACCTGCGAGAATCCATGCACCTGCACCAATCTCGAAACTTGGCTGTGGAACCCAAAGAGCCGATGCAACAGGAAGGTTTGGCATTGGCTTTGGCTCGATGCACTCAACCTCCTGAGAAATGAGACGGAAGCGGTTGCCAAGGTCAACAACTGTTGCCTTGATACCACGACCCACCTTAGAAGTGAACACGAGACGAGCAGTCTGCTGCTTGCGGATACCGATGCCGAGGAAATGAACTTCGAGTTTTGGCTTGTCGACTGCGATGAGCGGACAAACTTCGAGCATGTGGCTCTGGAGGCAAGAAGAACGGTCGCCTGCAAAGTTGAGAGTGTAGTCCTCGAGGAATGAGCAACCGATTGGCATGCCCTGCTGAATCACCCAAAGTGCGCGATAGAGGCAAGCGGTTTTCCAGTTACCTTCAGCACCGAATCCGTAGCATTCTTCCATCAGACGCTGTGAAGCGAGACCTGGAATCTGGTCGAAACCAACGAAGTTAGGATCGTTGATGTCAGCATCGCCGAGGTCGTCGAAGTTGGTCGTGAAGGCACTTGCACCCTCATCCTTCAATACGCGACGGAGCGCGATTTCAGCCTTAGCGGCGTTCTTCACTTTCTCCCAATATACTTCCTCACCGCTCTCGTCAATCTTGATGGTGTAGAGTTTCTTGTATTCTTCAACGAGTGCATCAGCCTCAGCGTCAGTTACCTGCTTGAAGTATTCCATAAGAGAGGAAACGGGGTAGTAGTCAACGTGGTAACCCATGCGCTGCTCGAACTCAACACGGTCGCCATCAGTAACGGCCACATTGTTCATGTTCATACCAAACATGAGGCAACGTACGTTCTTGGCATCGGCAACACCTGCTGCCACACGTGCCCAAACAGCAATCTGCTTCTGTGCTGCTTCGTCCTTCCAGAATCCACAAACCACCTTGCGAGGAACACGCATGCGAGTGCAGATGTGACCGAACTCGATGTCACCGTGAGCCGACTGGTTCAGGTTCATGAAGTCCATGTCAATCTCGCTCCATGGAATCTCGGCGTTGTATTGAGTGTGGAAGTGAAGGAGAGGCTTCTGAAGTGCCTGCAAACCCTTAATCCACATCTTGGCAGGAGAGAAGGTGTGCATCCAAGTGATGATACCTGCGCACTTCTCATCGTTGTTGGCTGCCTTCATCACGGCTTCCACTTCCTTTGAAGAGTTGGCTGTTCCTTTGTAAACCACCTTGATAGGGATGAGACCACCATTGTTGAGACCATCCACCATTTCTTTTGAGTGACCGTCAACAATCTTCACTGTTTCGCCACCATAAAGCAACTGTGCACCAGTCACCCACCAGAGTTCCAAATTTTCAAATGCCATAATCTTGATTATTTTTTGAGTTATTATTTTTGTTAGTTAATCGAATTAGTGTTTTTGACCTTTTTGGCCGTAGTAAGCGTTGGGGCCATGCTTACGGTTGTAGTGTTTCTCAACCAGCAGTTGATTCATGGTCAGGTTTGGATTGACAGAGAAGGCGACGAATGCCATCTTTGCACATTGTTCCATCACTTTTGCGTTGTACACTGCATTGTCGGGAGAGGTGCCCCATGAGAAAGGACCGTGATTCTTCACCAGCACTGCTGGGGTGTGGTCGGGGTTAATCTTGCGGATGTTGAGGATTTCGTCCACAATGACATTGCCGGTTTCCAATTCGTATTGACCTTCCACTTCCTCTTTTGTCATGTCGCGAGTGCATGGAATGGCTTTGTAGAAGTAGTCAGCATGTGTGGTGCCGATGTTGGGAATGTCTTTTCCTGCCTGTGCAAAAGCAGTTGCGTAGGTGGAGTGTGTGTGAACGACTCCCTGAATGTTGGGGAACGCTTTGTAAAGAACGAGATGGGTTGGGGTGTCGGAAGAAGGATTGAGGTCACCTTCCACCACTTTTCCACTTTCTAAATCAACGACAACCATATCGCTCGCTTTCATCTCATCATAACTTACTCCCGATGGTTTAATCACTACGAGACCCTTTTCGCGATCGATGCCGGACACGTTGCCCCAAGTGAAGATGACCAAACCTTGCTTTACCAAGTCAAGGTTTGCCTTGAATACTTTTTCTTTCAGTTCTTCTAACATAGTATAACCATTTTAAGATTTATAGAAATTCGTGTTACTTAAACTCATATAGTGTTGCACCACGACGTGAGGACACCTTGTCCACCATGCCTGTGGGCTTGATATAGTCTTTTTCGGAGATAGAACGACGGAAGTTCCGCTTGTCTATCGAGGTGCCGAGAATGCTCTCGTAGAGGGTCTGCAAGAGGCTCAGCGTGAAGTATCGGGGCAAGAGATTGCTGCCGATGGGTTCGTTTTTAATGGTTTCGCCAATTGTGCGGCGAGCCTGCTGCACCATGTCGTTGTGGTCGAAGCAGAGGGTGGGGAGATGCTCCACATCCACCCATTTGGCGTTGTGGAGTTCGGAGAGATGGGCGTCGTAATTGTCGACGTTGATGAGTGCGTAGTACACGATGCTGACAACCCGCTCGCCAGGGTCGCGTTCCACTTCACCATAGGTGGCCAGTTGTTGCATGTACACGTTGTCAAGACCGGTGAACTCTTTGAGAATGCGTTTGGCGGATGAGTCCACACTTTCGTCAGATTGAACAAAGCCTCCAATCAGTGACAGTTCGCCCATGCCCGGTTCGTAAGGACGCTGGTGTATCAGCACCTTCAGATGTCCTTCTGCAAATCCGAAGATGATACAATCGACGGACACGTAGAATTTCGGGTATGACTTGTATACTGTCATTGATTGGAGGCTCTTATATATAAATAATGTGTAAGTCTAAATCTGGATTACCAGAGCAGGATGTAAAGAATCATTGTGATGACACAGATACCGATAGTGCCATAGGTGTAACCACGAGTAGTGGCGAACAGCGAGAGGTCGATAGGGAGTGCCTTAGGATCGGCCTTCGTGTCTTTCGAGTTGCTGTAAAGCCATATTGCATTGCAACCAACAAGCACACCGAAGAAGATGAATGCCTGGAAGCCGATGTCGTTCAAATAAGCGGTCAGCTCTGTAGAGTTGCCCATTGCAACAACGATGATGGCTACAAAAATCATCACGAGACCTGCACAACCAAGAACCTTCGACCAGGTCAACATAGCCTTCTGATCTGCTTCTGATGGAGTTTTAACGCTGACATACTTCTTGTCGAGGTAGCTGACGAGGATGAAGAAGCTGACGAGAATGATGAAGATGTAGCCTGCACGGAACTGGAATGCCACGTCTGGCAGGAATACCTTGAAGAGCACACCCATTGGGATGGTGAGGATGGCTGTCCATACAGCAGCCGTAGAAGAGGCGCGCTTCCAAAGAAGACCCAGACCGAATACGGTGATGATACCAGGATAGATGAAGCCTGAATATTCCTGAATGTACTGGAATGCCTGATCGAGACCACCAAGGAGAGGCTTCACAGCCACAGCTGCTATCACGAGGGCTGCAACGGCTACGATACGTCCAACATTCACGAGCACCTTGTCAGATGCACCCTTGTTGATGTATTTCTTGTAGATATCCATCGTGAAGAGCGTGGAGGTACTGTTGAACATGGAAGCCAGCGATGAAATGATGGCTGCGGTGAGGGCTGCAAACGAGAGACCCTTGATACCTGTTGGCGTGAAGTTGCGAATCAGCCAAGGATAAGCGTCGTCGGCCACATTGATGGAACCTTGCAAGTGAGAGAACTGGTCGGCGTTCTGTGCCATGTAGTAAGCGCAGATACCAGGAAGCACCACGATGAATGGAATCAAAATCTTGAGGAAACCTGCAAACACGAGACCCTTCTTGGCTTCGTCGATGCTCTTGGCTGCCAGACCTTTCTGAATGATATACTGGTTGAAACCCCAGTAACCCAAGTTGGTCAACCACACACCACCCACGATGGCAGCGATACCAGGCACATTGTCGAAGGCGTTGGAACCATCGGCGTGTGGGTGTGCCATAGCGTTGGAACGCTGGATGACCAAATGGAAGTGGGTGTCGTTGGCGAAATCACCAGTGGTGAGATAGGTGTACACCTTGTTGAAACCGTCAATGAATGTGCCGTCATCACCTGCCACAGAGCAGAGGGCGAAGTAAGCCGTCACAAGACCACCACCCACGAGGAAGGTCACTTGCATCACGTCTGTCCATGCAACAGATGCAAGACCGCCGTAGATGGAGTAGATACCAGCGATGAGGAAAAGGGCGATGATGATAACCATGCGCATTGAGATGGCCATGCCTCCGATGGTGACAGTCAATCCCTGAAGACCAAGAATCTGCTCGATGGCGAGAGCACCCAGCCAAGCCACGGAGGTCAGGTTCACAAATACGTAGAGGAAAAGCCACAGGATGGAGAATGCGAGACCCACACCGTCGTTGTAACGTTCGCGGAGGAACTGAGGAATGGTGAAAATCTTGCGTTCAATCATGGTCGGAAGCAGGAATTTGCCGATGACCACCAGTGTGACTGCTGCCATCACCTCGTAGGCTGCGATGGCGATACCGTCAGCATAACCGGTACCAGACATACCGATGAACTGCTCTGCCGAAATGTTAGCGGCAATGAGCGAAGCACCTACAGCCCACCATGTCAGTGTGTTGCCGGCAAGGAAGTAGTCGTTGGCGCTCTTGCCCTTACCATCCTTGTCGCGGCTGAGGAACATGCCGAGGCTTACGAGCAGGATGATGTAAACAACCAAAATGATAAAGTCGATGGTTTCAAAGCCACTCTGACTTATCGCTTCGGTGAAACTCAATTGTGTATCCATTTTTTAAGTAGAAATTAGTAATTATTAATGTTGATTGTTTTCAGAGGATGAATGGTCTATTCTCACTTTTCAACAGAGAAGACATATTTGCAGTAAGAGTGATAAGGTTTCTCGGGAGTGACGAATGGGTTGCTCAGTTCCCAACCTGGCATCATGCACTTGTTGGGTGAATCTGGGAACTTTTGGCTCTCGAGGCAGATGGCACAATGCTTCTGATACATGATGCCACCCTTGCCAGGACGGGTGCCGTCTTGGAAGTTAGCCGAGTAGCACTGCACGCCAGGCTCGTTGGTGTACATGTCCATCTTGATGCCCGAACGTGGGTCGCTCATTGTCACAGCTACCTCTTCCTGATTACCTTTTGTGTTCAACACCCAGTTGTGGTCGTAACCGCCACCAACTGAAACCATCTCTGGATCGTTCTTGTCGAAGTCAGCACCGATGGCTTTTGGAGTACGGAAGTCAAACACTGTTCCCTCCACAGGCTTGATTTCGCCAGTAGGGATGAGGTTGTCGTCGCCAGGCGTGTAGTTGTCTGCGTTCACTGTCAGGATAGATTCGTCGATGGTGTTGTTCAGGTCGCCTGAGAGGTTGAAATAAGTGTGGTTGGTCATGTTCAGCACTGTGGGAGCGTCTGCTGTTCCGTCGTAAGTGATGACGATGGCATTGTCGTCCGTGAGTTCAAACTTCACTGTTGCCACCACCTTGCCGGGGAACTTGTTGTCGCCATCAGCAGACTCGCGCTTGATGGTGAGCGACTGCTCAGTGGATTCCACCACGTCGTATACCTGATATTGCCAACCTGTGTAACCGCCGTGCAGACAGGCCACACCGTTGTTGTTCTTGTCCAGAGTCACTTTCGTGCCGTTGTAGGTGTACTCGCCGTTGTTGATGCGGTTGGCATAGCGACCTACCGAACAGCCGAAGTCGGTCTCAAAGTTCCAAGGGAAGTAGTTCTCTACCTTGTCGAAACCGCATGCCACGTCCACAAATTCGCCATCTTTGTTAGGCACCATAATGCTCACGATGCGGCCACCAAAATTGGTGATGCACACCTCCATGCCATTTTTGTTTGTCAATGTGTAGAGTTTCACAGGTTTTGCGTCAGTTGAATCAGCCACGAACTTGTTGGCCTCAGCATCGTATGACACAGCGATGCAAGTGTCGTAGTCGGCAGGATTGATGCCGGATTTAGTCAACTGAACTTCAGTGGGTTGCTGTGCTGGATTGCACGCGCATAGGAATGCTACGGCCGCAGCACTCCCCATCAAAATCGTTTTAAGATTTTTCATAATTGGGTTAGAAAATGATTTAGTTTATAAACTTTTCGCCAAAGGTACTGCTTTTTTCATTCATAAAACCCCTCGAAAACATGTTATAAAACATATAGTGTGTTTTCGACACTTTTCCCATGCTTTGATGAAACCTTATTGTCCAATCGGAATCATATTTTGTGTGTCGGCTTTTCGGTTTGTGTAGGTGTTAGTTGTTGATAAAGAAAAGGGGAGGCTCGTGCATGGCGAACCTCCCCTTTGTTGTTTTTTTCGGTGTTGCTTTAAGCGAGTTTGCGTGAGCCGTCACCGATAACTACGTCGATAACGATTGGCTTCTTGCCGTACTTCTCTTGGAACTTGCTGACAGCAGTCTTCACGAAGTTGTCGTAGAGTTCCTCTGCCACAAGATTGATGGTGCAGCCGCCGAAGCCGCCACCCATGATGCGTGAACCTGTAACGGAGCACTCCTTGGCAATTTCGTTGAGGAAGTCAAGCTCTTCGCAAGACACTTCGTAGTCCTTGGAGAGGCCGTAGTGAGTCTCGTACATCTTTTGGCCGACAGTCTCGTAATCACCCTTCTCGAGTGCGTCGCAGACAGCCAACACACGGTCTTTCTCACCGAGCACGAAGGTGGCGCGCTTGATGTCCTCTGCAGGTACCTTGCCTTCGATTTCCTTCAACTCTTCCCAAGTAGCCTCGCGGAGAGTGGTGATTTCCTTGTCTGGGTGGAGTTCCTTGATGGCCTTGACGCAGTTCTCACAAGAGTTGCGACGGTCATTGTAAGGAGAACCTACCAGTTCGTGCTTCACACAAGAGTTGATGAGTACGAGCTTGTAGCCCTTTGGATTCCATGGGAAATATTCGAACTCGCCAGAGCGGCAGTCGAGGCGCATGAGGTTGCCCTTCTTGCCAAATACAGATGCGAACTGGTCCATGATACCGCAGTTTACACCAATATATTTGTGCTCTGTGGCCTGACCTACCTTGGCAAGAGTCATCTTGTCAATCTTGTTGTCGCCGAAGAGGTCGTTGATGGCGAATGCATAGCAGCTCTCCAAAGCAGCGGAAGAAGACATACCTGCACCGTTAGGAACATCGCCTGCAAATGCGGTGTCAAAGCCCTGTACGGGAACGCCAAGTGCCATCATCTCGCGAACCACACCAAAGATGTAGCGGAAGTGGCTTGCCTTTGGTCCCTTCTCATCGTCGATAGAGAACTCGTCATAGTCCTTCAGGTCGATGGAGTAAGCACGAATGGTGCGTGTGCCATTTGGACGAATCTCTGCAATCATGCCCTGCTCAACAGCGCCAGGGAATACGAAACCACCATTGTAGTCGGTGTGTTCGCCAATCAGATTGATACGGCCAGGTGAAGCGTAAACTGAACCTGGCTCACCACCAAGATGCTTGATAAAACGTGTTCTTACATCATCAATTTTCAATTTCATAATTGTTTAGGTTTTATTGGGTTAGAAAATTAGGTTATAGTTATTTTGCAAGTCCAATCTTGGAACCGAAGTTGCAGAACCAGAAGACGTAGATGTAGTAAACGAACATCATCATGATGGCCACACCTACACCGAGTGATGGGTTATCGACTACGGTACCCATGAGGAGTGGGAGGGTTGCACCACCCAGCACACCCATGTTGATGATGCCAGATGCGCTCTTCGTGTGAGGGCCAAGTTCCTGCAAACCGAGGTTGAAGATGAGCGGCCACATCACAGAGTGGAAGAGACCTGCTGCCAACATGGCGTAAACGGCATACATGCCTGGGAGAACGAAGGAAATGCCCACGCAGATGGCACCCAAAATGAGGCAAACAGAGAGCAGTGTGCGTGCTTTGAACTTGGCGAGGATGGCTGAACCAGCAAAACGACCCACCATCATGCCACCCCAGTAGAAGGGAAGGTAGTCGGTGGCAGAACCTGGAAGAGTGGGGTCAGCCTTCCAATAAGCGGGAAGCATGGAAGGAATACCGATTTCAAGACCCATGTACATGGCGATGGCCAATGCGCCCAACCATACGTGTGGATACTTGAACACGGAACTCTTGTACTGCTTTGTATCGGCAGCGCCAGACTCTTCTTCTTCAGCAGCCTTGTCCTTGTCAGGATCTGGCAACTTGATGAAGAACAGGATGGCTGCAATCACCAATGTGAAGATACCAAGTCCGAGGAATGGGCCAGGCACGTTCTCAGGAAGTTTTGGCTTGCCTGCAATAATCACGTAAGTGATAAACATGGGGGCAACGGTGGTTGCCACAGAGTTCAGCGCCTGAGAGAGAGTCATGCGGAAAGCGCCGCTTTCAGGAGCGCCCAGCACCATCACGTATGGGTTGGCCACCAACTGGAGCATCACAACGCCCAAAGCAACGAGGCTCATGCAGCAGAGGAAGATGGTGTACACGTTGGCGGTGCCGAGTGCGGCTGTCACACCGAGATAGTTGGCGATGAAACCGCAGGCAACCACGGTGAGACCCAGCACGAGTGTGGACTTGTAGCCAATCTTGTTCATCATCATCGCAAACGGGATGGAGAAGAAGTAGGCGCCATAGAAGAAGGTGTTGACCAACTGTCCCTGAGTGTCTGAGAGTTTGAACGCCTCTTTGCAGAACTCAATCATTGAATTGTTCATTGTGGTGACAAATCCGATGAGGAAGCACACAATGAACACGATAATCAATGGAAATAGATAATTTGGTTTTTTCTGTGACATAGTGTTAGTGATATGAATGTTTTTGTTAGTTAATTATCAAAAGCAACAAGCCCTCGCCCACACGTGGAAAGCGGTGGACGAGGGAGTCTTTTTCTATGTTATTCTACGCCGAATTTGTAAATCGTCTTCTGGGTGTACTTCTCTCTTGGTTTCAGCACCACCGATGGGAAGTATGGACGGTTAGGAGAGTCTGGGAAGTGCTGGCACTCGAAGCAGATGCCCGAACGACGTGGGAAAGTGGCTCCGTGCTGACCTGGATAGCCTGTTGCCCAGTTGTCGGTGTAAACCTGAATGCCTGGCTCTGTCGTATAGGTCTCGAGTGTGCGTCCAGACTTTGGATCGGTCAGACGAACGGCGAATGAGAGTTCGCCCACCTCTTTCTTGTTCAGCACGAAGCAATGGTCATAACCTGCACCGTTCTTGATTTGCTCATGGTCAGCATCGATTTCTTTGCCAATGGCCTTGGGCTTGCTGAAGTCGAATGGAGTGCCTGCCACCTTCAAAATTTCACCTGTTGGGATGCACGTCTCATCGATTGGAATGTAGAAGTCTGCATTCATTTCCATGATTTGGTCATCGATGGTTGGCGTTGGGTTGGCAATGCCTTGAATCGAGAAGAACGCATGGTGTGTCAGGTTGATGATGGTCTTCTTGTTGGTGGTGGCCAGATACTCGATGATGAGTTCGTTCTCATCTGTCCATGTGAACTCGACAGAGATTTTCAGTTCACCAGAGAACCCCTCGTGTCCATAGGGGAGAATGCAGTCGAGCGTCAGGTTCTGCTCACCAGTCTGGTAGGCATCCCACACCTGTGCATGCAATCCTGTTGGACCACCGTGCAGGGCATTGGGACCGTTGTTGATGGCGAGTTGATACTCCTTTCCGTTCAATTGGAACTTACCTTTCGCGATACGGTTGCCAAAACGACCGATGAGCGTAGAGAGGTAAGGCTCTGGAGAGTTGATGACATCGTCGATGTTGTCGTGGCCTTGAATGACATTGGCCACATTACCATCCTTGTCAGGTACCATGATGGCCACGATGGCGCCACCGTAGTTTGTGATTGATACTTCGTAGCCGTCTTTGTTGACGAGCGTGTAGAGGTCTGTTTTCTTGCCTTTCACTTCCTTTTGGAAATTCTCGGCTTTCAGACCACTCAGTTTGGGCTGGATAGTGCTCATAGAGTGTTTATTTTAAGTTTGTAAATAGGTCGGTTTTGGATTATTTCACCCACTGCCGGTGCCACGATTTGTGAGTGAAACTCACCCTCGTTTTTTGTCCGTTTGTGGATTTGTCTTGCAAATTAAATGAAAATATTTTTACTAAACGAACTTTCTGCTAATTATTTTTCAGTTTTTAGTTTTTTTGACAAATAAGAGAGCTGGAAAGTAAGTCTGCCACTACAAAACTGCTGCCACCAACATAGATGAAGTCCTTTTGCTTGGCATCGTTCAATGCGGCTTCGTAGGCTTCGGCCACAGTGGGGTAGCTTTCGCCTTTCAGACCGTATGATGATGCCTTCTTTTTGATTTCTTCGTGTGGCAATGCTCTTGCCACACTGGCTTGACAGAAGTAATAGGTGGCTTCTTGGGGCATCAACGAGAGCACACCGCTGATATCCTTGTCGTTCACCATTCCGAAAACGATGCGTAGAGTGCCTCCCACATTATTTAATATAATGGAGGTTTGTTTTAGTTGCTGTACAATCCAGTCGAACCCGCCCACATTGTGTCCCGTGTCGCACACAACGTGTGGTTTTTTGCAGAGGGTTTGCCATCGTCCCATCAACCCCGTCATCTCACAAACATGGGCAAATCCCTTCTTTACATGTTCGTTGGTGATGTGGAATCCGCGTCGCTTTAATTGGCTGACAGCACACAGGATGGTGCTTGTGTTTTTCTGTTGACAGAAGCCCCCTAATTCACCTGTAATGTTTCCGTATGATTTTGTTTGATAATTGATTCTGCCTTTTCTGTTAAACTTATACTCCATCACCTCTTGCTCCTCTTCCGCAAAATGGATAGGGGCATTCATGGCTTGTGCCTTCTCCTCAAATACGGGTCTTGTCTCTTCTACCGCCTCGCCTATCACCACAGGAATGCCCTCTTTGATGATGCCGGCCTTCTCGCCAGCAATCTTCGTCAAGGTGTCACCCAGGAATGCCACGTGGTCAAAACTGATGTTGGTGATGATGGAGACTTCGGGTGTGATGATGTTGGTGCAATCGAGCCTGCCACCAAGCCCAACTTCCACAACAGCCACATCCACCTCTTGCTCAGCAAAATACTTGAAAGCCATCGCGGTGGTCAACTCAAAGAATGAGGGATGCAGTGGCTCGAAGAAGGAACGGTGCTCCACCACAAAGCGCACTACATAGTCTTCGTTCACCATCTCTCCGTTCACACGGATGCGTTCCCGAAAATCCACAAGATGTGGAGACGTGAACAGACCAACCTTCAGTCCTGAAGCTTGCAGAATGGCGGCCAAAGTGTGGGAACATGACCCTTTGCCGTTTGTGCCAGCCACATGCACCGTCTTGAACTTCTGGTGTGGGTGTCCGAAATGCTCATCCAGTTGGTGGGTGTTATACAGTCCTTCCTTGTATGCTGCTCCTCCTACATGCTGGAAAAGTGGTGCGGAAGTAAACAGATAGTTGATGGTTTCTTGATAAGTCATGGGGTGTGATGTGTTATATTTTGTTACAAAGTTATGAATAATGCACAGAAAAGAAAGAAGAAAACAAAAATTTTGTTTTACTTTGCACACATATTATATATATAATGAGCAAGAAAGTCCACATATTGCCGTCACTTTGGGTGTTGTTGGTGTTCATGTGTCTCGTGGCATGTGAGCGCGTCTCTGAAGTGGAACGTGTGCAGATTGATTCACTCAATGCGTTGGCCTATGAGGCAAAATACAGGTCGCTGGAGGAGGCTTCGAAGTATGTGGATGAGGTGTTGACGAAGTATGCTCATTCGGGTTATCAGGACGGTTTGCAGGAGGCATGGCTGAACAAGGGTGATGTGTATGGCATGCGGATGGCCTATGATTCGGCACAGTATTGCTACAAGAAGGTGTTGGAAGAATCGGACAATGACCTGCTCTGCAGCGTGGCTGATGTGGACATGATGTCCATCTGTCTGATGACTTCGATGAGCAAGGAGTTCTACGACTATCGCAGCGATGCCCATGAACGTTTCTACAATGTGGAAGAAGCCTTGGAGGATATGACTGTGCACCAGCAGACGCTGTGGAATTCGGTGCAGACGGAATATCATTTTGTGTCGGTCAACTATTTTAACAAGGTGCGGCAGGATGAGGGTGTGCGTGAGGAGTTCAAGTGGCTCGATGAGCATCAGGACATCTTCGTGTCTGACACGACCCAGTGGTCGGCATATCTCTTCTTGAAGGCTTTGTTGGGTTCCCAAGAGGGCGCGGCGAATGATGCGGGAGAGGAGATGCAGCGCAATCTTCTGCGTCTGTTGTCGGTGAGTCGTCAAAAGGACTATGTGTATTTTGAGGCTTCTGCTCTGAACAGCCTTGCGAAAGTCATGGTGTCGGGGAACGAGATGAAGCCGTCCCGACAGGTGTTTTTGCGTGAGCAGTTGGGGCATGGTTATGAAGAGGGCGATTTGGCACTCTTGCTGGCACAAAGGGCTTTGAACTTGGCCTATCAGTATGGAAATAGTTTTGTGGCGACCACGGTGCTGGTCACACTCTCTGAATATTATCTCCAGCGTGGACAGGACAGTTTGGCGGTGGCGCAGATGGAACGCGCATTAACTCTCATCAACGAGAACCACTACCAACAACGTCGCGGCAACTCGGAGGAGAAATTATATGCTTATGCCCAAACCGACGACTCGCTCTCAACGGAGATGCGTTGGATCGCCGACCAGACAGTGGTGGCAGTTCCTGAGTGGATGGCGATGGTGAGGGAGCAGTTGAGCATCGTGTATGGTGCGTTGGGCATGAAGGCAGAGTCCGACTACAATCATAATATTTACTTTGACATTCTCGATGCCGCGCGCCAAGATTTGCGTGTGCAGCAAGAGGAGGAAAACTTGAAACAGGAGGAGCGTGTGCTCAACATCCTCTTGTGGTTCTTTATTGTGGCCATTGTGCTGCTGGCATGGTTGCTTTATGAGTATAACCGACGAAGCCGTGCACGCTATCGGCAGAAAGTGGAGAAATTGCGTCAGGTGATAGACCTTTGCAAGAAACTTCCCTCTGTGCTTTTGGATGATGTGGAGGATGAAGAAGACCTTGCAGCGGCCTTGCATACAGTGGCCGATCAGGAGGTGGAAGCATTGTTCCCTCAATTGAAGGGAGTGGATTGGACTCAAGAGGATGTGAACCAGATGAAAGGATGGGACAAGGAGATGCTGAGTGTCTTGCAAGTGTTTTATCATTGGATGAAACAGAAGGGTTTGCAATATCTTCAGATGGCGGAACGGCAACGTGTGCTGGAGAGCGAGACCTATGTGAATGAGAAGCACCTGCATGATAATAAGCGCCAGTATATCGAGAAACTGACCTCCATGTCCATCGTGAATGGTATCACGCCTTTCCTTGACCGCGCTTTGCATGAGGTGCGTAAACAGAAAGGTGGCAAGGATGCATCGTCGGTGTTGCTGCACGACCGCTTGCAGTATTTGAGCGAGTTGATAGACAAAATCAACGAGTATAATGACGTGCTGGGCCATTGGGTGAAAATACGTCAGGGAATGGTGACGCTCCAAGTCGAGAACTTTGCTTTGCAGCCACTGTTCGACACGCTGAAGCGGGGTACGAAGACCTTCGAGGCCAAACGGCTTGCCCTGACGGTGGAGGATACCAACAGCGTGGTGAAGGCCGACAAGGCGCTGACCCTCTTCATGATGAACACCCTCTTGGACAATGCCCGCAAGTATACGCCAGAGGGTGGAGAGGTCACACTCTTCGCAGAGGAGACCGACCGCTATGTGGAGGTGTCGGTGAAGGATACGGGACACGGCATGTCAGCTGAGGATGTGGACACGCTCAATAACTCCAAAGTGTATGACTCCGCGAAGATAGGAGCGGAGGGCGAACATGCTTCCGACATCCGGCGCAACAAAGGTTTTGGCTTCGGCCTGATGAACTGCAAGGGCATCATTGGCAAGTATAAGAAGACCAATGCGATGTTCGATGTGTGCGAGTTTGGTGTGGAGAGTGAAGTGGGGAAGGGAAGCCGTTTCTTCTTCCGTCTGCCCAAGGGGGTGTTGAAGGTGCTGGCGGCTCTTCTGATGTTGTGGGGTGGCGTTGATGTCGTGTTTGCTGAAAGTGCACCTCCAGTAAGTTCACGAGCTCACTGGGTAAAAGCTCACGAGCTCTCCGACAGTATCTTCGCGGCCAATGTGTCGGGGCATTATGACAAGGCTGTCCTCTTTGCCGATTCGGCTATCCGAAGTCTGAACCGCCATGTGGCTGAAAACTATGCCGACACCCTTCACCAGATGAAATTGGGAGGTGGTGACATGGCCGAAATGGAATGGTGGAAACGGGGCTATGATACCGACTACGAACTCATCATCAGTATCCGCAACGAAGTGGCCATCGCAGCATTGTCGCTGAATCAGAGCCATCTCTATCACTACAACAATGAGGCGTTTACGCGCTTGTACCAACTGACCAGCACCGACCCGACGCTCGAGGAATACTGCGACAACATCCGCATGGCCAATCGCAACAAGAAGACCGCCATCATCATGCTGAGTGTGCTGATTCTGGGTGTTCTTGCCGTCTACTTCTTCCTCCACTATCGGAACAACCTGCTCATCATATTCAATCTTCGGCAGTTCATCCAACTGAACAACAGCGTCTTCACTTCTTCCGAAGCCGATTTGCTCAAGAAGTTGCATCGGGGCTTGTCCGACATCAAACCCGTTGCAACCATCGGAATGATGATGCCGTCGAAGGAAGAGCCTGGGCGCTTCCAGTTCTTCTTCATGGGTAACACCGATGAACGCAGTCTCTACGAGAACATGATGCAGGAGGCCTGTACAAACGGACAAGAGATGGTGAGCAGCAATCAGCGTTTCCGTGCCTATCCGCTTGAGGTGGCTGGTGTGGAAGACGACCAACCAACTGGTGCACTTGGTGTATCTTTCACCGAAAGCAAACTCACCGACGAGGAGGCGCTCATCATGCGGCTGGTGGTGCAGTTCATGAGCATTCACTCCTATTTCACCTACCATAAGGTGAACGAGATGAATGAGTTGCTCGAACTCAAACAGGACGAGTGCCAACGCATTGTGGCCGAATTGCAGAAAGTGCACGTGCGCAACCAGATTATGGACAACAGCCTCTCCACCTTGAAACACGAGACGATGTACTATCCTCACCGCATTAAGCAGTTGGTGGATGCAGCCTTGAGCAGTCCTGAAGCCTCCATGGACGATGCGCTCATCAGCGACATCGATGAACTCCTGACCTATTACAAGGAAATCTTCACCATTCTGAGTACATGTGCCGCGAAGCAGGTGGAACTGGTGCTGTTCAAGCGCACACAACTTTCGGCGGCAAAGATAGGCGACATGGCCATGCGTTCCTTCAAACGGCAAGCAGGGAAGTGCGCCTCCTCCAGCAAACTGCAGGTGTCCAAGGCCGATGGTGTGGTGGTGATGGGCGATGTGATTTTCCTTCAGACCCTTGTCGACAACATCATTTCACTCTTTTTTGAGCATCATTCAGGTGGAGATTTGCAGTTAGATTTTGCCGTTTCGGATGGTTTTGCTAAATTTGCATTCACGGACACGGCATACCGATATGCGGAAGAAGACATCGCGCGGCTCTTCTATGCCGACCATGTGAAATATGACCCCAAGACCGACACGCTCTCAGGGGCGCAGTATCTCATTTGTCGACAGATCGTGCGCGAACACGATGCCTACTCACCTCGCCGTGGGTGTCGCATCTATGTGGAGAATACGGCCGACGGACAAGGTTCCACCTTTGTCTTCACGTTGCCCGCCAACTAAACATGATTATCATTCAACCCTCAAACTCATACAACACCATGAATCCTTTCAAAGTGATTATTGTAGAAGATGTGGCCCTGGAGATGAAGGGCACCAAAGAGATTTTCCGTTCTGAAATTCCAGAGGCAGAGATTGTCGGCACGGCCATGAATGAGACCGACCTCTGGAAACTGATGCGCGACAATCAGCCAGACCTTGTGTTGCTCGACCTCGGATTGGGTGGCTCCACCACGGCAGGAGTGGATGTGTGCAAACAGATGCGACGTCGCTATCCCGATGTGCATGTGCTCATCTTCACGGGCGAAATCATGAATGAGAAACTGTGGGTGGATGCGCTCGATGCAGGTGCCGACGGCATTATTCTGAAGAGTGGCGAATTGCTCACAAAGGGCGATGTGCAGAGTGTGCTCGACGGCAAGCGCATGGTGTTCAATCAGCCCATTCTCGAAAAGATTCTGCAACGTTTCCGCAAATCTGTCCTCAGCGAATCACTCCGTCAGGAAGCCTTCCTCGACTACGATATTGATGAGTATGACGAGCGTTTCCTCCGCCATCTGGCATTGGGTTACACAAAAGATATGATTGCAGCATTGAAAGGCATGCCGTTTGGTGTGAAATCCATAGAAAAGCGGCAGAACGATTTGACCAACCGACTCTTTGGCGAAGAACATGGCAGCATCAATGCAACTCGCCTTGTCACCAAAGCCATCGAACTGCGCATCCTCGACATCGACCATCTCGAGCCAGACGACGAGTAACCCCAACTCTCAACTTTAAACTTTAAACTCTCAACTTTAAACTTTACACTTTAAAACTCATGTCCACCTATCGCGACTACATACAAACCATCCTGCGATGCATCTTCTGGGGCATTGTCATCATGCTGGTTCTGTTGCTGTTCGCTTCGTGGGTATTGAGCATATATGTGGAAGGAGTGCAGGGATTGCTCACTCCTCGAGGCATCCGTTGGCTATGTGCCAACATCATCCCCAACTTTGCCACCGTGCATTTGGCCAAGATATTGTTGGGGCTGATGGCCATGAGTGTGTTGCGTGAGTCGGGATTCCTGAAGGCGTTACGTTCACCCTCTTCGCTCAAGCAGCGGCGTGCCTTGCAAATCACCAGCATCTCCTCCTTGGTGATTCTTGGCCTCTTCTCGCTATTGTTGCTGTTGCCCAATGCCATTCTTCTCAGCGCCTTTGGCACGATTCATCATTCGGCTTTCTCCAAAGGTGTGGACGGACTCTTGGCATTGTTCATCATTTTTATAGGGAATGTGTATGGTTTCACGTCGGGACGGTTCACCACCATGCACGATTTCGTGCGGGCGCATGTGTCCATCTTCTCAGCTCTCGCCAACTATTTCTTCATGCTATTCTTGGCCAGCCAACTTGTGGCATGCATTGACTTTACAGGCATCCTCCCATTGTTGGGCGATGATGGAACTGCGTTCTTCCTCTTGAAGGGCTTGCTCTATAATGGTCCCCTTCTGCTTTACATCTTACTGGTTCTCTAACCCCAACTTTAACCTCTAACCTTTAACCTCTAACCTTTAAACTTTAAACTTTAATTCAACTTTCGGAAGTTACCGGTTCTTTGCGAGCAAAGCGCTACGCGATGGCGCTCAGGAGTTAAAGGAGTTATAGGAGTTAAAGCCTATACTCTGTCAACTGTGGAGAGGAGTTTTCACGCCAGCATTACATTCGGCTTTAACTCCTCTAACTCCTCTAACTCCCTTAACTCCAAGAAGGTGGAGCATGCGAAACTTAAGACTTTAACCCCTTCCCTCCATATTGGCAGAAACTGCTCAATCCGCACTCTTTGCATTGGGGCTTCAGGCTCTTGCAAACATATCTGCCGTGCAGGATGAGCCAATGATGCGCACGAGGAATCAGTTCTTCAGGAATGTTCTTCACCAGTTCTTTTTCCACAGCGTATGGAGTGGTGCACTTTTCCGACACCAATCCGATGCGATGGCTCACACGAAACACGTGAGTGTCCACCGCCATGGCAGCCTGATCAAAAACCACACTCAGCATCACGTTGGCCGTCTTCCTTCCCACGCCAGGCAATGCCACCAGCGCGTCGAAATCGCCGGGCACTTCACCGCCATGACGCTCCATCAGCAGTTGAGCCATTTTCACCAGATGCTCAGCCTTGTTGTTGGGATAACTGACAGACTTCACATAGTTCAGCACTTCATCCTTCGTTGCGGTCGACATGGCAGCGGGAGTGGGGTAGGCTTCAAACAAGGCTGGGGTCACCATGTTCACGCGCTTGTCGGTACACTGAGCCGACAGTATCACGGCGCACAGCAACTGAAATGGATTCTCGTAATGAAGTTCCGTGTTCGCCTCCGGCATCACCTCCTGGAAATAAGCAATGAATCTTCTGTAAATTTCTTTCTTTCCCATAATCCGTTATCTCATCAGGTTCTTTTCATTTTCCGTTCTCTCATGAAAAGAAAAACGGACAACAGCCTGTTGGCTATTGCCCGTCAATTTTCTCTTTCAAAAGCAGTTAAGCCTCAGCAACTATTGGCTCAATGGAAACCGTGCTGCGGTTTTCGCGACCACGCTTGAACACTACCACACCGTCAGTCAGTGCGTAAAGAGTGTCATCCTTGCCAATACCTACATTCTTACCAGGGTGGTGCTTTGTGCCACGCTGACGAACGATGATGTTGCCAGCCTTTACTGTTTCGCCACCGAAGTGCTTCAAACCGAGTCGTTTAGAGTGTGACTCACGGCCGTTCTTAGAACTACCTACACCTTTTTTATGTGCCATGTTAAAATAACTGTCTTAGATTGTTTTACATTTGAGTTGTTTAAGAGAATCGCCAAGCGCGTGGACTTGTTATGCAACAACTGACTTAACGAGTACCTGAGTGAACTGCTCACGGTGACCTCTCAGTTTGCGGTAGCCCTTACGACGACGCTTGTGGAACACGAGCACCTTGTCGCCCTTGATGAGTGGATCCACCACTTCGAGCACCACCTTAGCACCCTTTACTGTAGGAGTACCTACTGTTACTACACCGTCGTTGTCAGCCAACAACACTTTCTCAATCTCAACAGTCGCACCGGATTCTACATCCTTGATGTGGTGAACGTAGAGTTTCTTACCCTCTTCAACCTTGAACTGCTGACCCTGAATTTCTGCAATTACGTACATTTTGTTTTGAATTGTTTAGGGTTCCATCGGGAGGCGAGGCACCACTCTGTGCCCACTTGTCCGAGCCTTTCCGACATAAATCGGCTGCAAAGGTACAACTTTCTCCTCACATGACCAAAACTTTTCCCTCAAATTTCTTGATTTCCTCAAAAAAGATTGAGGAGGTTAGTCTTCGAGTCCGTATGGGCTTATCCCGTAGGTGGTATCCGCCAGATTGTCGTAATTGTTCGAGTTGGCTTCATCCACCGTCATGATCATTCCTCCCAGAATTTCATCATAAGCAAAGATGATGCATCCGCCAGGAATGTCGATGCAATCCACACCTTCGCAGAAGCCTGTGCTCTGTGTGTTATACTTTTTTTCGTACTCAGGAATCAGAATCTCATAAACCCTTCTGTCGCCTTCATTTCCCAGTTCCATATCCTCATAGTGCAAGTCGATGTTCACGACATTCCACACTTTGTTGGTTTCGCTGTCGTAGTAAACCCATAGCGCCTCAAACTGATTGTACATCTTAATCATCTTGTGTGCAGGGTCTTTCTCTCCCAATGCATATCCCTCGTCCTCCAAGGCCTTTCTGAATTCATCTATCGACATGTCGAGTGATATGCCCTCATACTCAGCATGATTTCCACCCGCCTGCTCGCCTGCTACAGCAAGACTGTCAGTGGTCATGTCTGATGTTGAATCTGTTGGAGGCTTCTTGTCTCCACAGCTCTCTAACGAAAACATTGCGACCAGCGCAATAACCAGCAATGCAGCCAACGACTTCACATTGCAAATGTTGTTCTTTTTCTGTTCCATAGTTCTGTTTTGATTAGTTTGGATGGATAATCTAATACTCTTCTATTATTATGGTTAAAAACTAAAGCTACATTGCATTATGGCGTTAGCACTTCTATCTTGAATTTGGGTAGAAAATCATAGGTGCTATCCGTGGACTCCTTATGTATAGTAGAATCTATATTGTCTGTATTGAGAGAATCTATAAGATGCCCCTCGTCGTATTTTACATCTCTGGGTGTGTCAGAGCAGCCATGGTTAGGTTAGTTGAGGCGACAAAGATATATCTTTTTCCGGAAAGGTGCAAAAAATGTGTGGAATTTCTTTTATCTTTGCAACTGGAATGAGAATGCTGTGCAGAGAGGAAGTATGAACTTAAAAAGCAAAGGAGACTCAAATTATGATGTGGCTCAACCAACAGAGTGGTCATGGCAATGGGTCTGAAAAACAGAAAGTTGCCAAAGTGGAAAAGACGGACATTTGTGCACAATTGAAGTATGGCACGCGGCATTATTCCAACCTGCAGGCGGCCATCAAGGATGTGGACTGGTGGCTGGAATATAAGTTGTTCTCGATCGTGATCTACAATGTGCAGTATCGCGATTGCCTGCGCAGAGAGGGAATTGAAGGGTTGATGGCGAGGCTGCTGAAGGAGGCTCCCGAACTGGCCGAAAAAAAGGATGTGCTTGAAGGGTTGGGGGAGAGGTTGCAGAAGCATTTGCCGCTGGCCGACTTCGACATCCAGTGCTACCGCATCAAGGATGTGGTCACCATTCTGGGGCATGAGTTCAGAGGGTGGCAGGATGTGCGTGACCATGTTGACCTGATGGGAACGATAAGACGAGGGGAATTCGATGCTTTTAGCGTCAAGCCGAAAACCACGGTGGGAGGCATGCACGTGGGGTGTCTCTACGCCAGCTATCCTGTTTTCGACAGCTATGATTTGAGTGATGACCGCACCTACGACAACTACCTCATTCGCAATCGCCCCATCACAGAGGCAGAACTGGCCGAACTCGCCAAAGTGAGCTACAGTTATAACTACAATCGAGTGAACGAGAGCCTTCCTCGCCATCTCCTGCCCGTCCTCTACTATAGTGGCGAGGGCGACTGTATGCTGTTGGCCACAGAATCATAACGACAGTGTCGAAGTCGTTCATAAGTGATGAGTAATTGACAATTCGATAACTTAAGTTTCGCATGCTCCACCTTCTTGGAGTTAAAGAAGTTAAAGAAGTTAAAGGAGTTAGAGGAGTTAAAGCCGAATGTAATGCTGGCGTGAAAACTCCTCTCCACAGTTGACAGAGTATAGGCTTTAACTCCTATAACTCCTTTAACTCCTGAGCGAAGCGGTAACTTCCGAAAGTTGAATCAAAAAATAGAATTATCGAAATCGGATGAGAAAATCGAGATTTTTGAGGGGAAAATGGTTGTTGTCTCAAATCTTTCAGTTATCTTTGCAATTGAAAACCATTCGGAAGGAATAATTACTCAAGTTTCGCAAGTTCCACTTGCTTGGAGTTAAGGGAGTTAGAGGAGTTAAAGGAGTTAGAGCCGTATGTTATGTACGACAGATGGTAACTTACACCCCGCATGGTGGTATAGGCTTTAACTCCTATAACTCCTGAGCGCCATCGCGTAGCGCTTTGCTCGCAAAGAACTGGTAACTTCCTAAAGTTAAGATAATTATATTTACGAACCCTATAAAACCTATATGATTATGAAAAAGTATGCGATTATGTTGCTGGGATGCTGTGTATCCCTGTTGTTGTGGAACTGCAAGGGCAAAGGCTCTGATGGTTCTTCTGATGCCGAGAATGCTTTGGCTGAGAGAATGGGATTGAATGCTGTGCCAAAGGTGGATAAGTTTGTGGTGGTGACAGCGGAGAAGACGCCAGTGTTGAGGGAGCCTGCGAAGGGCAGTGCAAAATTAGTGAATTGCATGGAGGACATGGAGTCTGACATGGCGGATAGCAGGATGCAGTGGAGCGACGAGAAGGTGCCGAAGGGGTATAGCAATAATGATTGGGACCGCTATGCTGGCACGGTTCTGGCTGTGTTGGGCGAGGAAGGTGACTACTACAAGGTGAGTGTCAGGGATAGAGAGTGGTGCGACATTGAGTCGGGCTATGTGCTCAAATCTGATACGGAGGAGATGATGCCTGAGGCTGTGACGGCTGAGTGGATTGAGACGTCTGCAGAACAGGCGTGGATGCCGACGGTCGTGAAAAAGGAAGGAAAGTACAAGGGACTGGTGATACGGGTTGAGGTGAACGAATTGTGGGGTGAGGAGACGCTGTGGGTTGGCGTGCTGAAAGATGGCGCCATCTATTATCCGGAAGGATTCTATGGATTCATTTCGGGTGGAGGAACGGAGGGACTTGAATTCCATCCAGACGGGTTTGCTGATGGTCTTGATATCATGTTCATTTATCCGAAGTCGGTTTCTAAGGTGAATGAGTATGGCGATGTGATAAGTCTTGACCCTGCAAAATTGACCGACGAGCAGATTGAACAGATTTTGGAGGAACTGGGAAAGCGTCCGACAGAATATGTGGGTTGTGAGTATTCCTTCCCGATGACGGAAGGTAAGAGTGCTCTGTTCTGGCTGAAGAAGTGAGCGGAGCGATGTTTGTGCGTCTGTGTGAAAAGGCTTAACGCCTAATACACACTAATTCAAGAAACAACAAAGTGCTAATCAATCGATTAGCACTTTGTTTTGGTAGGGACGATCGGGTTCGAACCGATGACCTCTGCAATGTGACTGCAGCGCTCTAAACCAGCTGGGCTACGCCCCTATCATCTTGTTTTCGGGCACAAAGGTAAGACTATTCGGCGAAACAGCCAAACAAAATCACACATTTTTTCTCATCCGTCTGCTGTTCACCCCAAAATGCTTGTCAACGTTTCATGCCATGACCCAGATAAAAGCCTGGTTCGGGTGGCTGGTTGTAACCTACGTTCTCGGTGGCCACACTGAGGCGGTAGGGAATGTCGAACATGAGGCAAGGGAAGCGGTGTTCGGTGGGGTGGGTGGTGGAGTAGATGCGTAGTTCGGTGCTCTCGCGGTTGCGTACCACCACTTCTTCACGCCAGTCGCCGAAGATGTCGGCTGACAGGCATGGATTCATCTTGGTGCCATTGTTGAAGAGGCATCCCTCATCCTTGAAGTCCTTGATGGTCTCGGTGATTTCTTTGTTCCAGTTCCATTTCATCACGGCATTGCGGTCGAGCAGTTCGCGCAACAAATCGCCATCCCACCACACGGCGCTGTTGACGGGGATGCGCGCATTGGGTGCATGCAGTTGGCCTATGACATCGAAGTAGCCTAACTGTGAGGATGACCACATCTCCACACCTTTGTTGGTGGGGTCGATGTCGGCTGCCATGCCTCGTCCCACATCGTCAGAACTTTTGATTTGGAAGATAATGTGTCCTGTACGTGCGTCGCGGAACTCAGAACCGTCCTTCTGATTCTCATGCACATCCCAGATTTGCAACTGGGTGTTGTCAGGATAGAAGGCCAGTTGGTGAATGGCGTCACCATGTCCCAAGCGGGTGGTGTAAAGCCCTTTCCCGTCATGGTCGACCGCCATGGCGCCATAGGTGATTTCATCGCATCCGTCACCGTCCACATCGCCTACCCGAAGGTTGTGGTTGCCCTGTCCGGAATAGCCTGGCTCTTTTTCGGAGTCGAACAGCCATCGCAGGGTGAGGTCGGTGCCGTTCCAATCGTAGGCAGCCAGATAAGACTTGGTGTAGTAGCCTCGGCACATCACAGCGCTGGGGTGCTTGCCATCCAGATAGGCCACAGCGGCCAAGAAGCGGTCGCAGCGGTTACCGTAGTTGTCGCCCCAACTGGCCACATCGCCTCGTGGTGGCTGGTAGTCCACGGTCTTGAGGGCACGTCCTGTGAGACCCTCGAACACGGTGAGATATTCAGGCCCTTGCAGGATTCTGCCAGAGATATTGGTGGCTTTCTTGCTCTTCTTTCCCTCGATGTCCTTGTTGATGGTTCCGCTCATCACCCAGTTGGCATTGGCATCACCAATGGCTTGCCCTGTTCCGTCCACCGTTCCGTCGGCTGTTTTCATGATGATTTCGGCACGGCCATTACCATCAAAGTCATAGACGAGGAATTGGGTGTAATGGGCACCTGCACGGATGTTGGGACCGAGGTCGATGCGCCAGAGAAAGGGAGATTTTGCCGCAGCGGATGCTTCTGCATTTCCTGAAAGGCCAGGAATCTTATAACAATCAATGTACACATGACCCGTGTAGCCTTCGTGACTGTTGTCGCGGCTGTTGGAAGGGTCCCATTTGAGAATCAGTTCATATTCTCCATCGCCATCCACATCGCCCACGCTGGCGTCGTTGGCCGAGTAGGTGTAGGGGCGTCCATCGGGTGTGGTGCCGTCGGCAGGCTTGTTGAGGGGAATGGAAAGATAGTCCCGTTGGTCGGGATGATAAGTCAGCACATAAGAGAATTCGCGGTTGTCCCGAATGGCTGTCAAGAGGAACTCTGTCTTTTCTTTAGGTGCCAAAGTCTTGAAGAATGTGGCATTCCATATAT
Source organism: Bacteroidaceae bacterium (assembly GCA_016280445.1). Classification (GTDB taxonomy): domain Bacteria; phylum Bacteroidota; class Bacteroidia; order Bacteroidales; family Bacteroidaceae; genus Minthosoma. Next base: position 27,485 of record JAEEGS010000076.1, read on the forward strand.
TCTGATCGTTCAGTCGTTTACCCTCTTGATAGATGCTGAATGGAACTTTCTCTTCTCCTTCGAGGAAACGCCATGAGAAAGCCAGACTGTCTCCTTCTTTCAGACACACGAAGCCTCGTCCCAGTTGCTCCTTTTGGATGTCGGAAGCATAGTTGGGTTGGGCTGTAGCGGTAGTGGCAGTGAGCGCGATAAGGGTGGTGAGGAGAGATGTTTTCATGCGTGTGCTTTAATTACTTCTTGGGTTATTGAATTCAACTTTCGGATGTTTATTCGCACACAAATTTCACGAAGGCCATCCGGATGGTTCCCAACACGCTGTATAGTTCGTGCTATTCGTTGTGCAGTAGGCACACTTCGTGAAATTCGTACTGGTGAAGTATTCGTGTAAGTTCGTGTAATTCGTGTTTAAATAAACTATAGTGAAACTTCAGAGACTTAAATTATTGAACATAAATATCAACATTCTTCAAAGGTACACCATAGGTGTAGTTGAGCAAGGTGATATGTATCGTGAAGGGTTGTAGTTGCAAGTCGTCGACACTCAGGATGCCCTCTTGCGTGAAGTGATCCGTGTGGGAGTTGTAGAGTTCGGTCTTCACGGTGGCGAGGTCGAGCGCTGACGGCACTTTGGCTTGGAAAGTGCTGAGGGCTTTCTGGTCGCACATCTCGATGGCAAGGGAAATCAAGCTTTTGTCGGTCGAGGCGTTTTCTTTGAAGACGTAAGAAGAGATGCCCTTTTCGGTTGCATAAACTTTCAGGATGGAGTCGTGTTGAGCCTCGTCCTCTGTGGTGAACGTGATGCTGTCGGTTTGCACGTAGTAAGTACATGATGCATCAGCGTGCGGGTCTTTGGAACAAGATGTGAATGCTGCAATCAGCAGCATGAGGAGTGACAGCAGAAAGATGTTTCTTTTCATTGTGTTTTATTGTTATTTTGTTATCATGTAGTTTGAGCCGCGTTGATGGTCGGTCTATTGCCCATTCTCGTTTTTGAGGTGGTTGATTCCACGCTGGATGACATCGGTGAAGTTGGCGTCCTCTTCGGTCACCTCTGCTTTCCCCTTGCGGTAGTCAAGCGGACTGAGGGTGGTGAGGTTCTTGAACCATTTGCCGAAATAACTCTGATTAGGGAAACAGAGTTGGTCGGATATCTCCTTGATGGTCATGTTGGTGTTTTTCAGCATGTTGCGGGCATCGACCAACAGGGCTGTGGCAATCCACAGACTGGGCGACTTGCCTGAACGTTCCTTGATGATGGTGCTGAAATAGCGTGTGGTGAGGAACTGGCGGTCGGCATAGTAACTCACTTCGTGCTCCTTGCGGTAGTGGCGGTAGAGGGTGGAGACAAACTTCTGCAGCACCTCGTCCTTGCGCGAAAGGCTTTCGGAGCTCCGTGTCACGTTGGCATAACATTGCAACACCTCGAGAATGAGCGCATAACTGAGCAACTCGGCCTGTTTGCGAGCGATTTCGAGGACGGGCTTGTTGAGTTGTTCGGCTTGATCCATACTTTCCATATGCGCTTTCTTGGTGACGTTCTTCAGCAGCGAGATGTATTGGCAAAGAGCATGGCACTGTTGCTCGGTAACAACTTGAAGAGGCGCTTGCTTAATGACAAAAAGTGCGTTGAAATTCGTCACATTATAGAGCATGGGCTGAATGGTCTCAAGGTTTGCGCCTATCAGAGTGCCACGCAGGTTGGATGAGTGGTTGATGATGCGTAACTCACTGTAAGAGAAGTACACGATGATGGAATTTTGAGACATGGAATACTCTTTTCCGTCGATGGTGAGTGTCACGGTTCCCTCTTTGCACAGGAAGAATCCTGTCTTGTTCAGTTTCACACTGCCATACTCGGCGTTCAGGATGTCCACCTCACCGCCTTCCAACTCCTTGATGGTTACCTTTTCTTCTTTCATGTTATTCATATTTAAGCACAAAATAACTACTTTTTGAACAAATAAACAATATCTTTGGCGTACTTTTTGGTCAAAAGGTTACAAAAAGGATAATTTTTATACCATAAACGCTATGTTCGTTGAAAAATTATACTTTATCTTTGCATCTGAAAATCGTGTTTCATATGCCTTTGTATGGCAACAGGAACAACAACGAAGAAAGGAAAATAGGATATGAATCGATGGATTAATTTTGTATTGGGGGCGATTCTTCTGGGAGGCATGATATCTTGTGGCCAGAAGAAAACCTCGCAAGATGAAGCGGTCACGGTCAATTTGGCTGTGGCGAAAAGCATCAATGAAGTGGATGCAACGACCTTCACGGGCAGGACGAAACCAGCCTCGGAAGTTCATTTGGCTTTTCGTGTGGCCGGTCAGATTGAACGCCTGTTGGTGAAGGAGGGCGACCATGTGAGCAAGGGCCAAGTGGTGGCCGTGATGGATGCCCGCGATTATCAGGTGCAGTTGGCTGCCACACAGGCTGAGTATGCACAGGTGAAAGCGGATGCCGAGCGTGTGATGGCGCTTTATGCTGAGGGCAATACAACGGCGAGCAACAATGACAAGGCGCGTTTCGGACTGCAGCAAATCACACAGAAACTGGCCAATCATCAGAACCAATTGGCTGACACGCGTTTGAAAAGCACCATCGACGGATATGTGCAGACGAAGTTTCATGAGGCAGGCGAAACGGTGGGGGCTGGCATGCCTGTGATTAGTGTTTTTGGTAGCGGAAATACTGAAGTAGAAATTAAAATCAGTGCATCAGATTTTGCTCATATTGAGAAATTTGTGGATTTTAGTTGCAGATTTGATGTAACTGGCGACAAAGCGTTCCCTCTGAGCGTTGTACGCATGAATCAAGAGGCAAATTCCTCGCAACTCTACACGGTACGTTTAAGGTTCCTGGAACCCATCGACCCCAAGAAAATCACCCCGGGAATGACGACGATTGTCTATGCCCAAGTGTCGAATGATGAGGCTTCGGGTATCGTGAATGTACCTTCATCGGCTGTGCTGGAACAGAAGGGCAAGACCCAGGTGTTTGTCTACGATGAGAAGTCGGGCAAGGTGAATGCCCGTGCCGTGACCATCTCGACAGTGAATCGCGATGGCACCATGCAGGTGCGTCAGGGATTGAAGTCGGGTGAAAAAGTGGTGGCATCGGGTGTGCATCACGTACGGGATGGACAGCCAGTGAAGGTGCTGGAGCGACCTTCTGCCTCGAATGTGGGTGGATTGTTGTAAGTGTCTTTGATGATTTATTCTATATAAGAGATAATGATAAACTATAGCAAATGGGCATTGAACAATAGCCGGCTGGTCTATTTTATGGTGGTCGTGCTGGTGATTGGCGGCATGCTGGCTTATGCTTCGATGTCGAAATTGGAAGATCCTGCCATCAAGGTGAAGCAGGCCATGGTGGTGACCACCTATCCAGGTGCGTCCGCTCATCAAGTGGAACTGGAGGTGACCGATCCGCTGGAGAAGAGCATCCGCGAGATGTCCACCATCAACAACATCCAATCATCGAGTTATGCTGATCTCAGTCTCATCAACGTGGAGTTGCAGACCACCGTGCCCGACAAGGAGGTGGAGCAGCAGTGGGATGCGCTTCGTCGGAAAGTGTCCAATGCACAGAGCAAATTGCCTTCGGAGGCTTCGGTGCCGCAAGTGCGCGATGACTTTGGCGATGTGTATGGCATGTTTTATGCTTTGACAGGTGACGGGCAAAGTGACAAGGAACTGAACGACTATGCGGAACTCATCAAACGGAGTGTCAATGAGATTGATGGAGTGAGCCGTGTGGAGATATATGGCAAGCGCAATGAGTGTATCAACATTGAGTTGCGCGAGGATAAGATGGCCAATCTGGGTGTGATGCCTACGGAGGTGATTCAGACGCTGAACAACCAGAACAAGACCAACTATGCGGGTTACTACGACAACGGCAACCGACGCATCCGTGTGGCGGTGGGCGACCGTTTCAACAATGTGAATGACATCGCCAATATGATTGTGCAGGGACACGACGATGACCAACTGCGCATCAAGGACATCGCGACGGTGGTGAAGGCCTATGAGGCCACCACTCGCAATCAGATGACCTATGATGGCGAAAGGGCGCTGGGCATCAGCATCGCTTGTTCTTCCGACTACGACATCCTGAAGGTGGGTGCAAAGGTGGAGGAACGCATCGCCCAGGTATCGACGCGTTTCCCGGCAGGAGTGGAGTGCCAGAAGGTTTTCTTCCAGCCCGAACGTGTGAACAATGCCCTCAACACTTTCTTGATTAACCTGATTGAGTCGGTGATTATTGTGGTGCTGCTGCTCATCTTCTTCATGGGGTGGAGGAGTGGCTATATCATCGGCACCAGTCTCGTGGTGATTGTGTTTGGCTCTTTCTTGGTGCTGCAGGGTTTCGACGGCACTTTGCAACGTGTCTCTTTGGCCAGTTTCATCTTGGCCATGGGTATGCTGGTCGACAATGCCATCGTCATCGTTGATGGTATTCTGGTGGATCTCAAACAGGGAAAACCCCGTTTGGAGGCACTCACCTCGATTGGCGAGAAGACGGCCATGCCGCTGTTGGGTGCCACGCTGATAGCCATCTTGGCGTTCTTGCCCATCTTCATGAGTCCCGATACGGCGGGTGTGTATGTGCGTGACCTCTTCATCGTCATCGCTGTCAGTCTGCTGCTGAGTTGGCTCTTGGCACTGGTGCATGTGCCAGTGATGTGCGACCGGATTTTCAAGGAGATGAAAGAAAAGAAAGAGGAGAAAGCGGATGAACTGTATGCGGGGAAGGCTTATGATGTGCTGGAGAAGGTGCTTCTCTTCGGACTGAAACACCGCAAGACCACCATTGTATGTGCTTTTGTCCTGTTGGGTCTTAGCGCGTTCTGCTACAAGTTTGTCAACCAGGCTTTCTTCCCCGACATGGAATACGACCAGCTCTACATGGAGTACAAACTGCCAGAGGGCTACAATTCCACACAGACGGCACAGGACTTGCGAGAGATTCGCCAGTTGCTGATGAAACACGACTACATCACGCATGTGACTACATCGGTGGGTGGTACGCCTTCGCGCTACAATCTGGTACGTTCCATCGCCACGCCTTCGTTGGCTTATGGTGAGTTGATTATCGACTTCACATCTCCCTCCGCATTGGTGGAACATATCGATTCCTTGCAGAAGGAAATCTCGGCACTCTATCCCGATGCCTATGTGAAGTTCAAGCGCTATAACCTGATGTTCAAGAAATATCCGATTGAGGCCTGTTTCAGTGGTCCCGATCCAGCGGTGTTGCATCAGTTGGTGGACTCCGCTCGGGCTATTGTCGATGCATCGGACAAGGTGTATTTGGCCACTACTGATTGGGAACCGCTGGTGCCGGTGCTTAACATCGACTACGATCAGGCTTCGGCACGCAACAGCGCTTTGACACGCAGCGATGTGGCCATATCCATGATGGCCTATACGGGAGGTGTTCCCATTGGCACTTTCTACAATGGCATCAATCCTGAGCATATTTATGTGAAGTGTACGGATGAGAATGGTGAAAATGTGGAGAATCTGGAAAATGCACGTGTGTTTGGTCTGATTCCGAATGTGGGTCAATTCTTCAACCGCTCGACGATGCAGAAACTGATGATGGGGGCGGTGAAGCGTGAGGACATCATTGAGAATCTGATACAGACCACTCCGCTCAAGCAGGTGTCACATGGCATTGACATTCTGTGGGAGGAACCGGTGGTGGTGCGCTACAATGGGCAACGATGTCAGCGACTGCAGTGCTCGCCATGTCCGGGTGTGGGTACCGAAGCTGCTCGTCAGGCCATTGCGGAAAAGATTGAACAGATGGAATTGCCTGAAGGCTACTCGTTGTCATGGGAAGGTGAGAAGAAGGCCTCCGACCAGTCGATGAAGTATCTCTTCAACGGATTCCCCATCTGCATCGTCTTCATGATTCTCATTCTGGTGATGCTTTTCAAGGACTACAAGAAGCCCACCATCATTTTCTGCTGCATTCCGCTGGTCATTATCGGCGTCATTCCTGTGGTGATGCTCACGGGTAAACCGTTTGGATTTTTGGCCATTGTGGGTGTGCTCGGACTGATTGGTATGATGATTAAGAATGGCATTGTCCTGATGGATGAAATCACGCTCGAGATATCGCAGGGAATCACTCCTCGGGTGGCACTCATCCAGAGTTCGAAGTCGCGCTTGCGCCCCGTGATGATGGCCAGTCTCACCACTATCTTGGGCATGATACCCTTGGTGCCCGACTCCATGTTCGGTTCGCTGGCGGTCACAATCATGGGTGGCCTCTTCATGGGAACACTCATCACGCTCATCTTCATCCCTGTGCTGTATGCCATGTTCTTCAAAGTGAAATAACTCCATGGAAATGAAAAAGAAACTATTGATATTCTCCTTGGCGCTCGGTGGGTGCATCGCCGAGGCAACAGCCCAGTCTCTCTCTCTGCAAGAATGTATCGACAAGGCGCTGGAACATAATCATTCACTCTCGTCGGCCAAACTGAAACTGGAGCAGACGGGCTTCGACATGAAGTCTTATAAAGCGAACTTCTACCCGAAAATCAATCTGCTGGCCACCGATTTCTACAGTACGGCGAAAGGCTCCATCACCATAGCTGGCGGTCATCTCCCGATATATAATTATGTGGAGTCGGCAGGAAAATTTGTGCCTAACGTCACGACAAATGCTGATGGTAGCCACAGTCTCAACCAGTATGCCGACTTTCCGACGCAGAACATGAAGTGGAAACTTCAGAATTTCTTTGTGGGTGGCATCTCGCTGATGGAACCCATCTATTCGGGCGGAAAAATCACGACGGCCTATGAGATGTCGAAGATAGGTGTCAACATGGCGCGTGAAAACATACGTCTGACCGAGTCGGAGGTGATTGTGAAGACCTGCGAGGCATATTATCAAGCGGTGGAGGCAAAGGAACTGGACGATGTGGCCCATGCTTACGAAGCCATGCTTGCCGAGTTGAAAAAGAATGTGGAGGGGGCTTTCCGTCATGGAATGAGTACCCGCAACGATGTGATGAAAGTGCAGGTGAAGCAGAATGAGGCGGCATTGTCCATCCAAAAGGCTGACAATGGTTACCGCTTGGCGCTGATGAATCTCTGCCACATCATCGGCATGCCGCTGGACAGCGAGATTGCAACGGTCTCTCCAACTGCTTCTGGACAGGGAACAAGCGATTCCACTTTGCTGTATCTTCCGTTCAAGGGTAGAGTGACAACCACTCGGGAAGAGGCCATTTCTCTCCGACCGGAACATGCCATTCTGGCAGACAAGACTGAACTGGCACGCCAGAAGGTGAAACTGACCAAGAGCGATTACCTGCCCAATGTGATGGTGGGTGCGTCTTATGTCTATGCCAATGGGGGCGAATTGGCTGGCAAGCGTCTGGTGGCCGACGGCTCCGCCACGGTAGGTGTGGCTGTCAAGGTGCCTGTCGAGTTGTTTGGAGGCACAGCCAACAAGGTGCGCTCGGCGCGTGCGGCATATCAGATTGCACAGTTGGAACAGCAAGACATCGATGAGCGCATGCAGTTGGAATTGTCGCAGTGCCAGAACCTTTGTGCAGAGCATCAGACTGAACTGAATCTCTGTGAAGTGGCACTTCGTCAGGCGGCGGAGAACATGCGCTTGTCGAAACAGCAGTACGAGGTGGGACTGGAAACCCTCTCCGACTATCTGGAGGCACAGGCCATGTGGCAAAAGTGCAGCGCTGACCTTGTTCGTGCCCGTTGTCAGTTACAGTTGGCACAGGTGAAACTTCTCAAGGCATCTGGACAATTGAGATGAGAAGGCGATGTGTGGACGAAAAATCATTTTTTTTGTCTGAAAGATAAAAAAAACAGGTCTTTATGATGGACGTTGTATTTTTTTTATCTACTTTTGCAACCGTAATCTGTATAAATATCTAAAAATATCATTACTATGGGAAAATATTATTATCTCTCTCCTCAGAATGAGCAGAAAGGACCAGTCGACGCCAGCGAACTGATTGCTAACGGCGTGAAGGCTGATACATTAGTGTGGGCAGCAGGAATGCCACAGTGGTCTTCTGCTTCAGAAGTGCCGGAACTTGCTGCATTGTTTGCTCCAGCTCCACAAGCAGCACCACCAATTCCAACTCCTCAGCCAGCACCAGCACCTCAACCAGCACCTGCTCCTCAATCCGCTCCACAACCTCAGCCAGCACCTCAACCCGCTCCGGCTGACAATTATAATAAGAGTGAGCACCAGAATACTTTCCAGACTGTGCCTCCAGCAGGTGTGGCATCAGACCCCTCTGTACAACCCAAGCCTAATAATAATCTTGTATGGGCTATTCTTACTACAGTGATGTGTTGTTGGCCAGTTGGTATCTATGCCATTATTTGTGCAAACAAGGTTGATTCGCTCTATAATGCAGGACAGTATGAAGAGGCCGTGAAACAGGCTGCCGATGCCAAGAAGTGGTCCATTATCGGTGCTGCCGCTGGAGGAATCTTCTTGTTCTTCTATATGATTTTTGCTATTATTGCAGCAGTCAATAGTTAACGTCGACTTTTATTGAAAGGATTGTCCATCATAAAAAAAGAATCATGCGACATTATTTTTATATATCTCCTCAAAATGAGCAGAAAGGCCCAATAGAGGGTAGCCAACTGCCAGCATATGGTGTCACAGCCCAAACGATGGTGTGGACACAGGGAATGCCTCAGTGGATGCCTGCTGGTCAGGTGGAAGAGTTGTTACCCGTTCTTCCTCATGTTGCGCAGGCTGCTCCTCAGATGGCTCCACCTCCACAAATGGCTGCTGCCCCTCAGATGATGGCCGCTCCGCAAATGGCTGCTGCTCCGCAAGCACCACAATCGGTGACTTACATCCAGACGGCTCCGGGTTATGCGCCTCAGCAACCCATGATGCCCAAGCCGGGCAGCAACATGGTGCTGGCTGTGCTGTCCACCCTGTTCTGTTGCCTCCCGACAGGCATTTATGCCATCATTTGTGCCTCTCAAGTGGACGGATTATATAGCCGTGGCGATTATGCTGGTGCCGTTTCGAAGGCGAATAGTGCCCGCAACTGGTCCATCATCGGTGCCGTTGCTTCAGTGGTGATCTCGATTCTCTACATGGTTTTCTATGGTGCGGCTATTGTTGCAGCTTTGGAAAATATGTAAATCTGTAGAACTAAAACGAAAGGCGCTATCAAAAATAAAGCCACATTCTTTATTTATCTGATTCTCATACTTGGTTGTGTCGTGCTCTATTTATTTCTCGACCCAGCCAAGTATGTGTGGATGCCCAAGTGTCCGTTCCATCTGCTCACTGGATGGAACTGTCCGGCATGTGGCGTGCAACGTGCGTTACATGCCCTGCTGAACGGTCGACCAGCGGAGGCTTTGGCGTATAACTACTTTTTCATTTTCAGCATTCCCTATGCCGCAGCGTTGGTGGTGGCTGCAGGTCTGAAAGGCTTTGACCGTGGTGAACGATTTGTCAGAGTGGCCGAAAGCCCCATCTTGTCAAGGGTGTATATCGTGCTTTTCTTTGTCTGGTGGGTGCTGAGAAATGTGCTGGGCATATAAGAAAGACACACGTCCTTCTTGTTGTGATGGATTGAAAGCTTAATCGCTTCCGAAGAGAATTTTCCTTTCCCGTTCTGTGGCTTGAGCCACCCAATCTTCAGGCACAAACCGCCAATGGTTCTTGGCCTGTGGATTGATGGCGCCCAATTCCTGCACATATTCCATCAGGTAGTGACGGATGTCGTGTTGACTCACGCTCAGGATGCGTGAATCCATTTCCTCCTTCGACAATCCCGCACCTTTGGTCAGCAGTTCGCCACCTCCATTGGCTCTGTAGGCCGTCATGGCCACGGTGTAAGTTTCGTTCATCAGGAAAGGGCGTCCGTCGTCCATCGAGATGATGTGCACTTTCTCTCCCTCGGGTTTGGTCACGTCCACTTCATAGCGGATGCCCGCTGCCGAGTCGAAATTGAAGATGAAGTTCTTGAATCCCATTCTGTCGGGATTGCTCTTCATCGGACTGATGAGCAGCATAGTGTCGGTGGGCGCATGCATTTGCTGTGTCCAACTGGCATAGCTCATCTCCAGATAATCCTTGATTTCCTGTCCTGTGAGCAACAGGGTGTAGAGGTGGTCCTCAAAGCGGTAAAGGTCGAAAAGGTTGCTGACACAGATGTCACCAGCCTCAATAGAGGCGTTGAAGAAGAGTGGGGCACTGAACGAGAGGTCGGCACCGCTCACTCTGAGTTGCAAGTCTTGAATGAGGTCAATATATGCCGACGAACCGAAATATGCATCAGCCACATCCACACGGTTCAGGAACTTCCCGATTTTTTGCGAGGCAAAGCGCTTCACCTCGTGGAAAGCGTAGGCGAAGTGGCGTCTGAAGGAATTGGCATGCTGGTTGTGCAGCGTTCCGATATAGTTGAGGGTGCACAGCGTTTCGTGGCTGGTCACCTTGCCCTGTTCGTTGATGCGGAAATCGACATCCACCACTGCAACGCTGTAGGCATAGCATCCGGGGTTGATGCACGGCACGTTCCGTCCCTGCTTGGTGGTCACTTCCTCCATGTTGCTCGAATGGTCGTGCCCATAGAGGATGAGGTCAAACCCTTCCACATTCTCAGCCGTTTCGCGCGTGGCATTCTCCTTGTAGTCGGGTGTCACAATACCCTCGTCCATACCCGAATGCAGCAGTCCGATGACGAAGTCGGGCTTTTCCTCCTCACGCACAATCTTCATCCACCGTTCGGCACTCTCGCGGATGTCCTCAAAGCGGATGCCTTTCCAGATGGTCTTTGGAATCCAGTGGGGGATGGCAGGGGTAATGAAACCAATCACGGCAATCTTCAGTCCTTGGCGGTAGAAGATTTCATAGGGTTGGAAATACGGTTCACCCGTCTCGGTATTGATGGCATTGGCACCCAGAATAGGGTAGTTGCACTCCTCCACAAATTTGTCGAAGATGCCCTTGCCCATCTCAATGTCGTGGTTGCCAATCACAGCCACGTCGTAGCCGATGTAGTTGCAGATGTCTGCCACTTTGTGGCGCTTGTTCTCGCAGTGGTTGTTGAAGTAGTAGGCCGTGGGCTCACCCTGCAACATGTCACCACCGTCAATCAGCAGCGTGTTGCCAGGACTTTCCTGCACCACTTTGGCCACAAACGCATGCACCCGCTGGAGGCTTCCCTTGCCCCAGTGTCCGTGACGGAAGTCATACGGGAAGTAATTGCCGTGCACATCCGTCGTGAAGATGATTTTCAGGTGCTTCGTTTCTGTACTCATACGGTTGGCAAAGGTACGAATAAGTGAGAGAAAAACCAAATATATTTGAGTTTTTCCGAATGTGAGTACCTTCGACGGAGTCAAAGGTACGACATATTTCTCGTTTAAGCAACAAAAAACAATGGAAAACAGCCGAACATTATGTAAATCAAGTGGTAATCTTCACGCAAGACCGCCAAATTTGACATTCTCGTATTGTCGAAATTATTGTCGATTCATCAAAAACATTTCCTTTTTATTGTCGAAAAATTGTCGAAAAAATATGGCTCAATTATCATTAGTAATAGTACCTGCAAAGGTGCTCACAAGCGGAAAGCACAAGATCCGCATCGCAGTATCACACAACAGCGAAACAAGGTACATCATCACAGATGTCATAGTAGATAACTCAAAGCAGTTCCGGAACGGACAGGTGGCTGGAAGACCTGACGCCAACATTCTCAACGCCAAACTTCGGAAGATTATCTGGAAGTACCAGGGAAGGCTGGATGACATGGAATACATCGAGTCCATGAGCTGCGCCGAACTTGTCTGTGCGCTGAAGGACAGCACTGGTGACAAGAACATGAGCATCAAGGAGGCTTACAATCAGATGATGAAATACTCCACGGTGAAGGAGACCACCCAGCGAACAATGGAAACATGCTTCCGCTCTCTTGCCAGATACGTTGGCGAAGACACGCCTATCCGCAAGATTACAAGGCTCACAGTCTTGGGGTATGAAAAGTTCTTGACGGGCGAAAAGCTCAGTTCCTCGACAAAGAACAACTACATAGGTTTCATGTTCCAAATCATCTCCTTCGCACGGAAATGCGGAATCGTCGATGCTGACTTCAATCCTGGCAATGGATACAGAAGAGCACCGAAGACTGTCAGAGATTCGTGGCTGTCATGCAGCGACATCAGGAGGATTCGTGACTACCAGTGCAAGACAAAGGAACGCATGATGGCCCGTGACCTCTTCATGCTGTCCTACTACCTCGGAGGCATCAATATGGTGGATCTGAAGGGACTCGACCTCAACTCCTGCACGAATGAGATGCACTACAAACGAAGCAAGGTCCGAGACAGATGCAACATTGAAGTACGCTACACCATTCCTCCAGAGGCAAGGGAAATCATCAAGCGCATCAAGACCAAGGATGGCAAACTGCAAATTCCAAAGTGCACAGAGCACTTCATTACGCATCACATGAATGCGTTGCGTGACGAACTCGGAATCCCAAACCTCGTCTTTTACTCTGCTCGGAAATCATTCTCCCAGCATGCCTTCGAGCTGGGAGTCTCCACGCAGGTCATAGACTACATTCTGGGGCATTCTCTACGCGCACACGGTATCATCTACCACTATGTGTCTGTGAAGCCTGAGATGGCAACTGAAGCGATAAGAAAAGTGATTGACAACCTCAACAAAGAGGAGGGTGCGTGAACACCCTCCAACGATTGTCGAACCTCATGAGATTGTCGAAAAATCATGAAATCGATACAAAGGTAGCGATTTTGTTCTGACAAACAAAAATTTTTGCAGAAAAACGAACAATATCCGCTTTCGCTTGTATTCGTTAGTGAAGAACCCAATGTGCAGGTGATACGTGTTGGCGAGGGTTCTTCAAGGTCAGGAACTCACCCATCCTGGCCTTTTCTTTTTGTATGTGGCACAGAAATGGAGCCACTTTCACAAGCGACTCCATCCCCACACATTGTCTAACCTTAAATACTATGAGATTCACTTCAGCTCTATATACTCTGAATACACTATCCGTGTGTGCGGATTCTTGCTCACGACCTCCTGACGGATGGCCTTCGTGCCGTACTTGATGAACAGGAACCGCTTAGGTACACGGTGGACAATCTGCACAAGCGTATCGACAGACGCCACATCCAAGTCAACCATGCCGTTCCTGATGGTGCCAGCGACGGCGACCCAGGGAGGGTCTCTCCATTCGAAATGCTTGAGAGAATCAACATACACAACATTATCTCTCACTTCATAGACGATGCTGTCCTTCAATTCAGTCTTCACCATCACGCTGGTCTGCGTGCTGGTGGATGAGAGGCTCTGCAGACGGCTCACCTTCAGACCCAAGTCCTTCACCTCCTTGCATTTCTCCGGATAGTGCCGTCTCAGCTCGTCGCACGTCAGCTGGAGAGCCTGCACCGATGCGGCACTCTTCCCCTCTGCTGTCTCGTACAGGTCAATCTCCTCCAGAAGCGCATTCTGGTTGTTCAGAAGCCTTGTGCGCTCTTCCTTAACTCTTGTCAACTCACGTCCCTGCCAGGCACACACGCCCACAAGGATTGCAATCGCTATGGCAACTGCCGCATACAGATACTTTTTCATAGGCTATTTCTCCGATATATAAACTGTTTGACCATTTTTCTTCACTGCACGAAGTACTTGCCGACGTTGACGAGCACCGAAAGACACATGTACCCAATCGTACCCGTATTCGTTGATGAGCTGGTCAAATGGCAGCTTCAACTGACGGATAAGGTCGAACAACTTCTTGTTCTCTGAAGGCAGGTCGCTGACGCTCCTTATATCTGCCGCCTCCCCCTTCACATGCTGTGATGAGGCTGCACCGCCGACAGCCTTGTTCAAGGCAGGGCAACGATAGCCAGATGTAACGATGATAGGCTTTCCGTATGCCTCTCTCAATGGGTCAAGGACTTTTTCGACCAAAGCGGTCAGACTTCTCTTCACTTCGTCGCTTGGCTTGAACTGGGACTTAATGCCCTTCCTCTGTGCCGTTGCGCTCTTAATCAATTCTTCAATCGTAAAATACTTCATATCAGTTCTTGTTTTTAATCTGTCCCCAAATAAGAGCGGCCAGCACTATCGTGAAGGCTACGCCCCAAATCTCATCTATCAGATGCTCATTCATCACAAACCTCACTTTCCTTCACCTTCAATATATCAACTATCTTCTCTCTCAAATCCTTGTTCTCCGCCAACTGCATCAGCAGTCTCTTGAAGTCATCCTGCTGCTTCTTCTCCTTGATATCTGCCGGCTCCACGATGCTTGTTATCTCTATGTAGGCAACGTAGCAAGTGCCCCCAAGCGTGAACACGGGAATCATCCAGATGTCGTAATGGTAGAACCAATACAGGAAGAAAACCAGAGAAATCTGCACAACGTCAACAAGCGTCAACGCAAACAGCATGTTGAAGTACTTGTTGACCTTCTCAACAGTTCGTTTCAAAGCTTCGCTTGTACGCATTTCACCTCTTTGCTTCGCCTTCCTGACTCCTGCCCATAGGTCTGAGAATATGAGACCAAGCGTCACGATGTAGAACAGCAGTATCACCGCCCCTACAATCAATAGTGTAGTAATCCTCGGTTCCATCATTCCTCGTAATTAGTCCAGTTAACCAATTCCTTTTGCTCTCTCCCCCAGGCGATGCAGCCCTCGATGTGCGTCTGGACTTGCACGGCGAATGACACGAACTCGTTAACGTCTTGGAACGTGTACATCTCATAGTCCTCGTCAGTTCCAAGCTTCAGTGTCGGCAGCGTATGGATGTCACCGCCCTTCGCCATGGCATAGTCCAGGGCGATGTTGCGCTGGTTCTCAGCAGACAGCCACACAATCTTGTCTTTGTACTTGAGACCTGACAGAATCCGTTCCTGCACAATGGCATTGATCTGCCCAAGAATCATTTCCTTCACCTCATCAAAAGAGGGCTTATATTCAAATTCGTGACCATGGACGTAAGTGCCCATGTCATCCTCCCCGAAGCCGAAGAAGACTTCCCAGCGTCGGCGACCAATCTGCTTGATGCCGTCGCAACGATTTTCTGCGCCATAAATCTTTTTCATACTTGAAACATTTTTTAGATGACATTGCAAAAGTATGAAAAAAAAAGACGCTCGATACCGAACGTCTAAAACTCTGAATCAATGTGATTCATATTTATATGTATAACAAACAGTTGCGTTATACGCTATTTTTACGTGAACTTGTATTTCACTTGTTTCCATCGAACGGAAAGCCGTCTTGATACAAGTATCATTATCTATCATGTAAATATATAATGTCCGTAGCCATTAGAATCATCATACTCTATCGTTGTGTCAAATGGTATGTTGCCGTTCGCCTCATACGCCTCAAGATAGTATTTCTGCTCCTTGTCATCCGTAAAGTACTTCTTTAGAATTCCGTTGTCATCAACAGACACCAGATGTCGCAGCCCGTTATCCGTAGGCACGTCCCTCTCAAAATCTATAATAACTATGTGCTTGTTCTGGAGGGTCTTGATAGAGACGACTTTTCCCCGGAAGTGCTTCTTACCACTCTCATCACGATATGGTGGTATAACACCATCTGGGTCTTCGAAAACCAGAATATAGTGGCCGAAGCCGTCAGAGTCATCATATTCCACAGTGACGGGCTTAGGAAGCATCTTATGATCATCAAACTGCTCAACATAGTACTTCATCTCCTTGTCTGCAGTGAAGAACTTCTTTTGTTCCCCTTTGTCATCCACAAGGATGAGATGCCGAGAACCGTTATCGGTTTTGACATCCTTCTCATAGTCAACAACCAAGACATGCTTGTTCTGCAATGTCTTGATGGAAACGCGTTTTCCCTGAAATCGTTTCTTACCATCAGTACCCTTGAACGGGGGCACCGATTTCTTCAATTTACTGAATGAGTCCATTTTCTTGCCTGTTAATATATAAAATAGATGTTTACAGTCTGCATGACAGGCCATTCCCTTGAATGACCCGATAATCTCCTGCCTCCGCTTTCTCGACTTCACTTTTGCAAGTTTCCTCGCAGCGTTCTTCTTAGTCCGCTTACGTATCAGCGAGTAGTCATCGTAATGAACGAAACCGAGATGGTCAAGCCCCTCCTGGATGGGACGGATAGCCTCATTCGGCTTCACACGTAGGTTCAGCTTCGCCACTTCTTTCACATAAATATCTCTCAACTTCCACAGTTCCTTCTTGTCATAATGCCACATCACGACATCATCACAATACCGGTCATACAGATATCGGCATTCACCATCACGCTCATACTTCAGCACGTGCTCACACATCACATGATCGACTATGGAAAGATACAGGTTGGCAAAGCACTGCGAACTCATCAGACCCTTCGACAGGCCTTGTGGCAAGAGCGTGATGAAACTGTCAAGAATTGGCAACAGCAACGCATCTGATATGAACTCACGTATAAGCTCCTTCATCCGCTCCTGACTGATGTTGTCATAGAAATGCTCGATGTCGTTCTGGTAATAATACTGCATCATCAGCGGCACATTACGCAGGTCTTCCTCTATGATATGGTGCAGCCAGTGCATCCCTCTCCCCTTGATAGAGGCTCCAGTGTTCTTGATGAACGTCGGATAGGTGTATTTCTCCACTATCACCATGATGGCGTGACAACCGACACGCTTGATGACACGTGGAGCCTGCACGTCACGCTCCTTGGGACCGTCGGTTACATGAATCTGTCTCACATCAGAGGGAAGGATACGAAAAACACCCCTGCTGATCTCGTCTTGCAGCAGTGCCACAATCTTTTCTCGCAGAGGTCTGTATATCTCTTTCTGATGACTGTTCTCCAGATGGTCGATGACGTAATCGAAGCTCTCATACATATTGTCATCGCTGACGATTTCTGGTATGAGATTGTCAAGAGGATAAACAATTTCGGTGTTCATGCCTTCAGGCTTCATGTGATGTTCCGGCTTTCCGTCTGGTCGCGACAAATCGCAACTTTAGCAACGCTGTTGCCGAGGCTCAGTCCCCTCGCCCGTACAATGGCAGACTCGCTGCTGCTGC
>JAEEGS010000077.1 GCA_016280445.1 Bacteroidaceae bacterium
ACACCCGCCTCATTGCGTGTGCCGGATGAGGAGCTGAAGGGTATCACAGACGGTCAACAGCTCTTCGAGAACATCGTTAAGCCATTCAAGGGGTATGTCATCTATGTGGATGTATGGGGAACATGGTGCGGTCCCTGCCGTGCCCAAATGGAAAATGTGCCCGACCTGAAGAAGGCACTGGAAGGTAAGCCTGTGGTATATCTTTATTTCTGCAACAACAGTCCCGAGGACTCGTGGCGCACCTTTATCATCCAAAAGCATCTCGATACCGACAATGCCGTCCACTACAACCTGCCTCGTGAACAGGAGAGTGCCATCGAGCGTTATTTGGAGGTAAGCGGCTTTCCCACCTACCGTCTTGTAGATACCAAGGGCCAGCTTATGCCAGGCGCGGCCCAATGGCCCTCCAATATCAGCGGCGTTGTCGCAGCCGTAGAGCAATTGCTGAATAAATGAACAAATAATCGAGAAATCAACATGATGTAGAACCATTTAACGAAGAATTTGCACGATTTAAGAAGATAAAATAAAAACGAAACAAATATGAAGAAAACCATCATTACCATCCTGCTTGTCCTCGTCACAATGGCGGGGCAGGGGCAAGTGAAATGCCACGTAACGGGTACGGTTGCCGAAGGGACTAAGGCCGTCGGACTTGTCATCTACCGCGACGGCACTGACCCGAAGGACAGCCCACTGAAACTGACCGTGAAGGATGGGCGTTTCGAGTGCGATGTGGAGGATACGCAGGTTGAACGGTGGCACATCGTGGACTTCGGCGAGGTTCTGGAGAAAGGCATGACGAGCCGCAGCGATGCATTCTTTTCTGAGGACGGGGCGAACATCACCATCAGCCTCGATGGCGACAAGTTCAAGGTCACTTCTACGGGCAAGGAGTATCAGCAATGGCAGGCAATGGAGCAAGCCACCAATGCAAAGTTCCGACCACTTTATGAGGCGTTGGATGGGAACGACGAGACGGCAGCGAACGAACTGGAGCGCCGATACCATCAGTGGACGCTCAACTACTATAAAGCTCACCCGATGCTTGGTTTCCTGCTTGAACTTGACGGGCGGCTCAAAGGCTTCCACTACAATGATACTGGCCTTGCCGCCATGCTCGACATCTATCATCGCCTTTATGCCGACCTTTACAGCGACCATCCCGTTCACCAGCGTATTGCCGAACAGGAGGCCTTAGGCTATCAGATTTGTGGTCACAAGTACAGCGATTATGACATTCGCACGATGGACGGTCAGCAAGTCCACGCTTCCGACTATTACAAAGACCGCCTAACGCTCGTCATCTGCTGGGCATCGTGGTGTGCTCCCTGCATCCGCGAGGCCAACGACATTATACCTCTCTACAACCAGTATCACGACCGAGGTCTGAACATGTTCAGCCTTGCTCATGAGTTCAAGTCCACCGATGCCATGCGCAAGGCCGTCGAGCGCAACGGCTACCCGTGGCCCTGCCTCGTTGACCTCGACGATGAGTTCGGAGTGTTCAAGAAGCACGGCACCGCCAACAGTGCCCTGTTCCTCATCGACCGCGACGGCACCATCATCTCCGTACCCAACAGTGTAGAGGAACTCGAACAGCAATTGCAGAAGATTTTTAAAGAAAATAAATAAGAGAAACGAAAAATGAACAAGAAAACCATCATCATTAAATGATTTCTATGTTAGCATTTGAGATAAAGATAAATGATTCTGCGCCGATGGTAGTTGCTGCGGATAATCATGTTATTGCTGATTTTATCTATGGTGTTTCGGCAATCAACCCAAACAGCGTCTTAATCGCTGGATTTGACGACTTCAACCGTTACATCTGGCTTGATGGGGAAATACATCATAATGATGAAGTCCATATCCGCTTGGTCGATGTTGGCAAAGATAAAGTATCAGTTCCATTAAAGACAACAAAGGAGAGTCTGGAACGCTTGAAAGAGAAATACGACAAACTCCAACAAGAACTAAAAAACAAGGGACTAATATGAAAGGTATAATTGTAAAAAGCAGCGTTGCGGAAAAGGATGAGATTACTAAGGTTGCAATTCCAAATGGTATTGCAACTGCTATGCTGACAATTTCACGCAATGACGAGGTTGTCTGGGGAATAGGAGCAATGACGATGCCTGAAGGCAAAAGCCTATCTTGGAATGGAGGAAGCATGAATGTCGGTGACATCATCTGTCTTAAGTTTACGGATGTCGACAAGCCAAGCCAACCGCTAAGCCAAGAGTCCATTGCTAACCAATCATCTGATGACACCAGAGAATGGGATTTCAAACTTGAAAGGTATCACAGATTAAAAGCATATCTTGAGGACGAACATGTGATTTAGTGGATTAAATGGTAAAAACAAAATGTATATGAACAAGAAAACCATCATCCCCACACGTTCTTGGACGAGCCAAGCGTCTCCTTCGTCGTCGAGCGCCCGCTCGCCTGTTCGCGACGGGCGGCGGGGAGGTTTTCTTAGAGACGGCGCGAATAGTAAACAGATTGTTTAACCCTCTAAACAGGAAAGGACGGTGAACGGCACAGAGAGAAAGACGGACAGAAACCTCGGTCTCTAATGACGAAGCCATCAAGATTTATGTTTGAGCAGCTACTTATTGTCACATTTTTGAATGGGAAATGTGAAGTATTTACAACATTTTACTGAAATATGATTTCTTTTCCGTACTTTTGCAAACAAAAAACAAAACATGTGACAATGAGAACAATTCTGTTATTCCTCCTCTCCATTCTTCTATGTTCTTTTTATGCTCCTGAAGAGACAAAAGCGTTGCGTGAATGGACACCTGCCACCGTCGTCAGCGACGAGGCAATAAAGGCATATAGTATCGACTCCTGCTTCAAGGCGTATCCTATCAGCGATGCCATCTTCAGCCGCATGCAGGGAAAGTCTTACAAGAAAGATTGTACAATACCGCGCTCTCATCTTCGCTATCTTCACGTCTTGCATCGCAACGTGGATGGCAATACGCAATTGGGAGAATTGGTGTGCAGCGCCGAGATTGCCAACGACCTGCTTGACATCTTCCGCAAACTATACGATGCCGGCTACAAGATTGAGCGCATGGTGCTAATCGATGAGTATGATGCCGACGACGAACGAAGTATGGCTGCCAATAACTCTTCCTGTTTCAATTTCCGTGTTGTGTCTGGCAGCAAAACACTCTCCAAGCATGCGCAAGGTCTTGCCATTGACATCAATCCTCTCTACAACCCCTGCATCCGCTTTAGCACAGGCAAAGTAGAGCCTGCCAATGGCAAACCATACGCAACCAACCGAACAGCCAAACAAAAGACGCCTGTCCCGTTCATCAACACCTCCGACCTCTGTTATAAACTCTTCAAACAGCATGGTTTCATTTGGGGTGGTTCATGGACTACCGTCAAAGACTATCAGCATTTCGAAAAATAGTTCTGTTTCACAACAATCACTTGAAAAACAAAAAAAGGGGTAGTCGCTTGACTACCCCTTTAAGCGGAAAGTGAGGGATTCGAACCCCCGGAACAGTTACCCGTTCACCGCATTTCGAGTGCGGCCCGATCGACCACTCCGGCAACTTTCCTTGCAAAGGGTGAACCTATATGAAGATAGGCTCACCCTTTATAAAAGCCGGGAGGAGATGTGATGAAACTCCGACGTGATAAGATTTGAGTATTTACCGTCCTTTGTAATCCACCGACTCTATGGTTTCCAGAGGCCGAACCTCCATGTTCAGAGACATGGCGACTTCTGGGTTGTGGCCCGCCATTAAACGGTAAAATCATCTCGGTTTCAATGTATAATTTGATGAGTATCCCGATCGATCCTGTACCCCGGCTATATGTATAAAATCAGACGATTCCTTCCTCTTTTCAGGGGTTCTTCTCTCTCGAAGTTGACCGTCTTCTTTCTTTTCTGTTAGCAAAGGTAACACATAATATAAACAAAAACAAGGGATTTGAAGAAAATTTTCTCAAATCCCTTGTTTTTTAACATTCCAGCCCTCTTATTCACCCAAGTACACTGCAAATGACATGGCTCTGCCAGCAGGAGTCTTACCCCAAATAAAGAGCGTCTGTTCATCGCTTGCCTGCGCAGATCTGAAAACAGATTCCATGTCTGCCGAGGACTTTATATTCTGGTTGTTCGCCTTCAGAATGATAAATCCTTCAGGTACACCAGCATCCCTCAGATAACCAGACTTCAAGTTGGTCACTTGGACACCATACGAGAGGTTCAGCGTCTTCTTTTGACTGTCGGTCAGTTCCTTGAACTCTGCACCCAACGCATCCACTTTCTGTGTCTTGATCACACTCGTACTACCCTTTGCGTTGCGGAACGTGATGGTTGTGGACTTCTGCTTCTTGTCACGGATGTAACCAATCTCGGCTTTGTCGCCAGGATGGAATTTGGTGGTAGATTCCTGCAACTCCGACATCTTCGTAATCTTCTTTCCATCGACGGACACAATGATATCACCACTCTTAATACCAGCCTCAGCTGCTGCTCCGTCTTCGAGCACTTCTGCCACATACACACCGTCAACCGTTCCAAAATCAGCTGTGAACTTATCATCTTTCGACTTTTGCTCGTCCACATAGTCGCGCAACGTCATGCCACTCACGCCAAGCATGGCACGCTGAACCGTTCCATAAGCCTGCAAGTCGGCCACCACTTTCTTCATAATGGTGGTAGGAATGGCGAAACCGTATCCTGTGAAAGAGCCTGTCTGCGAATACAGCATAGCGTTGATGCCCACCAACTCACCACGAGTGTTCACCAGAGCACCACCCGAGTTGCCTGCATTGATGGCAGCATCCGTCTGAATGAATGACTCAATACCATTTTTGTGTGCACCCAAATTACGTGCCTTTGCCGACACGATGCCTGCCGTTACAGTTGAAGTGAGGTTGAACGGATTGCCTACTGCAAGTACCCACTCGCCTACTTTCAACTGGTCGGAGTCGCCGATAACGATTGTTGGAAGTCCTTTGGCATCAATCTTCAAGAGAGCAAGATCTGTGTCGGCATCCAAACCAATGACACG
This sequence comes from Bacteroidaceae bacterium, assembly GCA_016280445.1. Classification (GTDB taxonomy): domain Bacteria; phylum Bacteroidota; class Bacteroidia; order Bacteroidales; family Bacteroidaceae; genus Minthosoma. The sequence continues at coordinate 5,052 of JAEEGS010000077.1, forward strand.
TGCCGTGAACTCACGGTTGTCGTTCAGCGTGATGGTAATTTCGTCTGCATTCTCCACCACGTGATTGTTGGTTACGATATAACCATCCTCCGAGATGATGACACCCGACCCCGCCGACTCACGCTTGGGAGTTTCCACCTGACGGCGCTGCATACCGCCACCACGGCCGAAGAAGTCGCCAAAGAAATCCTCAAAGGGATCTCGATATTCTATGGTCTGCGTCTTACCTTTCTGTACAACTTTAATATACACCACAGCGTTGCAAGCCTTTTCCGCCGCTTCTGTCAAGTCGACGGGCTGCACTGTTGGGGCTGTCACGTTTGAGAGTTGCATCAAGCCCGTGTTTTCAGTTGCGGGCTCCATCTTTGTAGTCACAGGTAAAAGTGAACTAACTGATTTTTGAGAGAGAGAATAGGCAAAAGCACCTGTCAATCCCGAAAAAAAGGCAACACATACCAGTGTGCCATAAAATCTTTTTGTAGTCTGCTTCATAGTCTTCTAACTATTCTTTTGGTTATCTTTTTGTTATGTTATTGTTCCACTTATCATTGGATCGGTTCTCTTCCGACTCTATGCGTCTTGAGAAGGTCCATCCTCCGATTTCGGGCACAAAATAACAACTATTTAGCGTCATGTCAAAACATTTTTCCGCTATTTTTTCCTTTCTTTGATGTAGTTTAACAAATCCCCTTCAAGTGTTAACACCGATTAAGGGAGATTCTTAAATTTTTCACATTGTGTTAACACAATCATTTGACTTGATTCTTTATCCCTCAACTTTGCCTATCAAATAAAAAAATCCTCCGTAGTAACACCCTATTTGTCACTACGAAGGACTCTATCAAATATCTATGCGATTCTCTTATCGGAGAATGTTGTAGAGCAGAGAAGCCAACGAAACAAGAATGCTGGTGGAAGTGAACCACAGGCTTGTTTCAGAGCCAATACCAGAGTTCTTCGACTTGGCTTTGTTAGGCGTCACATAGATGATGTCGTTTTGCTGCAACTGATAGTAAGGAGAGTTGATGACATTGGCATCGTTCAGGTTGAGAGACACAATTTTCTTCTCACCTTGAGCACTTTCGCGAATAAGTTTCACGCAGTCACGCTGTCCCCAGATGGTCAGGTCGCCAGCCAATGCCAAGGCTTCAAAAATGTTCACTTTGCCTGTGCTGGCAGTATATTGCCCCGGACGTGCCACTTCGCCAAGAACTGAAATTTTGTAGTTGGACATTTGGACATACACCAAAGGAGTCTCTTTCGTGTAAGCACCCTGAATCTTGCTGGCAATCAGATTTTCCAATCCTGTCTTCGTCAAGCCCTGCACATACAACCTTCCCAAAATCGGGTAATTGATGTATCCCTCGTTATCCACCAGATAACTTTGCAGCTGCGTCTGAGAACTGAATCGCGTAGTTGTTGAATTGACGGTGTTGTCTATCTGCGTGGTCAAGTTGAACATCTTGACAGCCTCAGGGTCAACGGGATAGTTCACATGGATGACTAACTGATCCTTGGGCATGATTTTGGCATCGTAGAGCATCGTTGCAGGCGAGAGGTCCACGCTCTCACTATTCTGGAGATATGGAACGTTCTTGTAGGAAGTGCAACTGGCCATCGTCAACAAAACGGCCAACACATATATAAATAAGGACTTTTTCATACTGGAAACTTCAATGTTTTATATTCTATTTTCTCAATTTCTGATTTCTCACTCCCACTCGATGGTTGCTGGCGGTTTGGACGATACATCGTAACAAACACGGTTGACACCCTTGACGTTGCGGATGATTTGGTTGCTCACCTCGGCCAAGAATTCGTATGGGAGTTTTGCCCAGTCGGCCGTCATTGCATCGGCAGAAGTGACAGCACGGAGAGCCACAGGATTCTCGTAGGTGCGCTCATCGCCCATCACACCGACACTCTTCACGTCGGAGAGGAGGATGGCACCGGCTTGCCAAATCTGGTCGTAAAGAGATACTTCGATTTCACCATCCTTCATGTCGGCTGGCACACCGGCTGCAAGCACCTTGCGAGCCTCTTCGCCTGAGAGTTTCACTTTCCAGTTGCGAAGGCCACGGATGAAGATATCATCGGCATCCTGCAACACACGCACCTTCTCTGGCGTGATGTCGCCAAGAATACGAACAGCCAAACCAGGTCCCGGGAACGGATGGCGCGTGATGAGGTGTTCTGGCATCTGAAGTTGGCGACCCACACGGCGCACCTCGTCCTTGAAGAGCCACTTCAACGGCTCGCATAGTTTCAGGCCCATCTTTTCAGGCAGGCCACCCACATTGTGGTGGGACTTGATGACCTTGCCCGTAATATTCAGCGATTCGATGCGGTCGGGATAGATAGTGCCCTGAGCAAGCCACTTCGCACCCTCAATCTTCTTGGCCTCGGCTTCGAACACGTCGATGAAGCCAGCACCGATAATCTTGCGCTTCTTCTCTGGTTCAGACACACCTGCCAGTTCCGTGTAGAACTTCTGCGAAGCATCGACACCCACCACATTGAGGCCGAGACACTCATAGTCGCGGAGCACATCGGTGAACTCGTTCTTGCGAAGGAGTCCGTTGTTGACGAAGATGCATGTGAGGTTCTTGCCGATGGCGCGGTTGAGCAACACGGCTGCCACCGAAGAATCCACACCACCCGAAAGGCCGAGAATCACCTTGTCATCGCCAACCTGTTCACGCAACTCCGCCACCGTCTGGTCGACGAACGAGGCAGGTGACCAATCCTGTTTGCCACCACAGATGTCCACCACAAAGTTCTTCAGCAACAAGGTGCCGTCGATGCTGTGGAACACCTCGGGATGATACTGTACACCCCAAATCTTTTCGTCGTTGGCAGCGTAGGCAGCATACTTGACGGTGGCTGTCGAGGCGATGCAACGGAAACCCTCAGGCAGTTTCGTAATGGTGTCGCCGTGCGACATCCATACCTGGCTGTTTTCGGCAAAGCCCTTCAGAAGCGGATTGCCCGCTTCCATATATTCAAGATTGGCACGTCCATACTCGCGAGTGCCCTCCGGCTCCACTTTACCACCAAACGTGTGTGCCATCAACTGGGCACCGTAGCAGATGCCGAGAATTGGATACTTGCCACGAATCTGAGCAAAGTCAAGTTTGAAAGCGCGCTCCTCATAAACGCTATAAGGAGAGCCCGACAGAATCACGCCAATCACATCGGGGTCATTCTGCGGGAACTTGTTGTAAGGCATGATTTCGCAGAACATGTTCAACTCACGCACACGACGGCCAATCAGCTGCGTGGTCTGCGAACCAAAGTCCAAAATGATAATTTTCTGCATATATATATAAATATGTGTAAATTCTCTTGAGTGATGCAAAGGTAGTGATTTTTTTTCGAAACTCAACTTTTTACTCCCATAAAAAAGAAAACTCTTGACAAAGCCGAAAAAAAATCGTAACTTTGTACTCTGAAACAGAAGAACCTTTCCCTGTTGAACAAGGCCGAAAGCCCCCCTTCCCGTTTCAACCCACATCCATCAATTCGTTCTACGAATTCATCAATTCCTTGTACTAATCGATCAATTCCTTCTTTAAATCGATCAATTAGTACAAGGAATTTATTTTTGCACTTACACAATCGTAATTGCGGCAACGCGTAAAGTAAAGAGTGGATACTATTCTATCGAAAACTTGGTGGTTTCAGCAATTTGTGTTACCTTTGTATTTCAGAAGGACAAACGAACAATACAGGACAATCGGAAGGAATACATGAGAGAGAAACGAGCAATCATCATGGGTGCCACATCGGGCATCGGTTTGGAGGTGGTCACTGTGCTGACGTCACAAGGATGGCAGGTGGGCATTGCCGGACGCAGAATGGACGTGTTGCAACAGATACAGAGCAAGAATCTGAATGTGGTGGCCACAGAGTGCATCGATGTGACCCGAGAGGATGCCGTGCAGCATCTGCAGACGTTGATTGGCAAGACGGGAGGCATGGACTTGTATCTGCACAGTTCGGGCATTGGCTACCAGAACCCGGCATTGGATTTGGAAAAAGAGATTCAAACGGTGGAGACGAATGCGGTGGGTGTGACACGCATGGTCGGCGCAGCCTTTCACTATTTTGAGGAACATCCTTCCACAAACGGCCACATTGCCGTCATCAGCAGCATAGCAGGCACAAAGGGATTGGGAGCCGCACCTGCCTATTCTTCCACGAAACGCTATGTGAGCCACTATCTGGAATGCCTCACCCAACTCTGCCACATCAGAGGCATCAAAAACATCCGCGTTCACGACATACGCCCCGGCTTTGTCCGCACACCCCTCATTGCCGACGGCAACCACTACCCTGTTCAACTGGATGTCCGCAAAGTGGCCAAAGAGATAGTTCGAGGCATCGAGCATGGACACTCCATCATCACCATCGACTGGAAATATCGCCTTCTCGTGTTCTTCTGGCGACTCATTCCCCGTTGGATTTGGGTGAGAATGAAAGTGAAAAGTTAATCGCATGACATTGGGTCTTTAGAGGCTGTAGAAACAAAAAAAATGAGTTTTTCTTCTGTTTCTCCAAAATAAGTCGTACTTTTGCAACAGAATCATACATCTTTTAGAATATGAAACACAGATTTTGGCTGATAAGGTCATTTTCAGCCCGTCTCAGCCTCTGGGTTATAGTGACAGCCACTATCATTTTGTTGGTAACCGCCATGGTGATGAACATAGTGGTGCGTGAGGGCATTCTCCGTGAGGAGGAACTGAGAGCCAGCTATGCGCTGGAAAATGCCGAGCAACACATTAACGGTGTGTTCATTGCGGTGGAAACAGCCGTCAAGAACCACGCCAACGAAATCAGGCAAAATCTCAATGCTCCCCACGAGGAGATGTATCGTATTACCCGTGAAATGCTGGAGACCAACCCCATGATTGTCGGTTCTGCCATCGCTTTTGAACCCAATTATTATCCAGATCAAGGGCGTTGGTTCTCTCCCTATAGTTATCGCGACGTGACATCCGCGGAAGAACAAGGCACGAAAACGGACTATGTCATCCATGAGAAACAGTTGGGCAACAGTTCCTATGACTATCATAACAAGGAGTGGTATCAAACACCAAGAAACCTGAAGCAAGGCTATTGGAGTGAGCCATATTGTGACACAGGTGGCGGCGAAATAACGATGATCACCTACAGTTATCCGTTGCAGGACGAGCAAGGCAACGTCTTTGCTGTGGTGACAGCCGATGTGTCGCTGGAGTGGTTGTCGCAACTGATGGATTCGTTAAAGTATTACGACCAGTCTTACAGTTTTGTGCTGTCCCGTAACGGAACCTTCATCACCCACCCCAGAACGGAAGTGGTGTTGAATCAAACCATCTTTTCGTTCGCCGAATCGGTGGGGGACTCTGCTATGGCAAAGATTGGAGAGAAAATGGTGGCTGGAAAAATGGACATGGAGCCCATGAGGTCGCCAAGATTGGGAAAGGCATTCATCTTTTTCAAGCCGGTGAAGCACACGGGATGGTCAATGGCCATGGTCTGCGGTACCGAAGTTTTCTTCAGAACTGCCACTCGGGCAGGAATCCTTGTTGGGACGCTCATCCTGCTGATGCTGTTGATTCTCACTTTCATCATGCACAAAGGCGTGAAGCGGCTTACACTTCCATTAGCTCTTTTCACACAAGCGGTGGATGAAGTAGCACATGGCAACCTGCAAGCCACTCTTCCCCCAATACACACGAAAGACGAGATGCTACGATTGCGCAACTCTTTCTGTACCATGCAGAAGTCGTTGACTCAGCAGATGGAGGAACTGAAACGCGTGAACGAGCAAAAGGGGCGCATTGAGAGTGAACTGAAAATAGCAAGCAACATTCAGCGGGCCATGCTTCCCAAAACGTTCCCGCCCTATCCTGACCGCGACGACATCGACATCTATGGACAACTGACTCCAGCCAAGGAGGTGGGCGGTGACCTTTTCGACTTTTATATCCATGACGAAAAACTCTTCTTCTGTATCGGTGACGTTTCAGGCAAAGGTGTACCTGCATCGTTGGTCATGGCGGTAATGCGTTCCTTGTTCCGCACGCTTTCCGCACATGAGCACCACCCCGAACGCATCATTTCACAGATGAACGACCGCATGGCTGAGAACAACGAAGAAAGCATGTTCGTCACGCTCTTTATCGGTGTACTGGATTTGCCAACAGGGAAACTGCGTTACTGCAACGCGGGGCACAACGCTCCCCTGCTCCTCACAGAGAAGGACAATAAGAAACAAATGACATTCCTGCCTTGTGACAACAACATCCCCGTTGGGGTGATAGATGGGTGGAAATTCTCACTCCAAGAGATGACTGTGGACACCAACACCACGATATTCCTTTACACGGACGGATTGACTGAGGCTGAAAATGTGGAGCATCAACTGTTTGGCGAGGAAAGAATGAAAGACGCCATCGTCTTCGCCACTTCTCAGGAAATCGTTGACCGCATGACTGACGCTGTCCACGCTTTCACCGGCGATGCAGAACAGAGTGATGACTTGACCATGCTCGCCATCCGATATTCCCAAGGCCCTAACACGGTGTGCTTCCATCAGAAAATCACGTTGAGCAACGATGTGAAACAAGTGCCTCTTCTCTCGGAATTTGTCGACAATGTGTGTGAATCATTAGGTTTCGATGCTGCCACCACCATGCAAATGAACCTTGCCCTTGAAGAGGCTGTGGTCAATGTAATGAACTATGCTTATCCTCCAGAAACTCATGGAGACATCTACATTATGGCTGAAGCCGACGAAAAGCGCTTGAAGTTCACCATCAGCGATAATGGCATGCCGTTCGACCCTACTGCTCACCATTCTGTGGACACCACGCTCTCGGCAGAGGAACGCCCCATCGGAGGACTCGGCATCCACCTCATCACACAACTCATGGACAGCGTCAACTATGAACGCAAGAACAACAAGAATGTCCTTACGCTTCGCAAAAAGTTACCTCAGATGAGTCACAATGATGAGTTAGAAATTAGAAGTTAAATTATTCACTATAAATCAATCAACAACAATTATGATGAAAACAACATTAAAAGAAGAGAACAATGATTATGTGATGTACTTCGAAGGACGTCTCGATACAGCGACTGCTTCGCAGGTACAACTGGATGTAAAGCCACTTATTGATAACACCGAGCATGACATCATCCTCGACTGCTCCAAACTGGAGTATATCTCATCAAGCGGTCTCCGCATCTTCCTTAGCATCCTCAAAAGCGCAAAGACTCATGGCAATCACGTTTATATCCGTGAATTGAACAATGACCTCCGACAGGTGTTCACCATGACTGGCTTCATCAATCTCTTCGAATTCAAATAAAGCCAACCATCCCGAACGCATCTGTGCGGCTACAAAAAGGCTTCTGCTTTTGCAATGGAATCCAATTTGCCCACATCGAGCAACTGCAGTTGTGAATCGAAGTAGCATTTGATTTCCACCTTGTCGCAAATGGAAAGGTAGAAGTCAATAATGGAGAACTTGCCCTGCCAAGAATCCATCAGAGGCAGCAAAGAAGGATGGAAGACCTGAATGCCAGAGAAAGCCAACCCACGTGCAGGACGTTCTTGTATATCAGGGAAAGGTGACTTATACTCTCCCGTGGCAATGTTCGTCCAACCGATGAGACGATTCGTTTCATCAAAAAGAAGGTAACGTTGGGTGTCACGTTGAGAGACAAGAAGAGTGGTCGTCTCTGCATGATTGTAGAGAGAAAACAGGTCAGCATTGCTGAGGATATCCACATTGTGAACAAGAATAGGCTGTTCGTCAGAGAAGAGACGGGCAGCCTTTTTCAGCCCTCCACCCGTCTCGAGCAACATATCGGTTTCATCGCTGAACTTGATATTAATGCCAAAACTGTTGTTGGCTTCCACGAAATCGATGATTTGCTGGGCAAAGTGATGGACATTAATGACTATTTCAGTCACGCCAATGCCTTTCAGTTTCTCTATGAGAATCTGCACGAGAGGCTTGCCGTTGACTGGTACCATTGCCTTGGGCATGGTGTCGGTAAGAGGTTTGAGGCGGGTACCAAGACCTGCTGCGAATATGAGTGCGTTCATTTGAGTTGCTGTGTGATATTTTGTTCTCTATGGCAAATGTGTACTTCAACACCAAACTTCTCATGGATGTGTTCGGCAACATGCTGAGCACTGTAGACAGAACGGTGACGACCACCTGTGCATCCGAAACAAATCTGCATGTTAGCAAAGCCACGCTCCTTGAAACGGGCAACATGGAAATCGACGATTTTGTACACACTCTCAAGGAAGGTGAGAATCTCGCCATCTGCTTCGAGAAAGTCGATAACTGGTTGATCTAAACCCGTAAGGGGCTTGTATTCGTCGTAACGTCCAGGGTTGTGTGTGCTACGACAATCAAAAACATAGCCGCCACCATTTCCTGACTCATCTTCTGGAATGCCTCTTTTGAAAGAGAATGAGAAGACACGAACAAGGAGTGGTGTTGGTTCGTCGTTCTTCAAATAAGTGTTGTCTTTTTGCAGATAGGCAGCCACCTTTTGTTTCTTCGCCACCTCTTCTGCCCCACTCTTTTCTTTCTCTGCATTCCACGCAATAAGAGATTGACATATTTCTTTGAGAAATGGATAAGCATCACATGTGCCCAGTGAAAGTTCTTGCTGCAAGTTGTTGATGGCCAATGGAATGCTATTAGCGAAATAGGTCTTCTTCTCCCACAAACCTCTATAGCCATATGCACCGAGCACCTGCAGAATACGGAAAAGCACATACAGGTGGAGACGTTGCAGAAAGACCTCCTTTGCGATGTTCTTGTATGATTGCAAAGCCGTGAGATATTCGTCAATCAACAGGTTGCGTACCTCTTCGGAAAACTTTGCCGATGACTGCCAAAGAAAAGATGCCACATCATAATAGATAGGACCGCGACGTCCACCCTGAAAATCGATGAGAAAAGGCTTTCCATCCTTCAACATGACATTGCGCGATTGGAAGTCACGATAAAGGAAAGTGTTTTCCTTCTCCATCAACAAATCATCTGCCAAGCGTTCAAAATCGTGCTGCAGTTTGAACTCATTGAACTCCACACCCACCAGTTTCAAGAAACAATACTTGAAATAGTTGAGGTCGAACATAACGCTGGTTCTATCCATCTCACGTTGCGGATAGCAATGAACAAACACATCCTCTGCATCTGTCTTGCCGACAGTTGAAAACTGAAAGCGTGGCAGCACCTGAATGGTTTGACGCAATGCCGTGAGGGCTTCTGCATCCAAAGTTCCATCCTCCTGACGATGCTGTGCCATAAAGGAATACAGAGACACATCACCACAATCTTCCTGCAGATACACCATCCTATCCTCTGAAACTGCCAACACTGATGGTACAGGCAAATCATTTTTCCGAAAGAAGTGAGATAGATAAACGAAAGCATCATTCTCTTCTTGATTGGTTCCAATAACAGCGATGAGAGTTGACTGTTGGTGGTTGAGAGTTGAGAGTTCTTCTCCACCCGTCACTCGGAAGTATTGGCGATTGCTACCAGCACCTGCCAACGGAATAATGCTTTGAGGCTCTACGCCTGATAAGCCTTTATAGAGATGAATGATTCTTTCCATAAATCAGTCCTTTCTTTTCCAAATACTCATCACTTTGCCATACACGGCAATGATGTTGAAAATGCTCACAACAACCAGTAACCCCATGCCAACAACCAATGCCTGCCAAATGCCTGGCACTTGAAGGTCGGGGAAGAAGTTTTCGAACATCTCCAGATAGACACCTCTCACCAACAGCATGACGATTACCGCCAAAACAAAAACCAATACGTTCAACCCCACCGTCAATGCCTGATATGGGAACGACACTTTGGCAGGTGAATAACCGATAAGCAACAAGTTCTCCAGTTTGGTGCTGTTCTTCTGCACAAGAAGGAACACGCTCAACATCAAGATGTAGATAGAAAGGATACTGATGACGACACCCACCACCATAACGATGCTGACAATGACACGCAAAATGAAGGTTGTCTTTGAAGCATCCAGTTTATCTTCATCTGTCTCATAGTCACGTTCCTGCAGATAACTTGTGATACGATCATCGGTTGGATTGTTCACCTCCATAATCAGACGCGTCGGTTCTTTCACGGTCTCACCGCCAGCATATTGCCGATTCGCCCATTGCATGAATTTTTCAGGTACCAAAATAGTGTTGAGGCGTGAAGAGAAACCGACAATGCGTCCGTCGAAACTATCATTGTTTCCATTGCCAGCAATCAAAACATTCAGTTTCATCGCCCCAAGGATGCCCTCGCTGAGTTTAGGCAATCCTTTTCCCTGCGCATAACCGAAATTATAGAGGTCAAGATAGTTCTTTGGCAAAATGATGGGAATTTCACTACTCCCCTCCTGATAATCCCACGCATCACTCTTCACATCGACAAACTCATCAGGCACACTCTCGAAAAACATCTCTGTGGAGAAATTCACAAAACCCTCCACGTCGAAACGAGCCTTCACATTGAACGAACTGGGCGTGAAAGCACCGATGCGCTCCACAAAATCCTCATTTTTCAATTCCTCTATTTCCGCACCGCTAAATGCATTGTTCTTGCCCGTCAACCCTGAAAGTGCTCCTATCTTTTTATTGACAATCAGATAGTCAGCCTTCATGAAACTGTCTTCGTTATCAAGTGCCTTATAATCGTTGTAGAACTGCACACCCAGCAAGATGATGACCACACCCACCAGATTGGCAAAGAAGAACCCCAAAAACTGCGGGATACTGATATGCTGTCGTAATAGTTTCCAAACCAGTTTCATCTTCATCGCCATTTATAGGTTAAACACTCTTTCATACTCCAAGTCTATATGCTTGCCAATGCTCGTTGCAATGATGCCCGCACCTTGTTTATCTGCTTCAGCGGTCATGATGCGTCCCATGATGGCCGAGTTGGTGTCGTCCAAGTGGCTGATAGGTTCATCCACAAACAAGAAATCAAAAGGCTGACACAAGGCACGAATCAATGCGACACGTTGCTGTTGACCAAACGACATACGTCCCATCTTGGCATTCAATTTGTCGGTGATGCCCAGCATGTCAAACCACTCAAGAATCTGCTCTTTGGTTTGATACCCCGTCAGTTTATTCTTGATTTCCACATTCTCCCAAGCAGTCAGTTCGGGAAACATACGCAACTCCTGCCACAAAAGGGCAAAGTGATTCTTGCGGATGTCTGTCCACTTTGCCACAGCATATCTGCGGATGTCCTCACCATCGAAAAGAATTTGTCCCTGATAGTCGTGGCGATATCCATAAATATAACTGCACAGCGACGATTTGCCTGTGCCTGAATTGGCTTCTACCAGATACCTCTTGCCCTTCTCGAAAGTCACATCTTGCTTCCAGATGTCGCTTACAATGTCTGTGCGGCTCTGGAACACGTTGGGCAGCGTATGAATCAGTTGTATCTTATTCATTGAAAAAGTTGTTTCAAGAAATTCTCATCCTTGTTCTCCTGCACAATGGTCAGAGCCATTCCGTTTGCTGCCCATGATTGCAGGATGATGCTCTTGATGTGGAGCTTATGTCCGAACATCTGCGATGCCAAAGCCACGCTGCTCGCTCCGCCTTCTCTTCCCAATGCATCCAAATCTATAAGCATGTACACTTGACTACTCTTAATTGCTTTCTCGTATGGCCTCAAAAAGGCGCCTGTCGATTCCTTCGAATGATTGAAGACCTGAACAGTTCCCCAATAGAGGTCATCATCCTGAACACCCCATTCGTATGTCTGTCCGTCGAATGTAAGCAGATATTGGTTGTTTCCTTTGTCTTTCATGTCGATGCCAAAATCTTTGTGGCTCTGCTTCCAGTCATCCACATCAGCAAGGAACTTCGAGTTGTCCAACTTTGCATACATCATGTATTCCACATCGTTTGGGTTCACTTCTGAAGCGGAAAGTTCCAAAGAGACATCTCCATCAATTGCTTGGAGCATCTGCCCCGCATCAACTGCCCGTTCTGAAGCAAACAGCAAACCGTTCAGCGTCTTGTTCGCCTTGATTTTCTCCAGCAACCACTTTCCTTTCACGCCTGCACCCATCCAAATCACAGCATTGTCAGACACCTTGTCGAGATAACGGCCTTCTATCTTGCTCATGTTCTCGTTCGCCTCATCAATCAACTTCTGCGCCTCATCAGTCTTAGCAATCAAAGCCGTAGTGAGGGTTGCCGTTCCTTTCTCAAAGTTGAGGTCAGCCACAACGTCCACGTCTGAAGGTTTGATGTTCTTAGGGAAGAGCTCCAGCAATGGAGTCATCACCTCCTTGGGCAAATTGCCACCGCAGGCATAGCATTTCACTTGACCATACAGCTCAGTTTTCCAAACATCTTTCACATAGAAGAAACTGTCTTCTTTCTTCTGATCCATCAACCGTTGCGCCAATTTTGTATTTTTTGCGCCACCACTTTTCTCCAACGATGCCAGCAACAGGAATGTTGTGCCATCATAGGTGTAAGTCATGTCATCCAACAAGGTACCAGATATCAGTTCATTCTTCTCCTGCGGCTTGGAAGCCATACCTTGCTTGTTGAGCAGCAACAGGAAATCCTTCACGGCATCCTCATCATCCACCTTCATGGTCAAACCCAACGTCTGCATGTCCACCATAAACGCATAGACAGGCTCACTAAAATCGAAGCCCATCGACATGGGGTCTTCAATGTATCCTTTCACCTTATCCATGTCCTTGGCAGCAACAACAACCGATAGGCCCTTCTCCAACTCTTGCCTACTTTTCGATTGCTGAAACTCGCTCTTTTCTGCAATCGAGCGTATATCGACTTCCATCACCAATGGTGCATTAGCAGGTATCACATTCTTATAATCAGTGTTGGTACAAGAACTCAGCGCCAGAACCGCCAGCACCACTGCTGCAATAAAATGAAACTTTTTCATGATGTTATTGATTGATTAAGTTAATAATATGCACCGCCACCAGAGCCGCTGTTTCTGTTCTCAGTCGGCTCCTGCCCAATGTCACGCTTTGAAAACCTTTCGCCTCAGCCTTTTTCACCTCTTCGATGGAAAAATCTCCTTCTGGCCCTACCATCACCAGCACATCTTCACCTCTTCTCACGGCATCTTTCAATGCCACCTTCTCACCCAAGTCCTCCTCTTCGTAGCAATGACAGATAAATTTTTGCATCGGCTTTCCGCTTTCCTTTTCGTGCTCTTCTACCTCTTGCACAAATGTCTTGAAGTCCACCATCTCATTCAGCACAGGCTTCCAAGCCTTATGGCTCTGTTTCATGGCTGACACCAATATTTTCTCAACACGTTCCGTCTTGATGACAGTTCGTTCCGACCATCGGCAACGCAAGAAAGAGAGTTCGTCAAAACCAATCTCTGTCGCTTTCTCTGCAAACCACTCCGTCCTATCCATATTCTTTGTAGGTGCCATTGCCAAATGCAGATGCGGTTGCCATTGCCGCTCCTGTGGCAAGGTCTCTTCTATACGGAAAAGGCAACGTTTCTTGGTCGCTTCGATCACAATGGCACGATAGAAGGTGCCCTGTCCATCCATCAGCATCATCTCATCACCCCTCTCCATACGGAGCACACGCACAGCATGCTGAGCCTCCTCTTCAGGCAACTCATTCACGCTCGAAGCATTAGGGACATAGAAAAAACGGGCCTCTTTCATCACTTCAATTTTTCAATTCTTCAACTTTTCCACTCTTGCATACGCAGGCAAGTCAATCGAGGCAAAGTCCTTGTCGAGATACTTGAAGTAGCCCGTAATGCCAATCATGGCCGCATTGTCAGTCGTATAGGAGAACTTTGGAATGAAAATCTTCCATTTGTAACGCTTCGCATGGTCGCGGAATGCGTTGCGAAGTCCGTTGTTGGCACTCACACCACCAGCCACAGCCACCTGTTTGATGCCCGTGTCTTTCACAGCCTTGCGGAGTTTCTTCATCAGGATGTCCACGATGGTCTTCTCCAATGAGGCCGCCAAATCTTCCTTGTGATGCTCGATGAAGTCAGGGTCGTCTTTGAGCCAATCTCTCAGATGATAGAGGAACGAGGTCTTCAAGCCCGAGAAACTGTAGTCATATCCAGCAATGTCTGGCTTCGAGAACTCAAATGCTGCCGGATTGCCCTGACGCGCCAACTTGTCGATGATAGGTCCACCTGGATAGCCAAGCCCCATCACCTTCGAGCATTTGTCAATCGCCTCACCTGCCGCATCGTCGATGGTTTGACCCAATATCTCCATATCCTTATACGAGTTCACCTTCACAATCTGGCTGTTGCCGCCGCTGACGAGCAGGCACAGATACGGGAAAGTCGGCTGGTCGTTGTCGTCCTCCGACTCTCGGATAAAGTGTGCCAGCACATGTCCTTGCAAGTGGTTCACGTCAATCATCGGAATGCCCAGACTTCTTGCAAAGCCTTTGGCAAAACTCACACCCACCAACAGGCTTCCCATCAAGCCAGGTCCTCTCGTGAAGGCAACGGCATTGAGGTCTTCCTTCGTGATGCCTGCCCGTTTGATGGCAGCATCCACCACAGGCACGATGTTCTGCTGATGTGCACGGCTGGCCAATTCTGGCACCACACCACCATACTCTTCATGCACAGCCTGCGAGGCAGTCACATTGCTCAGCAAGATGCCATCTTTCAGCACCGCTGCACTCGTATCATCGCACGAACTTTCTATTGCAAGTATATACATATTTCAATATGTCAAAGTTTCCAATCCTTCTTCCGTCATCAGATAGGTGTGTTCCCATTGCGCTGAGTCGCTGTAGTCGTCGGTCACCACCGTCCAGTCATCTTCGCTATCGACAAACACTTGCCAACCTCCAGCGTTAATCATCGGTTCGATGGTGAACACCATACCTGGCACAAGCAGCATGCCCGTACCTTTCTTTCCATAGTGCTCCATGTCAGGATCTTCGTGGAACGCATTGCCCACTCCATGCCCACACAGGTCACGAACCACCGTGCAACCATTCTTGTGCGCATGCTTGGTAATGGCTGCGGCAGAATCGCCCACAAACGTGTAAGGCTTGCATGCCTCAGCACCAATCTCCATACATTCCTTGGCAATCTGCACCAAGCGTTCACGCTCTGGAGTGGTGCGGCCGATGATGAACATACGGCTGGCATCTGCAAAGTAGCCATTCAGAATGGTCGTGCAATCCACATTGATGATATCGCCCTCTTCCAACACGTCCTCTTCATTCGGAATGCCGTGACAAACCACCTCGTTAATGCTGGTGCAACAACTCTTCGGAAAGCCCTCGTAGTTGAGCGGAGCAGGAATGCCTCCGTTTTTGGTGGTGAAGTCATACACCAGTTGGTCAATCTCCAGCGTCGACATACCCTCATGGATTTTCTCCGCCACAAGGTCAAGCACAGCGGTGTTGAGCACACCCGCCTTGCGGATGCCCTCTATCTGTTCAGGAGTCTTGATCAAGTCACGTGTCGGAACGAGACATCCTTTGTTCTGAAAATACAGAATCCGCTTATCCATTTCCGTAAGCGGTTGACCGCTCTTCACGTGCCAATTCCTTGGATTCTTCTTCAACAATCCCATGTCTTCAAATTTGTTTCGATAAAATTTCATGCAAAGGTAGGAATTATGAACATAAAAATACTTATCTTTGCATCATAAATAACAAAAAATAACACCCCATACCTATGAGAACATTCAAAACAGCCGCCGCAGCACTCCTCGCTTTGATGACTGTGGCATGTAACAACGAACAGAAGCCAGCCACAACGGGCCGCGTGGTGGAAGACACAGATCCAACGACAGGCGTCATCACTCTGCGGAACTACACCATCAAGGACACCATCACGGTAGGAGGCGCACTCTACAACTACACCTGCACATTCGAACCAGTTGACACGATGCCTGTGCTCATCAACCCTCAAGGACTCGAATATCACGAGAGCCGTGTGCGCATCGACATCCGTCGCGACAGCACGCATGTGTTCAACAAGACTTTCTACAAGAGCAACTTCCACGAGTATGTTCCAGCCAATGTCCTGAAAACCTCCACTATGGTAGGTGTGAACTATCACTTCATCAAAGGCGAAGAAGACCGTTCCGCATTCTACTTCATCGTAACGGTGGGCGACCCCGACGAAACGTCCGATATGTCCTACCCACTTGAATTGAAAGTGACCACCGACGGTTCCTACTCATTCAAGAAAGCAGAAAATCTGGAAACGGAGCCCCTACGCCCAGGATTGAACATCGACCCAGGTGAAGACGGAACCATCTAAACAACAACGACATAACAACCACATCGGAAGCCTCCTCAATGGAGGCTTTTTTTGTGTGTCATAGTCATCGCGACGGGCACGAAACAACCACCTATACAGCAACGACGTTGCCGTAATTACCTCAACGAGGTTACCGTAATTACGTTAGTGGCGTAAACGTAATTACGGCTACGACGCTCCTGTTGGAGCACAAAAAAGTGATGAGTCTCCACAGAAACTCATCACTCATTTTCAGTCAATTGCCAAGCGAACTTGGCAGATAGTTTTTACTTCTGGTAAACCACGCGGCCGTTCTTGATAACGAAGCCCTTGTAGCCGGCATTGACACGCTGACCTGCAACGTTGTACGTACCACGAGACTTAGCAGTCTTGGCAGCGATGCCTTCTACTGCAACCAGTTCTTCTGGCACCTCAGGCAGTTCATCGTAAGTGTAGATGTCGATGTTGTAAACATAGACACTTTGACCAATTGAGAGTTCGCAACCCGTGGCAGAAGCCTCTGACTTCGTTACGGTCGTGCCACCATTCGTGTTCAGAACCACATATTCACCATACTGCACAGGCTGAACATTGATGGTACCTCTGCTCATGAAGTAAAGTCCCTTATTATTACCTGGGACAGCGTAAATAGCTATAGTGGAATAACTTGGATGTGAGTTATCAACCACCAAGTCATGGAAGATACCTGTTTGTTCATCTGCATACACAGCACTTTCACGAGTCGTAGTTGGAATACCTTCTCCATCTAAAACATACGTTACAATTTCTGTTCTCCAGAAACGACCTCCATCACGAGCATCAAGCGCATCCCAACCGAAATACTTCTGGATTGGTTTCAATTCTGCACCTTCTGGATATTCGTTGTTTTCATACTGTTCTATCGTAAAGATCTCGAGTTCCTCTCCATTATCACCAAGAATAGCATAGTGGTCAATCACTTGCCCGTTAATCATGGAAGATACTTCCTCTGTGAGGTTCTGGAAATCCCAATCGTGAAGAGGTTCTTGCTGCTCATTAGTACCAGGATTGAACTTACGCTTGAATACGATGCCAGGCACATCTGCATCCTGAGTGCATACACCATCTTCGTATGCGTTACCTGCAGAAACTGTCACAACCACATTCTGAGAGAAACTGATAACATCTCCAACGGATATCTCCACCGCCGAATTACCGTCAGCTTCATATGTAACAGTATATTCTACATCATTACCCACATTGCTCGTCCAGTTAACCTTGTACAAACGCTCTGTTCCATCGAAACCAACCAGCGTGAGAGTTGGGGCGTTCAGTTGGATATAGCTTACATCCACCTTCAGGTCAACGATTTCAGAAATCACACCTGTTGAAGATACTGCCACAGCCTTCACGGTCACAATATTGTCCTCTACACCATCGCTGGATTCATCATCGTTGGCATCCACATGCACATAAACACCCGACTCTGAAGGCATACCATCGCCTATATAACCATCAGGAATATCGTCAAGGCTGCCGAAAGTGTTCTCTACATCCAACAGACCTTCTTCCGTCAAGGCAATTGGCATTTCACCATCAACAGAATAGAACACATATACAGGATTTCCGTAGGTTGAAGGACTTGTCTTGAAGATAATTTCACGAGCGCTTCCATTTGTCTCAGCAACTTCAAATGTTGGAGCGGCAACAACTTCATCTTCACCATTAGGCGACCAAATTTGGAAACGAGAAAGGTAGTTTGGAGTGGCTGTTCCATTCACCTTTCCACCTTTGAAATTAATGTAAAGAGGACCTTCATTAATCACCTCATAATAAACGAAGGAATCAGCACCGCCCTCTTGAGCGTCACCACCTTCCTGACTCTCTTCTTGACCAGCAGCAAGCTCCTGCAACTCATGAATCTCATCCGAAATAGGTTGAGCAATCAGCGGATCAACAGGAACATCGTCCCAGTTAGCCGTGTTTTTATCCACACCACCAGAATTCACCATGAAACGACTGGCATCTGAAACTTCAAAAACAAGGATTTGGCCGACACGCAAATTAGAAATAGATATCCATCGTTCATTGGAACTTGAAGAAAGAGCTTTACCCTCACTCCATCCGATATTATTCTTCATCGTGTGGACTGCTAGGAATTCCAAACCTGTATTAGTTACCTTGTCAAGGGCAGTACCATTGATTTTATAGTCAGTCTGACCGTTAAACTGCAAACCTGTAGCAGGTGTGATTGGCTCACCATTCACGGCTGAACCCACGAAATTCACATCTGTTTCTAGACGGTAGCCATCTTTATAGTTGGCGAGCGTCTCATTTTCTTCTGTCATTGTCTGGGCATTGACTGCCAAAGGCATAGCCACAAGCGCTGACAACACAAGTGAGTAAAATTTTCTCATAAAGTTAAAATTGAGTTAGTTAAAAATTGAGTTAGTAATGTATAAATTATAGAATTTTTGATTCTTCTAATATATGCGAATTCGCGGCAAAGATAAAAAGAAAAGGACAAACGACAAAAGGAAAGGCTGTCAAATGCCTAACTTTTAACATTTTGCCGCTTCAACTATCATTGTCTGAGCACCAGCGACACAATCCGCTTGTTCTCGTTAAGCACAGCCACACCCGTGAAATGCTTCACATCCTCAGGCTTTGGCCCTTCTGCGTCAGCATCGCCACCAGCGGCTGCATCACCCCCTGTTCTAGCAGGACGGGCAGCACGCGAATAGGTCTCTTCGTCAAGGACAAACTGCACATTGTAAAGTACACTTCCAGTCATTTCCATCTTGGTGACAACGGGATTTTTCACCAAGAACACAATGGTACGTGATGTGGAGTGCATCGATCGCATATACGCATAGATGTCCTCCATCTCTGGAGCGTTCTTCCCAAGATAAGAATTGATGGTCTCAGCCAAAGTGGCTGCCACACCTGCACGGTCGTTTGTGGCCAAAGCATCAAAGTGAGCAGAAACAACCTCTTGAACGGCAGCCTTTTCTTCGACGGTGATGGCCACATTGTCCAAGTCCTCCATCAATTCACGCGCTTCTTTCAAATAGGCTCCCTCTGGGAACTGCGCAAGATACTGTTCGTAAGCATCACGGGTATCTGCCTCAGAAGCAGCACGAAAAGAGAGTGAATCCATCAAATGGTTGGCTTGTTTGAGGTAGACACCATCAGGATGCACATCGAGGAAATGGCGCATGGCATCGACAGACATGATGCCCTGAGCAGCCTGCCAGTCAGCACGTTCAGTAAAGAATTTCTCACGTAAATCCTTCATTTGCAGATAGTGGCCGGCATCCGAATCGTATACGTCGAAGTAGGCTTCCAGCGCCTCTGCCAAAGAGTCGAGCTGGTTCTCGTTCTGAAAGCGAACAATACGCTCGTAAGCAGCACGTTCATCGCTATCGTCTCCACCTCTCAAGAACATATACGACACACCGGCACCCGCCAGCGCAACAATCACCAACGAAAGAATCACAATCGTGGCCGTAGCCGATTTGTTAGAGTTTTTTTGTTTACATCCACAATGTGGACATGATGCGGCCTTGTCACTGATGTCTTGGCCGCATTCTGGACATTTTACTAATGACATTTTCTTAAAAAAAATAAATCTTTGTTGTTTTCTGCGGCAAAATTAGATATTATTGTCGGATAACACACATGATAAGGAGAAAAAATCGTACCTTTGCGCCCGAATTTGACAAAAGAACGATGAAAAGGTACCGCAGATATTGCACATTATTGTTTTTAGGAGCACACTTTACCTTTCTGCTGACAGCGTGTCAGTCGAACACACGTTGGAACGATTTGGAGTTCTACAACGTGGAAAAACTGGAACGTCTGCAAGAGACACCTCAACCCTCTGAAGAAGGAACCCCAAACCTACACGAGGAACAGAAACGCGAAATGGATGTGAAGGTGGACATGCAGTTCGTGAGGTCGAACAACGAAATGAACGAGAAGGCATGCAAACTCATCAACGACCAACTGAAGGAAATTATCCTGAATCAGCCGAGCGAACTCTCAGTGGACGAAGCCGTTGCTCAATATATAGAAGATGTGAAGTCAGAGTTTCACGGCGATGACATCGTCGAGGTGTACTATGACCACCTGACTGGCCGCGCTGAATATGGAATGGAAAACGTCATCAACTACCGACTGGTGGAGGATGTGTTCACGGGAGGTGCTCACCCTTGCAAAGAAACCACGATTCTACGATTCGATGCCACCACTGGAGAGTTTATCTCCCTGGAGGCCATCTTCCCGCTCGAAAAACAACGGGAACTCAAGAAACTGCTGCTGAACCGGCTGATGGAAAGCACTCACGCGAAGTCGCTGGCCGACCTCCAGGCAAAAGGCTTTCTGGATATGGGCGATATGGTCATCAGCCACAATTTCGCATTGCGAGAAGACAGCATCGAATTCCACTACAACGAATACGACATCGCACCCTATGCCTATGGCACCTGCACCATCTGTCTGAGTTACGACGAAGCCAAAGAGGTGATGGCCATTCAGACAGTGAATCCGTAGGTGAGTTTGAGGGTGTCCATCACAAAGCAGGAACTGACTTTCGAAATGTAGGGAAAGTCGCCGAGTTTGTCGAGGATGAATTGCTGATAGCGCTGCATGCTGCTCACACACACTTTCAGCAGATAGTCACCATCGCCGGAAATGTTGTAACACTCCGTCACTTCAGGCCATCCGCCAACGGTTTCACAAAAATCGTTGGCGATTTTTTTGTTGATTTGCTTCATCGACACGCTACAGAAGACCATAAAACCACGTTCAAGCTTGTTGGCATCCAGCACCGCCACATAGCCTTTGATATACCCCATGCGTTCGAGGCGGCGCTGACGCTCGTAGGTGGGCGTGACTGACAAATGAATCTGCTGTGCTAATTCCTTGGTGGTCAAACGGCTGTTTTCTTGCAGAATACGAAGAATCCGCAAGTCGGTTTCGTCTAATTCGTGAATGTATGTTTCCATGTGATAATTTTGTCGGAGTTGTTAGAAAGAGAATGTTTTCAGTTCGGTGTAGAGTCGTTGGATAGGCAATCCCATCACGTTGAAGTAGGAGCCTTCGATACGGGTGACGGCCACATAGCCAATCCACTCCTGGATACCATAGGCACCAGCCTTGTCAAAAGGTTGATAATGATCCACATAATCAATAATTTCCTCATCAGTCAAGGATGCGAAAAACACTTTAGATGTGGAGGCGAATTGGGAGGTCTTTTCCTTTGTCACAATCGACACGCCTGTAATGACTTCATGGGCATGTCCAGAGAGTTGGCGCAACATCTGGATGGCCTCTTCCCTATCCTTAGGTTTGCCTAACACTTGCCCGTTGTCATAGACGATGGTGTCTGCCGTGATAATCATCTCGTCGTCGGCCATCATGCGCTGGTAGGCTTCGGCTTTCTTGCCAGATATGTACATGGGGATTTCCTCGCCACGAAGGGTGTCGGGATAACTCTCGTCGATACCACTCAACGTGCGCACCTCGAAAGGAATGCCAAGTCCTCCCAACAGTTCTTTGCGCCGAGGTGAGTTGCTGGCCAATATCACTTTGTAGCCTTCTACCAACCGAAGGCCGTGCTGTTGTGCATCCATAAATCCTGTGCTTTCAAAATTTGTTCCAATATGTCGCGCACACATCCCTGTCCTCCGTTCTTGTGAGAGATATAGGTGCAGACATCCTTAATTTCAGGTGCCGCATCGGCTGGGCAACAAGACAATCCACAAATGCTGAGCACTTCATAGTCGGGAATGTCATCGCCAACGTATGCAATCTCCTCGTCCTTGAGGCTGTACTTCTCTTTTAAGTCATTGTAGGTCTGAATTTTAACGGCGGCACCCAAGATGACATCTTTCAATCCAAGCCCCTCGTAACGGATGCGCACAGCTTCCGTTCTACCACCTGTAATGATGGCAAGAATCAAACCACACTTCACGGCATGCTGCATAGCATAGCCATCCTTGATGTTGACGGTTCGCATCGGGTCGCCATTCGGATGCTGCGGAATGGTTTCGCAGGAGAGAACACCATCCACATCGAAGAAGACGGCGCGTATTTTTGTGAGGTCATAATTAATCATAAACTTCTATTTTTAAAGTCTTCAACTCTTCCATTTTTCAATCCTTCTATCCTTCAATTCTTTAACCCTTCCTCGTGTATGCTTTTACTGAGTAGTTTGTAAATCTTTTGACAGTTGGGCGTGTCAGAAAGGAGTTGCAGGTGCTTGTCCATCACATTGGTGTCCCAACGTACCGCAGGACCCGTCTGTGCCTCTTGGGGAGAGAGCGTATGGAGTTTGCCTGCCGTCTCGTCAATCAAGGGGAGCATCACACTGAACGGGATATTACCGTGTTCTTTCAGCAAATCGGCACTTAACGCAAAGCAATGATTTGCGAAATTGCAACAGAAGACAGCAGCCAAATGGAGGTACTTGCGGTTCTCGCTATCGAGTTCATAGACGGTGTCGGAGATGGTCAAAGCGAGTTTCTTCAACAGCTGAGCATCATCCTCGTTTGTTGCTTCAATAAAACAAGGTATTATACAGAAGTCCACTTCCTTATTTTTAGAAAAAGTCTGCATCGGATAGAATACGCCTCGCCGTTCAAAGGGCAATTCATCCATCGACATGCTGCCTGCCGTATGAACGAACAACTGTCCTTCGCGACCGACTTGCAGAGATGATGCCACAGATGGAAGCGCGGCATCTTTCACCGCCACCACAAACACGTCAGCCTCTCTCACCACGTCTTCTGTCTGAGTTGTGTAAGGGCATTTCAGAACGGAAGCCAAGGTCTTGGCCGATTCCTCCGTTCGGCTATACACCTGCACGATTTCATGTCCTGCACGAAACAGCGCCTTACCCAAATTGGTGGCAAGATTGCCCGCTCCTATCAAAACCACTTTCATAAACGGCTCCAATCATTCAACTCTTCAACACTTCAATCCTTCAATTTTTCAATCCTCCTCAGGAAAAGGCCCAACATGCACGTTCTCCCACTTCAAGTTGTCTTCATCCTGTGGTTTACGTTCGATGGCAGGATAGCCGAGGCCGATGACACACTCTGCAGTCAGGTTTTCTGGATAGCGGAGCAAGAAACGGAGCACATTGTCTGATGGTTCTCCATTCTCCATGAAGCGGTTGCGAATCTGGCACCAACAGGAACCCAAACCGAGGTCTGCTGCCTGATACTGCATGGTGACGGCTGCCAACGATGCATCTTCACACCAAGCGTCAGTCACGTCTCTGTCGCCCAACACAACGATAGCCACTTTGGCTCCTGCGAGGAATTGGCTGCCCATCGGGCGGCAAAGCGAAATCTTCTCCAACAAAGCCTTATCGTCCACCACCACAAATTGCCAGGCACGAGTGCCTTTGCTGGTAGGTGACATCAATGCAGCACGAAGAATCGTCTGCAAATCTTCCGCCTTGATGTCCTCGTCGGTGAACTTGCGCACGCTACGGCGCTTCTGTACTAAATCTCTAAAGTTTTCCATTGCTTCTATTGAGGGTTTATTTGTTATGATCTGTTGTTCGTTATATCGTTTGCAAAGGTAGAGAATTTATCTGAAATACTTCACATACCTCCAACATTTTTTCTCCACATTCATCGTTTTTCAGGATGACCCGCTGAAAACTTCGCAAATCCCTTTACCATTTCATTAGTATTTCTTACCTTTGCCACATTATTTATATAAAAAGATGGCAAAAAAGAAGAAGTATATATGGATTTGGGTGCTGCTGTGCATCGTCGTGATGGCGGGTGCTGGTGCGTGGTGGGTGTACAGGAGCGGCTTCCAATTGAGTGAACCCACCTATATTTACATTGACGCAGACGACACGGTGGACTCCATCGCCATGAAGGTGGAAAAGCAGACAAACCCCGAAAGCATGCGGGTGTTCCACCTCTATGCAGGGCTGCTGAAACTGGAAGAGCGCATCCGAACGGGACGCTATGAAGTGACGGCCGAACTGACCATGCTGAACTTCATCCGCGACATCCGCAACCACAACGAGAAACCAATCATGCTGGTGGTTCCGTCGGTCAGAACCTTGGATTTGATGGCCGGACGAATGGGTCATCAGTTGATGGTTGACTCGGCCAGCATCGTGGAATATCTGAACGACGAAGCCAACATCAAGGCATTGGGTTACACGAAGGAATCGCTGCCCGGAATGTTCATTCCCAACACCTACGAGGTGTACTGGGACATGAGCGTTGAGCAACTCATGGAGCGGATGGCAAAGGAGTATAAGCGGTTCTGGAATGCTGAACGTCTCGGCAAACTGAAAGAAGTGAGCGAATATGCTGGCGAGGAGATGACGAAGGAGAAGGTCATCACGCTGGCTTCCATCGTGGACAGCGAGACGGCCAACAACGGTGAGAAGCCGATGATTGCCGCCCTCTACCTGAACAGGCTTCGCAAGAAGATGGCGCTGCAAAGCGACCCGACGGTCATCTATGCTGTGGGCGACTTCTCCATCCGCAGAGTGCTGAACGAGCATCTGGCAGTGGAATCGCCCTACAACACCTACCGCAACGCGGGTCTTCCTCCCGGCCCCATCCGCGTGCCCAGCATTGCTGGCATCGATGCCGTGTTGAATCACGACCGAAACGAATATATTTACATGTGCGCCAAGGAAGACTTCTCGGGCACACACAACTATGCCGTATCTTACGGCGAACACCAACGGAACGCCGCTCGCTACATTCGTGCACTGAATGAGAGAGGAATACGCCGTTAACGTATTTTCGCCACCGACAGTAACGAACTTACGGTACTGACACTACCGAAAAGACGGCAACGACAGTAGAGAAATCGTTCATAAGTTATGAATAATTATCCGTAAGTTATGAACAACGCAGAAGAAGATTTGTTTAGATTATTAGATTAGTTTATATGAAAATGGAAATGAAAAGATTTGTTTTACCGCTCCTGCTGATGGCGTCGACCACCTTGTCTGCCCAGCAGCGACCGAGAGAGTACACACCATCGCCCGTTGCGGGCACCGCTTGGAATGCACCAGGGAATGCCAACCCCTTCATTCCAGGTTACTTCGCCGACCCCACCATCAGAAAGTTTGGCGACACGTATTATCTGTATGCCACCACCGACGGAACGGGCAACGGATATGGCCCTGCACAGGTGTGGGTGAGCAAGGATTTCGTCAACTGGAAGAACATCGTGATGAACTGGCCGACTACCGAAGTGGTGTGGGCACCCGATGTGGTGCAGATGCCCAACGGGAAATACCGCTACTTCTACTGCGAACCCTGCAACATCAACATCGGCGAAAGCGACTCCCCCATCGGCCCTTGGCATAACATTCTCGGAAAGGAAGATGCCGTGATGGTGCCCGACCGATATGTACACAATGTGATTACGCTCGACCCACAACTGTTTGTGGATGATGACCAAAGCCAGTATCTCTATTTCACTACATGGGGCATATACAAAGGTTTCGGCTGCGGTGTGGCGAAACTCAAGGATGGTGATTTCGACTTGTCTGCATTGAAAGAAAACGTGGCGAAAGATGCTCGCCGATGGAATGAGAACCGTCCCTTCCCCATCGCTGCCGACGAGTTCTTCACGGAGAAACGGCTGATTCCCAACACGGAACTGAAAGACATCTTTGAGGCACCTTTCGTGTTCAAACGCAACGGCATTTATTACTTCACCTACTCCAGCGGCTCTTGCCACACAGACACTTATCGTGTGCAGTACGCCACTTCCACCGTAGGGCCAATGGGTCCTTTCGAATATAAAGGCGAACTCCTCACTACCAACGAGGATGAGACGGTACATGGCCCTGGCCACCACTCCATCATCGATATCGACGGCAAGTATTACATTGTCTATCACCGCCATAACAATCCGAAATCCATTCACGGATTCAATCGTCAGGTGTGCATCGACGAACTGAGGTTTGACGCACAGGGCAATATCATCCCCATCATCCCCACGCACAACGCTCAAAACGTGGGCATCTTCAAGGGAGCCTCGAAATACAAGAACCTCGCATACGGAGCGAAAGTGACCGCCTCTTCTTACTATGATGAGTGGTTTAAGCCAGAGTATGCGGTAGATGACAATAATGCCACTTTGTGGAAGGCACAAAAGTGCAATTGGGATAGCAGAGAACCTTCTACTGCACATGAAGAATGGTTGCAGATTGACCTCGGCAAACCCATGAAGTTTAACGAAGTGTGGACACAATTTGAGTATGCCACCTTCTTCTATCAGTATAAGATAGAGACTTCCTTAGATGGCAAAAACTGGACACTCTATGCCGACCGCACCAACAACACCATGCAGGGTTCTCCCATGATTGACAAAGGAACCGTGAAGGCACAATATGTGCGCATCATTATCACCGACACCCAGAAGAACGGACACATGCCAGCCATCTGGAACATGAAAGTGTGGGCAAAAGCCCCTGCCCTGCCTGAAACAAACGTGGAGAGCAACGACGGTTATCCAGGTATGCACAAGAAAGATGTGGAAGCAAACAAGAGAGATATAAACACTTCTGTCATCACTCTTATTGTTGAACAGCTTGCCCTCAAAAGTGCTAACAAGCCCTTTGATGTAACAGAGGTGGAATGCGGCGGTGAAAGCTATCCATCCATGATATTCAAAGCCAACAAACCCATCCGTGCTCGTGTGAAGGATGGCATGTGGGGACTTTTCTTCAATGGCACACAGCAACTGGTCAGCGAGCAACCATTGCCACATATCTATCGCTACAATGCCCCCTACACCATTGCCGCATGGGTGTTGAGCACCAAAGTGGGACCAGTTTCCACCGTAGCGTCACTTTCATCCTCTCATGCTGACCTCGCCACCACAGAGTTCCGTTTGGGTACAGACCCATCGACAGGACTCATCAACCACAACGGCTCTTTCGAGAGCAGCGGCGCTCCTAAGGAAATCCAGGAAGGTGAAGGCCAATGGCAGTTCTGGACGGTCACCTTTGACGGATGGATGGAAAAAGTTTATCTGAACGGAAAACTCTTGAAAGAGAAGAACAACTTCCTGATGATACGTCTAGATGGTAGAATCACCATTGGTGCTGATGGGACAGGAGCCAACAACTTCATGGGCTACCTCAACTTCCTGGGCATCTATCCACAATCACTTCCAGCAGAGGCAATTCAATTCCTCTACAAATCAACCAGAACAAATCTTCCGTCTCTCGGTGACGATGACTTTGAAGAAATCGACCCCGACAGCAAGTTTTTCCTCTCGCCTGACATGAAATCCACCTTTGAGAAGAAGGATGAGTTCACGCTTTCGACCCAATCGGGCGACTTCAACAACGCTCCTTTAGAGAACGGAGGTGAAATATATCAAGAAGTGACAGGAGACTTTGTGGTGATGGCAACCGTCGCTGATATGGAAGGAATGAAAGAGCGTAATGTGAAGGGCTACAATGAAGGCGGCATCCTCATCTCCTCCCCTCTTGGGGGAGGTCGGGAGGGGGCTACCTACTACCAATTGGGAGCCTTTCCCCTCTACAACTGCGGCAATATGCTCACCATGTTGAGCGGTCATGGCCGTCCTCAGTTCCCTAACTACAAGGGTTATGACTTCGACTCCATCATGCAGTTCGAGCGTCGCGGCAACCAACTCTTTGCCCGCACCAGCAAAGATGGCAAGACTTGGAACAACATGCCAGGCTCTCCCATTGAAGTGAACAGCCCTACGCTGAAAGTGGGTGCCTACCAAACCACCTACACGGAGAACCCGTCGTGGGTGAAACTCAAAGATTTTATCATCTATCAAAAGAAAAAGACCAATTAACTAACACATTTATGTATATGACTATCTATCACAACATCCTCAAGGGGCTGATGCTCGTCGGTATGGCTGCAGCAACGCTCTCTGTCAACGCTCAGCGGAAAGAGACCATTCTGCGTGACGGATGGAAGTTCTCGCGTGGCGAAGGGCTTGATACCACCGCACCTGCTCAAGTCGGCTACAATGACAAGAAGTGGCAAACCGTACAAGTGCCGCACGACTGGGCCATCAGCGGTCCTTTCGACAAGGAAATTGACAAACAAACCGTAGCCATCGTGCAGAACGGCGAGAAGGAAGCCAGCGAAAAGACTGGACGTTCAGGTTCTCTGCCTTGGATTGGAGAAGGCTGGTACCGCACCACGTTCACGGTGGCGAAAGACTGTCCCCGCGCCTTGCTCAACTTCGATGGTGCCATGTCGGAACCTGTGGTATATGTGAACGGTCAGAAGGCTGGCGAATGGAAATATGGTTACAGCAGTTTCAATGTGGACATCACACCTTTCGTTAACAAGGACGGTTCACCCAACACCTTGGCTGTTCATTTGCAGAATGTGGAAGAAAGCAGCCGCTGGTATCCCGGCGCTGGCTTATACCGTCCTGTCACCCTCATTCAGACCCCTAAGGTGGCCATTGAACAATGGAGCATCGAGGCCAACACCTTATCACT
This sequence comes from Bacteroidaceae bacterium, assembly GCA_016280445.1. GTDB lineage: Bacteria > Bacteroidota > Bacteroidia > Bacteroidales > Bacteroidaceae > Minthosoma. Next base: position 33,843 of record JAEEGS010000077.1, read on the forward strand.
CGTTCAGAGCGGTTTTGCTCCATCCGTCCGCCCCAACCAACTTTATGGTTGTGCCATGGAGTTCAAAGCACAAGTGACAGGCATGCAACCCAAAGCACGATATGCCTTCGAATTCTCCATCAAGAACGATATGGGCAAGCAACAAACCTTCTTGGCAAAAGCAGATGAAAACGGCATCGCTCAGATTTTCGGCAATATCGAGAACGTGACCTCATGGTCGCCAGAGAATCCAAAACTCTACAACCTGCAAGTGACGCTCTACACCATCCGCGACGGTGCCCCCGACCGCATCCTCGACAAACAGGTGAAGAAGATAGGTTTCCGCACCGTAAAATGCTCAGCCGAAGGAGGTTTCCAACTGAACGGCAAAACCCGCAAGTTCAAGGGTGTGTGTCTGCATCACGACCTCGGCATGCTGGGTGCTGCCATCAACAAGAGTGCCCTCATCCGTCAGGTAGAACTGCTGAAGAGCATGGGATGCGATGCCATCCGCACGGCTCACAACTGTCCCAGCCAGATGCAGATGGAAGTGTACGACTCTCTCGGCATGATGGTCATGGCTGAGAGTTTCGACATGTGGATTTATCCCAAATGCAAAAACGGTTATGCACGTTTCTTCAAGGAATGGAGCGACCGAGACATCGAAAATCTTGTACGCGCCAACCGTCTGCACCCCAGCGTTGTGATGTGGAGCGTCGGCAACGAGATTCCCGAGCAGTGGTCGGCTGAAGGAGCCAAGATACTGCGCCACTTGCAAGACCTGGTGCACAAGTTCGACACCACTCGTCCCATCACCAACGGCATGGATCGCATCGAGGCTGCCATCAAGAGCGGTTTTGCCGACGTGGCCGATGTGCCTGGCATGAACTATCGTACACACCTCTACAAGAAAGCATATGAGAGTCTCGGGCAAGGATATGTGCTGGGCAGCGAGACCGCTTCCACCATTTCCTCCCGTGGCGTTTATAAATTCCCGCTCACAGAACAGAAAGGCATTGCTTACGATGATGGTCAATGCTCCAGTTACGACCTGACCGCATGCTCATGGAGCAACCTGCCCGAAGACGACTGGTTCCTGCAAGATGATGAGTCATGGGTGATTGGCGAGTTCGTCTGGACAGGCTTCGACTATCTTGGCGAGCCCACTCCCTACGATGAATACTGGCCAAGCCGTTCCTCCTACTTCGGCATTTTCGACTTGGCAGGTCTTCCCAAGGACCGCTATTACCTCTACCGTTCCCACTGGAACAAGCAGGACAAGACCATTCATCTCCTGCCACACTGGACATTCCCAGGCAGAGAAGGAGAAATCACTCCCGTTTTCTGCTATACCAACTACCCTACCGCTGAGCTTTTTGTGAACGGCAAGAGCCAAGGGAAAATAACTAAAAATCCAGCAGAACGTCTTGACCGCTACCGCCTCCGTTGGAACAATGTCAAGTACGAGCCAGGCGAAATCAAAGTGGTGGTGTATGACGAACAAGGCAAGCAGGCGGGCACCCAAACTGTCAAGACTGCAGGTGCCGCCTCACAGATTCAACTGACAGGCGACCTCGGTGCCGACATCAAGCCCCTCAAAGCCAATGGCGATGACATGACCTTCATCACTGTCAACATTCTTGACAAAGACGGCAACCTCGTTCCTGATGCTGACCAGCAACTGAACGTTTCAGTCACAGGGGCTGCCAACTTCAAGGGTATTTGCAATGGCGACGCCACCAGCACCGAAGTCTTCACCAAACCTACCATGAAGGCATTCCATGGTCAACTCGTCATCGGCATCCAAAGCAACGGAAAGCAAGGCACCGCCACCGTGAAAGTGACTGCAAAGGGACTGACATCAGCCACCGCCACTATCCAATGTGAAATGTAAAATGTAAAACGTCAATATAATTATGAATTACGGTTTTGTGAAAGTAGCGTCCGCCATCCCTTCTCTGAAAGTGGCCGACTGCACCTACAACATCCAGCAAATCGAAAGCCTCATCATTCAGGCAGAAGGCAAGGGTGTTGAAATCATCGTATTCCCCGAACTCTGCATGAGCGGTTACACCTGCCAAGACCTCTTCGGTCAGCAGCTCCTCCTCGAGAAGTGTGAAGAAAGCCTCTTCAAGTTGCTTGACTTCACCCGTTCCCTGCAAATCATCTCCATCGTCGGCATGCCCATCATGGTCGATTCGTTGCTGATGAACTGTGCCGTGGTCGTACAGGGCGGCAAAATACTCGGTGTGGTGCCCAAGACCTATCTACCCAACTATAAAGAGTTCTACGAACAGCGTTGGTTCGCCCCTTCGTCGGCCATTGACGACACACAGATTCACCTCTGTGCACAGACTGTCAACTTTGGCAGCAACCTACTCTTCCACACCCAGAAGACCACCTTCGGCATTGAAATCTGCGAAGACCTTTGGGCACCCATTCCTCCGAGCAGCGAACTTGCATTAAAAGGGGCTGAAATCATCTTCAACCTGAGTGCCAGCAACGAACTCATTGGCAAGAACCAGTACCTGCTCTCCCTCATCAGTCAGCAAAGTGCCCGATGCATTGCTGGCTACGTATACAGTTCCTGCGGATTTGGCGAGAGCACACAAGACGTGGTCTTTGCAGGCAATGCCCTCATCTACGAGAACGGCAGCCTCATCGCCCACAGCAAGCGATTCAGCCTTGAAGAGCAGATGGTCATCTCCGAGATAGACACTGAGCGACTCCTCACCGAGCGTCGCCACAACACCACTTTCAGTGAGAACGTACGACTCGCTGACACCGCGAATCGTGTGGACATCCAGTGCCAGACAGTCAATCCCACCTACGACTTCGAACTGACCAGATGGATTAACCCCCATCCTTTTGTTCCAAGTGGTTCGGCGTTGAATGAACGTTGCGAAGAAATCTTCGCCATCCAGACTTCAGGACTCGCCAAGCGCATCGTTCACACAGGTGCTCGCAGCATCGTCGTCGGTATCAGCGGCGGACTTGACTCCACGCTCGCCCTGCTCGTATGCGTCAAGACCATGGACATGCTCCAGCGTCCCCGCAAAGAAGTCATCGGCATCACCATGCCAGGCTTCGGCACCACCGACCGCACCTACAACAATGCCCTATCCCTCATGCAGTCGCTTGACATCACCATCAAGGAAATCAGCATCAAGGAAGCCTGCATCCGCCACTTCCTCGACATTGGTCACGACCTCAACAACCACGACGTCACCTACGAGAACAGCCAGGCACGTGAACGCACCCAGATACTCATGGACGTGGCCAACCAATGCAACGGTTTTGTAGTCGGCACCGGTGACCTCAGCGAACTGGCCCTCGGATGGTGCACCTACAACGCTGACCACATGTCCAACTACGGTGTCAATGCCTCCATTCCCAAAACCCTCGTCAAGCACCTCGTCAAGTGGGTGGCTATGACCAGCGTGGATGAGGCATCGAAAGAGACTCTGCTCGACATCATCGAGACCCCCATCTCGCCCGAGCTCATCCCTGCCAATGCCGACGGCACCATCCAGCAGAAGACAGAAGACCTGGTAGGACCATACGAACTCCACGACTTCTTCCTCTACCACTTCCTTCGCCTCGGTTTCCGTCCCGCCAAGATATTCTACTTGGCACAGCAAGCCTTCATCAAGCAAGCCGCCCCTACAGCCGACGATGGCATCCTCAGCATGGAGCGCGGCACCTACGACGAAGACACCATCCGCAAATGGCTCCAGACCTTCTGCCGCCGTTTCTTCACCCAGCAGTTCAAGCGCAGCTGTCTGCCCGATGGCCCGAAAGTCGGTTCTGTGTCCCTCTCACCCCGTGGCGACTGGCGCATGCCGAGTGATGCCAGCAGTGCCGACTGGTTGGCAGATCTCGATTAAACATTCAATAAATCAACTCTAAACTTTAACCCATAAACATTATAAATCCCCTTTCTTATGCCAACAGTTGACGACAAGAAAGTGATATTCTCGATGGTCGGAGTGAGCAAGACCATCCAGCAGAATCAGAAACAAGTGCTCAAGAACATCTATCTCTCCTTCTTCTACGGTGCCAAGATAGGCATTGTGGGTTTGAATGGTGCAGGTAAGTCGACGCTGATGAAGATTATCGCCGGCCTTGACCAGCAATATCAGGGACAAGTGGTGTGGGCTCCAGGATACTCAGTGGGCTACTTGCCACAGGATCCACCACTCAACGAAGAGAAAACTGTGAAGGAGAACGTGATGGAAGGAGTACAGTACATCTACGACACACTGAAGGAATACGACGAAATCAATGAGAAGTTCGGCTTAGAGGAATACTATGGCGACCCTGATAAGATGGAGAAACTGATGAACCGTCAGGCCGAACTACAGGACATCATCGATGCCACCGACGCATGGAACATCGACTCCAAACTCGACCGGGCTATGGATGCACTCCACTGCCCTCCTGCCGACTGGAGCGTGACAAACCTCTCAGGTGGTGAACGTCGCCGTGTTGCTCTCTGCCGTCTCCTCCTGCAACAGCCCGATGTCCTCCTACTCGACGAGCCAACTAACCACCTTGATGCAGAAAGCATCGACTGGCTTGAACAGCACCTGCAACAATATGCAGGCACCGTCATCGCTGTCACTCACGACCGCTACTTCCTCGACGACGTGTCGGAGTGGATTCTCGAACTCGACCGTGGTGAAGGCATCCCATGGAAAGGCAACTACTCCAGCTGGCTCGACCAAAAATCGAAGCGCATGGCACAAGAGGAGAAGACTGCTTCAAAGCGTCGCAAGGCACTCGAACGAGAACTTGAATGGGTGCGCATGGCTCCGAAGGCACGTCAGGCAAAGGGAAAAGCACGTCTGAACTCTTACGACCGAATGCTGAACGAGGAGCAGAAAGAGAAGGAGGAGAAACTCGAAATCTTCATTCCCAACGGCCCACGTCTCGGCAACAAGGTCATCGAGGCTCAACATGTTGCCAAAGCATTCGGCGAGAAGGTACTTTACACAGACCTCAACTTCAACTTGCCTCCTAACGGTATCGTGGGAGTCATCGGTCCAAACGGTGCTGGCAAGACAACCCTTTTCCGCCTCATCATGGAACTTGACAAGCCTGATGCTGGCACATTCGAGGTGGGTGAAACCGTCAAACTCGCATACGTGGATCAGCAACACAAGGACATTGAGCCTGCACAGACGGTGTATCAGGTGGTGAGTGGAGGCAATGAAATCATCCGCATGGGTGGCCGCGATGTGAATGTGCGTGCCTACCTCAGCAAGTTCAACTTCAGTGGTGCCGATCAGGAGAAACTCTGCGGTGTACTCTCAGGCGGTGAACGTAACCGTCTGCAACTAGCTCTTGCCCTGAAACAGGAAGGCAACGTACTCTTGCTCGACGAGCCGACTAACGACATCGACGTAAACACTCTCCGTGCTCTTGAAGAAGGTCTAGAGAACTTTGCGGGCTGTGCCGTCGTTATCAGCCACGACCGCTGGTTCCTCGACCGTATCTGCACCCACATCCTCGCTTTCGAGGGCGACGGCAACGTCTTCTACTTCGAGGGTTCCTACACCGACTACGAGGTTAACAAAGCTAAGCGACTCGGACTCGAAGAGCCTAAGCGCATCCGCTACCGTAAGTTGATGGACGAGTAGAAGGAGGTAAATATAAAATTTAAAGTTGAGAGTTTATCTCCTCACTCCATTTTCCGACAATACTCTATGAACTGCTGATACAGCGTATTCTGTGTCAGCAGTTTTTCATCGCCTAAAATGAACAATTGCTTGCGAGCACGGGTGATAGCCACATTCAGTTTACGGTCAACCTGCCCCGAAGGCATTTCGACGATATTGGAAAGTATGTCGAGTTCGTATGGTTGAGTGATAGTGGTTCCATAGATGATGATGTCGCGTTGTGAACCTTGATATCGTTCAACAGTATCTATCAGCAAATCGGAAGCCACCTGAGGCAACAACTTGGCGATTTCGGAACGAACGAATGAAATCTGACGACGGAAGGGCACAATGATGCCGACCTGACGGGCGGGTACAAGGGGCTGGTGATTCTTCTCATGCAGCACAACCAACGCCTTTAGCAGTTTGGCAATCATTTGTGCTTCCAACTTGTTGGCTTTGGGCATGCGTTCCTCCAGCGACGGACTAGGCACATGGATGAATGCACAGCGACGTGTGGCGGCAAGACATTCCATAGAGTCATCGGGATTGTAAACAGCATATGCAAGTGTCTCTCTCTGATGGGGCAAACCAACGGGAAGCAGACACCCCTCATAAAAAGCATCGGAGGCAAATTCAGCGATGGCTGGATGCATACGTCCCTGATGGTTGAGCATGGAAACCACTTCGGCATTGTGACGGTTCTGTTCGTAAAGACGCTCAAACAATGAATTACGACAATTGGTCAACCCAATGGCATGTAACAGAGATGAGGTCACCGCTGACTCCTGCGCATCCTGCACCACAACGGCTGGCAACTGCTTATGATCACCTATCATCACAAACTTGTCAATGGCCGAGGAGGTAAAGATGCCCATGATTTGGGGTTCGAGCAGTTGCGATGCTTCATCGAAGATGGCCACTTGGAAGTTTTTTAACTGAAGGAGTGCCATATTGCCGTTCATCGAAGCGACGGTGCTGACGAACACATGAGTCTGTTCAATCAGCGAAAGGACTTGCTGGCGGGTGGTCAATGGTTCCACCACTCGCGCCAGCAGATGCTCCTGATAAGGAGGTGCACACGAAAGTTCACGCCCCATACGAATATAATCTACTTGAGGTGTAATGGTACTGAGCATTTCACAAATCTCATCTACCGCACGATTGGTGTATGCCAGCAAAAGAATGTCATGCTGTTGTTGAAGGTGTTGTTCCACCATCTGTTTGAGAGCCACCGAGGTTTTCCCTGTGCCTGGAGGTCCCATCAGGAGAAAGAGGTCATCGGCTGTGGGCTGGCGTTGACAAAGAAGCAGGTCGCGACGATGCTTGTCACAGGTTATCAATGAGAAGAGTCCACTATAAAGACTTCGGTAGTTGGCATCAACATGATCGTGCTCAATGGCATAGAGGTCGTTACGACTGAACACACCCTTATTGTGTTGAGGGTTCTTCAGTCTCAGCCAAATGCGTTCTCCCTCATAGGCTTCCACGCCACAACGAACCACCTGCTGAGTGACAGCAGAGTCCATTTCTGTATTTCGTTGATATAAAATAACGGAATCGCCAATGCGGAAGTTGGGCAGGCTATCACCATCGTCGGTACGTTCCAGACAGACAGCCTCCACACCATCCTTCCAGCGCAGGTCGACGATTCGAAGGTTGAGGAAGATGTCACCATTGGCCATTTTCATCTGGAGGTCGGCATTCCACAGGGAGGAGAGTGTGCGTGTGGAGTCGGGCCGTGTGTCAGTCATCTTACTCGCAAACTGTTCGTGTTCGATGAATTGCAGGAAGGTGTAGAAGTATTCAGCCGTAAGTTCATCCATGCCATGCAGCGCATCGGTGACGGGCTTGATATCGGGCAAGCACCACACGGTCCAGAATTTCTCGCTGCAATTCGGATTGCGTCTCAAAGCCTGGGGGGTGAGACGTGGCACCCATTTCCTGGCTTCTCCATGCAGTAATCCCATCTCCATGGCCACGATGCTGTTGCGGATGTTCATGGCACGAAACACCATCTCCTGATAACTGCTCTGTTCCTGCAAATGTGGATATTTGGAATAGAGCAAGTTACCCATCACGTCAGTCTGCTGTACATCCATGTTGTAGAAGAGGATTTCTTTGTAGAGGAGCATCTGCATCAGGTGTTCCTCTTTGGAACGGTTGCGATACTCATCCCATTTGCCTGATTTCAACTCGATGAGGAATTTCTTGCCCTCGTCGTCAAGGTCAATCAGACAGTCCATACGTCCCTGCAATCCTAACGCTTCACAAAAAAAGGAAGGCTCGATATGAATGTTCACATTGCCACTGTGCATGAAGGGCTGCTCGTAGAGTTCCCTCACCACTTGCTTGATATTGGCAAACTGGCGCTTCGTCTCCTCGAAAAATGAACCATTGATGCGTTGGCAGGCACAGATGTCGATGGCACGATCGGCAAACACCTTATGCATCGATGTGAGATAGTCGGCATCAGGCTGGTTGAAGGCATCGTCGAGAAATTGATTGGCAAAATCACCCAACAACGTGTAAACGGTGCTGTCGGATGGTTTGAACTTCGCGATGAAATGATTGAAAGCCGACTCGCCCCACCCTTTGATGCAACTGGTCACACTCGTTGTGTCGAGCAAAAAATCTGGCTCCAAAACAATATAAAGAGGGTGATAGACACCTTCATCGTCAATCGTGAAGGACAGGGCATTGAATTGCATGCCCTCCTTCAACATCTGCGCTGCCTGTAACGTGTGCTGATTCATGGAAACATCCACCCGAAAGATATCCTCCGATGGCATCTCTCGTGAAAACGCATAAATGTAAGGTTCCTCTATGCGCTGCACCACGAAACGGACACGCTTCTGACTGCTCATGCATCCAGTTGTCCAATGATTTCACCGACAGACTGACAACCATGACGGTCAAGCCACTCATTGATGCCATTCACCACTTTCACCGTCACAGCCGGGTCGATGAAATTGGCCGTACCTATCTCCACAGCCGAGGCACCAGCCATGAGGAACTCTATGGCATCCTCTGCATTCATGATGCCTCCCAAGCCAATCACTGGAATATTCACAGCCTTAGCCACCTGCCACACACAACGCACAGCGACCGGTTTCACCGCTGGACCAGACATGCCACCTGTGGCAATGCTCAACACAGGCTTGCGCTTCTCAATGTCGATGACCATGCCCATCAGCGTGTTGATGAGCGAAACGGCATCGGCACCTGCATCCTGTACAGCCAATGCTATATCAGAAATAGAAGTAACATTTGGCGATAATTTGACAATCAACGTCTTATGGTAAGCCTCTCGCACTGCCTTCACTACAGCAGCTGCACCCTCGGCCGTCACGCCAAAGGCCATGCCACCTTGCTTCACATTAGGACACGAGATGTTCAGTTCTATGGCTGGAATCCCTTCAAGTTCATTCACGCGGGCAGCACATTCTGCATAATCTTCAGGCGATGAGCCGCTCACGTTAACCAAGAAGTTCGTCTTGATATCCTTAATCTCGGGATAGATGTGTTGGCAGAAATAGTCAACACCCTTGTTCTGCAAGCCCACGCAATTCAGCATACCGCTAGCCGTCTCCACCATACGTGGATAATCGTTTCCTTCACGCGGATGAAGCGTGGTGCCTTTCACAATGATACCGCCTATCTCTTCCAGATTCACAAAGTCAGCAAACTCCACACCATAACCGAATGTGCCCGATGCGGTCATCACGGGATTCTTCATCTCAAGACCCGCTATTTTTGTCCTTAAATCTGCCATACCTTAAATGTTCCAAGTTAAATCGTTAATGTCAAACACTGGGCCTTCCTTGCACACACACACATTGCCCTTCACGGTCTTCTCCACACAACACAAACAGGCTCCCACACCGCAAGCCATCATGTTTTCCAGACTCACCTCGCAGGGAGTGCCGCTGCTCTTGGCATATCTTGCCACACTCACCATCATGGGCTTGGGCCCACACACCGAGATGCGGTCGAAATGCTCTATATTTAATAATGTGTGCTGTGTGACGAAGCCCTTCTCGCCTTCCGAACCGTCTTCAGTCGTCACATACACAGGGGCTATCGACTTGAACAAATCCTGTTCGAGCAGGTCGCTTTTACTCCTTGCGCCCAACAGAAAAACAGGATTAGCACCATGAGCCTTCAGATAGTTCCCATAATCCAACAAAGGAGCCACACCAACACCGCCGCCCACTAGCAGCACCTTCTCGCCCTGCTTCTGAACAGGTGAAAATCCATTGCCAAGCGGAAAGACAAGATTGAGCATGTCACCCTCCTTCAGTTCTGCCAACTTGTGTGTTCCCTCGCCCACCTTCTTAATGAGCAGCCACAGTTCGTTCTTTTCCCTATCCACAAAATTGATAGAGATGGGACGCCGCAAGAATGTCTGGGGGCTTCCCTCCACTTTCACTTCCACAAATTGTCCCGGAAAGGTTTCTGGCAACGGCTCCGAGTCCGTCAGTTTCAGCAGGACATACAGTTCATGAGGAAACTCAACCTGCTTCACCACTAAATCTTTTACGTATTTCTTCATATTGCGTTTATTGTTTTCAGATGAATACGGATACTCCTAACTCTCACTAAATACCCCAAGCTGCTGGATTACATTCTCGTTCCAGTTCCTTCTCCTGCTTGTCATCCAAACGATAGAAGAAGTCCATACCTGTCACTTTCTCCACCTTGTCCACCGAAACAGCATAGTCGCGCATATCGCCACTGCATGGCTTGTTCGGATAGATGAATCCAATGGCTTTCGGCACACGCCCCAAGGTCAGCAACACCTTGAAGAAACGGTCTGGCACAGCAATCCGCATATTGTGACGCTGTCCAATGGTCTTCGGGGGCTCATTGTCGAAGATGGGACCACAGCAGATGTAAATCGTACCGTAATTCTTTGCCCACGAACGGCACTGCATCTCAAGGTCGTTCCAAGCACCCATGTTGAGGTCGTGATTCTGCGGACAGATGTTAGTCATACAGAACGACTCATCCATCGCTTTCTCCGTGTTCTTGTTGTCACCCGCAGGACACATGTGCCCACGGTCATATCCGGAGCCGTTGTAGTCGAAATGCTCCACGCAGATTTCCTCCTTCATGGATGGATCACCATGAAAGTTGTTGGTGCGCTGCACCTTTCCATAGGCCCGGTTCGCATCCAAGTTCCAGCACACGTAGTTGGGGCACAGCCTCGTCGTGTTGTACGAAATCAGGAACTGCGTCTTGTAGATCAGCATCTCCTTGGCATTTCCCAAAGAGGCAGGCTGTTCCAGATTGTCCTGCAATTCCTGCTGAAACTCGCTCTCGCTGATTTCAGCCGTCTCCTCGTTGGCATGAGCACGTGCTTCCACAAAGGAGGCCTCCTCCTGCTCCTGAGCCTCATACTGGGCATTCCGTTCCTCGCTGGTCGATGGGGCAAAAGCGCCGCCATTCACATCGGCAGGAAGCGAGTCGCCACATCCCACACAAGCCCACAGATTGTTCAAGCCCACCACTGCCAGAATGAGCATAATGCAGGTAGCTAGAATTGACCAAGATTTACTCTTTTTCCCCATTTTCCACTTTGTTTTTGTCGCCACGAAAGCGCATTTTCCATTATTAAGGCACAAATTTATGAAACATTTAACAAAAAGTTGTTGTCATCACAAAAAAAAGTATTACCTTTGCAGCGCTTTTAACAAAAAGACACATTCTTTTTGACATCAGCACTGCCGAATTGGCTCAGTTGGTAGAGCAACGCATTCGTAATGCGTGGGTCGGGGGTTCGAGTCCCCCATTCGGCTCAAGAAAGCGAGGGTGTGCCACAGCGGTACACCCCTTTTTTATCCTCCACGCGCATGACGAGACAGACCCCCAACATAGAGAAAATCATCCTCGGAATAGACCCCGGCACCAACCTGATGGGCTATGGGGTGCTGCGTGTGGTGGGCAACAAAGCCGAACTCATGGCGATGGGAGTCATTGAACTGAAGAAGTACGAAAGCCATTATCTGCGGCTCGGCAAAATCTTCGAACGCATCACCAACATCATTGACTCCTACCATCCCGACGAAATGGCCATCGAAGCACCTTTCTACGGCAAGAACGTGCAATCCATGCTCAAACTCGGACGCGCACAAGGAGTCGCCATCACAGCCGCCATCATGCGCGACATCCCCATCACCGAATACGAGCCACGCAAAATCAAGGTCGCCATCACCGGCAATGGCTCCGCCTCCAAGGAGCAAGTGGCAGGCATGATGCAACGACTGCTCCACATCTCCAAGGAAGACATGGACGTGCAATTCGATGCCACCGATGCCCTCGGAGCCGCCTACTGCCACTTCATCCAGATGGGCAAACCCGAAGTGGAACACAAATTCAGCTCATGGAAAGACTTTGTGAAGAAAAACGAAGACAAAGTACACAGCTAATTTAAGGCTCAAAAAGAGATAAACACTTGACAAAGTCGAAAAAAATTCGTACCTTTGTACTGGAAATTTGGAAATGAACATCCAAATTCTCTTCATAAATTCCTTCCATGAATTGATCAATTCCTTCTACCAATCGATCAATTCCTTCTATGAATTGATCAATTCCAAGAAGGAATCGAGTTTATCACTTACACTAACCCAGTCGAGGATGTTCCAGTGAGTCAGTGGAGGAACTTACACTAACCCAGTCGAGCATATTACAGTCATTGGGCAGAGCATGTTACACTAAGCCTGCAACACATATTACACAAGCCTGCGAGAGAACCCGTCACAAGGGTTCTCCTACGCCATACAAGCTAGGTGAACGTTTAACAAAAAATATATGGAGAAAAAGAATGAGTTGTGGAATATGTTTTTTGCAAAAGTGCTGCATGTTTTGTTGCAAACAAACATTTTCCAGGAAAAAGTCTTCTTTCCTTTGTTGGTAACAAAAAAAAGATGTACCTTTGTGAACTTTTTCACGCGTATGCCCACGTACACGTGAACTTTAACAAGTATAATGCAAAACACTTTTCAACACTTTTTTAATTGATTTTTTATGGCTAACATGAAAGAAAAACTCTTCTCGGAGTTTCAGGCACCTACCACACAAGAGTGGTTGGACAAGATTGAGGTGGACCTCAAGGGTGCAGACTTCCAGAAGAGATTGGTCTGGAGAACCAATGAAGGCTTCAACGTGCAGCCTTTCTATCGCCGCGAAGACTTGGCAGACCTCAAGGCTGTCGATTCTCTTCCAGGAGAATTTCCGTTCATCCGTGGTAACAAGAAGGACAACAACCTCTGGTTTGTGCGACAGGAGATTGATGCAGCAGATGCGAAGGCGGCTAACGCCAAGGCGCTCGACATCCTGAACAAGGGTGTTGACTCGCTCGGCTTCAAGGTGCCGGGCAAGAGCGTGAACAAGGAGTTCATCGCCACCCTGCTCGACGGCATCTTGCCTCAGTATGTGGAACTGAACTTCAAGACTTGCCAGCGTCATTGTGTGGAACTGGCACAGGTTCTTGTCGAGTATTTCAAAGAGAAGAAATACCCGCTGGCTGAACTGAAGGGTTCCATCAATTTCGACCCCATCAGCAAGGTGCTCTGCAAAGGCAAGGATGTAACAGCCGTGCTTGAATGCGCCAAACCGCTTATTGAAGCATTGGTGGAACTTCCAGGATACAAGTGCATCAACGTCAACACGGTAGCACTGAACAATGCTGGTGCTTACATTTATCAGGAACTTGGCTATGCCCTCGCTTGGGGTGCTGAATATCTGAACATCCTCACCGAGGCTGGCGTGGAGGCTACCGAAGCTGCCAAGCGCATAAAATTCAACATGGGCGTAAGCGAGAACTACTTCATGGAGATTGCCAAATTCCGTGCAGCCCGTATGCTTTGGGCACAAATTGTGAAGCAGTATGAGCCTAAGTGCGACTGCGCTTGCCAGATGCATGTCTGCGCCTTCACTTCTGAGTACAACCAGACGCTGTTCGACTCTTACGTGAACCTGCTCCGCTCTCAGACAGAAGCCATGTCGGCAGCCATCGCCAATGTGGATTCTATCGTGGTGACTCCATTCGACAAGCCTTACGAAGTGCCGACAGACTTTGCAGAGCGCATTGCCCGCAACCAGCAGCTGCTGCTGAAGGAAGAGGCACACTTCGACAAACTCGTCGATGTGGCTGGCGGCTCTTACACCATCGAACATCTGACCGATGCCATCGCGAAGGAAGGCTGGAAACTCTTCCTCGAAGTGGAGAACGCAGGCGGTTTCTTGGCCGAAGCACTCAACGGCAACATCGTGAAGGCTGTGAATGCATCGAACGACAAGCGTCATGCCGATGCTGCCAAGCGTAAGGAATTCATTCTCGGAACGAACCAATTCCCTAACTTCACCGAGACTTCCGAGGGCAAGGCTCCAATGGCTTGCTGCTGTTCATGCCATGAGGACGGTACACTGCCAGCTCTCAACAAGGAGCGTCTGGCTTCAGAGTTTGAGACCTTGCGTCTCTCGACCGAGAAGGCTGCCAAACAGCCTATCGCGTTCATGCTCACCATCGGCAACCTCGCCATGCGCCAGGCTCGCGCACAATTCTCTTGCAACTTCCTCGCCGCAGCAGGCTACAAGGTGATGGACAACCTCGGCTTTAAGACCGTCGAGGAAGGTGTTGATGCTGCCCTCGCAGCAGGTGCCGACATCGTTGTCATTTGTTCTTCCGACGATGAGTACGCAGAGTACGCTATCCCAGCATTCCAGTACCTCAATGGTCGCGCCATGTATGTAGTGGCAGGTGCACCCGCATGCTCCGAAGACCTGAAGGCTGCCGGCATCGAGAATTTCATTCATGTTAAGTCAAACCAGCTCGAAACGCTCAAGGCGTACAATGCTAAACTCGGAATCTAATTATGGCACGCAAGAATTTTAATGATATAGATATCTACGCTGGCATTCAGCAGAAGAATGGTCAGCAGTGGCAGAAAGAGAATGGCATCAGCGCTAACTGGAGAACTCCTGAGCAGATTGACATTCAGCCCGTTTATACAAAGGAAGACCTCGAAGGCATGGAGCATCTCGACTTCACAGCCGGTATTCCACCCTATCTCCGTGGTCCTTACTCGATGATGTACCCCTTCCGTCCTTGGACCCTCCGTCAGTATGCAGGTTTCTCTACGGCTGAGGAATCCAACGCTTTCTACAGAAGAAACCTCGCATCTGGTCAGAAGGGACTTTCAGTGGCATTCGACCTCCCCACTCACCGCGGTTACGACCCCGACAATGCTCGTGTGGTGGGTGACGTAGGTAAGGCTGGTGTGTCCATCTGTTCTCTCGAGAACATGAAGGTGCTCTTCGCAGGCATCCCATTGAACAAGATGTCCGTCTCCATGACGATGACCGGTGGTGTGCTCCCTATCCTCGCCTTCTACATCAACGCAGGTTTGGAGCAGGGTGCGAAACTCGAAGAGATGGCTGGTACCATCCAGAACGACATCTTGAAGGAGTTCATGGTGCGTAACACCTATATTTATCCACCAGCATTCTCCATGAAGATTATCGCCGACATCTTCGAGTACACTTCTCAGAAGATGCCTAAGTTCAACTCTATCTCCATCTCTGGTTATCACATGCAGGAAGCAGGTGCCACCGCCGACATCGAGTTGGCATACACACTTGCCGACGGTATGGATTACCTCCGCACAGGTGTGAACGCTGGTATCGACGTGGATGCTTTCGCTCCTCGCCTCTCCTTCTTCTGGGCCATCGGCATGAACCACTTCATGGAGATTGCCAAGATGCGCGCAGGCCGTCTGTTGTGGGCAAAGATTGTAAAGAGCTTCGGTGCCAAGAACCCCAAGTCACTTGCACTTCGTACACACTCACAGACATCTGGTTGGTCACTCACAGAGCAAGACCCATTCAACAACGTAGGTCGTACTTGTATCGAGGCAATGGCAGCCGTGCTGGGTCACACTCAGTCACTCCACACCAACGCCCTTGACGAGGCCATCGCCCTGCCAACCGACTTCTCGGCTCGTATTGCACGTAACACCCAGATTTACATCCAGAACGAGACCAAGGTCTGCAAGCAGATTGACCCATGGGCAGGTTCTTACTACGTGGAGACCCTGACCAACGAACTCGTTCACAAGGCTTGGGAGCACATTCAGGAAATCGAGAAGCTGGGCGGTATGGCCAAGGCTATCGAGACTGGTCTTCCAAAGATGCGTATCGAGGAAGCAGCCGCACGTACTCAGGCTCGCATCGACTCTGGCACTCAGACCATCGTCGGCACCAACAAGTACCGTCTCGACCACGAAGACCCACTCGACATTCTCGAGGTGGACAACACAGCCGTTCGTCTGCAGCAGGAAGCAGCCCTCAAGGAGCTCAAGGCCAACCGCGACGAAGCCGCTTGTCAGGCAGCCTTGGCAGAAATCACCAAGTGTGTGCAGGAGTTCAAGGACGGCAAGAAGAGCGAGAACAACCTCCTCGACCTCGCTGTGAAGGCAGCAGGTCTGCGTTGTACGCTCGGTGAGATTTCCGACGCTTGCGAAGCCGTCGTAGGTCGTTATAAAGCAATCATCAGAACCATCAGCAACGTGTATAGTTCAGAATCCAAGAGCGACAAGGCCTTCGAAGAGGCTTGCGCTGCCACCGAGAAGTTTGCTCAGGCAAATGGTCGTCGTCCACGCATCATGATAGCCAAGATGGGACAGGACGGTCACGACCGTGGTGCCAAGGTGTGTGCAACAGGTTATGCCGACTGCGGTATGGACGTGGACATGGGTCCTCTCTTCCAAACCCCTGCCGAGTCAGCCCGCCAGGCTGTGGAGAACGACGTCGATGTGCTCGGCGTTTCCTCTCTCGCCGCTGGTCACAAGACGCTTGTGCCACAGGTTATCGAAGAACTGAAGAAACTCGGCCGTGAGGATATCCTCGTCATCGCCGGCGGTGTGATTCCTGCTCAGGACTACGACTTCCTTTACAAAGCAGGTGTCGCAGCCATCTTTGGTCCTGGCACTTCTGTGGCCAAGGCTTGTTGCGAAATCATGAAGATTCTCAACGAAGATTAAAACTTACACATTATTATATTTAAAGGGCGGTGCATCCGATGTGATGCACCGCCCTTCATGCTTTGTGGTGAACAAAACAACGACAATTTTGCCGAAAGGTGAGGGAGTTTGAAGAAAAAGTGCCCTTTTTGCCTCTCACTTCATTAAAAAATTCATACCTTTGCACATCTATTCGACATATAACAGCGAAGGTTATGGACAATAAAAAGAAAACCGACAATACTGATAGTGTGAACAAGGCCATTAGAGGATGGTGGATTGTAACAGGCTTCATCATCTTCATGATGTTTTTTGGCGTGTTTGCCATCTCTCAAGGATGGTTGGGCAAGTTGCCTCCTGTAAGCGACTTGCAGAACCCCATCAACAAATATGCCTCCCGTGTTTATTCTTCTGACAACCAGTTGATAGGAACATGGAGTTACGCGAGCGAGAACCGCGTGATGGTGCCCTACGACTCTCTCCCAGAGAATCTGGTGAATGCGTTGATAGCAACAGAGGACGCCCGTTTCTACGACCATTCGGGCGTCGATGTGAAAGCTATCGGACGTGCGGTGGTGAAGCGCTTAATGATGGGACAGAAGAGTGCAGGTGGCGGTTCGACTATCACACAGCAGTTGGCAAAACAGCTCTACTCTGATGTGGCAAGAACAGACGGAGCACGTATGATGCAGAAGCCCATCGAGTGGTTCATCGCAGTACAGTTGGAGAGATACTACACGAAGGAGGAAATCATCACGATGTATCTCAACTACTTCGACTTCCTCTACATGGGTGTAGGTGTAAGACAGGCCTGTCACACCTACTTCGGCAAGAACCCCATCGACCTCGATCTGAACGAATGTGCCACCTTGGTGGGCATGTGCAAGAACCCATCACTCTACAATCCTTACAGAAAGGAGAATGGAAAATACTACCCCAGCGAACGATGCAGAGAACGCCGCAATGTGGTATTGGCACAGATGGAGAAGGAGGGATACATCACCTCCGCACAGATGGCTGAAGTGCAGAGCAAGCCTCTGTCGCTCTTGCCCAAACCAAAAATCACCTCTCACAAGGAGGGTGCTGCACCTTACTTCCGCGAGTATCTGCGCACCATCATGATGGCCAAACGTCCTGAGCGCGACCAGTATGCCTCATGGCAAGGTCAGAAATATCACGACGACTCACTTGCCTGGGAGACAGACCCCCTTTATGGATGGTGCAACAAGAACACCAAAAAGGATGGTTCGCACTACAACATCTACACCGACGGTCTCAAAATATACACCAGCATCGACACACGCATGCAGAAGATGGCAGAAGAGGCCCTCTTTGAACATGTGGCACAATATCTGCAACCTGCCTTTAACCGCGAGATTCAGAATTCGCCAACAGGTCCTTACAAGGGGATGACCGTCGAAAAGATGAACAGACTCATCGACACGGAAATGCGTCGAAGCGAACGTTGGCGCGCCATGAAGGCAGACGGCCATAGCGATGCGGAAATCATCCAGGCTTTCAACACACCGATGGAGATGCGCCTGTTCAAATATGGCAACTCCTACGACGAGCCAGAAGTGGTGGAGATGCGCATGACACCACGCGACTCCATCATGTACTATAAGAAATTCTTGCGCGCATCCGTTTGTGCCATCGACGCCCAAAACGGACAGGTGAAGGCATACGTGCCAGGTTTGAGTTTCGAATACTTCAAGTGGGACAACGTGCTTGGCGGCGGACACCGTCAGGTGGGTTCTACCATCAAGCCCCTGCTCTATTCGTTGGCTCTTTCCAGCCAGAGTTTCACCCCTTGCGACAAGGTTGATGCAACTCCTAAGAACTATGGCGGATGGACTCCTAAGGGAGGTGCATTGGGTATGGTGCCGCTGAAGACAGCACTCGCCCACTCCAACAACCACGCTTCCGTCTATCTGCTCAACCTCATTCGTCCGCAGAACTTCATGAACTATCTGGAAAACGACCTCAAGATTTCCACCTACTCCATGCACCCCAACCTAACCCTCGCACTTGGTTCGGGTGACGTGAGCATCGGCGAGATGGCCAGTGCCTACACCATCTTCCCAGGCATGGGCATCCACTATGCCCCTCTTCTCGTCACACGCATCGAGGATGCTGAAGGCAACGTCATCGCTAACTTCACGCCACGCATGAACGAAGTGCTCTCGAAGGAGAAAGCCTGGCAGATGATTGACATGCTCAAGGCGGTTATCAACCAAGGTACGGGTCGTGCCCTGCGCGGTGGAGCCTACCACCTCAGCGGCGACTTGGGCGGCAAAACAGGTACGACAAACAAGAATGCCGACGGTTGGTTCATCGGCTTCTGTCCGAAACTGGTGATTGCCAGCTGGGTGGGCGGTGACGACCCCAACATCCACTTTGGCAGCATGGCCTACGGACAGGGAGCAAGAGCCGCATTGCCGATCTTCGGTAAACTCCTGAGAAAAGTCTACAACACGAATCTTCTGGGCATCAGCGAGAAAGACAAATTTGACATTCCAGCCGATTACCAACCGTGTGACAATGACCTCATGGATCTTCCAAGTGCTGAAGGCATCCTTCACCCGATTGAAGAAGAGGTGATTGACTACGACGAAGAGTTCTTCTAAAACAGCCCACGCGCTGGGCGATGGTTTCCGTTCGACCAAATAATCATAAACTTCTTAAGTATGAAATTCATTGGAATCATTCCTGCGAGATATGCCTCCACGCGCTTTCCAGCCAAACCTTTGGCCATCTTAGGTGGCAAGACCGTGATTGAACGAGTTTACCGCCAAGTGGAGGGTGTGCTCGACGACGTGTGCGTGGCCACCGACGACCAGCGCATCATGGATGCAGTTCAAGCATTTGGCGGCAAAGTCGTCATGACCAGCGTGAATCACAAAAGTGGAACCGACCGCGTACAGGAGGCCTTCACAAAAGTGGGCAAAGGCTATGATGTGGTTGTCAACATACAAGGCGACGAACCTTTCATCCAGCCACAGCAGTTGGAGGCTATCCGTGAGTGTTTCGACGACGATACAGTCGACATCGCCACGCTTGTCAAGCCTTTCAAACCTGAAGACGGATTCGCAGCTCTGGAAAACGCCAACTCCCCCAAGGTGGTGGTGAACAAACGGATGGAAGCCCTCTACTTCTCCCGCAGCATCATCCCTTTCACCCGTGGAAAGGAGAAAACAGAATGGCTCAGCGGCCACACCTACTACAAGCACATCGGCCTCTACGCCTATCGTGCTCAGGTGCTGAAGGAAATCACCGCACTCCCCCAATCCTCCCTCGAATTAGCTGAATCATTGGAGCAGTTGCGTTGGCTAGAGAACGGCTACAAGATTAAAGTGGGCATCAGCGAAATCGAGACCATCGGTATCGACACACCAGAAGATTTGGAACGTGCCGAGCAGTTTTTGCAGACGCACCAATTCTGAACCATCCGATTCCCAGGCAATTACACTCAACCATACCATATAACAGCACGAGGGTGTGTCAAATAGGCACACCCTCGTGAACAAATAAAGGAAACCCTATTTTTTCTTGACGGGTCGTATCTGCTTGCCTCTATACCGATATTCTTGAAAAATATTTGTGCTTGCCGACTCGGATGTAGAAGTCACAGTAGCTCCTCCTCCAGAGTCAAGAGAGAAAGTGAAGTCTGCTGCCCAGAAATAGGTTCTTTGCATATAATCCTCCGCATTTTTTAAGTTTTTGTCCTCCATATAGCCACCTGAGAGCGGGATGATCAGCGTATTTCCATTGGGTCCTGTATACTCCACGCAATCAACATCATTTATTTTCACGTTTGCACGTGTACAGTTGTCGAACAGTTCTTGGAATTGTTGTGCGGTAGGCATCATCCACGATTCACCCCACTTCTGTGTGGCTACATCGTATTTGGTTCCGGCAATGTTGCATTTGACATTCAGTACTACCGTAGAAACTTTAGTGCATGTGAGTAATCCATCAGCATACAAAGGGTCAGAGGAAGTACCACACGCAGATGAGGATGTACACATGTAGCTACTCCACGAATAGGTCAGTTTCTCCTCTGTCTCGCCAAGCGCATAGTAGCCACCGTGCTTCTCTGGTGCCGAGGCACCCACATTGATGTCTGCCCATAGGGTGCCGCTGGGCAGACCCAAATCTACGGGTTTGGGGTCGGCCACCTGCACGGGAGTCTTGTCGGCGTAATACGGGATGATACTGTCAACAGCAACGTATGGAAGTTTTTCCTGTGTGCCGTTACTCTTATAGATGATGATGCCTTGTGCCAGGCCGCTGCTGTACGTCACAACTGCCAGCAGCATTGAGAGCATGATTCTAATGGTTTTCATTTCTTGATGATTTTATAGGTGATACTTTCTATTTTAACAATGTGGATGCCTCGGGTCAAGCCGTCAACAGAGATTGTGAGACTACCATCCTGACCCATGCGATAGCCACCTTCGGCTTGTCCGTTGACGGTGAAGAGTTGGACGATGCTGTTGGGCGAGAAGCCTGAGAGACGGATGGCATTACCATCGAAGTTCATGGTTCCAGTTGTCTCGCCAGTCATGAGTTTCTGAACGCCCGTTTCCTCTGAGCCGTCTGACTCCAGCGATAACTTCTTCACGTCGAGTGCATCATACTCCACATCCACGGTAGCACTCTTGACAATGAACTTTTCTTCCTCAAACGTCATGTTAATCTGCTCACTCAACTTGATGTCGCTACGCTTTCCGTTGGCGAGCCAAATGGTCAGGACGTTCGGAATACCCTTCACGGTCACTTCATAAGAGTCTGTCAAGCTGGTGCCGTCAATACTGCCCGTAATCTTTGCTGTGCCTGGTCGCAAAGCCGTCACTTCACCTAAAGTGCTAACCTTAGCGACACTGTTGTTAGAAGAAGTCCATTGCAGCGTGTAGTTGGCATAGGAAGGCGTGACGGTGTAAGTAGGTCTCCAAGTGTCGCCTACATAGATGGTCTTCTTCGAGAATTCATCAGCAATATCAAATTGCTGTGGTGTTCGGTCCACATCCTTGACCGTGACTGCACAAGTGGCACTCAGACCGTTGTCCGTCGTCACTGTCACATTCGTCGTGCCAGGTTTGTTACCCGTCACCTTTCCATTCTGGTCAACGCTGGCTATCGAGGTTTTCTCCGATTTCCACGTCAGCGTGGGATTAGCATCCGAAGGTTTTAGCGTCGGATAGAGCATCTTAGAAGAATACACATCGACGTTCGCCGTAGCAGGCAACGATATCGACGTGGCAGCCACAGGAGAGGTGACAGTCACATAACATTTGGCATCGTAACCCATGTTCTGCTCGATAGTGATGGTGGCCGTACCTGTACCAACCGCTTTTACTTCACCGTAATTGTCCACAGTTGCAACGCTGTAGTTGCTCGATTTGAAAGTCAGCGTGACATTCTTCGATGGCGAGAGGGAATAACTGATATCCTGGGTCTGTCCCACCTTCATGGTCATGTTTTCATTCTGCACATTGATGGTGACCGGGTTGCAAGTCACCGTATAAGATTCGGTGGCATCGCTCGTATAGGTTCCACTGCCGTTACTCCACTCGTATTTCACCCTACAGGTGATGGTTTTCGAGTACTCGAAGTAAGAGGTGATTCTGACTTTCAAGCCTGTTGAGGTCTCATAGCAAGATATGCCATCCGAATACTGTCCAGACCACGTCACACTCTTTATTTTCGTGGCTAAGATGGACACACTGGGTTGGACTAACGTGAACTCGTCGCCAACATAGCCGCTGAAATGGGTTTGGACGGCGAAAGTGCTGATAGGAAACATAATCGACCCAATGCAGCACAATAGCATTAGCAGGAATTTTCGTTTCATAATACCGCTGGTTGAATAGTTTATATTACATATTGCACATAATGCTCGTGTGGAAACAATTGTCCTTCTATTCGTATTGGCACAAAAAGAAAACGTGGACAATTACTTGATCGTCTACGTTCTTCGAGGTATCGCCAAACACCTATGCACCATATACGAGTAAAAGCCCACGCATCAGCGTGAGCATCCTTGCTTTTACTCTTGGTGCTCTTCTTTGTTGGCGATTTTCGAAGAACAAGATTCTAAGCGGACGCTTCTTTTTTATATGTCTTTATGTTTTGATGTTACATAGGCAGTTGGGTGTTGGTTATTGGACTAAAGGGTTTTTACAACACTCATAAATTCGGCCAGAGTTCTGACATCAACTTGTGGGAACTGGTAGTGTTTAAGTTCCTCAAAGTGGTGGTCATTGCTGACTATATAGGTAGCTCCCGCTGTGACAGCACAATCAACGAACTTGTTGTCGTCGGGGTCTGCCGTAATCAGGTTAAGTGCTATGAGAGCTTTCCATACTTCCTAATAAGCAGCTTTTGGAAAGACGATTTGCAAGATACAATTCGTGTCCAGGACTACTTTCATCTATATGGGAGACGTTCGTGAATATTTGCCAATTCATCCAGCTTCTGCTGGTCAAGACCAAGTTTATCCCATAACTCATTTGCCCGACTCTCCACTTTCTTTTGAAAGTAGTCAGACAAGACCTTTTGCACCTCTTTAAGTTCCTGCTCTGAGTTCATGCGTGCAAACATCTGTAGCAGATATAACTGAATGGGGTTAAAAACGGTTGCTTCCATGATTGGTGTCGTTTATGGTTTTCTGGTTGCAAATATACAACATATTTTTCATAAACAAATGTTTTTGAGGAAAAAATTGTGGTTGGCGGGATTTGGGGCGATGAAAGGGCTGGTGTGGGCTCACAGACGTAGCCTCCGCTGGCGTACACCCACTACCTCCTCTGGAGCACACTCACAGCCTCTGAATCGATGTCGTCGAGGTCGACAAATCGACGTCGTCGACATCGACTGACCAACGTCGACGAGGTCGGCAAACCGATGTCGACGATGTCGGTTTTGAGGCAGTGGAAGGGAGGAATGGGAGGCTGTGGCGTTGAGGTAACGGAGGATGTGGCGTTAGGGTAACGGAGGATGTGGCGTTGAGATAACGGAGGATGTGACGCAAGAGCACTGGAGGTGATGGCACAAAGGGCTGCGGATTGGCGGAAAGTGCGCTGAAATGCCCCGTATGCGTTTCAGCACACTTCTTCGGCACCCCCTCGAAAATGACTAAAAAATTCAAAAACGAGGCTCTTTGGGGCAAAAATGGGGATTTGATGTTTTAAGAAGGGTTAAAAAGGGGGTCTTTTCTTGGTAGTGTCGGAAGGAATCGCTAACTTTGTACACATATTTAATATATAGAGGACAAACAAAAAACATTCAATCATAATCAATGGAAGATTTAGACAGAATCATTAAAGTTGAGATTAACGAAACGATGAAGAAGAGCTACATCGACTACTCGATGTCGGTGATTGTGGCTCGTGCGCTTCCTGAAGTTCGTGACGGTTTCAAGCCCGTGCACCGTCGTATTCTCTACTCAATGGACAAGCACGGCAACACGTCGGACAAGCCAACTGTGAAGTGCGCCCGTATCGTGGGTGATGTGCTGGGTCACTTGCACCCACACGGCGACTCGTCGGTGTATGGCGCGCTGGTGCGTCTGGCTCAGCCTTGGGCGATGCGCTACACGCTGGTGGATGGACAGGGTAACTTCGGCTCTGTGGATGGTGATGGTGCTGCGGCCATGCGTTACACGGAGGCTCGCCTCAGCAAGATTGGTGAGGCCATGCTTCAAGATATTGACAAGGAAACGGTGGACATGGTGGACAACTTCGACAACTCGGAGAAGGAACCGACCGTGCTGCCTACCCGCATCCCGAACCTCCTGGTGAACGGTGCAACGGGTATCGCTGTGGGTATGGCGACCAACATTCCTACGCACAATCTGAGCGAGGTGATTGATGGTTGCGTGGCTTACATCGACAATCCTGAACTGACGAGCACGGACCTGATGCAGTACATCAAGGGTCCTGACTTCCCTACCGGCGGCATCATCTGCGGTGTGGACGGCATCAGGGACGCTTACGAGACTGGTCGCGGTCGCATCGTGGTTCGTTCGAAGACTGAAATTGAAACTGAGGGTACACACGACAAGATTATCGTGAGCGAGATACCTTACAACGTGAACAAGTCGGAGCTGATCAAGAAGATTGCTGCGTTGGTGAACGAGAAGAAGATTGACGGCATCAGCAACGTGAACGACGAATCGGACCGCGAGGGTATGCGCATCGTCATCGACATCAAGCGTGAAGCCAACGCCAACGTGGTGCGCAACAAACTCTTCAAACTGACCGACCTGCAGAGCACCTTCGCCGTGAACTGCATCGCCATCGCTGACCGCCGTCCGAAGCAACTCTCGCTGAAGGACTGCATCCGCTACTTTGTGAACCATCGCCACGATGTGGTGATTCGCCGCACAAAGTTTGACAAGCAGAAAGCCGAGGAGCGTGCACACTTGCTCGAAGCACTCATCATCGCCAGCGACAACATCGACGAAGTGGTACAAATCATCAAGTCGTCGGCAACTCCACAGGAGGCTCAGACACGACTGATGGAACGTTTCGGATTCGATGAACCACAGGCGAAGTACGTGGTCGACATGCGACTCAGCCAGCTGACAGGTCTGCAGCAGGAAAAACTGCATGCTGAGTATAATGACCTGATGAAGTTGATTGAATACCTCCAGCAGATTCTGGATGACCCGGAACTGTGCAAGAAGGTGATGAAGGACGAACTTCTCGAGGTGAAGGAGAAGTGGGGCGACGAGCGCAAGACCGAAATCGACGTGACAGCCAGCGAGAACTTCGACCCAGAGCAGTTCTATGCAAAGGAAGAGGTTGTTGTGACAGTCAGCCACCTCGGCTACATCAAGCGCACCACCCTCACCGAGTTCCGCACGCAGGCCCGTGGTGGCATCGGTGTGAAAGGCGGTACGGCACGCGACAAGGACTTCATCGAGTTCATCTATCCGGCCAACACGCACAACACCATGATGTTCTTCACACAGAAGGGTCGCTGCTTCTGGATGAAGGTGTACAACATCCCAGAAGGTTCACGCACCGACAAGGGTCGTGCCATCCAGAACCTGCTGAACATCGACAGCGACGACAAGGTGACGGCATTCATCTGCATCGAGAACATCAACGATGAAGAATGGGTGAACAGCCACAACCTCATCTTCTGCACCCGCCAGGGCATCATCAAGAAGACGGCATTTGTCAACTACTCACGTCCACGCAACAATGGTATCATCGCCATCAATCTGAACGAGGGCGACGAAGTGGTTGAAGTGCTCCTCACCAGCGGCAAGGACGAGATTCTGATTGCCAACCGCAACGGTCGCGCCATCCGCTTCAACGAAAGCACAGTACGCAACATGGGACGTGGTGCAACTGGTGTGAAGGCCATGCGTCTCGACGAGGATGAGGAAGACCAGATTGTCGGCATGATTGCACTCACGAAACCAGAGGGTTACGATGAGAACGCAGAAGATAATGAAACCGACAACGAAGAATTCTATCCAGACATGCCAACCGTGCTTGTGCTCTCGGAGAAGGGTGTCGGCAAGCGCTCCACCATTGGCGAGTATCGCATCACGAACCGCAACGGTAAGGGTGTCAAGACCATCAACATCACCGAGAAGACCGGCAAACTGGTGGCCATCAAGAAGGTGATGGAGGATGAGGACATCATGATTATCAACAAGAGCGGCGTGACAATTCGTCTGGCTGTCAGCGACATCAAGAAGTCTTCACGCAACACGCAAGGTGTGAAACTCATCGACATTCAGAAGCGCAACGACGTCATCAGTTCTGTCTGCGTGGTGGAACACTCGGAAGAGCCTGATGACCTGAATGAAGAAGGTGCAGAGACTCCTGAAGCAAGCAACACGCAAGAATAACAAATAACCTGATTTATAAACTTTTAAAACCTAATCAATTATGAAAAAATTAGTTTTGATGATGGTAGGCCTTTTCCTCATCGGTGGCACAGCATTGGCACAGGACAAGGAAGCGCTGAAGGCCGAAAAAGAGGCAAGAAAAGCCGCAGAATCGACGTTCAAGAAGGCCAAATCAACTTACGAGATGTCCATTCCAAACCAACAGTATGGACGTAAGGAGACCGACTTCAGCAAACTGGATACAGCTGTACCTCTCATTGAGTCGGCCATAACCAACGAGTACACCAAAAACGAAGCGCCAACTTGGAAAGTGGCAGCCGACATCTACCAGGAATACTACAAGGTTCAGGAAAATGCGGTGAAGGCTGACCCCGATAATGACCAAGCAAAAAAGCAGTTCATCGAGACAGCCTCCAAACTGCTCAATGCCTGCGTGAAATACGACTCGCTGCTGACTTTGGATCCAAAGATGAAGGCAGAAGAGAAGAAAGCACAACACACACAGTACCAGAACATGGCTGTCAATCCTGCCGGACAACTGTTGCAGGCAACACAGAACTACTCTAACAGCGAAAATCAGGCAGATCTGAAACTGGCTACAAAATACGCTGAGCAGTTCCTGAGCGCCATGAATTCGTCTCTGATGGCTGACTTCAAAAATGACAGAATTAACATCGAAGACTGGAAGACCTATGCAAAAGCATTCCGTGCACAAGCCTATAAGGGTTTACCAGACACACCAGAGGAAACTATCGTGGCAGTATACGAAGAGATGATGCAAACCAACTACAAACCAGTAGCATACAGCGCACTCATTTCCTATTACATCGAAAAGGAGAACTCAGCAAAGGTGTGCAAATATCTGCAGGAAGCCATTGATGCATTGAAAGGAAATGCGGAATGGAATGATCATCGTTCTCAATTTGCGTTCATGCTGATGCAGAGACAGTTCCAGGGAGGAGACAAGGAAGGTTTCAGAAAAACCATTCAACTGATAAAAGCAGAATTTGCCGACAATGAAAATGCCATCAACGCCTATCTGATGGAAGGTCAAATGGCATTCGAAGACAAGGAATACGACAAGGCCAAAGGCATCTTCCTGGAAGCCAAAGAAAAATATCCAGACGAATCAAGATGCCTTATGATGGCTGCACGTTCCGCATGGATGAAAGCACAAGTTGGCGGTTCAAAGAAGCCAGACATGGATGAAGCCATCAAACTCTTCAAGCAACTCGAAGCCGAGAATCCATCGGAACCCGAAATGTGGGGAGAAGCACTTTACATCCTCTACAACAACACACAACAGATGAATCTTGCCGCACAATACAAGAAGTATTATAAGGCAAACTAATTGAGTTCAAATAAAAGTGCGTGTCAAAAACACGCCAGACACATAAATGACACCCCCGTTACCTACCAATTGGTAACGGGGGTGTTTTTGAGACACACCTTCATTATCCACAAACAAAAAAGACTCCCCGGAGCATCAGCTCCAGGGAGTCTCACAAGAAGGCGGCGACCTACTCTCCCGCATTGCGGTGCAGTACCATCGGCGCGCCCGGGCTTAACTTCTCTGTTCGGGATGGGAAGAGGTGGAACACCGGGGC
>JAEEGS010000078.1 GCA_016280445.1 Bacteroidaceae bacterium
AATTAATAATGAGAAAGGTTGGAATCATAACGTAGATCTTTGTATGGACGTAAAGACATATCTCCGCAATGATCACATTACTCAAATAGGTAAGGACTATTCAGGTGTGCTTAATCGCGACTCGGACTATCACTACACATTCATCGAAGATGCACCTAAGGAGAATCTGATAACGATGGTACGTCGCAGCCCGCACATTTATAAAGGTACTTGTGTGAATGTTGTTCGCAGGGCGGACGGCAACCTGTATCCTACCTTTAACCGACCTAAGTATTCGGAGGGTTTTGGTTTCCAAGACTTCTGCATCGCAGCAGCGAAGGAGTTAATCGAAGCAAGTAGCCTTGGAGAGAATAACTAATCATTGGCCAGAGTGATTCCAGCTATTCCAATTATTCCAATTCCAATTAGGAAAATGAGTGTACAAACCCGCTTTATATACTATATAACTATATATATATTAATAAGTTATATATATAATAGGCGAAAGTGAGATTCCAAAAAAATGAACTGGAATTGGAATAACTGGAATTCTCGGTCATCTATTAATCATTTAAAAAACTAAATTACAATGAGATACGACATTAGTAAGGCGACTGCGCCCGCCATGCCAACCCTTGGCAAAGGCACAGAATTTATTAAATTACTCCTTTCACAGGCATCAAAAGACATGCATGAAGCACTCGTTCCGATGTTTTTTCCTGTCATTGGCGCACACATCAGCGGTACGGAATTTCAGTATCCAGACCTCAGTTGGAAGGAACCGACGGGCATGATGGCCAATCTTGTGGCTCATTCTGGCGACAACAAAGGGCAATTGACTACACTTGCTAAAGCTATTTGCCGCGATTTCCGTCAGCACGATGAGGGAGAAGAGAAGAAACTTTTGGAATGGCAGCGATTGAAGAATAGCAAGGGTGCTAACAAGGATAAACCCGACCGTCCTGAGGTGGCTTTCAGATTTCCGCCGTCAAATACTACCAACGCTGCCTTTATCCAAAATGCGATGGCTCTCGAAGCGCAGGGTAATCTCACGCAGTACTTCAACCTGCCTGAGGTGGAGATGGCTGACCGTCTGTGTGGCGGACATAAGCAGGTGTCGGTGTTGCTCCGTAATGTGTACGACCGCGATAGGGCTGGTGCCTTGCGTGCTACGGCAGACGGAGTGACTGGTAATCCGATTATCCGTGCCTGCTTTACCATCTCTTCTAACCCAGCTTCCACGCGTCAGTTCTATAAATATGAGTTGACTAACGGAACCTTCGGACGTATGGTGTTCAGTTACAAGCCGCGTGGCAGTCGTAGTGGACGCATTCCAAGACAGGGTAAGTATGCCGATGAGTTCTTCGAGAAGTTGGATGAGTTCTTGGCACGTCTCGACCAAAGCAAAGGGCGCTACATCATAAAGCCTCTGAATAAGCTGATTGACCGCTTGGCTCAAGATATGGCAACTTTGGCTGACTTGGTAGATGACGACCTGCTGTTCGAAATATCACACCGTTCACTCGTTTCGAGTTGGAAGGCTGGATGCATCCTATGGCTTCTCAATAATCAGACATGGACGAAATCGATGAGTGAATTGGTAGAATGGCTTGTATATCACGACCTTTGGAGCAAAATGCAACTCTTTGCAGACATGTTGAAGAATGGTGTCGATGTGATTGGCGAGGCACAGAAAAGTGGCCCTAAGAACATGCTGGAGAGTCTGCCCGACACCTTTAACGAAGCTCAGCTGGAAGCACTCCGCTTAGAACTCGGCAAGAGCAAAGAGGGGGCAAAGGGACAGTTGGCGAAGTGGGTGTTCCGCAAGTTCATCACATATTCGAACCAAACAGGACTCTACACCAAGACAGATACTTATCTTAAAAGATAGTTAAAGATGGATAAGTTTGAACTTCAAAAGCTCCGCGACCTTCCCATTGAGGGGGTCGCAGAGCGACTTGGACTCCAAGTGCGGATGCATAAGTGCCTGTGTCCTTTCCATGATGATCATCATGCAAGTCTGACGTTCTCTATGCGCAGGAATACTTTCCGCTGCTTCGCCTGCGGTGCTTCGGGCGGAACCATCGACCTCGTGATGCGACGGCTGAACTTAGGTTTCAAAGAGGCGTGCAGGTGGCTCGGTGGAGCTGAGCTGGTTAATGGTTCAGGGTTAATGGTTAATGGTGGTGACCTCATACATCATACATCTTCCATCTTACCTCATACATCTTTCGATGCCTCGCGTTATGAGCAATTCTTTGAGCGCCCCTGGCTCTCGACTGAAGCCCGCAAGTTTCTCTTCGATGAACGCAGGATTGACCCAAGGGTGGTGCGCTGGTGCCGACTCACTTCGTGGAAGGATAAACATGGTATTCCTTGGTTGCAGATACCGTACTATAACCGAGAAAGACAACTTGTGGGTATTCAGAACAGAAACCTTAGTAAAGAAAACCAAAACGAAAACCAAAACGAAAAATTCTCTAATTCTCAAATTCTTGACAGAAAAGAAAACCGAGCTCCTCGTTTCCGTTTTCCCCAAGGCTCCGAGTGCGGCATCTACAACCTGCCTGTGCTGAACAGACTCGCGAAGGGCGAACCGCTCTACATCACCGAGGGATGCTCCGACTGCTGGGCTATGCTCTCCAGCGGACACAAGGCAATTGCCATTCCTTCGGCAACCCTGCTCAAACCAAAGGATGTGGAACAGCTCTCAACTCTAAGCTCTC
>JAEEGS010000007.1 GCA_016280445.1 Bacteroidaceae bacterium
CTGCGGGTCTTTCTCAGCGATGTGCTGCATCAGCGCAGAAAAGGCTTTCAGGTCGGCCTGCAGCACGTTGTTACTGAAGCACGAGGCTATCTCCAATGGTTTTCCTTCTGCCGTCACGGCCCGAGGGAACCGCTTAACATCGCGTTTGAACCACGCCGGCGCATAGCACGACATTGAGTTTTTCCATGCTCCAAACCACAACGGAACAATCTTCAGTCTCTGTTGACGGGCTACATCGATGGTGCGGTCAAAAAGTGTGAAGTCCATCTGCCCCTCAACAGGTTCAAGGAACTCCCAATAGACAGGTACCAGCACCGTGTTCAGCCCCAGCACCTTCATGCGTGGCAACACCTCTTCAATATCACCTACCGAAGTCGCTGCCGAGTTGCTCAACTCACCGCCAAGAATATGAAACTGTGAAATGACGTCGTCAGCTCGCAATGTATTTGACAAGAGCATCATGAATATGCTCAACAATGCCGATAAAATTCTGCCTTTCATCATAAACTATCCTAAATATGGCTGCAAATATACGAATAAACTGGGAATTATAAGTACCTTTGCAAATAAAAATGGTATTGGCTTTTTCAGCATAGAACAAATCCACGCTATTGATGCCACACATACAGAAGCTTATCAATGCGACATCCTGCCCACTCACCTTCACTGAATGCTGACAACTCGTCAACATCAATAGGAATACTGATATTGTTGTTATTATCTTCTTCATATTCTGGCGTATTTGTTTCTTGTTCTATTGTTCCTTTCTTCCCTAATGAGATAATGACACGATTGCAAATTAACCACATTTTCTATATTTATCCAAACTTTTGTGGATTTTTTTGGAAACGTGTCCAAGAGTGCCAATAGGTGTGCCGTTGTTTATTTCAGCAGAACTTTTTGGCCGTTCTTGAGATAAATGCCCTTCGTGGTTGGTTTCTTATGCAAGCGGCGGCCGATGAGGTCGTACCAGGTGTCTGATTGGTTATCACTTCTGGTTGTGAACTGTAAACTTTCAACCCCAGTAATGTCTGAGTCGGTGAGGGTGAGCGGCATAGTGGCGAAGACAAAGTAGTCGTTCGGAGAGACACTGTAGAAATCATTGGCGATGCTGAGGTTGACGAGGTAGTCGCCCGGTGTCAATGCCTGTGGAAGCTCTATGTAGAAGTCAGCCTGCGCCTCGCTGGGAACGGCGACAAAGGTGTAGAGAAAATTGGGGGTATCCACAGGGACATAGTCGCCGGAATCATCGCGTTTGTTGATGTCTATCAAGATGACTGCATCGTAATCCAGCGGCGTTCCGTTGTACACAGTAGCATTGATGCAGTAGAGAGGGTCTTCGTTCTCGTCGGCATACACCCCATAGCTGATATCCTGGCAGACAAACTGGAGTTCGTCGATGGTGATAAACTTGTGAGTCAGATAGTAAGGCACATGCTCGATGTCGGCAAGCGAGACACCGGTAGCGTTGCCAATCTCGCTCGTCATCAGAAGCACGTGGTCGCCCACTGACGGAACGGCGATGCCGGAGAACAACTTGGACGTGCCACCGCCCTCAATCATGAGTCCTGTCATGCTTAGGCCGTCAGCATCGCACAGCACACCGTTATCGACAGGATACACATAGAAGAACACGGTGCCGCTGTAGTCGTCGGTGGAAGCGTTGTGAATGACCGCACTGACCGACTGGAAGAAGCCGCGCTGTTTGAGTCCCTCCACTTGGAGTTCGTCCGAAGATGACCAAAGCAGCGGATTCGGGTGTAGAATCGTCTGCTCCAACTGCCCTTCGGCGCCGATGACAACCTCAATGTAGCAGTTAGGACCATAGACAGGTTCCCAAGTGGCTCCCTCGACGTCCTCCTTGCTGACAAACATGTAATTGTGGTGTCCGGGAGCAAGACCACTGAAGAGCTCTTCGCAAACACTCTCGTTGAACTCCAGGGAAATCACACCCAATGGGTTATCATTCAAAAAGTCGGCGCTGGAGAATCCCTCCACCTCGAAAACCTCATTGAAACACACATCGTCGTAGTCAGGTGTGCCGTCGTTCTGGCGGCCGACGATGGCGATATTGAAGGAAGCATCCTTGTAGGTGAAGTTAGCCATATCGAACAAAAGGCCGTCGTCCCCCGATACGTTCCTGCCATAGGCATAGAGGTGGCGGTAGAACTTTGAATCGTCAGTGCGAGGCTTCAGACCGATGAGAGCCTGCTGCCTTGCATTGTATCCGTCTTTGGTCGTGCTGCCGCCCGAACCAGAGGCATCGGGGTCGAGCAGGTCTATCTTGAAGAAGCCGTTTGCCGCGCCGCCCCAGCCCCAGTTCACGCTATAGTAGCCCTCACCGTCCATCACCTCGTAGCCGTCGATGACAAAAGCATGCCCACCTCCGGTTGAGAATCCAATATACACCAGAGGACGTCCCTCGTGCAGTTCGTTGTAGATGAGCGCGTCCCAACCGCTCACGGTGTAGTTCTCGAACCGAGCGAAATAGACACCCGGGTCGTAGCCGAAAGCGTTTACCAGCAAATCGAGGTCGTAGAACAAACCATTGGACACATCTGAGCCATATTCCATCTGTATCGTCTGTCCGCAATAGCGCATCAGTGTCGCAACAGCCTCATTCTGTGCATCGGTGGCATCATTGTGATAGTCGTCCAGCATATTGTCCCAGTCGAATGTCGTGGAGGGCAGGCCTTCCACTATCTGACCGGTGGACATCGGATAGGCGGGCAGGATATCGGTGGCAGCCTGTGGCCAGCGATGGTAGTGCATCACTTGCGCCAGTGCCGTAGCCATGCAGCCAGTGATAGACAACTGCCCGTCTACAATGGGGCAGAAGTTGTTGAAGGGAAAAAACTGGTCCCACTTGGTGGTCAACATGGGGGCAATGTCAGCATGCAGCGTCGCACTCGTCGCCCTATTGCCGAGGCCTTTGAGTCTGGCAATTCCGTTGGCCGTAGCATCGAGCCACCACTGCAAGTTGTCGGGAACATCATCTGCGCAGAAGTTGCCCTGCACAGCATAGCCCAGCACAAGGTTGTCGCCCACACAGTCGTCACCGCTCACCACAACAAAGCCCTGTGCCGCGTCAGCATTGAAGATATAGTAGGCAGGAGCATCGTTGAGTGCTGTAACCCTCCCACTGCGCTGCGAGTGTGCAACATCGTCAGCCAGCGTGGCACCCTGCGCCCTGAAAAACTGTTCTGCCACCTGTCGGGCTGCAGAAGGAGAAACGGTTTCAGCCGTCAGTGTTGCCGCACAACAAACGACAGCAACGAGTGTCAACCATATCTTTTTCATACTCCAAAAATTTTAGTTCAACATGTTTTCCATTCTTTTGCCGGCAAAGATATAAAAAAATCCCCATATCATTACGATACAGAGATTTTTTTGTGATTATTTGGAATATATAATACCGATGAAGGGATATTGTTTTGGGGATATCGCTTTTTTGAGTTCGGAAATCACTTCTATTTCTCTATTGAACCGGAACACCCACTGCCTCCACTGACTCAGTGGAAGAACCTCCACCTACTCAGTGGAAGAGACAAAATCAATTCGTTCTTGGAATTGATGGATTAGTAGAAGGAATTGATCAATTAGTAGAAGGAATTGATGGATTGGTAGAAGGAATTGATGACTACCATCGCCAATAGAAGGAAAGGCTTCCTGACCTGAGGAAGCCTGTTTTCAACGGCAAAGATACAACATTTTTTTGATTTTTCCAAATGTTTTTGGCTCTTTTGTCCGACACTGGCGAACGCCACTTCTCAACGTCCCTTTACTTCACAAACTCTACCTTATATCCTGCTTTGCGAAGTTGGTTGACGATTCCTTCTGGACCTGCAAGGTGACCGGCTCCAAAGACAAAGAGTGTTGGTGTTTCCTTGATGGCTTCGGTGATGATGGGCATCCACTTCTTGTTGCGGTCGGCATAGAGGGCGGGAGTGGCTTCTGCTACTGGCAACATGAAACGTTCAAAGCCTTCGTAGTCGCCCGCGGTCCAATAGTCGCACACGGTCTGTACCCCTTCATATTCTTTCAGCACTTTCTGCTTGTGCTCGTCGAAGTTGTTGAGCAAATCCATGAGCGTATCGACTTGCGCTTCGGTGGATTGACTCATGTTTTCTTGGGCTTCGTCCATTTCTTCGGGCTTTTGCGGACGGTCGAGATTGCTGACCTTCCATCCGCGGGCTTTGGCTCTTGTCGCACAGGCTACATCCATCATGTTGCCGTTACGCATGGCTGGATATTTCTTCATGGCCTCTATGTGAACGATGTAGTAAAACAAATACGTATAATAGGAAGGCTGATAGTGCAGGTATTTCTGTGCTGCGGAATCGGCCAGATTGATGTGGAGCAACTCCTTCGCCTTTTCTTGCAAGATGTTCATCTTCTCTTCACCGAGGATGTCGGAGATGGTCTTACCGTCGGGCAGTGTGACCAACTGATGGCCTGTGGCTTGTCTGTCTTTTTTGTTTTGCGGGTCGGTCACGTCTTCCTCCACATACAACTGCTGACATTGATTCTCGGCTTCCAGAAAGGCGGGAATGCTGTCGAGCAGGTCGCCTGACAGTACATGTAACGAGCCGAGCATGTACGAGGGTTTCTCCAGCCCGTTGCCACTGACGCGGAAGATGAACTGGGCATTTGCCGCAATGCCTGCCATGAAAAGCAGGGCGGTAATCATTATTTTCTTGTTCATAGTTTTTAATGGTTTTGTTTTGGCATGCAAAGTTACTACATTTTCATTGACTTTTCCAAATGTTTTTTTGAGGGATGTTTGTGAGCGCGCAAGGTACTCTCGCTCGGAAAAACTCAAATAAATTTGGTTATTCTCTCACTTATCCGTACCTTTCGCTTCGCGCAAGGTACTCTCGCTCGGAAAAACTCAAATAAATTTGG
Organism: Bacteroidaceae bacterium; assembly: GCA_016280445.1. GTDB lineage: Bacteria > Bacteroidota > Bacteroidia > Bacteroidales > Bacteroidaceae > Minthosoma. The sequence goes on from JAEEGS010000007.1 coordinate 4,906, forward strand.
TTATTCTCTCACTTATCCGTACCTTTGCACCACTTTTACATTTTGGAAAAATGGTAATTATCAATTCAGTCAAGGAACTCAAGGCCAAGGTTTCTGCCCTGAGAAGTGATAACAAGACCGTCGGACTTGTGCCGACGATGGGTGCGCTCCATGCTGGTCACGCATCGCTTGTGGCAAGAAGCGTGAAGGAAAATGATGCCACCGTGGTGAGCGTGTTCGTCAATCCCACCCAATTCAACGACAAGAAGGATTTGCAGGCTTATCCCCGCACGTTGGAGGCAGATTGCGCCCTGCTGCAGAGCATCGGTGCTGACTATGTGTTTGCCCCATCGGTGGAGGAGGTCTATCCTGAGCCTGACACCCGTTCGTTCTCCTACCCTCCTACGGATTCGGTGATGGAAGGTGCTTTCCGTCCTGGCCACTTCAACGGTGTTTGCCAGATTGTGAGCAAACTCTTCATGTTCGTGGAGCCCGACAGAGGCTACTTCGGCGAGAAGGACTTCCAGCAGATTGCCGTCATCAAGGCAATGGTGGCTGACTATGTGTCGCGCGGTGCTGAATGGGCGAAACGCCTCGAAATCTGTCCTTGCCCCATCGTGCGCGAGGAGGATGGACTTGCTCTTTCCAGCCGCAACACGCTGTTGGCTGAGAACGAAAGAGCCATCGCGCCCAACATCTACAAGGCGCTGAAAGCCAGCGTTGCATTCAGTGAAAGCCATACTGTAGAAGAAACAAGACAAATGGCTATCAATCAAATCAATGCAGTGGAAGGACTTGAGGTGCAGTATTACGACATCGTGAACGCTCTCACCCTCGAAAGCGTCACCTCATGGGACGAGGCTGAACACATTCAGGGCTGCATCACCGTCTTCTGTGGTGCCACTCCCATCCGACTCATCGACAACATCAACTATAAATAACGAACCATGCAGATAGAAGTGCTGAAATCGAAACTGCACTGTGTGAGGGTGACGGAAGCCAACCTCAACTACATGGGCAGCATCACCATCGACGAGGACCTGATGGATGCTGTCGGCATCATTGCCGGTGAACGCGTCTATATCGTCAACAACAACAACGGCGAACGCTTCGACACCTATGTCATCAAGGGTGAACGCGGCAGTGGTTGCATCTGTCTGAACGGTGCCGCTGCCCGCAAGGTGCAAGTGGGCGACATCGTCATCATCATGGCCTACGCCACCATCACTCCTGAGGAAGCCCGCACGTTCCAGCCTCAGATTGTCTTCCCCGACCAGAACACGAACAAAATCGTCAGATAATGAGCAGAATCCTCTTTATCTGTTTAGGCAACATCTGCCGTTCGCCAATGGCTGAAGCGGTGATGCGAAAGTTGGTGAAGGAACGTGGTTTGGAAGCGAAGTATGAGATTGACTCGGCAGGACTCATCAGCTACCACGAAGGTGAAGGGGCTGACCCGCGCATGAAGTTTCATGCTAAGAGACACGGGTATCTGCTGACCCATATTTCCCGACCTGTCCGCGAAATGGACTTCGACCTGTTCGACCTCATTGTCAGCATGGATGACAGCAACTGGGAGCGTCTGCATCGCTTGGCTCCAACGGTGGAAGCGGAAACGAAGATAGTCAGAATGACGGATTACTGCCGAACACACGTCATCGACCATGTGCCTGACCCCTACTACGGCGGCGACCAAGGTTTCGAGAATGTGATTGAGATTCTGGAAGATGCTTGCGAAGGGCTGTTGGAGGAGTTGGAGAAGTTGGAGGGTAAAGTTTAAAGTTTAGAGTTTAAAGTTTAAGGTTTAGAGTTGAGAGTTTAAGGTTTAGAGTTGAGAGTTTAAGGTTTAGAGTTTAAAGATAAAAAATCCGCTCTGTCTGCAGGATGTGCAGGTAGAGCGGACTTTTGTTTATCTTGTTAGAGCAGCCGTTCAGAAGCGGAAACCGAGTGTGGCCATGAGGTGTGAACGGTTGTTTTTGATTTTCGTGGGTTTGAGATTCTCATCGTCGAAGGCGTAGAAGTCGCCCTTTTGTGCTTGATATTGCCAAGCTAAGTCGAAGTAACCACCTTTGTAGCGATAGCCAAGACCGACTGTGAAGCGGTTGGTGGCGCCCCAGTTGGTGTAGTCGGTTTCGGTGTAGATGCCGTCATATCCAATCGTGCGAAAAGCATTCTTCTTGAAAGGAGATGATACGAGGTTGTAACCGGCACGAAGCGAGAGGGCTTCGATGGGCTTGTATTCTACACCCACCTTCAGCGTGTGTTGTCCGCGAAGAGTCTCCTGAGTAATCCTGTTCGTGTTGCGGAAATAATCGGATTCGTGGTTGCCCACTTCGCTGTACTTGGCTGTGCTCAAATCCTGAAACTCATACTCTGCGCCGATGGCGAACTTGTTGCCGATGGTGTGGCCAACGCTGGCTGCAAACTTCCAAGGAGTGCGGAAGTTGTAGTCATATTCACCATTATCACGAGGAGGGCCAATCTGGTCGTTATTGTAGCAGAGGTATCCACCATTGGAATCAGTCAGTCGGTACCAGATGGGCGTGTGGATGGAGACACCAAAACGGAAGGGGCTGTCCTCTATCGGACGGCAGATGAAGCCGAGTTTCACATCGAAGCCGTCGCCGTCGGTCTTGTACCAGTTGGTGAAATCATAGAAATTGCCATCACCATCTGTCTCACGATAGAACGACTCGCGGTCGTACTCCATGCTGTACACGCCAACAGAACCACCGAAGAACAATTGGTCGCTGACATTGAAGGACACGTTGATGTCTGCCTGGATGTTACCTCCGTGTGTTGCCTTCTCGAAATAGCCTCTGTGCGCTCCGACGCCATCATACATGACATTGCCGTAATCGTCCGTTCTCTGATTGCCGTCGACATCGAGGGCATCCACCAGCACTGTGTTATCCTCATAGGTTGCCAGTTGCAGCATCGTGCCGAACCATGCGTCATACGCCTGACCAGCACGCCTTGCATCGTACATGGCCCAGTTGGCCATATCGGCCAGTTGGTAAGATTGGCTGAAGATGCCATTCAGATGGTTCACATCGGTCACCTGATTGCTCAGGTAGTTGCGATTCTTCCGATAGTTCACGCCAAAGTTAACAAACTGAAGGCCCTTGCTGGATGGGTTGTCCAAATCGAAAGCGATGACCACACCGCCTTGGTCGAGCGACATGCGTGACTTGTCCTCTCCTCTTGCGCTCTTCGAGGTGAAGAGGCCGCCCATCGACACAGACGCGTCGCTCGAACGATACATAGCAGTTCCGGCAGGATTGGTGCTCATGACGCTGATGTCGCCACCTAATGCACCGAGAGCACCACCCATCGCCACAAAACGTGCGGTTCCATTCAGGTCGCTGTTCACGATGTTTTGTGCATCATAACTGTCTTGTGCGTATGCCGCGCTCGCCACACTGACCAGTGCGCCAAGCAAAAGATATTTCCGATTTCTTTTCATGTGATATGATATTATTATAATAATGTATAACACTCATGCGAGGCATGATGGTTCTTTCTTGTCATCTCAAGGCATTAACGTCGGCCACCGCCGCCGCCTCCACCACGGCTACCACCACCGCCGCCGAAGCTGCCTCCTCCACGACTGCCTCCGCCACCGAAGCTACCGCCTCCGCCACCGAAACTGCCGGAACTGCGGGTGGAAGGTGTATAGGAAGGAGTAGAAGGAGCGGACTGCACGGTTGATGTGCGGCTGCTGCTGTTTTGGTTGCTGTAGGAACGTGACGGGCTATAGACATTATTGCCACGAACAACGGTGCCACGCTGTGCGGCGCTGGTGCGTTCACGGCTCATGCTGGGTGTACGTGCTCCCTCGTTGGTTGAACTGCTTGTGCGACCTGTTCGGGTGGCTGTGTAGTTAGTGTATGCACCGCTACGTGTGCCTCGAACATCCTGTGCAGAGGTGCGTCCCATTTGAGAGCCCATACGGGAACCAGACGCCATCGCACGATTGTCCGACACCATTGTACGGTTGCCTGATGCCATCACGCGGCCAGTCCCCGCACCTGAACGCCCAAGCGCACTTGTGCGAGTGGTGTTGATGGAACGACCCATTGCGTTGGTGCGGATGCGGTTGTGGGCAGCCATGTGACCACGTGCTGAGTTGTATTGACGAGGTGCCACATTGTGACGATACCCTCCATAATGTACAGGATGGCTCCAACTTGGTCCCCATCCCCAATAAGTCCAAGCATACGGACGGTGCCAGCCCCAGATGCTACCATACCAGCAATCCCAAGGGCCCCATGCCCAGCCGTATCCCCAACCATAGTGCCAATACCAGGGGTCGTAGGGGTCGTAAAGATAATCCCATGCGCCCCAGCCGTAATAGAGGTCCCAATAATAGGGGCTAGTCAGAGCGTAGTAACGAGGGCTGTGAAAACGTACGATACGACGGGAGAAACGATAGTCCAGTTCCGGGTCGTTCATGTCGTAGTAATCGCTTTCTACCGAATCAATGCGGGCAGCCAGCGAGTCGTCCAGCACCGCACCTCCCGATGTCTGATATTCCCCCGTGTGTACATAACGGCGGTTGTAATCATCGTCGGAACGCTGGTTGCTGTGATAATCCACAATGGAAGGTGGAACCACGGTTTCTGTCCTCGCACGCAACGAGGTGGATCTTTTCTGCGCTGCCTCTTTTGCCTTTTTGGATGAGGTGAAATACAGGTCATCCTGTGCCATTCCGAGCAAAGGAAGCAGAACGAGAGCCAATGTCAGTAATCTTTTCATAAATTTATCTTATTTGTACAAATATTTTATAGGATAGTTTTCTCCATTGCAAAGGTCGCAATATTCTCTCAAGGCACAAGTACCCAAATCCCTACTACGATAGGGAAAATCCCTAAAAAGTCACATGCGACGATACAAAGATAGAAAAAATCGTCCAAAAAGTGTCATGAATAGTCCTAAAATCGTTCTTTTTCACGTTTGACACATCTATATATCGTCAGAAATCACTAATTTTACACAAAATTTCAAGATTGTTAGATTATGAAGAAAAACTTAAAACTTACCTTTTGTGGCATCATGGCCCTCTTTCTTGTGTGGCCAGCAACGGTATTGGCCACAACAACACTCAATGTTCCTGGCCAAGCAGCCAAAGCCAAGAAACGCACCATTGTGAAGGTGGAAGCCATCCAAGTGGAGACACCTGTCGGTACTGCTCCTCGACTACCTTGGCAGGTGTGGGTCACCTACAGCGATGGCTCCCACGAATGGCGACAGACAAAATGGTCGAATTCCTTGCTCTCGACAGAACAGCAGGAAGCAAACCCTGAGATGTTCCCTGCTGGCAAGGAGTACACTGTTGCCGGATTCATCATCGGCGACAACACAACCGACAACGGCTATCCCATCACAGCCCAGGTGCTGGTGGTGGACAAGGCGTGGGAAGTGCCTGCCAACACTCCTGTCGCCCAACCGCTGCCGTTAGGGAATGTCACCATAACGGGCGACAACCGACTGACCAACAATCGCGACCTCGACATTCGAACCATCCTTTCGTGGGATGTGGCGCAACAACTCTATAATTACCGCGATACGTATGGATTGCCCACAGAGGGATATCCAGTAGCGGATGGATGGGATTCTCCCACCACCAAACTAAAGGGACATGGTTCCGGACACTACATGAGTGCATTGGCATTTGCATACGCTTCTACTACGGATGCGAATCTGCGGAAAGAACTGCGGAGTCGCATCGAACGCATGGTGAACGAACTGCGTGAATGTCAGGAGCGTACGTTCGTATGGGACAGCACCCTCAACCGCTATTGGGAAGCACGCGACTATGCACCAGAGGAGGAACTGAAACAAATGAAGGGAAACTGGGCTGCCTTTGACGAATACAAGAAAGACTACCGTCATTATGGTTATGGTTACCTCAATGCCATTCCTGCGGCTCACCCAGCACTGATTGAATGCTACAGGGCGTACAATAATGAAGAATGGGTTTGGGCACCCTACTACACCATCCACAAGCAATTGGCTGGTCTCATCGACATTGCCAACAACATCGACGATAAGCAGATTGCCGACCAGGCCCTGCTCATCGCCAAAGATATGGGATTATGGGTGTGGAACCGCATGCACTACCGCACATACGTAAAGACGGATGGCGATAAGGCCGAACGTCAAGCCAAGCCCGGCAACCGATATGAGATGTGGAACATGTACATCGCTGGTGAGGTAGGTGGAATGGCCGAATCGTTAGCACGTCTTGCCGAGATGGTCAGCGACCCAACAGAAAAGGCTCATCTGATTGAAGTGGCCAATTGCTTCGATTCTCCTGCCTTCTTTGACCCTGTGGCTAAGAATGTGGATGATATCCGCACCCGTCACGCCAATCAGCACATCCCGATGATTACTGGTGCTTTGCGCTCGTACATTACTAATAACAATCCATATTATTACAACCTTGCCTACAACTTCTGGAGTCTTGTTCAGGGACGTTACGCCTACGCGATGGGTGGTGTGGGAAATGGCGAGATGTTCCGCCAGCCTTATTCACAGATATTGTCGATGAACACCAGTGTGATGAGCGACCGTCATCGCAACATGTATCCGAACCCCGACATCAACGAGACCTGTTGTGCCTACAACCTGGCCAAACTGACCAAAGACCTCAATTGCTTCAATCCCGACAATGCAGCATACATGGATTACTATGAGCGCATCCTCTACAACCAGATTGTCGGCTCTGTGCACCCCGAACATTGGGGCGTAACATATCAATACGCTGTGGGCATGAATGCCACCAAACCTTATGGCAACGAAACACCACAAAGCACTTGCTGTGGCGGTACGGGCGCTGAGAATCATGTGAAGTATCAGGAGGCCGCCTACTTCGTGAATGAAAACACCCTTTGGGTGGCTCTATATCTGCCCACCAACGCAAACTGGAAGGGTGTCGGAATCAAGCAGGAATGTGAATGGCCTGCTGAAAAAAGCACCCTCACGTTTAAGCCATCCGCCAACGCGGATTCCAACACTTTTGTGCTGAAACTTCGTGTGCCATACTGGGCAACTGAAGGTTTCGACGTGAAACTGAACGGAAAGTCCATCGCAAAAACATATCAACCATGTTCCTACGTGGAAATTCCCGCACGGGAATGGAGTGCGACAGATAAAGTGGAAATCATCATGCCGTTCACGAAGCATATCAACTGGGGACCTGACAAGATGGATCTTGCCGCCACAGGCAAAAACGAGACACGCACGCCATTCAACCCCGAGTGGGTCGGTGCTGTGATGTATGGTCCGCTGGTTATGTCCACTCCCGACGTCAAGGAATGGAAAGATGCCGATTTCACGCTCCAATCCAACCTCAACGACATCCAACTGAATGGTGCCAGCAGCGACAAAGGTTACAACGGACATCTCTACACCCTCTCTATGGCAGGCAAGCAGTTCCAACCCGACTATTATCAGACCGGTCACTCGACGCATTACCTCCGTCTGAAGGTGGAAACAGGTGCTAAACAGAAAGCAAAGAAGGGCATTGACAAGACCAGTCTCGAACAAGCACTACAAGTGGCCAAAGAACGTGTAGATGCACAAAATTCATGGAACGCGCTGACCGTGAAAGTGCCTGCTTTCTCGCCTTGGGCTCCTAACGGCTACGCCCGTCTGCTCACTCAGATGGAAGCTGCACAACGAGTGGCCAACAAACCTCTCAAAGAACTCACCCAAGACGATATCAACGCTGCCACTTCTGCCCTCAATGTCGCCATCAACACCATGCGTCCAGGCAATCTTGCAGAACCAGAAGACCTGAACGAACTTCTGCCCCTGCTCACCGAGACAAAAAACATTCTCAACAAGACGACAGAACTGCGCGAGGCTATCAGCTATGCCGATATGGTTGTACAATATGTCAACGACGGCTCTGGAACACATGACCTCATCAAGAAAGCCCTCTCTCGCCTCATTGAAGCACGAAAAACGTTGCAGAAATAAGCACCACACAAGAACGACTGTATCGCTGTAATTCATGGATGAACATGGATTTTTGCGGAAAGGAGCAACAAAGTTCTGTTGTTTCGGCATGTTTCGTCAATTTGTGATGCAAGTTTTTGAGAAAATGTTTGAGCATTCGGGGAAAATGTTGTAATTTTGCATGATTTTTGCAAAAAAGAAACAAAAAACAAAAACATATCATGGCAAAGAACAAAAAACAACAAGTGACAGATGAGCCAATTGCACTTGACGTCCAATTGAACAAGGGCGAGGCATTCATCGAAAAGAACTGGAAGACGATTGCTGCCGTAATTGGTGCTATCATTGTGATTGTAGCAGGTGTTTACATCTACAGACACTTCATGTCAGAGAAAGAATTGGAGGCTCAGAAGGCTATCGCAGGAGCCCAAACTGCTTTCGCTCAGCAGCAGTATGAGCAGGCTTTGAAAGGTGAAGGCACCACAAAGGGATTCCTGAAAGTGATTGATGAGTACAGCGGAACAAAAACTGCCAATCTGGCTAAGTTGTACGCAGGTTTGGCTTATGCAAAGACAGACAAGGTGGACGAAGCCATCAAATATCTGGAGGACTTCTCCGTACAAGATGACGAAATGGTTTCACCTGCAGCCATCGCTGCTCTCGGCAACCTCTACGTAAAGAAAGGCGATACAGAAAAAGGCATCACAACACTGTTGAAAGCAGCAGCAGAGGCTGACAACGATGCATTGAGCCCTGTTTTCCTTCTTCAAGCTGGACAATTGTACGAATCAACAGGTCAGAACGACAAGGCACTGGAACTCTACAACAAAATCAAGAAGGAGCACATCCTCAGCCCAATCGCTCAAGATATTGACAAGTATATAGAGAGAGCTACAAAATAGCCGTATAAAACCAGATTTCAGGGATGAGGAATCAGGAATTGGTGCCACAAATGATGGTAAAACAGCAATTCCTAATTCCTCATTTCTAATTCCTTACAAAAAGTATTATGGCAACCAAGAATCACAACTTATCCGATTACGACATCAACTCCATGCCTGATGGCACAGGCATGAAGATGGGCATCGTCGTTGCAGAATGGAATGAGAACATCACAGCCGCATTGTTAGAGGGAACAAAGCAAACGCTGATGAGAAACGGGGTGTTTCCTGAAGACATTACAGTGATGACGGTTCCTGGCAGTTTTGAATTGGTGTATGGTGCATCGCAAATGGTGAAAACAGGCGTGGATGCTGTCATCGCCATCGGTTGCGTCATTCGCGGAGACACACCGCATGACCGCTATATCTGCCAAGGAGTCACGTATGGATTGGCTCGTTTGAATGCGGTACAGAATGTTCCCGTCATTTATGGGCTCATCACTACGCTCGACATGAAACAAGCAGAGGAACGTGCTGGTGGAAAAATGGGCAACAAAGGCGACGAATGTGCTGTGACTGCCATCAAGATGGTGGATTATAGAAGAAAATTGAATCTCTGACACTCCTCTCCCTTTCGAGACATTGAGGCGGCTTGAGAAAATATTACTCAACATCGTAGGCGCGGTGATTGCTATCTATGCAGCCATCGTGTTGTTGTTCAGTTTGCCTTTTATGCAAAGCGCCTTGGCCAATTGGACAGCAGAAGCCTTATCTGACCAACTGCATGCGAAGGTTGAGATTGGAAGTATCAACCTGGGCTTTTTGAACCGAGTGATAGTCAATGATATGACCCTCTATGAACCGAATGGAAAACAAATGGCGAAGGTGGCACGCATGTCGGCAAGCCTCAATTTGTTCTCATTGCTCTCAGGAAAGGTGGATATTGGCACAGCACAACTTTTCGGAACAAAAGCCACCCTCTACAAAAAGACACCCGACAGTTCCCCAAACTATCAATTCATCGTTGACGCCTTCTCTTCTAAAGAAGAAAAGCCCACGAAACTGAATCTGCATGTTGGCTCATTAATCATGCGACATGTTGACATCACATATGACATCTTATCGGAAGAACGGCATCCGGGACATTTGGATGTCAATCATTTGAATCTGAAAGATGTGGGCATGAATCTGGTGCTGCGTTGTCTGACAGATGACACGCTCAACATTTCTGTACGACGACTGCAAGCAAAAGAAGTCAATTCTGGGTTGCAGTTGCTGGACACACGGGCAAAATTGGTGGGTAATAAACAAAAGGCGCTCTTATCCGATTTCAGTCTTTCTCTTCCCCACTCCATTATTTCTACCGACTCACTACGAGTGGAGTATGGACATTTCGAGGCAGACAGCACTTTCAAATTTAGCGGAGCCCCTATTGTTGGTCATATCACTCCTTCAGACCTTACTGCATTATATAGTGATTTGTCGAACTTGACAAAGAGCATTCCTTTCACTCTTTCCGCAGAGGGAGACGAAAAGGTTATCCGTATCAACGAATGTAATATCGGAGACCTTGATGGCGATTTCCTATTGCGCGCCACAGCAACCGCAACGGATCCATTCAACAAACAGAAGAGGGACATTCATGCCAACATCAACACATTGTATGTTGGCCATGATGAGATGCTTTATTGGACCAACGTGCTCTTTCCCGAACATCACCAAGAAAAGACCATCAATGCCATACAATATGTGGATTACGAAGGCAACATAAACTATGCGGCCAATGGAGACATCACCTCACATGGCAATATCTTGACAGGAATTGGTGATACATCTTACGATTTGACATACGATGCGGAAAACTTTCTCACAGCAAACGTGAGCGGCAAAAATGTCAATGTCGGCGCACTGCAAGAGGACAGCCCGTTAGGTACTGCATCATTCGATTTAGAGGTTGCCATGCATTTGGCTGAAACCACCCCCTTCCCTGCTGGTTCTCTAAGAGGTGACATCCACAATATTTATTATAAGGACTATAATTATCAGGACATTGAGGTGGATGTTCGAAGCACAACAACTGCAATAGAAGGTACACTTTCTCTGAACGACAAGAATGCCAAAGGTACTGCTGATTTTGCCTATACAGATTCCCCGTCGAAGGGATTGGAACTTAATCTTTTGCTAGAGGAATTCAGGATTAATCGTTTGAATATCACAAATCAATACAACATAGAGAATTTGGCTATGAATGTACAAGCCAACTTGAAAGGGTATGATTATAACCATCTCTATGGAACGTTCAACATTGAAGATTTCAACCTGTATGTTCCCACGGAACATTACCACCTTGAGGGCCTCAGGATAACAGCCGAGAAACAAGAAGAGAACAAAAGTCTCTATACCATCAACAGCGATTTCCTCTCTGGTAGCATTGAGGGAGAGACAAGTCTGCTTGGCGTCGTACGAAGTTTTAGCAACCAGATTGCCCAACATCTGCCCATTCTTGTATCCCCCACTCAAGCAGAACCTGCTTCCTTTGATTACGATTTGACATTGAGCGACACGCCATTGCTGCACTACTTCACGAATGCGGACTTTGCCATCACGAACCCCATCCACATCTACGGAGCAATGGACACGAGGGCTCAGGAGATGTCTTTCAATCTCAATGCTCCACAAGTTGCATACAACAACACCCCCTATGAACACATTGTGTTAAAATGCAACAGCACAACCGACAACATGAACGTGCGTGCGATGGCATCGACCTACCAAGAAAGCCAAGATGACGATAGACCATCAACCCAAACAAAAATGGAGTTGAATGCTGATGTACACAACAACTATATAGGCAGCAACTTGAACCTTAACATTGTTGGACACAACAACATCAACTTGCAATTGCTACCAATGGTGCACTTGCACGACTCCCTGGGAAGCATGAAGACAGATATCACCCTTCATCCATCCCAAGCCATCATCAACGATACAACATGGACGGTTTCACCAGCCACCATCTCATTTTATAAAAAAGATATAGAATGCCGCAATGTGAAGTTTGCCAATATGCGAACAAACAGTTTCCTTTCCATTGACGGCAAAGCATCGCCCTCGCCTTCCGATTCTCTGGTTGCGACATTGAAGAATCTCGAAATCAAATATCTGCAATCACTTGCGAATTTCAATGTGGTGCGATTTGCGGGTAAGGCATCCGGTAAAGTCATCGTAAACAACGTGATGGGTGATGGAGTGCCCGACATCAGGACAAACCTGTATGTGGAAGATATGTCCATTCAAGAGGGACCTTTGGGTGACGCCAACATCACGGCACATTGGGACAAGGAAGCGGAAGGTATCGTGGTGGACGGTCGAATCGTTGATGTATACGATGTGCCAGACGCTTTGACAGGAAAAACAAAGAATGTCACGGGTGTCACCACGGTGGGCGGTTGGATTTCACCTGCCAAAAACGACATGTCCCTTCTTATCAACACACAGAACACCAATGCGACTTTCCTTCATGGTTTCCTCCGGGGAATTTTCAAGGAGATGTCTGGTTATGTCACAGGTCCTGTTCGCATTATCGGTCCTTTCAACAACGTCAACATCATTGCTGATGCTGTGCCTAATATGAACCTTCGTTTACGTGCCACCAACGTTCCTTACCACATTGAGGGTGACACCATTCGCATGAGGCCATATTTGTTTGACTTCCAGAACATCAGCATCTACGACCGTTTTGGTCATCGTTCCACTTTGAATGGTCAGGTGACTCACCGCAACATGAAGAACTTCTCCTATCATTTCCAAGCCGACTTGCACGAGTTGTTGGCATACGACGAGAAGGAGTTCAACAGCGATAAGTTCCTTGCCACCGTGTTTGCAGATGGTAATCTCTCCATCGATGGAAGTGACGGGCATCCGCTTTATGTCAATGCGAGTGTTACCCCCACCAAGGGTTCTGTCTTTGCCTATGATGCAGCCACTCCTGATGCTATCACAGGAAACTCTTTCATCGAATTCCGCGACCGCGATTCCATCACCGCCTTCAACCCGCATTTCTTCAACAGAAACCCTGAAGAAGAGGAAACGCCTGTGGTCAAGGACTCTCTCACCATTGTGAAAGAAGCGAAGAAGAATTACAACAGCGATATTTTCATCAACTTCGACATCAATCTCACACCAGCGTGTGAAGTGAAATTGCGCATGGACAATCTGGCCGACGATGGTTACATGCACACCTTTGGCAACGCTAAAATCAATGCACAATGGTATAACAAGGGTTCGTTCCAGATGTTTGGCAACTACAACATCGAGTCAGGTTCATACCGTCTGTATCTACAAGACATCATCTTCCGCGATCTCGCCTTGCGACCCGGTTCTATGGTGGAATTTAATGGTAACCCGTTCGATGCCAACATCCATCTTATCTGCCATCACACCATCAACTCTGTGCCTCTGAGCGACTTGACAAACACCACAGCCTTCTCGCAGAACAACAAAGTGAAAGTCATCTGTTTGCTCGACATTACAGGCAAACTCGGCAATATGGATTTCAAATTTGACATCGATATTCCTAATGTGAATGAGGAGATTCGCCAACTGGTGCGTTCTATGATTAACTCAGAAGAGGAGATGAACACGCAAGCCATCTATTTGCTCGGAGTCGGACGTTTCTACCCCAACGAATACGCTCGTGCCAATGGTAACGGGAATTCGGGGCAAGCGGCCAATTCTCTGCTCTCTTCCACGCTGAGCGGACAAATCAATCAGATGCTCGGCAACATGATGGGCAACAATCCCAACTGGAATTTCGGATCTTCGCTCACCACGGGTGAAAAAGGATGGCAAGACCTCGATGTGGAGGGAATCCTCGAAGGCCGATTGCTCGACGAACGGCTCATCATCAATGGTGCATTTGGATACCGCGACAACGCAATGACGAACAACTCCGGATTTATAGGCGACTTTGAAGTGAAGTGGCGTATGGATCAGAAGGGCAATCTCTATGTGAAGGCCTACAACCAAACCAACGACCGCTATTTCACCAAGTCAACGCTTAACACACAGGGAATCGGTCTCTCATGGCGCCGCCAATTTGAGAGCATTCGTCGGAAAGTGAAAGACAGAGAGAAGACAACACGCAAAAAACATACCAAATAAACCTAAAACCCTACAACAATGAAAAAGATTCATTTCGCAGCTCTCCCGCTGCTTGTTGCAGTCACATCCTGCGACCAACCAAAAACTGCCACTCCAACCAACGAACTCTTCACCGAGCAAGCATTGGAGTATCTCGAAACCGTTCCTTACGATGTCAACCGCACCTCGCTCTACAATGCGGAAGACCTCTATGCCGGTTATGACCCAGCAAAGCCTGAGACTTTTGAGACTTGCTATGACACCAAGGTGTACAAACACTACATCGAGAAGGGCAAGCAGGCTCAGGATGTTGAGGAATCGCTGGCACGCACGCTCCACGATCACGGCATCCACGTAGCCCTCGACGAGTTCTTCCGTCAGCACGACCCACGTCTCTGCGTCGGCATCATGGGTGGACACGCTTTGTTGCGCACCGACCCCATGTATAAGAAGGTGGTGCTTCTCAGCAAGCGTCTCACCGAACAGGGTTTCATCATGCTCAGCGGTGGTGGTCCTGGTGCGATGGAGGCAACCCATCTGGGTGCTTGGATGGCTGGCAGAACAGAAGAAGAGGCGAATGCGGCTATCGAGATGCTGACTGTGGCACCTTCCTTCAAGGACGAGGGTTGGCTTGCTTCATCTTTCGAAGTGATGAAGAAATACCCCTTGCAGGGCGACTACGTGAGCCTTGGCATCCCCACTTATCTGTATGGCCACGAACCATCAGCGCCGTTTGCCACCCACATTGCCAAGTTCTTCGAGAACAGCATTCGTGAAGACCTCATCCTTACAGTTGCTTTCGGCGGTATCATCTACACTCCTGGAAGTGCTGGCACGATGCAGGAAATCTTCCAAGACGCTGTGCAGAACCACTATCTCTCGTTTGGTTATTCAAGCCCGATGATTTTCCTCGGAACCGACTTCTGGACAAAGGAGATGCCTGTCTATCCTTTCTTGCAGGAGTTGGTTGAGAAGGGCAAGTACAAGAATTTGCAGTTGAGCCTCACAGACGACTTCGACGAGATTGAAGGTGAACTGAAGAAATTCCGCGACACCAAGCAGGATTAATCAAGGACAAATAAAAGAGGGGCAGCCTATTGCTGATGTTGCAAAAGGCTGCCCCTCTTTTATTTATGTCTCGTTTCAGAGAATGGTCTTTACTGCTTCCAGCATGCCTTTCTCCTGAATGAGGTCGAGGTCTTTCTTGACGAGTGCGGTGAGACCTGGAACGGTTTTGTTGAGGTCTTCCTTCCAGATGTTCTCAGCAGCAAGCACTCCTTCAGCCACCTTCTGTGTGTCGCCCGTTGCCCAGAGGTCTTTGAGCAGTTGCATAATTTCGGGTGCATCGTTGGGTTCGATAGGTGCTCCATCGGCACGCATTCCACCTTTATAGTAGGTGATGATGGCGGCCAAACCGAAGACGAGGCCTTGTGGAAGTTCGCCTTTTCGCTCCAAATAAACCTTCACGCCAGGGAGGTCGCGAGTCTCGTATTTGGGGAAAGAGTTGAGCATGATGCTCGTCACCTGATGGTCAACGTATGGATTGTTGAAACGTTCCAGCACATCGGTTGCAAACTGCTGCAGTTCCTCCATCGGCAGGTTGAGCGTCTGCATGAGTTCGTCGAATTGCACTTTGTGGATGTACTTGCCCACCACCTCGTCGTTGCAGGCATCGCGCACGATGTTGATGCCGCTGAGGTAAGCCACAGGAGAGAGCACCGTGTGGGGACCGTTCAGAAGGGTGACTTTCCTTTCGTGGTATGGCTTTTCGCTTGGAGCGATGAGCACGTTGAGACCTGCTTTCTCGGCTGGGAATTCTGCCTTGAGGTCGTCGATATCCATGTTCTCAGGCTTCTCGATGACCCACAGATGGAAGGCTTCGCCCTGCACGACAAGATTGTCGGCGTAGCATACTTTCTGCTGAATCTCAGCGATTTCCTTACGTGGAAAACCAGGCACGATGCGATCGACGAGCGTCGCGCACACATAGTTGTATTTTGTGAACCACTCCTTGAACGCAGCATAGTCGGCACCGAAGTCATCCTTCCACAACTCGATGTATTGGTAGATGCACTCCTTCAGGTGGTGTCCGTTCAGGAAAATCAATTCGCAAGGCATGATAATCAGACCTTTGTCGGCTGCACCGTTGAAGGTCTTGAAGCGGCGATAGAGCAACTGAGTGAGTTTGCCCGGATAGGAAGAAGCGGGAGCGTCGTTCAGTTTGCACTCGGGGTCGAAAGCAATGCCCGCCTCAGTTGTGTTCGAGATGACGAAACGGATTTCAGGCTGCTCGGCCAGCGCCATGAAGGCTTGATTCTGCGAATATGGATTCAGCGCACGGCTGATGCAGTCGATGCGGGTGAGCGAGTTCACTTTCTCGCCATTCAGACGACCCTGCAGGTTGACGTGATAAAGGCAATCCTGGCCGTTGAGCCAGTCAACCATTCCGCGTTCGATAGGCTGCACCACCACCACGGAGGCGTTGAAGTCAGTCTTCTGATTCATGTTGTAGACAATCCAATCCACAAAACAACGAAGGAAATTTCCTTCGCCAAACTGGATGATTCTCTCCGGTGCATGGCTCTTCGGAGCCGTGCGAGCGTTCAAAGCTTTAAGTGCCATAGATTTCTAATTAGTTGTGTAAAATGATGTGCAAAAGTACGCATTTTATTCCACACAGACAAATCCCCACTCCTTTTTTGCGGAAATCTGCCCGCTAAATGCCCTTCAGCCGCCCGTGCAGGGAGGGGGTCGGTTCATCTGCCACACCCTCTCAAACGGCACTGTCGTTGCCGTAATTACCTCTACGTCGCTACCGTAATTACGGTTACGCCACTACCGTAATTACGGTAACGACGTTACCTCCGCGGGCTTTACGTCGTTGCCCTCGTGAGCCTTTCGACGCTACCCTCGCGAGCCTTACGACGTTGCCTCTAAAGCACAGCATCAACTCTTTCTCAACCACTTATTCGGGAACAAGCGGCACTGGATGCATTTCATCACCCTCAAAGGGAAAAAGCAGGAGAAAAAGAACAAAAAACAAAAAATGTTTAGCATATATGAAAGAAAAAGCATAACTTTGCAACGAAAACTGCAAAAGTTACACATTATATTACTATTTACAAATTCTAAAAATCTTAACTTATGGCTTATCAAGAAAAAACAACCACGGGTTATGGTACCCGTGTGGGCAATTCGCTCAAGTCGGTTCTCATGGGATTTGTCATGATTATCGGCGCAACCATTCTGCTTTTCTGGAATGAGTTCAACTATGTGAAGCAGGACAACAAACTCGATGCTGTGCAGGAGGCTTGTGTTGACATGCCTAACCCAGAGAAGAAGAGCGCCGAATTTGAAGGCGAAGTGGTGTGCGCCACTGCTATGGCAACCACTGAGGAGGTGCTGACTGACCAGGAATTTGGCATCAGCGAGAACGCTATCGGCCTCATTCGCAAGGTGGAATACTACCAGTATGTAGAGCACTCTGAGTCAAAGTCAGAAGACAAGCTCGGCGGCAAGGAGGAGACTACCACCACTTACACTTACAAACCAGAATGGGTGAGCAGCCCTGTGAACAGCGCTGACTTCAAGGATCCTGCCTACCAGAACAAGAACTTCACACTGGCTCAGGTGGAAGAGCAGAAGGTTTATGCCAAGAACGTATCTTTCGGCGCATACGTGCTGAGCGAGTCTCTCATCTCATCCATCAGCTCAAAAGAGGCTGTTGAGCTCAACGTCAACCCACAGACTCTGCAGTCAATCAACACTTCTGTTGCTAACACATTCTTCGCTGTGAGAGGTGTTTCTGCTGGTGCTGCTGCACCTGCTCCTCAGCCTGCTGTTGCTGACAGCACTGCTGCTGCTGCCGACAGCGTTGCAACGAACAACAAGGTTGACCTCGAATACGTACACCAGGCTGGCAACACACTCTACTATGGCCGCACCGCAAACGCTCCTGAGATTGGCGACGTGCGCATCACATTCGAGAAGGTTGTTCCTGCTAAGGTGACTATCATCGCACAGGTTGATGGCAACACCTTCAAGTCTTACAAGACCAAGTATGGTTCATACCAGACTCTCCGCATGGGCAAGATGACTTCTGAGGAAATCTTCCAGGATGACCACGAAAGCAACAGCATGTGGACTTGGATTCTCCGCATCGTCGGCACACTGCTCGTTATCTCTGGTATCAAGAGCCTCTTCTCATTCGTTGAGACCCTGCTCAAGGTGGTTCCATTCCTCTCAAGCCTCTTCGCTTTTGGCGTGGGTATCATCAGCACCATCATCGGCCTTGTTTACTCACTCATCGTGATTGCCATCGCATGGGTGCTCGCACGTCCACTCGTGGGTATCATCATCTTAGTCGTTGCAGGTCTCCTCATCTGGGTATTTGCCTTCAACGGTAAGAAGAAGCTGGCTGAACTCGCCAACAAAGGCAAGGCAGCCCCAGCAGCTGAATAATGAATAAGCATTTTCGCAATAACTGAAAAAGGTCTGGGTAACACATCAGTTGGTTATCCAGACCTTTTCACTCCCCAAAACATCTAACCACAAAACAACCTAACCAAACAAACAAGAACATGAAAAAACTCCTATTCATTCCCCTCGCACTCTCGGTCCTCATCGCAGGGACATCATGCGGCAGCAAAACGCCCAACACGCCTGGCGGAGAACCAGAAGATTCCGTCTTCATGCTCGACGGCCCCGGCTCTGAATACGTGCCCACAGCTGAAGAAATGGAGGCAGCCGTGCTGGCTCAAGCACAGAAAGTCTATGAGGCGGTACACAACGCCTATGCCAGCGATGATTGGCAAACTCAATCCAACGCACTTGACAAACAGTTCTGCTCGAAGGATTGGAACGCCACCGTTGCAGCCGTTGTGGAGAAGGACAAGGACGTCGACATGGGTTTCTTCGATGCCGACTATTGGGTGATGGGACAAGACTTCGACGAGAAGAATCTGCATGCCACCGACTTCTATGTGGAGAAACTCCTGATGGACGACACACCTTGGCAAGCAGCCGTGACACTCAAACTCCACAACTTCAACGTTGTACCTGTACGCGTGAATTTCGTGATGGAAGACAGCGAGTGGAAAGTCGATGACTTGACCGACCTGAGCAACGACCTCGACTGGAAGGCAAGCATGAAAGAATATCTGGCAGAATAATTATAGCCGTCCGAAGATGAAAGATATATCTCTCCACATTCCCATCTGTCTGAAACAGGAAGACGAACTCACCCCAGAAGAAACAAAACTCTTGGACGAGGCCCGTCGTGCCACCTATCGCAGTTACGCACCCTACTCCCACTTTTCCGTCGGAGCCGCTGTCGAACTGGAAGATGGCACCATCATCTCTGGCAGCAATCAAGAGAATGCCGCCTATCCTTCAGGACTTTGTGCCGAACGCACCGCTGTCTTCTATACCAACTCGCGCTATCCCGACCTCGCTATCCGCCGCATCTGCATTGCGGCAAGAAACACGGAAGGTGACCTGCTTCAGCGCTATATCTCTCCCTGTGGTGCCTGCCGTCAGGTGCTCCTTGAAGCCGAACAACGTGCCCAACACCCCATCGAAGTGCTCCTCTACGGCACCCAAGGCATCTGTTGCATTCACAGCATCAAAGACCTCCTTCCACTCTGCTTCGACGACAGTTATCTGTGAGTCCCTCAAAGACTGTAAAAACAGATGAAAAACATCAAACGGAAAAATTTTATTGAAAAACGATAAAATTTTTCCGTTTTTATTTGGTGGATATTTTTTATTGTTTTACCTTTGCACCGAAAAAAGTTATCGAATAACAATAAATAAACAAACTAAAACAATAAAATTACTAACAACCAAAACAAAGAAAGGGTACAGAAATGAAAAAGAAGTTCAACATCTATTGTGGTCTGCTGATAGCAGCCATCGTGTTCGGAATCGGCATCCACATGTTTGAAACATGCTACCACATGTACACTGGTGGCAAGGCAGGCATTGAAGCTGCAAGGAAGGGGAGAACAATGGGCGCCAAGCATCAACCTTTTGAGAGTCTTCAAAGAGTATATAGAATGACAGGGGTGGAAATGATGCCTAAGGGTGAACACATCATGGATTTTGCCACGGGAGACAGCATCGTCAATCTGAAAACAGGAGAGAAAATGCCCATCTTGATAGCATCGGGCATCGTGCTGCCTGAAAATGGCAACAGCAGCAGGATGATTGTCATGCAGGGCATCGGTCATCTGGGCTTCTTCCTCATCATTGTCTTCTTGGTGGCATTCATCAAACTGGTTGTCACTGTGAACAAAGGAGGCATCTTCGAGAAAAGTATGGAGAGACAACTGGCTTGGGGCGGTTGGGCTGTGTTCGGCATGTATGTATTGGGGTGGATCAGCACGCTCTACAATTACATCCTCAACATGCAAGAGTTTGAATTTGAGGCATACAATATAGAAATCCTCCAAAAGCCCGACATCGCCCTGCTCTACTCTGCTTTCGGCATGTTGCTGATGGGACAGATCTTCAAGATTGGCCGTCAGATGAAAGAAGAGCAGGAGTTGACGATATAAAGTTTAGAGTTTAAAGTTTAAAGTTTAGAGACTCATGATTATCGTGAACTTAGACGTGATGATGGCACGACGGAAGATGTCATCAGGTGAATTGGCTGAACGCATCGGCATCACGCAAGCAAACCTGTCGGTGCTGAAAACAGGAAAGGCGAAGGCTGTACGCTTCTCCACCTTGGAGCAAATCTGCAAGGTGTTGGATTGCCAGCCGGGCGATATTTTGGAATACAAAGAAGATTAAAACTGGAAACATGAAGAAAATAATTTATCCTATTCTGGCTGTGGTGGCATTTCTGGTGATGCAGACGTTGGCAGGAATTGGCCTTGTGGTGTTCTTTCTTGTGTTACAACCCGAATTGATGAAGACCATCAGAACGGGTGGTCTTGAGAACATTCTGAATACTCAACCAGCTATCATTTCGTTGGCCATCGATTTGAGTGGCATCGCCACCATCGCCATCATAGGTCTGTTAGGCATGATTAACTGGAAACAGGTGTTGAACGTCAAGAGCATCGAATGGAAATGGGGCACTGTGTCCATTGTTGCCGCCATCCTCGGCATCTTTGTGCTCGACATCATGGAAGAGATGATTGATCTGCCAAACCTAATGGAGGATCAATTCATCGCGATGTCCAGTTCGTGGTTAGGCATATTATCCATCGGTGTGGCAGGACCCATTATCGAGGAATTTATCTTCCGCGAGGGCATCATGGGCTATATGCTGCGCAACGGCATGAACAAATGGGTGGCCATCACGGCAAGTGCGCTGTTGTTTGGCATCATTCACATGAACCCCGCGCAAATTCCTTTTGCTGCTGCAATGGGATTTATCTTCAGCATCATATACTATAAGACGGGGAATATCGTTATTCCTAGTATATTGCACATTCTGAATAACAGTTTCGTGGTGGTGATGATGTACATCATGGGCGATGCTGCCAAGGACGTGAGTTTCACAGAAGGTTTGGGAGGATATCCCATCGTCATCGTTCACCTCATCGTGTATCTCACCATCTGCACCAACCTGTTTCAGAAATTTTGGAAAAACTATCAACCTAAACGAATCAATAATTAAAACCAAACCAACGATATGAAAAAGTTTTTCAAGTATGTATGCGCCACCGTTGTGGGCCTGTTTATCGCTATCGCCATCGTGGTAATCCTCTCGATGCTGAGTCTGGTGAGCATGGCATCAATGGGTAGTGCAACTACCAATGTGAAGGATAACAGTGTGCTGGTGATTCAACTGCAAGGCATCATCAGCGAACGCAGCGATGAAAATCCTTTTGCAGAACTATTTGGCAATGCCGCTCTGAAGGAACAAGGACTTGATGACATTCTCCTGGCCATCAAACATGCCAAGAAGGAAAAGAAGGTGAAGGGCATCTATCTGGAAGCTGGCACCTTTGCCGGAGCAATGCCTGCCACTTTGCAAAGCATCCGCAAGGCACTGGTCGATTTCAAGAAGGAAGGCAAGTTCATCGTTGCGTATGGCGATGTTTACACACAGGGTGCTTACTATGTGTGTTCTGTGGCCGACTCCGTGATTGTCAATCCGCAGGGCATGATTGACTGGAGCGGATTGAGCAGCACCGTCACCTACTACAAGGAACTGATGGAGAAAGTGGGTGTTGACATGCAGGTGGTGAAAGTGGGCACCTACAAGAGTGCCGTTGAACCATTCCTCTTGAAAGAGATGAGCGATGCCAACCGTGAACAGATAGAGACCTACGACGGTGAAATCTGGAAAGAGATAACCCAAGCAGTCAGCAAGAGCCGCGGCATCAGTGTGGAGCAACTCAATGTATTGGCCGACTCGATGATGCTTTTGCAAGATGCACGACTGTATCAAAAGGTGAAATTGGTGGACAGGCTTGCTTACAGCGATGCGGTACCACAGACGATTGCCAAGATGATGAAGGTTGACAGTCCTGACGACTATAACACCATCAGCGTGAAGGATTTGTCAGGTATTGCTGCAAGTGAACCTAAAGGTATCAGCGGCAATGTTGTTGCAGTTTATTATGCTGTGGGCAACATCGTGGAGGAGACCTCTTCTGATTGGAACACAGAACCTGAAATCGTGGGCAAGAAAGTCATCAAGGACTTGCAGAAACTGGCCGACGACGATGATGTGAAAGCCGTTGTGTTGCGCGTCAACTCTGGTGGTGGTTCCGCATACGCAAGTGAACAAATCTGGCATCAAGTGATGAACATCAAGAGCAACAAACCCATCGTGGTCAGCATGGGCGATATGGCTGCATCGGGTGGTTACTACATCAGTTGTGCTGCCAACTATATCTATGCTGAACCTACCACCATCACGGGTTCCATTGGCATCTTCGGCATGTTCCCCAACGCAGGTGAATTGCTCAACGACAAGTTAGGAGTCCATTTCAGCACGGTGAAGACAAACGAGTACTCCGACTTTGGCGATATCAGCCGTCCGTTTACAGAACAAGAACGTGCTATCGCGCAGCGTTACATCAACAGCGGTTACGAACTGTTCACAAAACGGTGTGCTGACGGCCGAAAGATGAAGCAAGACGACATCAAGAAGATTGGAGAAGGACGTGTGTGGACAGGCATTCACGCCAAGCAAATCGGCTTGGTCGACGAATTGGGCGGTCTAAACGAAGCAATTGCTAAAGCCAAACAATTGGCCAAGGTGGACGAGGCTTCCATTATCAACTATCCAGCCAAGTCCACAATGTTCGACAATTTGATGAACGAGATGCAAGGCAACAGTTATGCAGACAAGCAACTGCGTCAAGCGTTGGGTGAATACTACATCTTCTACTCTAACATCCAACATCTCCACCAACGAACAGGCATTCAAGCCAGCATGCCTTACTTCTTGACTTTCAATCTCTAAGAAAGAAGACAAATCAAAGTGCACACAAAACAAAAGAGCGGCGGTTAAGACGAGAAAGCCTTAACCGCCGCTCTTTTTATATCACTTAATTCATAATTGCAAAGTAATCAACAATTCCGACCAGTTTGCCGTGATCCGTCACAAGGAGAGAGTGAATCTTGTGATTGCGGAACATCTGCTGAATCGTGGTCAGTTTCGCCTCTGGCGAGATCGTTTTAGGCGTGGTGGTCATCGCCTCGCTGACAGGCAGATTGATGAAGTTCTCACGCGCACCCTCCACAGCACGACGAATATCGCCATCGGTGATGATGCCCAAAATCTTTTCATCCTCCATCACGATGCCAAGCCCCAGTTTACCAGAACTAATGGTGATGAGCGCATCGGAAAGACGCATGGTGGGAGGAACGATGGGAAAATTCTCCGTGTACATCACATCCTTCACACGCACCAGCAACTTACGTCCAAGCGTACCACCCGGATGGAACTGCGCAAAATCTTTGGCACGGAACTTTCGAACCTCCATCAAGGCGCATGCCAACGCATCACCCAAAGCCATTGCAGCGGTGGTGCTCGATGTGGGAGCCAAATTCAAAGGACAAGCCTCACGCTCCACTTTGCATAAGATATGGTAATCTGAGTGTTGAGCTAACAAGGAACCGGCTTCACTCGTCATCGACACAATCGGAATGTGGCGGTCTTCGAGCGAAGCAATGATACGCAATAATTCATCTGTGGTACCCGAGTTACTAATCATCAACAAGATGTCATTACTCATAATCATACCCAAATCGCCATGAAGTGCATCAAGCGCGTTGAGATAGATGGCAGGGGTTCCAGTCGATGCCAACGTGGCGGCAATCTTGGCACCCACATGCCCCGACTTCCCCACTCCCGTCACAACCACATGGCCTGTGCAATGGTGAATCAGATCAACCACTTGTTCAAAGTTGTTGTCCAACTGAGGTATAAGATCCAGCAGAGCCTGTGCTTCATCACGCAGACATCGCTCAGCATAAACTTTGGAATTCATCGTTTGTCAATTAGTAAGTCTTTTTTTTTTCACTCCATCACCCCTTCATCAAACTGGCAATCACACGGTCGAGATCTGAGAGATAAAGCATGTTCGGTCCATCAGAGAGCGCATTGTCAGGATCGGGATGCACTTCGAAGAAGAAACCGTTGGCACCAAACGCCTTGGCTGCTAAAGCCATAGCAGGCACAAATTCGCGATTACCGCCCGTCTTCCCTCCAGCAGCACCAGGACGCTGAACAGAATGAGTACAATCCATGATGACCGTATCGGTGAAGTGGTGCATGTCAGCAATGTTGCGGAAGTCAACAGCAAGGTTGTTATACCCATAGATGTTGCCGCGTTCTGTCAGCCACACATTATCGTTGCCGCTCTCGCGCACCTTCTGCACAGGATATTCCATATCCATGCCCGAAAGGAACTGTGCCTTTTTGATGTTGACAATGCGTCCTGTACGAGCCGCTGCCACCAAAAGGTCTGTCTGTCGACACAGGAAAGCAGGAATCTGCAACACATCGGCCACCTCACCAGCAGGTTGAGCCTGATAACTCTCGTGGATATCAGTCAATATACGGAGTCTAAACTTCTCCTTGATGTTGGAGAGCATCAGCATGCCCTTTTCCAATCCTGGGCCGCGATAAGAATGGATGCTTGTACGGTTGGCCTTGTCGAATGACGATTTGAAAATGATGTCCAGGTCATATTTCTCGTTCAATCTGACGAGTTCTTGAGCCACCTCTTCGAGGCAGTCCATCGACTCTATGACACAAGGACCGGCAATGATAGTTGGTTTCATAAGGAGAGGAGTTTATTGGATATCAGAAAGGATATGCACCATTATTTTCAGATGGAGCAACGGCAGCAGGAGCAGCGGGTTGAGGGGCTGATGCTGAGGTTGAAGATGCCGATGGCTTAGGAGTCAAGAGTTCCATATTGTCCACCATAATGTCGATGGACTTACGCGAAATGCCCTGACGATCAGTGTAGTCGCGACTCTGAATCTTTCCCTCCACATAGAGTTTGTCACCCTTGTGTACATATTTCTCAACCACCTCGGCCTGTTTGCGCCAAAAGATACAATTATGCCATTCTGTACGGTCTGGCACCTGTGTCCCATTCTGCAACGTATAGCCACGCTCAGTAGTAGCCAATCTGACTTGTGCCACACATACACCCTGATCGAGATATTTCACTTGTGGGTCTTGTCCCACATTGCCAATAAGTATTACTTTATTCATTGTTCGAGATTTTACGATTAACTTTTCAAATTTAGAATTTGACCGTTTTGTTCAATAGATAATGGTCAAGAATCGTCATAGCCGCCATCGCTTCCACCACAGGTACAGCACGTGGCAACACGCAGGGGTCGTGGCGTCCCTTCACTTCGAGCGTGATTTCTTCGCCATCCACCGTCACTGTTGGCTGTGGCCGCAACTGGGTGGCCACTGGTTTGAAGAGCACGCGGAAATAGATATCCTGTCCGTTAGAGATGCCACCCTGAATTCCTCCAGAATGGTTGGTGCGCGTGCTGATACGTCCATCAGCATTGTAGAAGATGTCGTTCTGCTCAGAGCCACGCTGTCCCACTCCGTCAAATCCTTCTCCATATTCAAATCCCTTCACAGCATTGATGCCCAGCATGGCAGCGCCAAGTTCGGCATGCAGTTTAGAGAAAGCTGGTTCACCCAATCCAACAGGGCATCCTTGAATGACACATGTGACAACACCACCAATCGTGTCGCCATCAGCCTTCACTTTGAGAATGAGTTGTTCCATCTGTTGAGCGGCATCGCTGTCTGGACAACGAACAGAATTCCGTTCAATCTGCGTAAAGTCATGGCGGTGATAATCACGGTCTATCGCAATGTCACCCACCTGTGAGGTATAAGCTGTAACCCGTATGCCCAACTGTCGCAAAGCCAACTTGGCCAATGCGCCACCCACACAACGGGAAATGGTTTCGCGGGCAGAAGAACGTCCTCCACCACGATGGTCTCGCAAACCATATTTCTGAGTATAGGTATAATCAGCGTGAGAAGGTCTATAGACCTGACGCACATTTTCGTAGTCAGTGGAATGCTGGTTGGTGTTCCTTACCAGAAAACCGATGGGACATCCAGTCGTTTTCCCTTCAAACACACCCGAGAGGAGTTCCACACGGTCACCCTCTTGGCGTCCTGTCGTGATACGGCTCTGCCCTGGTCGACGACGGTCGAGTTCCGACTGAATAAAGTCCATATCGACAGCAATGCCAGCAGGCATGCCGTCCACCACACCACCGATACCAGCTCCATGACTTTCGCCGAAAGTAGTCAGCGTGAAAATATGTCCAAACGTGTTTCGCATCGTCACCACATCATTTATTACCACAGCCGCCGCAACCTCCGCTACAACCGCCACCGTCGCAGCTTCCTCCACATCCAGCGCACTCGCTCGAAGCGTTGAGCACATCAGATATTTCCTCGTTGGTGGCAGGTCGGCTGTCGATGACATGACCCACGAAATGCAAGTCCTGTCCTGCACGTGGATGGTTCAGGTCGATGGTGATGGCATCCTTCTTCATCTCGATGATTGTCGCATTGAAACGGCTTCCGTCTTCACCCATCATGGGTACGATGGCACCCTCGTGCACATAGTTGAAATCTATTTTGCCATCCATCATGAAGACAGTTTCTGGCACATCGAACATCAGTTCGTCGTTGAAATCTCCATAAGCATCGGCACAGGGAATCACGAAATCGAACTCGTCACCACGCACAAGGTCACGCACATTCTCCTCAAACTTCGAGAGTACCAACCCCAGTCCTGTGATGAACTGGAACGGATGGCGGCGGTTTGCCACCTCGATGGGTTCTTCATCTTCCTCACCATCTTCGATGGCATAGAGCCTGTATGCAAGCGTCATGTATTTGTTATCTACTTCCATCTTTGAATGTATTGATTGTTTGTCTTAAAAAAAATGATGTTGCAAAGATACGGATAAGTGAGCACAATACAAAATAATAAAAGCATTTTTTATGGAACATCATCCCCTTTCCATCAAAGCCCGTAAAGCTCACGAGGGCACTGAGGTAAAGCTCATGAGGTTTACGAGCGTAAGCTCATCGGCCAAACGACGTTACATCTACAGGGGCAACGAAAGTTTTCCCTTTTCTCCTTTTCCGTATCACACAAAATGCCTATCTTTGCAAACAAAATCAACGTAATCAACACTTTCCACCATATGAGATACGGAACAATACTCACCTTGGCAGCAGCGTTTGTGCTGGTTTCATGCCAAAATAAAAAGAATGAAGAAATCAGTCAGACCGTTGGAACGCCAAGCGAACAGAAGGTTGTCAAGAAGAACATCATCAAGAAACGCATCAGCATTTTAAGCGACTTCACCTATCTGACTAACCTCGGATGCATCGACATCATCTACACACCTGGCAACAACTCCATCGAAGTGGAGGGCGACAGCACCACTTTGACATATTTGACTACCATTTTTGACAGTAACCTACTCACGGTCAGCATCAAGGGCGACAACAACACAGGTCTGAATGTGTATGGCAACACCAGCAACGTCAAGATGTACATTTCCAGTCCCAAGTTGGAGTGTGTGAGTGTCTGCAGCAACGGAGGTTTCGAGAGCCAGGCAACATGGCGCGGAGAGGACATACAAGTGGGAGTGCTCGGCACTGGAGCGGTGAATCTTGCTTCCGTGGAATGTACCACATTCAGTCTCCAATCAAGCGACATGGGACCTGTCAAGATTGCCAACCTGAAGGCTGACGACGCGGTGTTCATGTCAACCAATTCGTCCACCATTGAGGCGAATGTGGAAGTAAAGAACCTCACCGTCATCAACGAAGGCAAACAAACCATCAAACTGACGGGACAGTCACAAAACACGATTGTCAAAAACAAAAAAGACCCGAATCTTCACCTGGACTTGAACACCCCAATCCTCAAGTAGTAAACCACAAAAAAGTGGCGTGGCAATGTGCTTATCTTCACACATTACCACGCCACTTCTTTTATTGTTGCAACAATTCTGCGCGCTTACTTCTTCAACTTTGCCAGACTCTCCGTCAAAGAGGCAATCTTGGTTTCTGCATCGCTCTGCTTCTTGCGTTCCAGTTCCACCACTTGCGCTGGCGCATTGGCCACGAAACGCTCGTTGCTGAGTTTCTTCTTCACACCAACGAGGAAGCCCTGCAAGTGCTTCAGTTCAGCCTCCATCTTCTGGATTTCAGCCTCTGTGTCGATGAGGTTACCAAGTTGAACAGCATATTCAGCCGTGCCAATCATGAAGGCAGAAGTGCCCTCACTCTTTGTCTCCACATACAGCGTGTCAGCCAGCGAAGCCATCTTCTTGATAATTGTGCCGAGTGCTGAGCAACGGGTCACATTATTGTCATCAATCGTTCCTGACACCACCTCCAATGTAAGCGGTTCGCGTGGAGAAATGTTCTTGCTCTGACGAACGGCACGAACACCTGAGATGATTTGCTTGGCCTCCTCATACTGAGCCATCAAACGTGCATCCTCCTTTGTGGGTGCATCAAGTACGAGCGGGTCAACCATGATGCTCTCGCCGTCCTTGCGCTCTGCGATGTGCTGATAGAGCTCT
This sequence comes from Bacteroidaceae bacterium, assembly GCA_016280445.1. Classification (GTDB taxonomy): domain Bacteria; phylum Bacteroidota; class Bacteroidia; order Bacteroidales; family Bacteroidaceae; genus Minthosoma. The sequence goes on from JAEEGS010000007.1 coordinate 33,951, forward strand.
TCCGTGATGAACGGCATGAACGGGTGAATAATCTTCATCAACTGCTCGAAGAAACCAAGCGTTGACTTGAAGGTTTCTGCGTCAATCGGAGCCTGATAGGCAGGTTTAATCATCTCCAGATACCAGCCAGAGAACTCGTCGGTGAACAATTTGAACACAGCCATGAGTGCCTCATTCAGACGATACTTCGAATAGAGGTCATTAATCTCAGCCAACGCTGTTTTGATGACTGCCTCCATCCATGCAATGGTCTTCTTGTTTTCTGCCGGCTGCTCGAGTGAGTCAGACACTTCCCAACCCTTCACCAGGCGGAAAGCATTCCAAATCTTGTTGCAGAAGGCAGCACCCTGCTGACAAAGTTGCTCGTCGAAGAGAATGTCGTTACCTGCTGGTGCAGAAAGCAGCATACCCATACGCACACCATCAGCACCATACTTATCTATAAGACCTAGCGGGTCAGGCGAGTTGCCCAGCGACTTCGACATCTTGCGGCCCAATTTGTCACGCACAATGCCCGTGAAGTACACGTTACGGAAAGGCACATCCTTCAGATACTCCTCACCGGCCATAATCATGCGAGCCACCCAGAAGAAGATGATATCGGGACCCGTCACCAACACACTGGTGGGATAATAGTAGTTGATTTCCTCATTGCCAGGATTGTTGATGCCATCGAAGAGCGAGATGGGCCAGAGCCAAGAAGAGAACCACGTGTCGAGTGCATCCTCATCATGTGTGAGTTGGTCGATGGTGATGTTCTCATAACCCTTTATCTTGCGCGCCTCTTCCAGTGCCTCCTCTGCCGTGAGTGCCACCACATACTTTTCCTCCTCATCCTCTGCAGTAGGCAAGAAATAGGCAGGAATACGGTGTCCCCACCACAACTGACGGCTGATGCACCAGTCCTGAATGTTTTCAAGCCAGTTGCGGTAAGTGGTTACATACTTCGTTGGATAGAACTTAATCTTACCCTCCAGCACTGGTGGCAGAGCGATGTCGGCAAAATGCTTCATGTTGAGGAACCACTGCTTGCAGAGACGAGGTTCCACTGCCGTGTCCTGATTGCGCTCGGAGTAGCCCACCTTGTTCTCGTAGTCCTCCACCTTTTCCAACAGACCTGCTTCTTTCAAGTCAATGGAAATCTGCTTGCGCACGTCCATTCTGTCCATACCCACATAGAGACCCGCCTCCTCTGAGAGCGTACCATCGGGGTTGAAGATGTCGATAGTCTCAAGGTTGTGCGTTTTACCCAGCGCATAGTCATTCACATCGTGCGCAGGAGTGACTTTCAGACAGCCAGTACCGAACTCAATGTCCACATAGCGGTCTTCAATCACAGGAATGACGCGGTTCACCAGCGGCACAATCACCTTATGACCACGCAGCCACTGGTTCTTCGGGTCTTTCGGGTTGATACACATAGCGGTGTCGCCCATGATGGTCTCAGGACGTGTGGTAGCCACCACTGCATAGTAGCCCTTGGCATCCTTATGGATGATGTTGCCCTCTTTCTCCAGAGTGTCAATCGAAACCTTGCTCCCCACCGAAGTGAGATTTTCCGGGTCGGCCACATAATACTTCAAGTGATACAAGTGGCTCTTTTCGTCACGATAAATTACCTCCTCGGTGGAAAGCACCGTCTGTGCCTTCGGATCCCAGTTCACCATACGGAGACCACGATAGATGAGTCCCTTCTTGTAGAGGTCAACAAACACCTTCAGCACACTCTCGCTGCGCTTCTCGTCCATCGTGAAGGCAGTTCTATCCCAGTCGCACGAAGCACCCAAACGGCGCAACTGCTTCAGGATGATGCCACCGTGCTCGTCCGTCCAAGCCCATGCATGCTTCAAGAACTCCTCACGGGTAAGGTCACGCTTCTTGATGCCCTGTTCAGCCAGACGATTCACCACCTTCGCCTCCGTAGCAATCGAAGCATGGTCAGTACCTGGCACCCAACAAGCGTTCTTGCCATCAATACGTGCCTTACGGATGAGAATATCCTGAATCGTGTTGTTGAGCATGTGCCCCATATGCAGCACACCCGTCACATTTGGTGGCGGAATCACAATCGTATATGGTTCACGGCTATCTGGTTTACTCGCAAAGAGTTTGTGGTCAATCCAATACTGGTACCACTTCCCCTCCACCTCGGAAGGGCTATAGTTTTTTGCTAATTCCATTGGTTTGTCAAATTTTGACTGCAAAGGTACGGATAAGTGAGCACAATACAAAGAAGAAAAGAAAGTTTTTACTTTTATTGTCGAACGTGAGTACCTTGCGCGGAGCGAACAATAAGCATTTTTCCACAAACCACAAGATATCATCACAAAGAAGGAGGGGTGAACATGAACCTTTAGCTCGCTGCTAAGCAAATTGTACACTCCCTTATTTTTTGGTTTGAGGGGGGTGAGTTTTTTGCAACTCTCTTGTGTTATGAGGGACTATTGGTTGTTTATTTTCTGTTTGACATATTCAATGTTATCTTTTACTGTTTTTGTATCGGGATGATTGGGATCTAGCACCTTTTCCAAGATGGCGAGAGCCTTGGAATAGTATTCCAAGGCCTTTGGGTAGTCACCTTGGTGGTAGTATACAAGACCAATGTTGTTGTAGGATGCGGCAACATCAGGATGTTCCGTTCCCAGCACCTTTTCCTTGATGGCGAGTGCTTTGAAATGGTATTCCTGTGCCTTGGGGTAGTCTCCTTGGTGGGAGTAGACAGAACCGATGTTGTTGTAAGATAAGGCCACATTGGGATGTTCAGAGCCCAGCGCCTTTTCCCAGATGTCAAGTGCCTTGGAATAGTATTCCAAGGCCTCCTGGTAGGCACCTTGGTTGTAGTAGGACATACCGATGTTGTTGTAGGATAAGGCGACATCGGGATGTTCGTTCCCTAGCACCTTTTCCCTGATGGCGAGTGACTTAGAATGGTATTCCAGTGCTTTCGGATGGTTTCCTTGGTAGGAGTAGACAAGACCGATGTTGTTGTAAGATGTGGCGACATCGGGATGTTCGGTGCCCAGCACCTTTTTCCAGATGTCAAGTGCCTTGAAATGGTATTCCAATGCCTTTGGATAGTCACCTTTGTTGTAGTAGACAAGACCGATGTTATTGGAGGATTGGGCGACATAGGGATGTTCCGTTCCCAGAACCTTTTCTCTGATGGCGAGTGACTTGAAATAATATTCCAGTGCCTTTGGGTAGTCACCTTGGTTGTAGTAAACATAACCGATGTTGTTGTAAGACAAGGCGACATTGGGATGTTCCATTCCTTGCACCTTTTTCCAGATGTCAAGTGCCTTGAAATGGTATTCCAGTGCCTTTGGGTAGTCACCTTGATTTTGGTAGATAGTAGCGATGTTGTTGTAAGATGTAGCGACATCGGGATGTTCCGTTCCCAATACATTTTCCCTGATGGCGAGTGACTTGAAATGGTATTCAAGTGCCTTAGGGTAATCACCTTGATTGTAGTAGACAATACCGATGTTGTTGTAGGACGTGGCAACATCGGGGTGTTCCGTTCCCGATACCTTTTCCCTGATGGCGAGTGACTTGAAATGGTATTCAAGTGCCTTAGGGTAGTCACCTTGGCTGGAGTAAACACCACCGATGTTGTTGTAGGACAAGGCGACATCGAGATGTTCAGTGCCCAGCACCTTTTTCCAGATGGCGAGTGACTTGGTAAAGTATTCCAAAGCCTTAGGGTAGTCACCTTGGCTGGAGTAGACAAGACCGATGTTGTTGTAAGATGCGGCGACTTCGGTATGTTCCGCGCCCAGCACCTTTTCCCGGATGACGAGTGACTTGGAATGGTATTCCAAAGCCTTAGGGTAGTCACCTTGGCTGTCGTAGACAAGACCGATGTTGTTGTAGGCAATAGCAACCCACTCACTTTCTTCTCCCTCCTTTGATAATGACTGACGAAGAACCAATTGGTAATAATTGAGGGCTTTGGAATAGTCGGCAAGATATTCGTGGATAAATTTCCCTGCTTCATTATGCCATTGCAAATTTGTGGTGTCCAACTTCGCCCGCAACTCCAAATAATAGGCAGCGGAGTCGTTCTGGTGCTGAGCCAAGAATTCTTCGTGGAAACTATAGCAGCGTCTGGCAAGTTCTTCGTTATCAGCGGCATGTACCGCCTTGGCTTTGGCAAGTTCCTCTTCCTTCATGGAAATCACCTGTCCCTTCTGAAGTTGCTCTGACACCTGGGCACGCACGTCGCCTCGGGTGCGCAGGAGCGAGTCAGCCTTCGTCAGTTCGCCATTTTCGATGCAGTAGTTCACCTGCCGATAGAAGTCATCCAACTGGTCATAGTCCAGTTCGGAGTAGCGTTTGGCCATGTCGCTGATGAGCCGCTCGTTGTTTTCCTGGTCGGCATACAACTTTTGCAGGAGTTTC
>JAEEGS010000079.1 GCA_016280445.1 Bacteroidaceae bacterium
TGAGCTTGCCCATCGTGATGAAGTCGTCGAGGTGGATGGCCTTGTCGAGTTCGATGTTGAGACCGTCGCGGCTGCCAGGGATGAAGAGGTTGGTGTCAAATTCCTTGCGGAGCTCGTCGATGAGCTTGATGCCCTTTTCGAGACCTTCCTTCGTACGACCCATACCGATGTACTCCCAGCAGATGTGGCCGAGTTCCTTGTGGATAGAGTCAACAGAACGCTTACCCTTGATGTTCATGAGCTTCTGGATGCGCTCCTCGGTAGCCTTCTCCACTTCTGCGAACTCAGGTGCATCGGTAGAGATGCGTGGCCAGATGCTCTGGTCGGCGAGGTAGTTCTGGATGGTGTAAGGCAATACGAAGTAACCGTCGGCAAGACCTTGCATGAGGGCTGATGCACCGAGGCGGTTGGCTCCGTGGTCGGAGAAGTTACATTCACCAATGGCGAAGAGACCTGGGATAGAGGTCTGGAGCTCGTAGTCAACCCAAATACCACCCATCGTGTAGTGGATAGCCGGGAAAATCATCATTGGGTTATAGTAATCCATACCGTTGACAGTCGCACGCTTTTCGCCTGGGTTCACGTCGGTAATCTCCTCATACATGTCGAAGAGGTTGCCATAGCGCTGACGAATCACGTCGATGCCGAGACGCTGGATAGACTCAGAGAAGTCGAGGTAAACAGCGAGACCTGTGTTGTTCACACCGAAGCCCTTGTCGCAACGCTCCTTGGCAGCACGAGAAGCCACGTCACGAGGTACGAGGTTACCGAATGCTGGGTAGCGGCGCTCCAGGTAGTAGTCGCGGTCTTCCTCTGGAATCTCCCAACCTTCCTTGGTGCCTGCCTGCAGAGCCTTGGCATCTTCAAGTTTCTTAGGCACCCAGATACGACCGTCGTTACGCAGAGACTCTGACATCAGCGTCAGTTTCGACTGCTTGTCGCCGTGTACAGGAATACAAGTAGGGTGAATCTGCACGTAGCAAGGATTTGCGAAGTAAGCACCCTTGCGGTAGCAAGCCATTGCTGCTGACACGTTGCAACCCATTGCATTCGTAGAAAGGAAGTATGTGTTGCCATAACCACCCGTTGCAATCACGACTGCATTGGCAGAGAAACGCTCCAGTTTACCAGTCACGAGGTTCTTGGCGATGATACCACGAGCCTTGCCGTCTATGATGACTACATCGAGCATCTCATAACGGGTGTAGAGCTTCACCTTTCCAGCGTTCACCTGTGCAGAAAGTGCAGAGTAGGCACCCAGCAGGAGCTGCTGACCTGTCTGACCCTTGGCGTAGAAGGTACGAGACACCTGAGCACCACCGAAAGAACGGTTAGCGAGTGTGCCACCATACTCACGAGCGAAAGGAACGCCCTGTGCCACACACTGGTCGATGATGGAGTTAGACACCTCAGCCAGACGATACACGTTAGCCTCACGAGCGCGGTAGTCGCCACCCTTCACGGTGTCGTAGAACAGACGATAGACAGAGTCACCGTCGTTCTGATAGTTCTTGGCTGCATTGATACCACCCTGTGCGGCGATAGAGTGTGCACGGCGTGGAGAGTCCTGAATGCAGAAGTTGAGCACGTTGAAGCCCATCTCACCAAGAGATGCGGCTGCCGAAGCACCTGCCAAACCCGTACCAACGACGATGACATCGAGCTTCAGCTTATTCTTTGGGTTCACCAAGCGCTGGTGTGCCTTATAGTTCGACCACTTCTCAGCAACTGGTCCCTCAGGAATTTTAGAATCTATATTGATTGCCATAATTATTTAGTATTTAAGAATTGAAGGATTGAAAAATTGAAGTTTCCGCCTCGTGTGCAAGAGGACTTCAATTCTTCAATTTTTTAACTTTTCAATTTTACATTACATCCAGAAAGGAACAACCTTGCCTTCGCAACCACCGAGGCAGTCGGGGCAAACGTAGAAAGCAATAGCCACAATAGCAAAGAGTGCCATCACACAAGTTGACCAAATGTAGCCAATAGCCTTCCAGCGGCAGAACCAAGTGTGACCGCTCCAACCGAGTGTCTGGAGAGCTGACCAGAAGCCGTGAGTGAGGTGGAACCAGATGGCTACAATCCATACGAGGTAGAGAGCCACGAAGACGGGGTTGGAGAAGGTGAACTTGATCCAGCCAAAACCATCTGTTGGAGCAAACTGACCTTCCGTACCGATGATTTCTGCCCACATCATGTTGTACCAGAAATCTTTCAGGTGAAGAACGAGACCCAGACATACGATGATGCCGAGCACCAGCATGTTCTGGCTTGCCCATTCCACAGCCTTTGGCTTGTCGGTCATCTCATACTTGTTGTTACCGCGAGCCTTACGGTTCTGGAAAGTGAGGATGAAGGCGTAGATGATGTGAATGCACATCAGGGCAGCCAACGCACAGGTAGCCGCAATGGCATACCAGTTGCTGCCCAGCAATTCACAAATCTGGTTGTACGCCTCTGCACTGAAAAGTGCCACTACGTTCATGCATCCATGGAACGTCAGGAAGAGGATAAGCGCCAGGCCGGTCACCGACATGATCACTTTCCTTCCGATTGAAGAGTTACATAACCACATAAAATGTTAAAGAATTTAAGTTATTAATATGAATATATTTTTGTTTTTCGCATAAAGATAAATGCAAAAATACCTTTAATTTCCGAAACTCCCAAGCCTTTTCGGGAAAATATTCGTCTAAAGCGCATATTTTTTCACTTTCCCCTTGTTTTTGGAACGAAACGCACAAACCTATTATATAATAATGTGCGCGTGAGACATAGGAGCGTACAATGTTGCGGCGTATGGGAAATGGCAGGTTGACCTTGCCTCTTTTATGCGGCATTTTTGACATCTTCTCCATGACTGTGTGCGCACACAAAAAATAGCGTTTTTCTTGTGTGTTCGCACACAATTATTGATTTATGTCAACAAAAGAGTATATTTCCATCAAAAAAACGATAAAATTGTTGGTGGCAGCATGAAAAAGGCCGTACCTTTGCATCGTCAAACGAAAGGAACGGCAAAGCAACGACAAGAAAATGCTTGAACGGAGCCAAGTCAAACCAAAGTAAGACAAAGTCCAAAAGGCGGTGCCGCAAGGGTGTGGCAGACAAAACCTCCCGGAGGTCTACATAATAAAGAATAAAGTGAGAATTGAGAATTGAAATAAAAGAAAGTTAGTTTTTCTATCATATAGGTTTTGGTAAAGGTATTAGATTTAGGTTAGTAAAAGATTGTTATTTAGGAGCGAGGTCTTCGTGAGAAGCCCTTCTCCAGTTTTAGAAAAATGTCGAGCCGCACGGCGGCCACAACATATATAAGGTAAAAAGAAAGAAGGTTCTCAACAAGAAGGTAAGAAGGTTGTTTAGAGGAACAACATGGTGACCGAGGCGCAGGTCAATCAAAAAAGCGCCACAAAAGCAAAAGGGTTAGTAAAAATTGGTTTAGTTAAACATTGAACAGTAGTTATTAATTGATTTAAAGAAAGGAGATTGTTTTATGGAAACTATGACAATTATCGCAGTAGCTATTGTAGCAGTTGTCGCTATCATTAGCAACGTTTCAATCTTCAAATAATAGTAAAAGGTTGAAATCTCTGCAAAGCTCCTTAGGAGCAACAATCCGTTCAAACTCAGTGCAATAGGGCACTTGAGTTTCCACTGGAGGGAGAGAAAAAAACAGTATTAAACAGTATAAAGGAGCGGCGAATCCATCAGGATTTGCCGCTTTCTTTTTTGTGTCTGTCAGGAGAGGGTTTTTATCTTTTTTGAAAAATTTACACATTATATATATAGGAGAACGGTTTTTTTTCTTTACCTTTGCACCCGATTTTTCAAAACGTAGAAGAAAAAAAAGAACAATATATGCAGAAAAATTTAGTGATTGTGGAGTCTCCAGCCAAGGCGAAGACGTTGGAGAAGTTCCTCGGAAAGGACTACAAGGTGATGTCTTCGTATGGACACATCCGCGACTTGAAGAAGAAGGAGATGAGCGTGAATCTGGAGGATTTCTCGCCAGAATATGAGATTCCTTCTGACAAGGAGAGTGTGGTGAAGAGCCTTCGCACGGAGGCAAAGAAGGCTGACACCGTCTGGCTGGCTTCCGATGAAGACCGCGAGGGAGAGGCTATCTCTTGGCACTTGTGCAAAGTGTTGGGGCTGGATCCCAAGGCGGCCAAAAGAATTGTTTTCCATGAGATTACGAAGACAGCTATCTTGAAAGCCATCGAAACCCCGCGCACCATCGACATGGGCCTGGTGAATGCGCAGCAGGCTCGTCGTGTGCTCGACCGCATTGTTGGTTTCAAACTCTCGCCCGTGCTGTGGAAGAAGTTGAAGCCAAGTCTCTCGGCTGGACGTGTGCAGAGTGTGGCTGTGAGGTTGATTGTGGAGCGCGAGAAGGAGATTGAGAACTTCAAGAGCGAGTCGAGTTTCCGTGTCAGTGCCCTGTTCACGGTGGATGGTCAGGAAATCAAGGCATCGCTGGCGCATAGTTTCAAGACCGAGGAGGAAGCGGAGGCATGCCTGAACTCCTGCAAGGATAAGGAGTTTGTCATCACCGACATCGAGAAGAAGCCTGTCAAGAAGAGTCCTGCACCACCTTTCACGACGTCCACCCTCCAGCAAGAGGCAGCACGAAAGTTGGGCTTCACCGTGAGCCAGACGATGATGGTGGCACAGCATCTGTATGAATCAGGACACATCACCTATATGCGTACCGACTCTGTCAACCTCTCGTCGCTCTGTATCAACACGACCAAGGAGGAAATCACCAAGTTGCATGGGGAGAATTACTCGAAACCCCGTCAGTTCCACACGAGTTCGAAGGGTGCACAGGAGGCTCACGAAGCCATCCGTCCCACTTTCATCGCGGAACACGAAATCACGGGAAACTCACAGGAGAAGCGACTCTACGACCTCATCTGGAAGCGCACTGTGGCTTGTCAGATGGCTGATGCCGAGGCCGAAAAGACTACCATTACGATTTCGGCTGATGATTTGAACTTCACGGCAACAGGTGAAGTGATTACGTTTGATGGTTTCTTGCGTGTGTATCGTGAGTCTTACGACGACGATGTGCAGATGGACGAGACAGAAGGATTGCTTCCAGCCGTGAAGAAGGGAGAGCATCTGGACATGAAGGAGATGCTGGCCACCCAGCGTTTCACGCAGCACCCCTTGCGTTACACAGAGGCAAGCCTTGTGAAGAAGTTGGAGGAACTGGGCATCGGACGCCCTTCCACTTATGCACCGACCATCTCGACCATCCAGCAGCGTGAATATGTGGAGAAGGGTGACAAGAAGGGCGAGGAGCATAGTTATATCATCATCAAACTTGCGAATGGCAAGTTGAAGAAGTCCACCAAGAAGGAAGTGCTGGGCAAGGAGAAAGGTAAACTCATCCCGACCGACATCGGCGTGGTGGTCAATGACTTCCTCATGCAGTCGTTCCCCGATATTGTCGACTACAACTTCACCGCCAATGTGGAAAAGGAGTTTGACGAGATAGCCGATGGACGTGAGAACTGGCACGAAATGATGCACGACTTCTATGCCAAGTTGGAGCCGATGGTGGATGCCACGTTGCAGGAGAAGAACGAATACAAGGTGGGAGAGCGTGTGTTGGGCAAGGAGCCTGGCACGGGCAAACCCGTCAGCGTGAAGATTGGCCGTTTCGGCCCGATGGTGCAGATTGGCATTGCCAACGAGACCGAGAAACCCCGCTTTGCTCAGTTGAACAAGGGACAGAGCATCGCCACCATCACGTTGGAGGAAGCCCTCGACCTGTTCAAGTTGCCTCGCACCTTGGGCGAGTATGAAGGCGAGACCGTGATGGTGGGAACAGGTCGTTTCGGCCCCTATGTGCAGCACAGCAAGAAGTATGTGTCCATTCCTAAGGACATCGACCCCATGAGCATCACGCTCGACGATGCCGTCAAACTCATCGAGGAGAGGAGAAAGATGGAGGCTTCGGCACACCTGAAGACCTTCGAGGAAGACCCCGAACTGGAAGTGATGAATGGTCGATTCGGTCCTTATCTGAAGTATAATGGAGCCAATTACAAACTGCCCAAGAGTGTGAAAGAGCCAGAGAAACTCACCTATGAGGAGTGTATGGCCATTGTGGAGAAAGCGGAGGAAAGAGGACAGGCCGATGCAAAGTCGGCAGGCAAACGTGGCAGACGAACAGCGAAGGCATGAAAAAAGTCATTCTGATAGGCTATATGGGTGCTGGCAAAACGACCATAGGTAAGGTGCTGGCTCGTGAGATGGGAATGGATTTCTACGATCTCGACAACTACATCGAAGACCGTTTCCACCAGAAAATTCCTGACATCTTTGCCGAGAAGGGTGAAGAGGGCTTTCGTGAGATTGAACGGAAGATGCTGCACGAAGTGGCTGAGTTTGAGAACATCGTCCTCTCGTGTGGAGGCGGAACCCCTTGCTTCTTCGACAACATGGACTATATGAACTCGCGTGGCGAGACCGTTTTCCTTGATGCAGCGCCACAAGTGCTGAAGGAGCATCTTCAGATGGGCAAGACCGTGCGTCCGCTCATTCAGGGTAAGACCTCGGAGGAACTTGTTGCTTTCATCGAAACGTCGCTCCAGAAGCGCTTGCCCTACTATCAGAAGGCGAAACACACTCTCACGATAGAGGTGATTCACACCAAGGAACAAATCATGAACTACGTCAACCAAATAAAGTTAAAAGTTAAAAGTGAATAATGAAAAATTTGCTACCGCACTTGCACGGAACTGGTAGCAAACAGCTGCGGTAGCAAATTTTTCACTTTTCACTGATCACTTTTCATTCTTCTGTAAAAATTATGAGAAAATGGCGCATCGAAGACTCCAATGAGTTGTATGGCATCAACGGTTGGGGAGTCAACTATTTCCGCATCAACGAGAAAGGAAATGTGGCAGTAACACCCCGTAAGGATGGTGTTGAGGTGGACCTCAAGGAAGTGATGGACGACCTCGCGCTTCGCGACGTGTCAGCCCCTGTGCTGGTGCGTTTCCCTGACATTATCGACAACCGTATTGAGAAGACTTCCACCTGCTTTAACAAGGCAGCCAAGGAGTACGGCTACAATGCCGAGAACTTCATCATCTATCCCATCAAGGTGAACCAAATCAGCCCTGTGGTGGAGGAGGTCATCAAGCATGGCAAGAAGTTCAACCTCGGTCTTGAAGCTGGTTCGAAACCCGAGTTGCATGCGGTGTTGGCCGTCAACATGAACAGCGATTCGCTCATCATCTGCAACGGCTATAAAGACCAGGACTACATAGAGTTGGCCTTGCTCGCCCAGAAGATGGGCAAGCGCATCTTCATCGTGGTGGAGAAGTTCAACGAATTGGAAATCATCACCCGTACAGCCAAGAAACTGGGTGTGCGCCCCAATATGGGCATCCGCATCAAGTTGGCGGCATCAGGTTCAGGCAAGTGGGAAGAGAGTGGGGGAGATGCCAGCAAGTTCGGCCTGACTTCGGGCGAACTCCTGACCGCACTTCAGTATATCGAGGAGAACGACATGAAAGACTGCCTCAGGCTCATCCACTTCCACATCGGTAGCCAAATCACCAAGATACGTCGCATCCAGAACGCTCTGCGCGAAGCCAGCATGTTCTATGTGCAGTTGCACCAGATGGGTTATGGCGTGGAGTTCGTCGATTGTGGTGGTGGTCTTGGTGTCGATTATGACGGCAGCCGTTCCAGCAACAGCGAAAGTTCGGTCAACTACTCCATTCAGGAGTATGTCAACAACTGCGTCTACACCTTTGTGGAAGCAGCCAATGCCAACGAAATCCCCCATCCCAACATCATCACCGAAGGTGGACGTTCTTTGGCGGCACACCATTCCGTGCTCATCATGGAAGTGCTTGAAACCACCGAGGTTCCAGCCATGCCCGACGAGTTTGAGGTGAAGGAAGACGACCATCAGTTGGCTAAAGACCTCTACGACATCTGGTGCAACATCAATGTGCGCAACATGCTCGAAAATTGGCACGATGCCCAGCAAATCCGAGAAGAGGCGCTTGACCTGTTCTCTCATGGCATGCTCGACCTTCGTACACGCGCGGAAATAGAAAGAATGTATTGGGCGGTGGCACGCGAAATCAACACCCTCGTCCACACTATGAAGCATGTGCCCGAGGAGTTTCATTCGCTCGATAAACTCTTGGCAGACAAATATTTCTGTAACTTCTCCCTTTTCCACTCGTTGCCTGACGCATGGGCGATTGACCAGATTTTCCCCATCATGCCTATTCAACGGCTCAACGAGCGACCCGACCGCAACGCTACGTTGCAAGACATCACTTGCGACTCTGACGGAAAGATTGCGCAGTTCGCCACCGAAACCGGCGTCAGCCACTTCATTCCGCTCCACTCGCTCGACAAGAAGAAAGGTTCCTACTACATCGGCGTCTTCTTGGTGGGTGCTTATCAAGAGATTTTAGGCGACATGCACAACCTCTTCGGCGACACCAATGCCATCCACGTCACGACCGACAAGGACGGTTACCACATTAAGAACATCATTGATGGCGAGACCGTTGCTGACGTGCTCAGTTATGTGCAGTATGAACCGAAGAAGTTGGTGCGCAGCCTCGAAGTATGGGCCAAGCAAGCCATCAAGGAAGGTAAGATAACGCTGGAGGAAGGTAAGGAGTTCCTCGACACCTACCGCTCTGGTTTGTACGGATACACTTATTTGGAGTAATATGGCAAATCTCAAAGGTCTAGCGAAAGATACGGCTATCTATGGAATGAGCAGTATAGTGGGGCGTTTCCTCAACTATTTGCTGGTTCCGCTCTACACCAACTGCATGCCGAAAGAGTCGGGCGATTATGGTGTGAGTGTCAATATTTATGCCTATACAGCATTGGTGCTGGTGTTCCTCACCTTTGGTATGGAAACAACGCTGTTCCGCTTTGCCAACAAAGAGGGCGAGAAGCCTGACACGGTGTTCTCCACCGCCATCACGGTGGTGAGCGTACTTTCCGTCGTTTTTTTGGCGTGTATCTTTGGATTCATCACTCCTATCAGCGATTTTCTGGGTTATGCCGACCATCATGAGTACCTGCTGATGATGGCAAGTGTGGTGGTGCTTGACTCCATTCAGGCCATGCCGTTCAGTTACTTGCGTTTTCAGAAGCGACCCATCAAGTTTGCATCGCTCAAACTCCTTTTTATCCTTCTCAACATTGCCCTTAACATCTTCTATTTCGTGGTGTTGGAAAAGACGGAGGTATTCTATGTCTTCTGCATCAATCTCTGGTGTACGGGTCTCATCACCTTCTTTTTCATTCCCGATTTCATCAAGGTGAAGTGGCAGTTTGACTTCGCTTTGCTGAAGCGCATGCTTTCCTATTCGTGGCCCATTCTCGTGTTGGGTATTGCAGGTGTGCTCAATCAGACCGTCGATAAAATCATCTTCCCGCTTGTGTGTAGCGAGGCTGATGCCAAGGCGCAACTGGGTGAGTATGGTGCTTGTGTGAAGGTGGCCATGATTATGGCGATGATTACGCAAGCGTTCCGTTATGCTTACGAACCCATTGTCTTCTCGAAGGCAAAGGATAAGGACAGCAAGGAATACTATGCGGTGGCGATGAAATATTTCATCATCTTCACCCTCTTTGCCTTCCTCGCTGTGATGGGTTATATGGACATCCTCAAGCACATTATCGGCGAAGAATATCGTGAGGGATTGGTTACCGTGCCGATTGTGATGGCGGCAGAAATCATGATGGGCATCTACTTCAACCTCTCTTTCTGGTACAAACTCATCGACAAGACCATCTGGGGGGCTTGGTTCTCCCTGATAGGCTGTGCCGTTCTCATTGCCATCAACGTCATTTTCATTCCTAAGTTCGGTTATATGGCTTGTGCATGGGGCGGTTTCGCTGGCTATGCCACGTCTATGGTGCTCAGTTATTTCGTGGGTCAATGGAAAAATCCCATCCACTATGACCTCAAGAGCATCTTCACCTACATTCTTTTGGCCGCCGTCCTTTTCGTGGCGATGGAAATCCTGCCTGCCGCATGGCCTGCGTGGCTGCGCATCATCCTCAACACCATCCTCATCATCCTCTTCCTTCTCGAAATCATCCATAAGGACATGCCGTTGCATAGCCTCCCTGTCATTGGCAAGAAATTTGAGAAGAAAAAGAATTTGTAGTCAGTGTTTGGCTCCTGCGCCACATTCTGTGGCTGGGAAAAACAATTATTGGTAATTATTGTCTGTCCAAACCGCCTTGGCGGTGAAGGAACAAATAAGGGAAATAGCAACTTTATTTATAATATTATTGAATATGAGAAAATTGACTTTTGTTCTACTTGCTGTCTTATGTCTTTCGGCTCGTGCTGATGAAGGCATGTGGGTGATAGGCAACCTGTCGGAGAAGACGGATTCGATTCTTCGTACTTTAGGGTTGGAATTGACCCCCGAAGAGTTGTACAGTACCGAGACACCGTCGCTGAACGATGCCATTGTGCAGTTTGGTGGTTTCTGCTCTGGTGTGGTGGTCAGCAATGATGGCTTGGTGTTCACCAACCACCATTGTGGTTTTGGTTCCATCCAGGACTACTCGACTCCCAAGCATGACTACCTGAAGAATGGCTTTTTCGCCAAGTCCTTTGCTGACGAACTGCCCAACGAGGAACTCTATGTGCTCTTCCACATCAAGACCGTTGATGTAACCGACTTGATACTGGGTGCTGTTCCTGCTGGAGCCACGGAAGTCCAAACCGATTCCATCGTGGATGCCATGTCCTCGCAACTCACCAAGATGGTCGACTATAGCGGCAAGGGCATTCAGAGCGAGGTCAACCCTTTCTACAAGGGCAGCAAATACTTTCTCTCCGTCTATCAGCGTTACGACGATGTGCGCCTCGTCTATGCTCCGCCTCAGTGTCTGGGCAAGTATGGTGGCGACACCGACAACTGGATGTGGCCTCGCCAGACGTGCGACTTCAGCGTCTTCCGCATCTATGCCGATAAGAACAACGATCCTGCCGAGTACAGCAAGGAAAATGTTCCCTACCATCCTCGCAAGTATGCTCATGTCAGCACACAAGGCTATCGTGATGGCTCCTATGCCATGACCCTTGGCTATCCGGGTGGTACCGACCGCTACCTTTCTTCTTACGGCATAGAGAGCACCATGCGCACCACGAACGACGTGCGTTATCAGGTGCGTGGGGTGAAACTCGACATTCTCAATGAGGCTATGCGCCAGAGCGACGCTCTCCGTATCATGTACGCCTCCAAATATGCCTCATGCTCTAACTATTGGAAATTCTCGCTGGGGCAGAATACGGCGCTTGACAACCTGAAGGTGATTGACGAGAAGCAGCAGTTGGAGCGTCAACTGGCCGCCTGGGCATTGGAAGATACGGTGGCGCGTGGTCGCTACATTGGCGTTCTCGACTCCCTGAAAGTGATTTATCAGGAGGAATACAACGCCCTGTATGGCTACAACCTTTGGGTTGAGTCTTTCTATGGGGGCAGCGACATTGTCTCGTTCGTGCTGACAAACATGATGGGGGTTCTTCGTGACAATGAAGACGACTTCCAGAAGAACGTGGCCAAGGCCTATCGCGACATTGATGTGGACACCGACAAGAAAGTGTTCCTTGCCATGCTCAAGAACTACATTGAACATGTGCCCAACGAGCAGTTCTTGCCTCAGCAAATATGTCATGAGGTGGATTCCCTCTTCAATGGCGACTATGAGCGCTTTGTTGATTACCTCTACGAGACCTCGGCTTTCTCACACCCTGAGTTGCTGCAGCAGGCACATTCTATCACAGAATTGTCCGGAGACCCCATGATCAATGTCGGCATCGACATGATATCCGTTCTGTTCTCGACGATATGGGGAACCCCTCATCGTGAGGACTCCTATGAGCGCATTCTCTGCGATGGAATCCGCGAGATGAACCACGACCATGAGTTCTATCCCGATGCCAACTTCACCATGCGCCTCAGTTATGGCCTGTGCAAACCCATCGACTTCGCTCCTGGCACAACAGGCCTGAAGGAAGAAGCCACCCAGATGATTACCTCGCCACGCTCCTTCCTCAACAAGCACGAGCAGAACCCCGACAATCTTGACTTCGAACTCATTCCATCCGTTTACAAGTGGATGAAGCGCGGCAAGTTCTCCAAGCAGTACATTGATTCGCGCACAGGCAAACTGCCCCTCTGTTTCCTCACCACTAACGACATCACGGGTGGCAATTCCGGTTCGGGCATGTTCGATGGCAAGGGTCGTCTCATCGGCCTCGCTTTCGATGGCAACTGGGAAGCGATGTCGGGCGACCTCAAGTTCGACAATGCCCTCCAGCGATGCATCGGTGTTGACATCCGTTGGGTGCTTTCTGTCATCGACGACTACAGCGGTGCCAAGCGTCTCATCAAGGAATTGACCATCGAATAAAGATAATCGGATAGTAAAATTGTCCAAATGTAACACTATTATCCAAAATATGCCTCGCAGCCCCATTTTCTTGGGTTGCGAGGCTTTTTTATTGTCACAAAAAATGTAATTTTGCCCACGAAAATTAGCTAACTACTCAATATATCAACTCTACTAACTAAAAACTTACTTATGAAAAGAACTTTACTAACTCTCCTGTGTGTCGGTAGTGTGGTCATGAGCTTTGCAGGCTCGAAGGTGACCTACACCACCGACATCACTCGTGATGTGGCGAAGGCGACCACTCAACCCACCGCCATGCGTGTGAGCACCAATGCCATTGCCGAGGCGTTCGGCTTGAAGTCGGAGGAAGCCCTGCACAGAGCACTCGCCGATGGCTCCGTCCTGTTCCTTGCCAAGCAGGGAACACTCGACAAGACCTACAGCACAAAATCTTATGGCACTTATGGCTATTGGTTCACCGCTACAGGCCTGGGAACTGCATCTAACAATGTGGCGCGTCGCGTGGCTTGCAAGTATGATGGGGGGTATTTCTACCTCATCCACAACACGGAGGCTAACAAGAAGGGCCTTCTCTATGTCAACACGGGCGACACCTACACCTTTGCCGAGATGTTTGTGCAGGGCGAAGACACCGTGCAGTATGTCTTCAACCTCACCATTGGCTCCGACGAGCGTATCGACTCCGACCAACCTGACTATGTCGAGTTGATTGACCATCGCGACGACGAGATTGATGGCTATCTGCTCCAACCGCTGATGCGTCAGAACGATGGTGAATGGCTAGAACAGAACTACATTCAGGTGCAGGCAGGTGATAAAATCACCTTCCACTTTGGCGGCAAGGGCGACAACACCTTCTACCGAGCCAGATACAAGGACAAGAAAAAGAACCTGCTTCCCGGCAGCAAGTACAGCGAGGAGCCCTATGTGCTCACGGAGAGTGCCACACCGGAACACTCTGGTTTCTACTACTGCGACATCAACTACAAGAACCCCGAAAAGCCATCGGCTACCTACACGCAGTCGAACATCCGCATTTATGTGGACGTGCAAACTCAACCTCTCGGCACTCCGTGGGATTGGACAGGCGAAGTGCCGCAGTTGAGTTACGACTTCCGTACGGAGTATCCCCAACTCGAACCGCCCACCAAGGTGCACACCATCAAGAAGAAGAACGGCCAACCCGCCAACCAGTATGTGGGCAAGTGGTGGTCAGTCTTCTGGGGCGATGACCTCAACGACGAAGTGGGTGGCCCTGAGAAGGCGATGGAGGCTGCCAAGAACATGGTGGAGATGTACGACCGCGACTTCGAATACATCTATGAGAATATAGGATGGCCGCCTAACAAGAGTGCTCGCGATGGCTACCACTCGTTCATCTATATCTTTGGTTCGGGTTTGGCCAACGACAACGAGTCGAAGACCACCCAAGGCGGTTATCAGAGTGCTACCCAGACAGGCGAAGGCTATTATGCCTGCGTGTGGGCAAGTTACTACCCCTTCAGCCGTTTCCGTTCCGATGCCGACCAGAAATGGAGTGATGGAAACTACCAGCGCGAAGCCATGATTCACGAAGGCATCCACACCCTCTTTGCCGACTTGAATGCCTGTCAGGGCTCTTCTTGGTTCCACGAGGGTGGCAATGTGTGGTTGCAGCAAGAACTTCATGTGCGTCGTGACAACTCCTACGAAACCACTCCTGGCTTCCTGGGAGCAGGCAATGTGCTCTGCCCGTTCATGCCCATCGAATGCTACTCCGGTTGGTTGCAGGATGGTTCCTTTGGAGGCCCGGCCGCTCAAGGTGTGAACATGTACAACGGTAGCCAGCAGGTTTGTACCTGGCGCAACCTCATCGGAGGTGTACAGTACAGCGATGTCTTCCCCGTCGTGTTCAGTTCCGTTTGTGGTTCCAAGGCGGTGGCGTGGATATGGCGCAACACCAAGAACCGTGTGCTCGAAACCATTGGTGAGGAGATGGGCGATGAGGCTATGCGCAACTTCATCACGCAGTATCGTGCCCGTCTCACCCTCTTCGACCTTTGTGGATGGGACAATGGCTATCGTCAGTTGGCAGACAACCACTTTGGTGTCACGGTGAAGGAAGAGTGGGAGCCCTATTGGATCAAGTGTGAACCCTTCCAACTCACTCCCTATCAGGGTGTGAAGCGTAACTCCGCCGATGGTTGGATGGCGCCCGACGAACTGACCAATCCTGGCTGGTCGGCTGCCAACATCATCCCTATCCACGTGAAGAGCGATGCCGACTATGCCGAAGTGGAGTTCCGTCCTGAAGACACCAACATGCGCGCCTTGCTTTGCTATCGCACAGCCGATGGAAAGTGCCACTACAGCCAGCATGTCACTTGTGGCACGATGCGTATCGACCTCACAGAGAAACCAGCCAACGGCGTCATTTTCTGTGTGCCGCTCAACACCGACTACCAGTACACCAGCGACGAAGTGCGCAAGCATCATTTCGACTACCGCATCCGTCTGGGCGACAATGCTTTGGCTATTGCCGACACCAAGCAGAAATGGTATTTCTATGAGAAGACCATCGTTGACCCCAACTACAACGAAGAAGAGGCCATTGTTGCGACGGGCATCGAGGAGGCTCCTGCCGCTGCCAACCCCGTTCGTTCAGCTTCTCGCGGTGTTTACAACCTGTCGGGTCAGCAACAGAAGGGCTTGCATCGCGGCATCAACATCGTTAGGGAAGTTGACGGAACCGTCAAGAAAGTATATGTGAAGTAGATGAAGTTTAACTTCGATGATGATTGTAAATAGAAACCACGGATTGAACAGATTGAACAGATTTTTATGATGATTCAGACGTGGTTGAGCAGATTGAACCGCGTCTTTCTCTGGCACGACTCTAATCCGTTACATATCCTCTGCATCCATCCTGAAATCTGCTTCATCTGCTAAATCCGTGGTTCTAATAAAAATGCAGCCTCGAAGCCAATGAGATGACCCCCGAAAGTTAGACAAAAAAACTTTCGGGGGTTTATTATGACTAGAAGAAAACAAAAGAAACATGATTATGCAGACTTATTAAAATACATGCATTTATTAGAGGATGGAAGGTCTATTATCTCCATACACA
>JAEEGS010000080.1 GCA_016280445.1 Bacteroidaceae bacterium
CGTCCCGAGGTGAACGAAATCCTTTATAGCTACGAATTTCTTGCCGACATCGATTTCATCATCTCTAAGGCAAGGTTCGCACGTCGCACAGACAGTTTGCAACCCACCATTTCCGACAAACAGCACATCGACTGGAGCATTGCCGTGCATCCGCTCCTACAGATGAAACTCAAAGCGGAGGGCAAGAAAGTGGTGCCGCTCGACATCCTGCTGAACAGTCAGAACCGCATACTGCTCATCTCTGGACCGAATGCAGGAGGAAAGTCGGTCTGTCTGAAAACCGTCGGACTCCTACAGTATATGCTGCAGTGCGGATTGCCAGTGCCGATGGCAAAGAGCAGTGTTGCTGGCATCTTCAGCAACATATTTATTGATATAGGCGACGAACAGTCAATAGAAGACGATCTCTCTACGTATTCTTCACATTTGTATAATATGAAATACATGATGAAGAATGCTGACGGACGCTCGCTCATACTTATAGACGAATTCGGTGGCGGCACAGAACCGCAAATCGGTGGTGCTATTGCTGAGGCGGTGCTGAAACGTTTCAATCAGCACAAGGCTTTCGGAGTAATTACCACCCACTATCAGAACCTGAAACTCCTGGCACAGAATACCAATGGAATAGTGAATGGTGCTATGCTGTACGACCGTCAGCAGATGCAACCACTCTTCCAACTGCAGATTGGCAACCCGGGCAGTTCGTTTGCCGTGGAGATTGCTCGTAAGATTGGTCTGCCCGAGGATGTGATTGCTGACGCTTCGGAAATCGTTGGCAAGGATTATATCAATTCTGACAAATACCTGCAGGACATTGTTCGCGATAAACGTTACTGGGAACAGAAACGTCAGGTCATCCACTCGCAGGAGAAACAGATGGATCAGACCATCGAACGCTACGAACAGGAGGTAGGCAAGTTGCAACAGCAGAAGCGCGAAATCATTGCAAAGGCAAAGGCTGAGGCTGAGGAACTCCTGCAGAAAGCAAATGCTCGCATCGAACAGACCATTCGCGAGATAAAGGAAGCGCAGGCGGAGAAGGAACGTACCCGTTCTATCCGCAAACAGCATACGGAATTCAAGGAAGAACTGCTTTCCATCGACGAGGCTGCAATGGAAGAACGCATACAGCGCCAGATGGAAAAGATAAAACGCAGAAAAGAGAAGAAGGGCGAGGCTAAGGCTCAGAAAAGTACTGCGGCTAAATCAGCTGCTACTCCTATACAAAAAATCGAAGAACGCCCACTTACTGTCGGTGATTATGCCCGAATAAAGGGAACTGCAACAGCGGGACTCGTCAAGAAAATCTCTGCCAAGGAAGCCCAGATTGCTTTTGGTTCAGTAATTACCAACGTGAGTCTCGACCGCCTAGAACCAGCTAAGGCTCCGAAGGAAAAACCACGTGCTGCCACGTTCATTTCTGCTCAGACAAGAGACGAAATAAGAAGCAAGACTCTGCGTTTCTCACAGGACATTGACGTGAGAGGTATGCGTGGCGATGAGGCTCTCCAAACCATCACTTCGTACATCGACGATGCTATAGTGGCGAATGTAGGCAGCGTGCGCATCCTGCACGGAACCGGCAACGGCATTCTGAAAACTCTCATCCGCGACTATCTGGCTACCGTACCCGCAGTGACCGATTTCCACGACGAACACATACAGTTGGGCGGTGCCGGAATTACCATCGTAGAATTCTGATAAAGATAATAGGAAGTTATATTGAAGTTAAATAGGAAGTTAAAATGGACAAATCTAAGATTATATTATTGTGTTCTTCACTTTTCTTCTTCACAGCCGCAATGGCTCAAGTAGCAAAGGTGGCAAAGACAGCTAAAGATGTAAAGGACGTAAAGGAAACTCAAGATGTGGTTGCACCCAAACCTGCACCTACTACATATCCTGTAGTGGAAGTTTCGACAGATGAAATCGACATCATGATTGACAACATGAAGTACAAGGAAGCTGGCGATAAACTAAAGAAGAACATCACTCAGGCTAAGCGACGCCGTAAGGACACTTCTGTTATGGACGCACAACTGGAACGCTGCAATAGGGGAGTGCAGGCTCTTCGAGGCACTGACCATGTAGTGGTTGTCGATTCTGTCGTTGTTGACAAACAGACTTTCCTTGCAGCATATAGTATTTCCGATGAGATGGGTAAGGTGGCGATGACCAACAAGGGACGTACAACTGAGTTTACTACTCAACTGGGAAATAAAGTCTATGCCTCAGAACCGGATAAGGAGTCGCTGCAACTTTACACTTACTATCTGGAGAATGGTCACCGCACAGAGAAAAAACTCGTTGAGGGACTGGACGTAGATGGTGACATAAACTATCCTTTCCTTATGTCCGACGGCAGCACATTGTATTTTGCAGCACGTTCGTCGGAAGGATTAGGAAACTACGACCTGTACATCACCCGTTACGATTACGACGAAGACAAGTATTATCGTGCAGAGTCTTTGGGCTTTCCATACAACTCTTATGGAAACGACTATATGATGGTTGTAGATGAAGAACGCCACATCGGTTGGTTCGCATCTGACAGATATCAGCCAGAGGGTAAGGTATGTATCTATACGTTTATTCCTAACAGTTCGCGACATCCGTACGATTATGAGAATGACCCGCTTGCTGAGATTATCACGGCTGCAAAACTCCGTCCTATCAAAGCTACATGGACAAAGGAAAATGAGGCTGCTCGCCAACAGGCTCTGATGACTCTCAAGAAGGCGAGCCAGTCAGATAAACAACAGACAAATTATGAGTTTACACTCGTTATAAACGAC
>JAEEGS010000081.1 GCA_016280445.1 Bacteroidaceae bacterium
AAAAATATCCGAAACCGCCAAACATTCCCATGACTTTTTCTGCTAAATATTGTTAACTATTTTAGTGTATAAAATCTCCTGCTAGCTCCTACTGGGGCCTGGCCCCAGCAGGAGGTTTTGCTCCTAACAGGGCCTGGCCCCGGTAGGAGCGAGGTTACGGCTCGCTGGCGACGAGATTACGGGTCATCAGCGACGAGGTTACGGCTGATCAGCCCCCCTGACCCCATTCCCGAGCAGAGCTCGCCTACCCGTAGCCTTTCCTACTTAGGAGGGGAAGGTTCTCCCCCTGAGTAGGGGGAGTTAGAGGGGGTCTGATCAACGAGAGCGGTAGAAATCGCTGAAGTCCTTGCAGTCCGGCGGCAGCTGGTGATGAACCAGCGTGGGCAACACCTCCTTCAGCTGGAGAAAGAGGCGTTCGCCAGGCGCGTCGCGATCTGGATACATATGAAAATTAATTGAGAATTGAGAATTGAGAATGGAGAGTTGCTCCACGTCCTTCTTTGTTAGCAGCGTGGCCGATGGGATGGCGATGGCCTTGTGACCTGCTGACAAAAGACTCCAGCAGTCGCTGCAGCCTTCAGCAATGAAGAGCTGATCGCCAGGGCAAAGCATGTTCAGCACGGGCAGATTATAGATGCCGCATTGCGATCCGGTTGGGAATCGGAACCGTGGCATACCGCCTAGATTGTCCGTCGCAGATGACTTGCCGAGGTTGCGGTTCTGGATGCCCACGAGCTTTCCGTCGCGGTCGTAGTAGGGTATCTGTAGCCAGTTGATGCCCTGCTTGTCCTTCCACGACGTCAGCCTGCACCAGCGCACAACTCGCGGGTCGATCCTGCGCTCCTCAAAGAGAAAGCGCCTTGCCTCCTCATTCAACCACGGGCGTTCGAAGAACCGCTCATACCGGCTCGCGTCGAATGGTTTAGGCTGATCAGACCACCCCTGACCCCTCCTACTCAGGAGGGGAAGGTTCTCCCCCTGAGTAGGGGGAGTTAGAGGGGGTCTGGTCTGCATAGTTAGTTGGGGTCTGGTCTGCATAGTTAGATGGGGTCTGATCTGCACAACCCCCATCTCATCCGCCAGCCACCTGCACGCCTCGCGAAAACCGAGATTAAGATACCGCATCACAAGATCGATCGTCCCGCCGCCTGCCCCGCATACAAAACACCGCCAGGTGTTCTTGCTCACCTTGAACGACATACTCGCATGGTGATCGTCATGAAAGGGGCAGAGGCACTTGTGCCTCTTTACCCCTAACCCAAGTCGCTCCGCCACTCCCTCAATCGGCAGCTCGCGCAGTTTCTGAATATCTATTCTATCCATCATGTTATTTCACGATTTTACTATTTAATTGTCCAATTGTTCAATTGTCAAATTGTCAAATTTTCAAGTACTCGTCGGTCTTGGTGTATAGTCCCGTCTGGTTCGAGTAGGTGATGAACCCTCGGTTCTTCCAGACGTTCAGCTGATGCTTGGTGCCTTCCTTGCTCTTGCCGAGGCTTAGGCGTAATGCCTCCAGCTGCTGTTCGTTGAACGTATTGGGCAGGCTGTCGAGCATGTTCTTGGGTCCGCTCTTCTGCACCTCATCACCCTGGGCATCGCCCAGTTTGAACATGTCGCCGAACACTCTGACCTTCGACCACAGATCATAGTAGCAGAACCACGTCATAAACTCACCGATGCTGCGTGTCCATGTCTGATTGTTCAGAATCCAAAGCGTGGCGGCCTTCTTCCATGCGGCGAAGATGCTGCGGTGTGAGAGTTCGAAGAGAATGTCGTCGTCAGCCAGGTCGGCCACGCGGGCCATCTCTTCTGCCAACTGGTCGGCCATCTTATTCAACGGCTTCACCACGAAACGGCCTTTGCAGTTGTCTAAGCGTATCAGGTATTCATCGAGCTGCTGAATAAACGCTTCGTTGTAGGCACCCTTGCGCGGTATCTTGCCCTTTCGCTCACCGCGAGCCTTGTAGGCAAAGGGAATGCGGCCGAAGAAACCATTGATCATGTCCCGCTTGTAGAACTGTCGTGCGACCTCGGGGATGGAGCTGAATGTGAGGTTAGCCCGGATCAGCGGGTTGCCCGTGACGCCTTCTGCCGTAGCCCTAAGAGCACCTACACGCTTACGGTCATAGATGTTACGGATCATCATACTCACCTGTTTGTGGCCGCCGCACATCTTGTCGACCATCTCCACCTCGGGCAGGTTCAGATACTGCGTGTGGCCACCCAGCTTCTCGAGACCCAAGGCGTTTTGCAGGAATGCTGCGCTGGTGACATCAATCGGCGGAAACCAGATGGCTACCTCGGGGCGGTCGGGTTTGTCCTTGTTGGCACCCTTGGTGTTCTTCTGGTGTTGCCAGTCTTCCAGTTTCTTGTACTCAATCTCATCATGGTCTCGGAATGAGCGCATGATAGCCTCCACGAGATCGTGTAACTGGTCTTTACCGATACCCGAAGGGCCAATCAAATGGCCCATTTGGCCGCAAAGTTCATGGTATTTGTTGTCTGAATACATAAACTCCACTTCACTAACATGGGCTGCAAGAGCGGGAATTGTCATCGGAAGAAGCGGTTCACGCATCTCTTTTGAGACCTGTGAGAGGAGTAATTTCACGATTTCTGTGCCTTTTGAGGGCTTTGGCATCGCCGGAGCGGTGCGGTCAAAAATATTGTAAGTCATTGCTTTATAGGAAGTTAAATTATTATTTGATACAGCCCGCAGTCTCAGTCTCAGAGTCTCAGTTGTTTTTTAAGGTACCCCCTTCTCTCCTTATTTATATTATATATATTATATATATTTAATAATCAATAAGTTACGATGCTTTAAGCAGGCGATTCCGGGATGAGAGGTATCCCTTTTTTCGAACTGAGATTTGAGATTTGAGACTGTCGGGGGTGGGGTACTCATTCTATCAGGCCACCGAGTGCCATGCAAATCTCGTTGTAAACGCCGAGCGCATATGTCTCGAGGCTAAAGCCTGCGCCTGTCTTTATCGGGCAGAAGTTCAGGCGATAGGTGCCGTCGTCGCGTCGGGTGACGGTGATGTACTGGCCGATGAACACATGTGGATTGCGCTTTCTCTCTTTCGGAGCGAAGGCTTCCACGAAGGTGAAGTGCTCGTCGTAGCGATACTCGTCGCAATCGACGTCGCGGCGTAGCACGCCCTGATAATCCTTGCCAGCTTTCGCGCGCGGGTCGCTGCTGAGGATGGTTTTCAGATCGACTGAGAGCTCGGTGTTGTGGCTCCAGCCCTTGAACATGTCCATTACGATGTCTCCTACCAGGCGAGGTTCGCGTGATACGGTCGAACCGGTCTCAAAATGC
>JAEEGS010000082.1 GCA_016280445.1 Bacteroidaceae bacterium
AAATATATTTGGTGGTATAACAATAAAAGAATAAAACTGAGGTTAAAAGGAATGAGCCCGGCATTATACCGAGCTCACTACTATAGAGAGATTAATAATTAACGTTTAATTTAACGTCCAACTTTTCGGGGTCACATCACAATGGTTTCGAGGCTGCCTTCATTATTGTCTCACTTTTTCAATGTCAGCGTGTTACCACCCGTGGTGGTGGTGGTGATAGTGCCTTGGTGGCGGTGGTGGCGGTGGGCCATAAGGGTCGCACAAATCCCACCAGCAGCAGCAAGATTGCATCAGGAGTGAACCGAGAATCACAGCCAGGAGAAGAATAATCTTTTTCATAAGGCAATATATTTAAAAGGTGAATAATGTTTATTGTCTCTGCGGTGTAGGGGTCATTGAGGTGGCCGCTGCGCCGCTTTTTTTGTTTCTGATGCAAAGTTATGCCCTTTTGAGTGCCCCGTCAAGGTCTTTTCTCCTAAACTGACACGTAAAATCCCTATCTTTGAGGGGCATTTCCCCTTCACTCGAATAGGGTAAAAGTCGAGCGTCGCTGCCACTTAATTAAAAACGTCGTTACCAATTTATTGAAAGCGCCGTTGCCTATTAATTGAGTACGACGTTGCCATATTTACCTCTACGCCGTTGCCGTAATTATGCTTACGCCGTTAGCGTAAATACGTCTATTACACTACTTTGAGTGTTACTTCGCCTCTTTCAAGCCCTTTGGGGACCTGTTTTCTCGCACGCGAATACGAAAAATGTCAAATATAGTTTCCTATTTCTTCCATTTTATGTTAAATTAAGTTAACGGGGGGGGGTAAAAAGTGGATTTCCCCTTCGTTTTTTAGTTAAAAAGTATTACTTTTGCGAATCAGAACCTCTGAAATAGGGCGAAAAACATACCAAAAGACAGTAATTGTCATGGTGGAGATGAATATGAACATATTAAAGAAAGCGGTTCTTTTAGTGTTGTTGTTGGCCTTCTACAGCAACATGCAGGCACAAAAGAACGTCGCCGTGCGCAACAACCTAATTTACGATTTGTCGGGCACCCCTAATCTTGGTGTGGATGTACGTATGTCACAACATTGGACGCTTGGCATGACAGGGGGGTACCGCCCTTGGCCTACCGACGACAAAAAAGTGCGCAAATTGCGCCACCTGCTCATTGCGCCCGAACTTCGTTACTGGAACGACAGCACATTCCACCATTCCTACTGGGGCTTGAACCTCATCTACAGTCACTACAACGTGAGCCACGTGAAATTCCCGTTCGGGATGTATAAGGACGTGCGCCATCACCGCAAGGAAGGCGACCTCGCCGCCATCGGCCTCTTCTATGGCCGTTCGTGGCGTCTGAACCGTTTCTTCCGTCTCGAGGGCGAACTCGGCATGGCCTTCGGCTATGCTTGGTCGAAAAAGTTCGACTGCAACCATTGCGGCACTTACTACGGCAAGAAGACCGACCCCGTCTTCATCCCTAAGTTCACGCTCAATCTCGTTTACCAGAAGATAGAGAAGAAGCAGAAAGAGCCCATCATCGTCAATCCGATTGACACCACACCGCCGCCTGCCCCTGTGCTGGTTGTGCATAAAGTGGCCGAGAATACGGGTCGTGCAGGTGCTCTCCAGCAGGAAAACCCTGTGCTGGAGCACGTGTCACATTATAAACCGTACGACCGCACGCGCATACTGCGCAAGGAGAAAGGCGCACTCTACGTGCACTTCCCGCTTGACAAGAGCACCCTCCTTCGCGACTTCCGAGAGAACGGCGTCGTGCTCGACCGCATCGTCGATATAACCCGTCAGGTGATGGCCGACTCCACCAGCTCCGTGCGTTGCATCCAGATTGTGGGTCTTGCCTCCATCGAGGGTAGGGTGAAGCACAACGAGCAGCTCTCTGCCGACCGTGCCAACGCGCTCAAGCAATATGTGCAGCAGCAAGTGCCCCAAGCCACCGACAACCTCTTCGACGTGGCCAGTGGCGGCGAGGCATGGGCAGAACTGTATGACCAGATTAGCGACATCGTCAACGGGATGGGTGCCAGCGGACAGGAAGCTGACGGAGGCCGTCTGGCCGCCCTCAAGGAAGCCCTCCAGCTCATCGACAGCGAGGCCGACCTCACCCGTCGCGAACAGAAGCTGCGTCAGCTCAACAAGGGTCGCACTTTTGCCTACATCAAGGAGCATCTCCTGGCCGACCAGCGTAACTCGGGTTACCTGCGCATCTACTACGACTACGTGCCCGACACCGCTGCCGCCACCATCAATCAAGCCTCCCAGCTCCTCCAGCAAGAACGCTATGCCGAGGCATTGCCGTTGCTCAGAGGAGTGGAAGCCGACCCACGTGCATGGAACGCCCTGGGTGTAGCCCTCTGGAACACTGGTTCCCGCGATGCCGCCCTCGACTTCTTCCGTCGAGCCGCCCAGCAGGGCAATGCCGACGCCAAGGAAAACCTGAGACAATTGACAAGATAAAAATAATAAGAAGACAATAGTAATATTAACTCTAACAAAAATTTTTGAGTATGAAAAAGACTTTCTATTATGCTATGATGAGCGCGATAGCACTCACTAGCGCAGTTGGATTCACCGCATGCTCGTCTGACAATGACGCAGTGGCGGGTAACAATCCCACGTTTGACGGTAATAGTGTACGCACAGACTTTGCGTTCAATATTACTAAGGCCTCTCAAGGAACTCGTATGACGGCTACAAATGTACAAGAATCCGGAACTTTCCGTGGTTTGGAAAAGATGTTCTTGTTGCCATTTACTGGTGTACCAGGAACAGCTACCACCTCAAATGCTGCAAGTTTTGACCTTGGTACATTGTCGGGAATAGCCAATCCTACATCTAGCAAAGTTTATGCTCTAACCATTCCTGTAGGTACTAACAACTTCCTTTTCTATGGTGTAGCTGATCGTGGAAGTCAAGAAAACTACCAAGTAGGTAAGGTAACTTGTTCATTGACAGCTGATACCAATCCTGTGGGTATAGCTGGTATTCATTTTGATTTGACATCTATTGCGGACTTGAATAAAGATACGAATGGTTCCACTGTTACTAATAATGCGGTCAATCTTGCTACTTATTTGACTCAGGTAGCTAGCGCAAAAGCAACTTTGAGTGGTACCCTGGGAGAAAAAACTTGGGCGTGGACAGAGACTATAGCGGAAACTGATGGTAACTTCAGAGCGTTGGCACGTCTTTACAACAAATTCACAACTATTGGAGCAAGTGAGGCTCGTTCAGGTTCTGCTGAGTCTGTAAAACGTCTGATGCTTGACCTCTACAAGAGTGCAAAGGCCATTAATGATGAGAGTTCTAATGCAGACGTTCAAGCTATGGCTGCTGCTATCTGTACAGCAATTACCACTGCTACGTCCAATGGCGTAAAAGTAAATATTTTGCAGGCAGATGGAACGACTGCGGTTGATTTCGCTGCAAATAATACTGCTAATGGTGATCCAGATACATGGAAGTCTACGTTGGTAGGTTTGACAGGTGCTTCTGTATATGGAGATGCAACAGGCAAGCAAGTGAATGATATATTCCCTGCTAACCTCGGTTTGCCAATGGGTGCAGCGCAGTTATTATTTTCTAGTGGCGCTTTCTCTTATAATACGAGTGTTCATGCAGGAAATTCTACCACTCCAGGACAGCTTGTTGTAAACGTTGGAGATATCGACTATCCTGCAGAACTTCTCTATTTTGACAACTCTCCACTTCTTGCAACAAGTAAGTATAAAGAGGTAAGCGATTATCCTACTACTACAGCAAATTGGGATGCGGCCCTTGGAGGTACTGGCGCATTCGATACCGATTGGACAAAAAATTCATCTGTTACTGCTACCACACGTGCCGTTGCTATGCAGAACAATGTGAACTATGGTGTGGCTCTGTTTAAGACCAACGTGAAGCTTGGCACACCAACTGCCCCGGCTACTGGTTTCACAGATAATATGGCTACAATCGTTGGCGGCTCTGCAGAAAACCAGACAAACATTGATGGAACAAAGTTCAAAGTGACCGGTATTTTGATAGGTGGTCAGCCTAAGAAGATAGGTTGGGATATGATTAGAAAGGATGAATCGGGTAATAACTTTGACCAAGTTATCTACGATAGAGACGTTCAGTATGGAGCTGCTCTTAGCACTGATGCTTCTGCTAACAATTATACTATTGTCTATGACAATTACGATAGCGATAATACACAGGATCCAGTACTCTTCGCTTTGGAGATTGTAAATGGAGACAAGGACTTTTATGGCAAGGACAACTTGATTCCAGCTAATAGTACTTTCTATTTGGTGGGTAAATTGACTCCAGCTTCACCTTCTGATTGGGCAGCTAAAGTAACAGCAGCTGCTCGTCCTGCTTCTTATCGTATCACAAACGAAAGTGTTTCACGTATCTTCGTTCAGGATTATACGACAATTGCTAATATCACGCTGAATGCAGCAACGGCTTTGCAGAATGCTTACAGTACCATTCCAGACCTCCGTTCTTCTGAAACGGTATTCGGTTTGAGCGTAGATTTGAAGTGGGAAGCTGGTATAGAATTCGACGTAACCATTCAATAAATCTTATCATCGCACAGGGGGATTTTCCCTCTGTGCGATACCAACAAAAAAATTACTACATAGTTACAGAAAACTTTTTCCTAACTAAGGAAGAATTTTCTTAGTTAGGGGAAGAAATTCTCCCACATGGTAGTGGGAAATGTTTATATAATATTTTAGAGGTACGCGCGCGTATGAGCTCGATATGGGACGTAAAAAGTGGAACATAATTGATTGGATATTGGGGGCAACCTTGCTGGTCAACCTTGCTGCTTGTTCAACGATTGACGAAGATTTGAGCGACTGTGGTGAGGACTTCGAAATGGAGTATGAGCTGCAGTTGATCACCAATATCGAAACAGAGTTGCAGACGGAGTTGGTTACTGGCAGGGAGCAGCTGGTGGCAGATGCCTTGCGCAACCATCTGGCCAATATCTTCACCGATGTCGCCCGCGACATCGACCTCTCTTTTTATGCCACCGGCAAGGAGGACGCCTTGCAGTATCATAAGAGCGAGCTCATGAACGCTAACGAGAAGAGTTACTCGTTCTTCTTGCCAGCACAGGATTACCGCCATCTGGCTTTGGCCAACCTGCAGAATAACTCGGTGGTGAGTGTGACAGGGGGCGACCAGAGCGCTACGCAAACATTGGTGCAGAAGCAGGGAGAAACGATTGAATCGCATGAGACCGGCCTCTTCACCGCCCGTGAAGACATGAAGGTGAAGGAAGGCGAGGATCAGACCTTCCATGTGGATCTCTATATGGCAAACAGCGCGACGGCTTTGGTGATAGACAATGCTAGGGGAGTGGAAGTGAAGGACATTCAGGTGTATGCCACCGGCTTTGCCACCGCATTCAGCGTGAACGACAGCACCTACACCTATGTGGACAATCCACCCATGGTGCATGCCCAACAAGTGAGTACGGATGCAGATGACATGTTGTGTTTCTGTACGGTCAACTTCCCATCGCGAGACAAGGCCGTGGGTGAAGAACCCTTGTGGCAGTATGTTGTCTATGTGACGCTTGCCGATGGGTCGGTGACTCAGTCGGTGCTGAGCCTCAAAGAGCCGTTGATGGCTGGAAATTTGAAAATAGTGAAAACCTACCTGCAAGCCGATGGCAGTTTGCAGCCTGATAATACGCTAGTGGGTGTGAGTGTGACCCTTGACTGGAAACAGGGTGGCACGTATGAGCCGGAGATGTAAAGAAAGGAACGTGGGAAGCCATGAGGATGAAATGTGAGAAAATAGGATGTATCGTAACAATGCTGATGGCACTGTTTGTGTCGTCATGTACCTCTGATGAGATTTACACCCCATCTCTTTGGCGTCCTGTTCCTGCTCATGTGGCCATGAATGTGTCGACCAGCAGGGCTTCCACAAGAATGACTGCACAAGCGACCCAGCAGGACAAGAATGATTATCGCGGCATTCGGGACATCAACTTGATGCCCTTCAGCACACCAGTGATAGGAGCGGATGCAACGCTTCCTCAGGTGCTGAATCTGGATGGCGAGCTCTACCGCTATGAATCAACATTGAACTATTACGATTCCAATACACTTGACATTCCTATTGGAACACGCTCGTTTCTCTGCTATGCCAGAGCTAATGCTTTGGCCGTAGGGGGTAAGTTTGAAAATGGTTCCCTCATCGTTTCCATTCCCGATGCAGCGGGCACGAAAACGGGTAATATCTCTATCTCACCAGAGGTGATACATGACAGCAATGTAGCAGAAACAACCCATAGCAACATTGCGGAATATCTAACGGCTATTGCTGCGGCCGTTAAAGGAACAGAAGGTAAAGAGGCTCTTTACCGTTTATTGACGAATGGCAGCGTTGCTCCTGATGCCAAAAACCATACACATCTGCTGGCATGTGCCAGCACGAATGTGGCACAACTGGCTGCTTGGGTGGAAAATCAAGGCGTTACTTTGCCAGCGTTCAACACAACCGACAAACCCATCACTGGCTATCCCGCTCAGATCAACTTGCCGGATGGTGCAGCGGTGGTGCAGTGGGATAACACACAAGAGAAATTTGTGCCTCAAACGGCTACGACGACTGAGGCCAACATCAACAGCCTGAACCGTTTCGTCTATCCTGCTGAATTATACTATTATGCCAGCAGTTTGATCTATACCTCATACAGCCTTCAGAAAGACTATTATAACCTGCCTTGGGACGGGTATGAGTTAGAGACGGTTCTGAATAAGCATGAAAATAAGGATGCGACCATTATGGGTGGTGAAGTTTCCATCGCCATCAAGGATCCTCTGTCATACGCGGTGGGATGCTTGCAGGTGGGCTTGAATGTGCAGAGCACCTTGGAGGACGCGGCTGGAGAGACCATTACGCTTGCAAGTGGAGCCACCTTCCCTTTGACAGCCATCTTGGTTAGCAGCCAGTTTGCCCAGGGATATGATTTCACACCCACGGGAGCAAAAGAGCACATCATCTATGACAAGACGATAGAGGGTGGCATCGCAATGGGTAGTTCCATTGTCTCCACACCAACCACCCCCAGCATATACACCAACACGCTGGTGCTACAAACCAAAGATAATGAAAATGTGCGCTTTGCGTTGGAGTTCGAAAATAATAGCGGTCAATCCTTTGAGGGTATCAACGGAACGGTGTTTCCAGGGACAAAGTTCTATTTGGTGGGTACGATTGAGGTGCCGGTGGAGCAAGACCAAGACTACAAGAGGCGTGTGTTCACCAAGGACTATATCACCAAGGGTGTAGTGAAAATCAGCAGCTTGAAGGAGGCTTACACTTACCTGCCCGATTTGCTGGATCCCCGTTTGGAGGTAGCCATTCGGTTGGTGCCTGATTGGATTCAGGTCACTACGACGAATGTACCGCTGTAGTAGACCCTTCCGACTCCCCTGTTTAAGGGAGAGTGTTAAAGTTATGGTTAACGTTAAGGTTACAAGAGAATGAAAAGGAAAAGAGACATAGAAATGTGGATGTTGCTGGTCATCATGCTGTTGACGGCATGCAGCGAGCATTCAGAAGGAGGCAATGAAGAGAAAGGGGATTGCTTCCTGAATATCTATGTCTATGCACCAGGTCATCCGATGCCGACCCGAGCAGATGTGGGTGAGATTACTTCCAAGACAGCGGATGAATATAAGGTGAATTCGCTTCAGATATGGGTGTTTAAGCATAGTGACGGTAGTTTGGTGGGTTATATGCCACCCACTACACCTACGTTCCTGAACGAGACCGATAGGCAAGAGATGTTCCGCATGGAGGTGAGTAAAGAGTTTGCTGACCATCCTGTGAATGTGGATGTGTATGTAGTGGCGAATGCAGGAAGCTGTAGTTTGACTCAGGGTGGGGCGTCGTTGACATTGACCAGAACTACAACTCGTGCCAAATTGGATTCAGCGAAGATAGCGGAGAGTTCGTTTGGAGTAGGAAATGGTACTTTCGTGGCGAATTATGACGTCTCTCCTTCTGATGTCTCTCCTGTCTCGAAAGTGCCCTCAAACGGTCTTCCTATGTCGGGTGTGTTGAAGAATCAATCCATTTATGGTTCTTACCCCACCTTACGCGTTGGAAATCAAGATGCAATGGCCACTCTTCAGTTGACTCGCGCCGTATCGAAACTGCGTTTCGTGCTTTGTCAGAAGAAAGAAAAGGATACCCCCAAAAAGAAATTGGTGAGCATCGATGGAATTCAGTTGAATAACGGAGTTACTTTGGGTACATCGTGTCAGATTCCAACAGAGAGCTACTTGATGCCGGTGGCTAACCCTTCTTATGCGACCTACGTTTCGGGCTCCATCAATTACGGAAGTTTGGCAATAGACGCTATTCCAAAAGTGAAAGATCCAATGGTTTATGCCTACGAGACTCAGTCGGCACAGGATTATGAGGACCTGATCAATCATGCGGCGGATGAAGAACTGTCAAGAAAGGATGCTAATATTGCCTGGCTGAATGATTATGGGACGAATAAGGAAATAGCAGGCTTACAAGCTGCGAATTTCAGTGCGAGTATTCTTGCAGAAAATGGATTAAGCTGGCCTCAGCTCAAGGAACTCGGTTTGACCTATCTGCGTGAAAGTGATAAGAAATTGACAGGTACAATAAAATATACGGTACAAGAGTTGGAAGATAATGTTTGGGTACTGAAAGCAAAGACTGCAACCTTCTCGATGGCAAATCCAGGTGATTTCCTGCGCAACCGTTCCTGGATTGTATATGTGTTCTATATGGACGCAACGATTTATACGCTTACAGTGACAAACATCGGCATGAAGAGTTGGGGGTCGGGAGAATCAGAGGAAAAGTCGGTGTATAATTGGTGAGATGAAAGCTTAGAGAATGACAAGGAAACTGAACATATTGCTGAAAGGATTGCTCTGCATGAGTGCCGCTTGGTTGTTTTACAGCTGTTCGGATAACAGCGAAACGACCGAGCGTCCTATGCGCGAGCTGCATGTGGTGTTGGGATCTCAGCAATATGAAGATGTAACACCCTCGACCCGCACGACCCTTCCTGATGGTTACGAGGAATATATTTATGCCACCGCTCTGTCACCCATCACACAGATACAGGGCTATATGACATCAGCCAGTGCAGCGCAGAGAGATGAAGCCTATGTGCCTTGCCTGTTCAGTCTTTCAGCCTCTGAAGGTGTAACACCCGTTTACACCTGGACATCGCGAGTGGCGCTCGAAGATGGAACCTATTACTTCTATGGTTTTATGCCGAAGGAAGATGTGACAAACCATGTGAGCATCGCCCCATATCAGGGTGATTACGCTCTGGGAGCCGTGCTGACCTTCACCGACCTGGATGTCATGACAGCCAAGGACATCAATATCATTGTAGGTGTGCAAGGTTATCAATCCTCTCTTCCCTCGGATATGAGTTCGCGTGTGGGGAAATTTGATTATGACCCTTCGACTGAAGGTGACAAGCTTTATCTGCTTACTGAGCATCTTTATGCAGGATTAGAGTTCCAAATGAAGGTGAATCCGGTTTATGACGAGTTGCGTACCATCTGTTTGAAGTCTATCACGCTGCAATCAGATAAGGCAGATAGTGGCGAGGATCCGTTAAAAACGGTCACGGCTACTGTGACGGTGCAAGCTAATGCAACTTCCCCTACTGTTGAGTTTTCTTCATTCAAGAGAGGGACAGACGGCAAAGTTGCCACGATTTATGATGGCGAAAAGAATCTGACGACCGAATATCAGTCATTCCTGGCATGCATGTGTCCAGGTTCCAATTTGAACTATGTGTTGGAAACGACCTACGACGTCTATGACAAGAAGGGTAATCTGGTGAGAGAAGATCAGACAGCCCGTAATGCAATTAAGCTCGACCATACGATAGGGGCAGGAACGAAGCGTTTGGTGCGAATCGAGGTGAATCCCACCTACCTCTATGTATTGTCAGATCCCGATCTGGACAACCCGACATTTAGAGTGACAGTTAATTAAAGTGGAAATGACTGAATAACGAGATAAGGGTATAAAACAAAGAAGAAAATGAGAAGATTTATCACCATATTGTTTATTGGACTTCTGGCCACAATCGCGGCGCAGGGGCAGATATCTATTGGTGGTAACGTGTATGGTGGCGGCAACGCCGGTGATATGACCGGTAACACGAAGGTTTCCATACATGCTGGCGACATCAATGGCGTTTTTGGTGGTGCTCGTATGGCCAACGTAAGTGGCAATGCTTTCGTCAATATCGATGGTGAACATGCTTCTAACAATATCTTCATCAACAATGTTTATGGTGGAAATGATATTGCAGGAACAATAGGTGCTGGTGAGGATATTCCTGACGAATTGACCGAGGTCTTAGAGGGAGAAGAAACAGTAGAGACTCACCCTGTTAAGAATGCCATTGATAACTCTTGGAGCGCCTTTATCCGCACCAGCCCTACACCACTGGCTGCTAATCGTTTAAGTCTTGTTGTCGGTAGCCTTTTTGGTGGAGGTAATGGTGACTACTACTATGACAAGGAGGTGACTGATACGCCAGAAGAGGGGAAGACCACTCATTACATCTATCGGAATAAGGAGGATGCGGATGCGGATGATGCTGCTGTTGCTAGTGTTCCTTCAGCAGAGAGGACAAGATACATTGCCATGAAAGTCACTGATACGGGTGAAGTCGCTTTCACGAAGCCCGAACTGAGCAAGACTTATCTGGAGATTCTGGGTGGCTGTATCGCTCACCTCTATGGTGGTGGTAACAATGCGACAGTGACGGAAAACACCACGATCTGTATTAACAATAACAGCCCCGTGCTGACGGAGACCAACGTGTGGCCGACACTTCCGGAGAGCCCCACCGACGATGACATAACAACATATAAAGCGGAATTGGCAGCCTTGGCAAAAAAAGTTGGACTTTCTACTTACCAGAGTGACCTGTCCAGCTATGCATTCAATTTTGCCCGTGTGTTTGGTGGCAATAACAAGGCCCCTATGGCCATCCGTCCGAAATGGAACCTGCAAGCAGGTACCATACGTGACATCTACAGCGGTGGTAACCAGGGTGCAATGACCTATGAACGTGGTATTCTCTTGCCTATCGATCCTGTTCAATCCAATGCCCTGAAGATTGAGAATGTATTTGGCGGATGCCGTATAGCCGATGTGAACCCTGATAAGCATCATATTCCTGAAGAGGTGATTGATGGTTCAGTATACCCAGAAGGTTATGCTGCCCGTGTGCTGATCAAGGGTGGCGATATCACTAATGTATATGGCGGTAACGATATCTCTGGTAATATCTATGGTGGTAATGCCGTTGGTATTCACAGTAGTATCAAGGGAGATGTGTATGGTGGTGGAAATGGTTCGTATGCTTATACGGACAATGAGGATCTGGGCAAGCTCAAGGAGTTTCAAGACTTCTACTATCCGATTCCAGACGGTAAGACCTCGGTGGAGGCACTCAACGCATTCCGTCCCAATGCCGAGGCTGTGTCCATACGTGTCATAGGAACAGAAACTAAGAAGACAGTCATTGGTGGTGCTATCTATTGTGGTGGCAATAGTGCTACGCTGAGCAATTCAGACCCTAGCAAGCGTGCAACATCCCAGCTGAAGATTGGTTCGTATGTGATTGCCGACAAGGTGTTCCTGGGTAACAACGGAGCCAATATGGTGACCGATGAGATGCTGGAGCAGTATGCAGGAAGTATGACCGTGAACGATTCAGAAAACAGCTCCCATACCTATGACTTCAGTCAGATGGATTTGGCCAGTGAGTTGAAAGATGCCAACGGACAGACACAGTTTGACAAGTACATGGACGGGTGTGCCATGATGATTGAGCCAGAGGTGGTTTTCGACAATATTGGAGAATATCAGCCTTATTCCACCTATTTCGGTTCGTTCTATTGTGGCGGTAACGTGGGCAGCATGAAGATTGATGGTGTCATGAACGTGAGCTTCAACGACAAGGTGGTGATTTTTGACAAAGTGGTGGGCGGTAGTAACGAGGCCAATGTGTATGAGAAAAACAAAACCATCAACGGAGTCGAGACAAAACTGAATGCCCAATACTTAGGCGGCCTGTTAGGAGACCCTGATGGCGATGGCAATAAGCTGATTCTCAATTTCGGTGGTCTGAAGATACAGCCCAAGCGGTGGAAAATTCAGAGAGATGCGAATTATGCCCCCATCTTGGATGCTAATGGCAATGAACAATATGCTTTGGACTCCAACGGCAATCGCCAGCTGGAATGGAACACTGTTGACAGCCGGGAATTCGATGCCGTCACCCAGAAATACAAACCGATGGCTCCCGTGACTACAGGCACGGCATCTGAAAGCACTCCAGAAGATAATACGGAGAACGATCTCTACCGTCGTTTCTATGGTGGTAACGTCTATGGCGGTTGCTATAGTAATGGACATGTGAACGGCAATGTGATCATCAATCTGAATGCCTCGCTGGAGGACCGTAAAGGAGACAATGCCATCTTCGACCAAGTGGAAGAGGTGGAGGGCGAAGCAAAGCTCTACGGTGCAGACAGCTATAAGATAATCCAGCGTAATACCGGTGTCCTTATCAGTCAGCAGGGTATGGACCCGCTGGGCCGTGCATTGAATGTGTTCGGTGGTGGCTATGGTGATGACTCTGAAATCTGGGGCAGCGCAACCATCAACCTGAACAAGGGTTATACCTTCCAGATTTTTGGTGGTGGTGAGCAGGGAGCCATTGGCAAGGCCATCAGTCATGTTCCAGATCCTAATGACCCGACGAGGCATAATTTGGAATACGAATATGATGAGAAGTACAGCACCTATATCAATCTGAAAGATATGGACAATCACCCCGGCACATACAGACGTGATATTGACGACAGAGATAACGTGGTGGATTATGAAGACATGGCCGAGGCAGAGTTCATCTATGGCGGTGCCTTTGAGGGATTGATTGCCGGCAGCACTCACATCAACCTGGGTAATGGACGTATCTTCAACTCCTTCGCAGGTTCATGTAATGCCGACATCTTAGGACATACTGAAACCTACGTGGGACGCAACTCTAATAGTGACGAAGATTTAGGTTTCCCATGGATTCGCGACCATATCTATGGTGGTAACGACTTAGGTGGACGGATTCTGGGCAATGGTGGCGAAAGTGGTAATGATTGTAACTTCAAGCATCGCGTCAGCTCCGACATTCTTGGTCAGGTATATGGCTACAGAGCTCCGGGTACCAACGATGATGAAGACCCTGGCAACACCAATCCCAAGGTGCTGACAGCTTCAGCCTACACCGAGTACATTCAAGGTCGTGTAGAATACATCTTCGGTGGCTGCTATGGTGACTATGACTATAGAGAATCTCATTATGAGAAGTATGCCTATACGACTGGCTCAGAAGGTACAACAGACGCTAATCTGGGTACCATGCGTACAGACTATCATAAGCCCTGGATGGCCAATGCTTTCGTCAACTTCAAGCCTAACAGCACCGCTCGAAATGCGGTGGCGAGAATCTATGGTGCAGGACAGGGACATGCTTACTTGCATGTCAGCGATGCCGAACGCGACAAGATGCAGGACCGCAGCTACGTGCTGATTGATGTGCCGCAGACGTTGTCAAACTTTACCACGATGGAGGTCTTCGGTGCAGGCGACTACAGTGGTGTGGGTATGCGCAATGAGGAAGCCACAACCAGAATATCTGGCGAAACTACCATAGAGATTGTTCCCGCCCATAATCCAACTATTGCCCAGACCAATGCCGATGGTGTCACCGCCTCTGCGGTCATCGATCTTGTACGCGGGCAGATAGGTGCAGCCTATGGTGGCAGCTTCCAGCAGGGTGTCACTCGCCGCACCATTGTCAATGTACCTGAAGAATCCACCATCCAGATAGGTTGTATCTTCGGAGGGGCATACGGCAGTAATCCTTATCTGCCTTGTGATGTCTATGAGGCCCATGTGAACTATCTGACTCAGAG
The DNA here is from genome assembly GCA_016280445.1 of Bacteroidaceae bacterium. Classification (GTDB taxonomy): domain Bacteria; phylum Bacteroidota; class Bacteroidia; order Bacteroidales; family Bacteroidaceae; genus Minthosoma. Next base: position 14,037 of record JAEEGS010000082.1, read on the forward strand.
TGAGGATGCTTATCTGATCTATAATCCGTTATCAAAATTGACGAAGGGAGCCATCTATGGTGGCAACAATTATGCCCGTCGCACCCTCTATGGCAAGATCAATATCGAGGCACCTGTCAGACAGAAACATCATCAATATGGCATGACCAATGCTACGGTTTATGGAGCAGGCTGTGGTTCTCTGACCTGGAATGAATACACGGAGGTCAATTTGAAAAACGGTGCCAAGGTTTGGGAGGTTTATGGCGGTGGTGAGGCCGGTGGTGTGATGAGTGCTGAGAGTGCTCAGAAATATATCAGTGATACTATTCCGTATTGGCCAACGGAAAAGGATACAGACCCGAAGGTTCAACTCACTGATGCTGAATGGATAAATGCCTGGTCTTTAGGTGGTGGCTATGATGCTACGACATTTGCGGATGGCTATGTCAATAATAACTATGCAGCTAATACCTACACCAACCTCAGCAATCCATTGGTTAGAGAGGCAGAGATAGACGACAGAGCCTATATTGCTTCAACAGATACCAAGCATTACAAGCGGTACAACACCAACGTCATCATCAATAAAGGTGCATACGTAGGAAATTACGCATACGGTGGTGGATTGGGTAATGAAGAAGATATATTTGTTGGAAGCGGTGACGTTTACGGCACCACCTATATCGCTCTTCTTGGCGGTACCGTGAAAAAGGACCTCTATGCTGCCGGCACTTCAGGCTCTGTTTACAATATCTTCCGTGCAGACTTCACAGCCAGTGCCAATGCCTACATCAAGGGCGGCACGGCTCGTAACGTCTATGGCGGTGGATGGAAGGGCAGTGTGGGTTATCATGTTGGAGGTCTCGATGCTGATTACTATAACTCGTCAACTGGCGAGTTACTCGATATTCCCGGTGAGACACATGTTGTCATCGGTGTACTCAAGGACAACCTGCCTACGGCAATTCCTGAAGGAGAAACTGCTGATTACTTCTTCTACAACGGCATCCCTGCAGTGGAGCGTAACGCCTACGGTGGCGGTGAGGGTGGTGCCGTTTGGGGAACCGCCAACATCACGATGAACAACGGTTATATTGGGTACCGATATCATACTGCTAACGAGAGTGGTTGGGCAGACGTTGCTGCAACAGCCAACATCGATGAGCGCTACGAGGAGAAAATTGTCGATGAAACCTACAAGGATGATGATGGTCACTTCCAAGACAATAAGCGTCTTGATGACGCTGGCTGTATCTTTGGCGGTGGGTACATTGATAACAGTAGTGTGGATTTCACTCATGTAAAGATGTATGGCGGTCATGTGCGCAACGCCCTCTTTGGTGGTGGTGAGATAGCCGCCATTGGACGTGGAATCATCACAGAGACAAAGGTCGAAGGAAAGGCTGTGCGTTCATTGCAGGGCATTTACCGTCCTGGCAAGACCCATTTGCAATTGTTCGACGGTCATGTTCACCGTAATGTCTTTGGCGGTGGTCGAGGCTACAACAACTTGGGTGAAAGCGGAAAACTCTTTTCCGATGGTTATGTGTTCGGTCAGACGTCAGTGTATATCCATGGTGGCGAGATCGGTACGGAGAAAGAACTGATTGCGGGCAATGGCAACGTGTTCGGTGGTGGCGATATCGGCTATGTGTATAGTGCCTACGAATATGAAGATGCGCAAAGGCACAAACTGCCCCGTAAAGGTGTGAAGGATGGCGTACGCTTTGATGGAGACGGAATGTACCAAGGTTACTATTATGAGCATGATTGGTCAGATAATGGTAATTTCATTAAGTATTTAAGTGGCGCTGAGAATGCGAGCGGAAATGAAAGAAAGTTGACGGAGGACTGTAAGGTGGTGGTTGAGCCGTACTGTAAGGCTAAGACCAATGTGTCCTATACCATCAAATACAACAAGGGTCAGGTGGTTTCTGATAATAACCTTGAATATCTAGAGTCAATCAATTCTTCTTTATTGACCGGCAGTATTGATGCCTACGGCAAGGTGACAGTTGATGGTGGTATATCTTTCGACCGTAGTTTTACTGCGGGTCAATATGTGCCTACCTCTGCGTTAAATACCTTGGGCAGCAAGACTGACTCAAAATGGGAGGAGCTCGAAGCCAATACCAATGACGACGGCATCATCATCCACAATGCCGTGTTTGCCGGCGGTAACACATCGTCGAGGGGCTCAGACCAAGAAGCGGCTTACGCAAATACCACTTCAGTATATGGCAATGTAACGGCCTCTATCCATGACGTCTATCACCGCGACCTCATCACCATCGGAACCGGACATATTGGTGGACTCTATGGCGATGGTAACCTCACCTTGGTGGATGGCTACCGTGGTCTGAACATCACTAACTACGGCACCGACTACCATTATCTCTACGAAGAGAAAAAATGGAATGAATTGACAATAGGCCAATATAATAATCTTCTTGATCGTGAGAAAGACTACTATGAGCTGCGCTATAAGTGTGTGCAAAAGTGTACCGATGATGATGGCACCATCTATTATCCGAAAGATGCTAACCATACCAATGCCTCCACGCTGACGCGTGATGACATTTTGACACTGTTTGCTAAACAACCAGACATGTTTACAACGGACGGCGATTTAAATACGATTCCAAATCCTGCTTTTTGGGAACAGAATGGTGTGTGCTCCATCTATGCCGGTCGTATCTTGAATACTATCCAGCGTGCCGACTTCTGTGGCGTGTTCGGTAGCCGTATGGTGATGCAGGGTGCCCAGGACCGTGTGCCAGAGGTAGTGGATTACACCAAATACACGATCAATCGTGTGCGTGAGGTGTCGCTCAACAAAAAGATGTCTGTCGCCCCCTCTGATGCCGCCGGTAGCTTCCACGGCAACTATTTCGGTATCTACAGCGTGGTGAACTACCTTGGAGCACTCACCAGTGACTTCGACTTCGGTGACCAAGGCACTGACACTGACGCACATGATGCCGCCGGAAAATATACAGATAATAATGGTAAAGACCAGCCTTATACGGGCGATGTGGGAACTGGCGACAAACGTACTTCCGACAATATTAATACTGGTACCTATGGTCCTCAATACGAGAATCAGACCTTCTACGGCTGGAAACGATTCCACCATGGCGACCGCGAGCGCAATAATGGTAACAGCCACAACAAGGTGGCTCTGGCTTCAGGTGTGTATCTGGAAATCACTACCGAGGAGAGCACCGGTAAGGATCTTTACGAAAAGGTATGGGGTCCCATCACGGGTGTTGTTGAGTTGGACCTCATCAATGTGCAGCAGGGCATGGGTGGTGGTTTCGTCTATGCCAAGAATATTCATGGTAAGCGCTCAAAGACAGATCACACCAACACCACCCTGACGGCCTTGAATGCAGGCGCTGTCACCCGATGGGACTATACTTACGAAGAACCTTCTACAACCAGTGATGCAGCAGACCTCCATCAGAGAGATTGGCAGACCTCTGGTAACTTTGTGCACAGTACGCAGACCATCATCGACGACTGTTATAACGTCAGCAATAGGTATAAAGGCCCAAACCGTGTGCCTGCCCACTACTGGTATATCAGGGGTTCGGTCTATGTCTATGACCAGTATATCTCGGCTTATACCGGTGCGACCAATGCCTACAGTGAGATGGTGGATCTTCCGCTGACCATCACGGCTGCTTCTCATGGCACTATGAAGTTGTTGAATGTACAGCCCAACAGATATGCCTATTATAATACGAACGGTGCGAAGCTGAGTGGTGATCAGAAACTGATTATCAACGATGTAGAATACAAGCTGAACGATCCTATCAGTTATTGGGATTGGTATAAACTGACTTCGGCTGAACGAGGTCTGTTTGAGCCTGTGACGTATGTCAGCATAGCCAAGTACAAGTACAACGAAACTGCTGATAATGAATTCCCAGCTGATGCGGTCTTGCTGCCTGCTGACTATGAAACCATCAAGACTAATGCTCACCACAAAGTAGATAATGAAGGCCATGAAGTCACAGACGAAAACGACAAGCCAATCTTGCAGCTCTGGGATGTAGAAAATGGCAAATACGTTCTGGCAGACTCCATCATCCGCTTGTCGAACAACCTCAGTCACGATACGGGCTATATCCTTACCTATAAGGTGAACAACCCCACTGATTGGGATACTTGGTACACGGAGTATAGAGATAATTCAAATAATGATGCTGTGGTACGAGAAAAGAAGCAGAATCAGAATGGATTAGCAGTAGAATACGATGAAAGTAACCAAAGTCAGAAAGGTCCTAACGAAGGTCCTACCTACCGCCTTAAGAACAGTGATGGTGAATTGCTCGGCCAGCGGGCATATAAGATAAGTGACCTTATCTCTAAAGATGTCAAAACGACTTATGATGCTATTCCGACGGGTCAAATTCCTACTACTGGCCAGGCTACCTTCGTTCCTGCATACGTTGCCACTGCGGAAACAGACATTCAGAGAGGCGAGTCCGGGCAGCAGCAGACCGTTCACCTGCATAAGGGGGCAACTATGTCAGCAACAGAAGCATCGGGAGTTAGCAACGTGGCAGAGGCTCTCATCTGTACGAAGACCATCAAGCTTGACGGAACTGATAACATCTACATCAACTCTGTAATGACGGAAACTGAAAGAAACACCCACCTTGATAATGTCAAGTCCGCTATCACAACGCTTGTTACTGCAATCAATACGGTTCTTACGGCAAATGGGATAGACAATATTGATGCAGACGCCATATCCAATATCAACACTTTAACTCCAGCGCAGCTGAACAAGATTACCCCCTTACAGAAGAAGGAACTGTCTGATTTGCTCACGAGGAAAAAGGACATCATCAATAATATTGTACCTGCTTACTACTGTACCGTACCCGGACTCTATGGCGGTGATTACTACGCGAGCGGCATCAACTATCGTGGACTCGAGGCATGGAGCTCAATGTCGGAGGATGACCGCAAGAAGTTCATCTTCAACTACGATGCCTTCGACCTGCTCACCGATCCGAATTATAGTGGAACGGAAGGCGAGAAGTATCAGTACGATGGTGCAACCTACGATTCTGTGAATGACAAAATAAATCCTTTCTCAACAGAAGCCCAAGCACAGACTAATCCTGCCGGCTACTCTCTTGAGAAACCTGTCGATTACACGGCTACGTATAATGGTTCTACGAATGATAAGACAGATGGAGATGGTAAGCAATATTTGGAAACCGATGTCGTCGATGGTGGCAAGGTATATATAGGCGCTGAGCTGACACGTGAGCAGTTTGAGTCTCTGCCTAACTACCAGCGCTACTACACGCCGCTTACCGTCACCTCGTCCGATGTGGCAAATGGCAAGACATGTACCTTCTATGTGGTTAATACGCCATTGATGATTGGTCCGACACCATATACCGTCGGAAATATCATTTCGGAAGATGATTATCAAGAACTGGTTGCCAAAGATGAACTACTTGAAGAAGGTAAACCAAAAGTGACTGTAATTACTTACACAGAATCTGGTACCCACTACTTCTGCCGTGAAGATTACGATGATGTATTAGTAGGTAAAGTTATCACTAGCACAGAATACGAAAACTTGACCAACCTTCAGAAGGGCTTCACCATCCACGGTATCGCTCCGACCGAGGTAAGTACGCTCTATGTCAGCCGTTTCTCTGACATCAACGACCTCTCGACTGAGAAGATTATCACCGTGATTTATGAGTATAACTACGAGGAGAGCGACGTGTCAGGTCTGCACATCACGCCTGTCACGGAGCGTCACGTGCTGAACATCCACATCAACTTCAAGACGGGAGCGCCTATTGTGGAAGATATTTCTGCTCCGGAGATTATCTTACCTGGTCATCTCCTCAGTTTGCTTCCACCAAACGTGATAGAGGGTGCATCGCCTATACAAGGTGGTGGATGGGAACTGTACAAAACAGAATCAGACGCTGATAACCATAACGGTGTAGAGTACATCCCAGACATCGACCAGCTCTACTGGTACCAGAACGGTTACTGGCTGCGCTACTATGCTTTGTCGCATATCGGTGGTAAGACCTATTCGAACAAGGTGCAGGTGAGTGTGGCGAACTATCACGACCTGAAGGATGTGATGGACGATAAGTCGCATCACTACTACGTGGATAATCCTGAAGTGAAGCGTGATCCGAAGATCTATATCAATGATTCGGAGAATGGTGTTGACCAGTTGAAGAGTCTCTTCGACTTGAGTATGTTGACGACAACACCTACAGGTGACCTCGAAGGTCATGCCCAGCTCAACGAGCAAGTGAGAGCATGTCAGAACCTGGAGTTCTTCATGCGCACAAATGTCAACCACACTGGTGACTGGACACCTATCGCTAATGGTAGTCTTGAGTGCTTCGAGGGCACCCTGCATGGTGATGGCTACACTGTCAACGGCCTCAACAAATCGTTGTTCGGCCACCTCTGTGGTAACGTTTATAACCTTGGTGTCACAGGTTCGTTCACGAGTGCTGGTGTGGCAGATACAGGCAAAGGCTACGTGGAGAACTGTTGGATTAACACCACTGGCACGCCTGATGGTTCTGTCTATGCTGTCTTCGGTGATCCGACAGCTGGTGACGGTGCCAAACAGATTGTCAACAGCTATTATCAGGAAGGCAAGAACTATAAGACCGCTCCAGATAATCATGGTCTTGCTAAAGCGAAGCCAGAAGCGGCCTTCTACAATGGTGAGGTGGCTTACGACCTGAACGGCTTCTACCTGTTCAAGCGCTATTGGGATCATGACAACGCATCAGGTGATGGATATACAGAATATAAGTACTACACAGATGTGACTGATCCGACTACGGGCAGGTTAGTGCCGCAGACAGAGTACTATGGCAGCAATATCACCTATTGTTCGTCTGGTTACAAGTATGATGATGATGATAATAGCAGTACACCACTTGTTGCTATAAGATATGTGGAGGATCGCTATGCCGACGGTGACTTCCGCTTTGCTGCCGGTGAGATTCAGTTAACGGATGAACGCTTGTATCACGACAACGGTCAGACCAAGTTCTATCCTATCTGGCCTGACGACTACCTGTTCTTCGGACAGACGCTGACCTACGGATGGGATGAATCTCGTCCGCACCAGGATGTGCCGTCGCATCAGGAGAAGGATGACTACGGACGACTGCTTGCCACCGACATGAGCAACCGTGTGTATCGTGCACCTGCCTATTACCGGAGCAAGAACATGGGTGTGGTACACTATAACCCGTGGGCTACCCTGGCGGCCTACTCCGCACCGAAGACGGCTAGCGACACCAATTTGAAACCGGCCTATCCGAACATGACCGCTGTTGACTTCGCAGGACATAACGACAAACCTTGGAGTCTCGGACCCGAAGGAGAAAGCTCTACATTCTATCCGCCTCTGCTCGACGATGACGGCCTGATAGGTATTGCCAATCGTGGTGAGACACCGAACCTGCTGGTTTATGCTCCATCGGCAACAGATAATCAGCCAACCTACGACGTGCTGAATGGCTACTTCATTGGCACATCACCCAATCGTACGGAACCTGTGTATAGTGAATACACGGAATCCAGCGATAAGTATGATGACGGAAAAGATTATGGGCGTGTTTATACAGCCTCAACTTCTACAATCCACGGTCATTTGGTACAGAGCAACCTGAAGACCACAACCGATCATTTGCTGGTGGATAAGGAAGAATTTAATTGTCCAATTGGATATGATATGGGCAATGGCTATCGGATGTGGTACCAGCGCATACCTGCCAACTTTGTCGATAGGTCTACTGGCTGGGAGGGTATCAGCTTGCCATTCACGGTAGAGATTGTCACCACACAGGACAAGGGTGAGCTGACTCACTTCTATCAGTCAAGCAAGAAGGGCCACGAATACTGGCTGCGTAGCTATGCTGGCAATGTGAAGGATACAGACGAGGCAAGTGTCAAGAAAGCTGATTTCAATTCGATGGATGCTGGTTCGCACACGAAGAACTATACCAACACCTTCCTGTGGGATTACTATTATAGTAAGGATGGCTATCAGGACAAGAATACAGATTTGTATCAGAAGCAGTATTACAGTTCTGCCTACTTGAGCAGTTTGTATCCTGTATCGAACTATCCATACGCTCAGGCTGGCACACCTTATCTGGTGGGCTTCCCTGGTGCGACCTACTACGAGTTCGACCTGAGCGGCGAGTGGACCCCACAGAACCGCTATCAGGATAAGACAATCGCAAGCCCTGGCAAGCAGACTGTCACCTTTGTCTCTGAGCCAGGTACTACGATTGGTGTGAGCGACAATGAGATGGGTGGTGTGAAAGCAGGCTCTGACTTCACCTTCAAGCCCAACTACCTGAAGGAGACGCTGAAGGCTGTTCCAGAGGGGACTCCATCGGATTTGCCAAGGTGCTACTACCTCAATGATGTAGGTAATGCTTTTGTTGACGATGGTGAAGGCGATATCACTGTATGGCCATTCCGTCCTTATTTGGAATATACAACTGGAGGAAGGGTCAAGAAGCAGAATGTCGTTAGACGGATTATCTTTGCTCAGGATGAGGATAACATCATATTTGATGAGAACGATCCAAGACAGGAAGAAGTTGGTGGTGAATTGAGAATCTACGTGAAGGATATTGTCATCGGAGTGACGTCCACTCTCCGTCATGATACCGACGTGCTCATCTTCAACACCAGCGGTCAGATCATCGGATCCTTCACCATCCACTCAGGCGAGACCATCGAGACCCCAGTGCCCAACACAGGTGTCTATATCGTCCGTGCTGCTCGTGGCAAGTATAATAGAAAAGTAATAGTGAAATAAAACTGCGGATTGAACTGATAATATGAAACAAGATATCATTCAAAATATGAATAAGGAATATAAACATAGCGAGGAAGATGCAAGGGAGATACAAAGCTGTTGGCAAGCTCTAGGCAGGCTCATGAGTAAGCTTAGGAGCAGCCTAGAGTATGGCTATAACGAGTTTACGACTCGTCGGTTACGAGCTTACGGTTCGTCGGTCACAAGCTTACGGCTCGTCGTAACCCTGCTCCTGATGATGGTGTTGGGAGTGAATAGTGCGTGGGCTGCAACAATAGATTTTAATTTGCCTAATGGATACTATTATTTGGGTAACGAAGCAAATAATAATAGTGTTCCCCAATATAATAGCTCCGATTTTACGGCAAACTATTATATGTGTCCTGCCTCTGGAACTGAAAATGCACAGAATTATCTTGGAGGGGATGCGACCAAGCCTTTGATAACAACATTTAAGAGTTTCTCAGATAATAGTAAGAATAAAGGAAAAACCTACTCATGGGCTGTTTGGTATATAGAAGCAGCGACAGGTGATAATGCGGGATATTTTTACATCAGACATAGAGATACTGAAAAGTATCTTGTAGCAAACGATAACACATCTCCTACAGCAACACGTAGAAGGGTCAATCTTGGTCCTACTACCAAGCCAGAGGGGAACGATGGCTTATTCAAGATTCAGAGTGATGATAATGGAGTTACCTATTATATCTATCCAAAGGAGAAATGCTCTGGTGACAATAAATATTTGAGTCCATCGAATGGCAACAAAGACCAATTGGATGCAAATAGCGCCAATTCTAATACGGGTGGTATTTTGGGTTTTTATAATGAAAAGGTTAAAAACTCCGCTTGGCATTTTGTAAAAGCACAATGTGACGAACCCACTATCGCCTATAATAATACCACTGGTGATGTGACTATAACCAGTACAGAGGGCGCAACGATTTATTATACGACCGATGGTTCTACAACGCCAGACCCGGATAATGCAGGAGGAGAAAACCCTACGAAGGTGTATGACTCCAGTAACAAACCAACAATCTCTGCACCAACTACTTTCAAAGCCATTGCGGTTAAAATAAATTTATTGAATTCAGAGGTGGCAACGCAAACCATCGAAAAACTGGTCAGTCCCTCCGTAAGTTTCGATGATGCCACCCAAAAGGTTATTGTTACAACAAATAGTGAAGTAGAGGGAACTACAAACGTTTATACTACAGATGGAAATGATCCAACTCCCAGTTCTACAGCATACAGTGAGGGCATATCACTAACGGAAACTTCTACTATCAAGGCAATGACTGTGAAGGAGGGATACATCAATTCGGATCCTGTTTCATTAACTGTTACAAAATTGGATACTTCGCCAACCATCACCATATCTGGCAGCACTGTCACATTGTCTTGTAGTGACCCAGATGCAACTATCTATTATGTGACAGACGGTACGACACCCACACAGGAATCAACGCCATATATTGAACCTTTCTCTTTGGTTGGAGACCAGAAGTTCACAATCAAGGTCACAGCAACAAAGGCAGGATTCCTGAATTCCGATGTAGCAGAGCAAGTGATAGATAACCGTACTACCATACCCGTTCCAACCATCACATATACAGGCAATACTGTAACCATCACGGCAAGTGATATAGGTGATGAAATCTATTACACTACAGATGGATCTACCCCCACAACTTCTACAGCAACTCATTTCACCACTTCTGGAACGTTCAATCTAGAAAATGGCAGTAGCTATACAATTAAAGCCATAGCTTCCAATGGGAACATCAGTTCTGCAGAAGCAACTGAGACTGTTGATTTGACGGATTCAGGCTATGCTGGCATCTATTACATTCAAAGCAGCAATCGTGAATATTTTATGTATCCAGTAGGCGGCGAAAGCACATACGTTAAAACGGCTAAGAATTCGGATAAGAATGCTATCTGGAAAATAGAAAGGGTAGGCGACTACTATCGCATCATTCATTACGAGGACAATAAATACTTGGTGGCAGAAGATGCAACAGTAGAAACCAACACGGTGTCACTTGTTGAGACAGGCAGTCCAGGTGAGAGCGCCCTGTTTGAGATTACGCGCAAGAGTGGCAGCGAGACAGATATTTTTGACCAAATCATCCTGTTCAGACCCAAAGCAGCAGCCAACGCAAGTGGTCATATCTATCTGAATACAACTTCAGGTAATAATGGAACAAACACCATAGGACTTTGGAATAATACCGGCAGCTCGGAATGGAGGTTGGGAAAAGTTCCTTTAAGTCCTACTTTCACAGTGGCAGATATTAAAGTAACGATGGCAAATACCTTAGGTGATGTATATTACACCATTGATGGGTCAACACCCACCACTTCTTCAACAAAAGGAAAGTCTGTGACCCTGAATTACGGACCATCATATACTGTAAAGGCCATCAGTATCTATACAGATCCAAAATCAGGTGAAGCATGGCAATCGGATGTTGCGAGTAAAAGTGTAAAAGTGGATTTGTTAGCACCTTTATTCTCTGTATCCGGAAACACGGTGCAGCTAAGAAGCCCGCAGGAAGGTGTGTCTTTCCGATATACGGTTGATGATGCCATTACCCTGACTGCTACAACGGGTGAAGCATATAATAACACCACAGGCATTGTATTGACAAATGGTAATGTGTACACTCTTAGGGCTTTAGCTTATAATACTGTTTCTGGTACTAACTATCCGTCTGCCATCAGTACTATTGAAGTCGATTTGCGTGAAGCTACTGAGATAACCAGCCTTGCAGGTATTGTCAGTCCAACGGGCAATTATAAGTTGGCGAGCAGTTTTACTGCGACAGGCACTCCCTCAAACAGTATTGGCACAAGCTCTAATCCTTTTAAAGGAACTATTGATGGTCAGCTCAATGAGTTAAGCCTCTCCCAACCTTTGTTTGACTATGTGGAAGATGCCATTATTAAGAATGTGATTGTCAGCAATGCAACTATCAGCACCAGCGGTAATGCCGGAGCCATAGCTAACAATGCATCGGGTGCAACCCGTATTTATAACTGTGGAATCAAGGGCGGCACGGTAAGCGGTAGTGCCTATACTGGTGGTCTTGTTGGTTTGCTCGACGGTTCTGCGCGTGTTATCAATTGCTACAGCTATGCTGATATCACAGGGGGTAGCTATGTGGGGGGTATTGTGGGATATAACAACGTGGCTACTACTTCTGCCAATCTCAAGACTATGGTGATGAACTGCATTTTCTATGGCGACATCACTGGCGGTTCCAACAAGGCCCCTGTCTATAATGGACAGATTATTACAAATGTTGCAAATAATGGCGTGAGCAATTTCAACTATTTCTGTGCGGAAGCTTTATACGTACAGAATCGGCAGATTGATACATACAACTGCGCCCTGATGGCAGAGAAACGATTCTTACAGCGCTTTGAGTTTTTCCGCCACCTGCTCAACAGCAATCGTGAGTTGGCAGCCTGGTGGGCTACGGGCAATATGAATAAAGACCAGATGATGAAATGGGTGATGGAACCGTCACAAATCAGCAGTGATACGCCATACCCCATCCTCAAGACTCCAGACTATTACCCATCGGTTGTGAATTTTGATGCTGAAAATGCTACTACAACATCCGAACATAACAAGGGAGGTAAATTGGGTACACTGACGATTAATATTCAGAAGGGTAGTGGCGGTGCTCAGTTCGGAGCTCCCACTGGAGCAGAGATTATTACCCCGTCGCTCACGCTCAATATCACCGACAAAGACCCAGACCATTTCAATTTCAACTACTACAAGGTGCAACTGCCCTATTACAACGATGTGGGTACGATGAACTACACCGGCAACCGCGTGGTGACAGGCTGGAAGATTGTACAAATCAATGGTGGCACAACTGGTTCTCTCACCACAGGTGCAGATGTGACATTCAAAGCAGATGGTAGCATTGATAAGATGCCATATAACTTCGCAGACCGCAAATGTACTGCTAAAGACCTTTACAACAGCAGTACAAATAAGCGTGTATTCAATCAGGGGGCTTATTGGGACGTGCCCGAGGGAGTGACATCAATCACGATTGAACCCTATTGGGGAAAGGCTGTTTATCTGGCCGATGAGTACGCGGATATTGTGTATGATACTTCTATGACATCAGCACATCAAGTTCCTAATGTTGGTGGTGGACAACAGTATGTTAACGGCATGTCTAAATTTAATGGGCAGTTTGTATACACCTCCATGAGTAATGCTATCGCAAGTTCGGGATCTGCACTATATTCAGGCATTGCTGAGGGAACCAGAAAGGGTCACACCGTTTATGATTATGCCGTAGTGCTTGTGGGCAATTATCACCATATTGCTTCTATAGAAGCAGGTGAAAGCAAACCCTATACCGTCACCTCTGTCGATTTGGATGGTGACAACGAGCCGGACTATTCTTTCATACTTCGTTTTAATGGCCGTACAGTTTTCCATCCCGTGAGATATGACTTTCTGAATTTGATAGGTCTCGGTATGGCTCAGAAATCCACTGGTGGTCCAGGTTCCTACAACTTTGGTATCATGCAGCCAAAATATTGGTTTGAGGTGACCAACACTGCCCTGTTCCGTGTTACTCAGTTTGAGTACGACCTTACAGGCCGAGGGGCTTATCCTATCATTATCCATGGTGGTGTTTTCGAACAATGGGTTGCTGCACAAAATAATACTCCAGGCAATAAAATCCCTTATTTCCACATAGGTGGTAATGCATGGTTCAAAGAATTCCAGCTCGGTGTCCATCAGGACAACGATGGTGCTTGTTTGCATTCTCCTATATCCATCACTGGAGGCGATTTCGGGAGTGTACATCTCACCAATCTCTATAAAGCCATTACCAATTTCAGGGAAGATAATGCTGAATGTTATATCAATGGTGGCCGATTTGGTGCTATAGCAGGTGCAGGGATGGAAGGCATCGGAAAGCCCAATGGGGCTGACAATACAGGTAATATTTTTTGGCAGATAGACAATGCTGACATCGATGAATTCTATGGCGGAGGTATCAATGCTGTAAAACCAGTTCGAGGTAACATCAGGACTTATATATCTAACAGCCGTGTCGGTATCTTTTGTGGAGGTCCCAAGTTTGGCGATATGTCGGCTAATAAGACAGTCATTACTACTGCAACAAATTGTACATTTGGAATCTATTTCGGTGCTGGTTACGGGGGAACATCTTATAGTCGGTTTGCACCGAAAAACTATAGTGATATAAAAGAAAATGGAGCCAATGGATGGGGTAACATAGATTGGAATGCTTGGGTTAATGGTACAGCCTATCCTAATGGAGGTAATTATGGCGGATACAACCAGGATTATAACTCAGGACGTGGTGGCGTTTCTACACAAATTGATTATCAGTTCCTGCCCATGTCTGGTAATGAGAGCAATGTGATGCGTATTTTCCTTGATTATGCATCCTTCTCATTGGCTACCACTCACAGTGTTACCTCTACTCTTACAGGTTGCACCATCACGGGAAACTTCTATGGTGGCGGAAGCTTAGGTAAGGTTAGTGGACCAGTCACCTCTACTCTCGATAATTGTACGGTGAAAGGAAACGTCTTCGGTGCAGGCTACTCTGCAAGTCTCCCTTCTGTTGATGTGATGAATAAAGGAGGTTTTATCACCCCACCATATTATGACTCAAATCTTGGTGTCTATCTGGAGGCAGAACTCCCTGCAAGCGTTCCATATACTTGGGAGCATAGAGACGAGGTCAACTCTACAGCAACGGCTATTGATACTGATAATCATAAGCTCTTCACCACAGTGAATCTGGACAAGTCTAACCTCGGCTCTGTAGCAGGAAACGTCATCCTTACCATTAAAGGCAATAGCGTAATAGGTACCAAAGGTGACGACACTAAAGGCAATGTCTTTGGTGGTGGTGAGCAGAGCTACGTCACTAAGTCCAAGGACAACCAAGGTAATCCAGTGGCAAATACCGGCAACACCGCCGTCAACCTACAGGGAAACACCGAGGTGCTTGGCAATGTCTATGGCGGTGGAGATAATGGTGTTGTAGAAGGCAGCACGACGGTGAATATTGAGGATGAGGAAGAAGAACCGGCAGAGCCGTAGTGCAGATGTGGTGTTTAAATAGAACAGCGGTAGAACCGCTGGGCACAAGAGAGATAGAAAAATGATGATTAGGAAACCTACCATACACAGGATGGATCGCCGCAGCGCATTCAAGAATTATGTGCTGCCAGGCATCTATCATATTACCGTGAAGGCGACGGAGGCACTGCGTTCGCCTTTCGGTAAGGTGGTGGGTGATGCTGATAAGCCTGATGGGGATGTCGATGCGCCAAGGGTGGTGCTGTCGCCTGTCGGGCAGATGGTGGAACAGGAGCTGCTGCACAGCATTGCTGCCCACTATCCTATGGTGGAGGTGCAGGATTATGTGATTATGCCTGAGCACATGCATTTCATCGTAGCGGTGAAGAGTAAGATTGTGAATAAGCAGGGGCGTGAGGCTCATTTGGGGCAGGTGATAGCAGGGTATAAGAAAGGATGCAATAAGCGCTATTGGGAGCTGACGGAGCAGCTGCTGCCAATAGACCAGCAGGGCGAACCTGCTGGCACAGAACCTGTCGGCACGGGGTCTGCTGGCACAGGGTGTTCTGTGGTTCACCCGCAGAAAAAGCGCGTTCCCTCTTGGGGCACCACGGGGCGACAGCCGCTTTTCGCCCTTGGTTATTGCGATGTGATGCCGATTGATGCAGCGCAGCTGGAACAGCAGCGTGCTTATATCAAGGGCAATCCTCGTAGCCGGTTGATGCGCACCAGTAACCGTGAGTGGCTGCAGCCACAGCGGGGTGGTGTTGACACCGCTCTCACGGTGTCTGCCTTGTGTGGCTATCTTCAGCGAGAGTGTCCTCCTTCCCTCTGTTCTACGGAGGCTCTTGACGTAATTAAGAGCCACTTGCTGGTGGAAGGTGGGAAGGTGGCCTGCGATACCTATGGTGATCGCAAGTTGCTGGAGCGGAGGCTTCTGCCGGTGGTGTGCCATAGGAAAGATGGGAGGATGCTTAGCAGACAGCAGGATCGCAGCCTTGAAGAAGCGGAGCATGGTGCTGTGCTTGTCTCTTCCCGCATTGCCAAGGGTGAGCAGGCTATCATGGATGAGGCTGTACGTCGTGGCTTCGCTGTGGTGCTTATCGCTGATAATGGATTCCCGGAGATCTATCATCCCTCGGAAGAGCGTATCGGTCGATGTGCGGAAGGGCGGTTGCTCATTGTCACGCCATGGAAGTATCACTATCGAAGAAAAGACGAGGGCATCACGGTTTTGGAATGTAAGACCATGAACTGCCTTGCCCAGGCCCTTTGTCGCAGACGTGACGACTGGTGGAAATGAAAAAGATAAAAAAGACTATATATTAAGCAATTATAACCACGAATTGATAGAACAATGAAGAGGTTCAGAAATATATTCTCAGATACGACTGTGAAGATGTTGTTGATGAAGGTGATGCTGCTGGCGAGTGTGGCTACTATAGCACAGACACCGCAAGGCGTCGTGGTTCACGGCAACGTCTATGGTGGTGGAAACCAGGCGGATGTGAAGATCAACACCGAGGTGAATATGAGTACCGGCAAAGTGGAAGGCAACGTATATGGTGGCGGTAACATAGGCTCAGTAGGAACATATACCACGTCTGCTGACATGAAGACCTTTACATTTACAGCTAACACGGGTACATGTAATGTCACTATCAATAATGGTACGATAGGTACTGGCGTTTCGATGAGTCAGGATGGTACCTTTGCTAATGGTAACGTCTATGGAGCAGGCAAGGGTGAGGACGACACTTATTGGTGCGAGAAAGCCATGGTTTACAAAACGAATCTAACCATCAATGGCGGCACTGTGAATGGCACAGTCTATGGCGGCGGCCAGATTGGTCGCGTGGAGAATAACGCAACGGTGATAATCGGTGTAGAAACTCCTGCAAACGAAACGCCTGCCCCTACCATCGCAGGCAACGTCTTCGGTGCCGGTGCTGGCAAAGAGACACATGGCTACTCGGCACTGCTGCGTGGCGACACAAAGCTTACCATTCAGGGCAATGCCCGTATAGGACTTAACGTCTATGGCGGTGGTGAAGAAGCATCGGTAGGCAGATTCAAGATTGTTGGAGGACTACCATCCGAGCCTGAGGACGATGGCAGTGGCGACTGTACCGTCAATGTTCGAGGCAATGCCGTCATTGGTACTAATACCGATGAAAACATCACGGATAAAGGCAATGTCTTTGGTACCTGTAAGGGAGTTGCAGCTCCTACTACATTCACTGAGTACGATAAAAACTACAAAAGTATGCAGGCCGTCGCACAGAAAGCACCCGAGGGTACAGAACTTACCGATTGGGATTGGGTTGATGGCTCTGAAAATGTTTATTATTGGAAATATTATCCTACATTAGACGCTTACCAAGGTTTCCTGAATACGCTGGCATTAGCCAGCCATCCAGTGGTGACCATCGGTGGAACGTGGAATGAGACGACGGAAGCTGTCACTGCTTCGGGGACTCCTACCGTCAACGGTTCCGTCTATGGCGGCGGCCAGCGGGGTATCACATTAGGTACTGTGGCTGTCAACATCGCAGGAGGCACGGTGAACCACGATGTCTATGGCGGCGGCGCATTGGCCGACACCAACAAAGGCAACCAAACTGCTGAGAAATATGATGAAGAAACGGTGGCTGTGGGTGAAACGGTTGTTACAGGAATGTATGAGCGCAGTGGAGATGTAGGAAATTACACATATACATTAGTAGAAACAGCAGATCAAAAGGCCGAAACAGGCAAAACGTATTATACCAGAGCGGCACAGTCATCCATTCACCCTACCACCGTCAACCTGACGGGCGGCACCATCCATGGCGATGCCTACGGCGGTGGATTGGGACAGAAGACAGGCTTCAATGGCGCAACGAGCAATATTGAAGCTACGGTGTGGGGTGACATTGCTGTGACCCTGGGCAGCAGTGGCGGTTCAACAGCGACTGCCTTCCACGTCAATAAATACACAGACGAGGGCCATGTCGGTATCGTGAAGAGCGGACGTATCTTCGGTTGTAACAACCTGTTAGGATCGCCAAAGGGCGATGTGACGGTGAGGGTATGGAAAACAGTGGCAGGCAACATTCAGAGAACGGCGTCGGAAACAAAGGCAAGCAATAAAACTATTATCACAAACCACCCGGATGATTATGAGACTACAGAAGGGTTTGTGGCTCCTACTTACGAGGTGGCTACCGTCTATGGCGGTGGCAACCTGGCTGACTATACCGCCACGGGCAAGAAGACAAATGTCATCATTGAAACCTGCGATGTGAGCATCAGGGATGTCTATGGCGGTGGTAATGCAGCAAAGGTTCCTGAGACGGATGTCCTTGTTAAGGGTGCATACGAGATACAGGAGGTGTTTGGCGGTGGTAACGGTAAAGACCCATATAAAAATGATAATGGTTGGGTTGTCAACCCAGGTGCCGATATCGATGGTAATGCGAATACCCTGCTGACAGGCGGATATGTCCACGAGGCCTATGGTGGCAGTAACGAGAAAGGAACCATTACTGGAAATGTGACCATAGATGTTGGTACTGGCGGCGCTTGTGACTTGGACGTTGAAAAGATGGTAGGTGCCGGTAAGAATGCCGATGTGAACGGTGACCTGATTATGATTCTGGGGTGTAAACCCAGCACCAAGATACCTTTGCTTTATGCAGGAGCCGACAACGCCAATGTGAATGGCGACGTGGAGCTGACTATCACCAGTGGCAGATACGGCAAAGTGTTTGGTGGTAACAACATGGGTGGTATCATCTTGGGACACATCAAGCTGAACATTGAGGAGACTGGCGATTGTGAAACTCCTATCGAGATTGACGAGCTTTATCTCGGAGGCAATCAGGCTATGTATTCCCAATATGGATATTATAAGGATGGTGATACTTATAAAGGTAGAACTGCTGAGATGGCTGCCATCACAGATCCAGCTGCCACAGGGTACCAAGCTGCTCTTACTGATGAGGATTATGGTACAACAATAAGAAAGACAACGCTTCCATACGATGCACCTGAGCTGAATGTCATCTCCTGCACTTACATTGGTCAGGTATTTGGCGGAGGCTTTGGAGAGAAGGCTGTCATGTATGGTAACCCGAAGGTGAACATCAACATGATTGCGGGTGCCTTTGCCAACGATATTCATACTTTCATGGCTAATGATTCTCGGTTGACAGCGTTGAGCCTTCCCTCTACTGAAAATACTGAAAATTTGGGCATCATTGGCACTGTCTATGGTGGTGGTAATGCTGCCGATGTCGTTGGTGATCCCACCGTCAATATCGGTACGGCGTCGACTGTGACTTTGGTATCTACAGGAAATACACAAAATGTCGTTGGTGCCTACATCACTGGCAATGTGTATGGTGGCGGTAAGGGTGAAGCAGACAACTTCCTCTGCGACAAAGCCATGATAGGTAAAAATGACGACGGCATAAATAATCCTAATGGCGGAACGACTGTCCAAATCTTTAAAGGTTTCGTGAGAGGCAACGTCTATGGTGGTGGTCAGATAGGCCGCGTGGAAAAGAATACAGTGGTGACGATAGGTACTGGTGACGGTGTTGCACCAGGTGGTACACCCACAAGCGCCCCCATCATCTTGGGTAGCGTGTATGGTGGCGGTGCTGGTGAAGAGGAGCATGGCTATGCCGCTCTGGTGCGTGGCAATCCTACTGTCACCATTCAGGGCAATGCGAAGGTACGACATAGCGTCTATGGCGGTGGTGAAATAGCTTCTGTGGCCAGGTATAATGTGCCCAAAACAGAGGGTGAAGTGCAACAAGCAATAGCTGAAGGATATACAGAGGCAGCATTAGGAATGCCGTATGCATTGAAAGACCCCAACAGCGGTACTTGTACCGTTACTGTACGAGGCTATGCCGAAATCGGACCGGAAACAGCCATGCAGATGACCAGAGAAGGTGGCCCGGATGACACGGGTTACGTATTCGGTGCTGGTAAGGGTATCCTGCCTGGAGGAGAGTATGAGTATGCAAATGGCACCACTAGACGTATGGTGCTCTATGACGCGACTGTCCATACAACTGTCGGCCAAGAAGGTAGTAAATGGCAATGGGTTGATCCCGCTCATTCAGATACCAACAAGAATGTTTGGGAATATTTTGATAATTTAGACGAATATATTCGGTTTATCCAGACGCTGGCTTTATCCAGCCGCACATATGTGACTATCACTGATAACGCTTTCGTGAAAGGCTCCGTCTATGGCGGCAGTGAGAATGGTATCGTGCAGTTCGATACGGAGGTTAAGATTCAGGGAGGACAGATTGGTGCTGGGGCTGGAATGAATGAGCCCTATGCAGAAACAGATTGGGCAGGCACTACAACTCCTACCGATGGATGGAAAGAATGTGCAAGCTGGCTATTCCAAGAGCCATACGCCGCTTACGACCCGTATGCGACAAATCTGTATAATGGCCAGTATTATTATGATTCTAATCACACGCAAGAAGCTGCGGGTGGAGCCTCTGTTGCTACTGATGGTCATACCTACTACGGCAATGTGTTCGGTGGCGGTTCAGGTAGTGTGCCTTACTTCGATCACACTTTGGGTAGAAGCGTTTACCTGCATAGTGCAGGCCAGGTGAAAGGCGATACGCATGTGACCATCAGTGGCGGACATATCCTGACCAATGTCTATGGCGGTAGCGAGGCTACTAACGTGGAGGGTAGCGCTAACGTCACGATGACGGATGGCACAATTGGTGTGCCACGTGATGATACGCAGATTATCGCTCATCCTCTCACCGGCTACATCTTTGGCGGTGGTAAGGGTGACCAGCGTATCTTCTTCAACAAAGATACGAACGTGAAGGATGCCGTCGTCACAGTTGAGGGTGGCAGAATCTATGGTTCCGTATTTGGTGGTGGTGAAGACGGTCACGTCATGAGAAACGTCACTCTGACTATCGGCAAACAAACGCAAACTACTGGAGCGAACGATCAGGTAATCACGACAACGTCTGGTCCGACGATTGGTACGGAGGGAACGTCATATTATGACGGTCATGTGTTTGGTGGCGGCCGTGGCTTCGGTGGCGATGCGCTGACGGCTGGTAACGTAGGCGGATCAGTTGACATGAACATCTTGGGTGGTGCAATTCTTGGATCCGTCTATGGTGGCGGACGATTAGCATCTGTGGGCTATGGTCTGTACTTGGTCGATGAAGAGGTTGAGATTGGTGGAGAAACGGTGAAACCATACGGAACAATGCGTCCGGATGATGTGTACGATAATCCCTCTAAACCTACCAGCACAGAAACCGCTGCAGCCTTCTTTAACAAAGGACGTGGACACATTAATATGACCATCAGCGGTGGTACGATAGGTAACGACAATGAATATGCATACGATGCCAACAACCAGCTGTCACACACCAAGGGTGGCAACGTCTTTGCCGGTGGTATGGGACGCATGTATAAGTTGGACGGTACAACACCTATTTCATCTCTTGACTGGTGGAAGCTGGGTTGTGTGAAGAGCACCACGCTGACCATTACAGGCGGTATCATTAAGAGCTGCGTCTATGGTGGAGGCGAGTTGGGCCAAGTGGTGGGATACCATACTGCCAAGAACGCTTCAAATGAAGATGTCAATGTGGGTACTGAAGTGATCATCAATGGAGGTGCCATTGGCTCTGAGGTGAAAGATGGCAGCAATGTTGTTCAATACACCTTCGGTAGTGTCTTTGGCGGCGGTTATGGTAGTCTTGTAGAAACGTTGGGCACTAGCCCCAAAATTTCTTATCCAAAGTATATTGCCGGACGTGTAATGGCTGGAACGAAGGTCAACATGACAGCCGGTACTGTGCTTGCCAGTGTCTATGGTGGTGGTGAAATGGCTGCCGTGGGTGAGTCAACAATTTTGGGCGAGACACTGACTACTGGTTATACAGGAGATACCCATGTAATGGTCAGTGGTGGAATTATCGGTAAAAACCCCATTACGCTTTCCGACAATAGCATCCGCTATTTTGGTGGAGCGAAAATGGGCAACGTCTATGGCGGCGGTAGCGGTCATAACAACACTGTGCGCAGCGGTCATGTATATGGTAATACCAACGTAACCATCAACGAAGGCTCTGTTAGCGGCGAGCCAAAGATATACCATAACATTTATGGTGGCGGTGCATATGGTTCGGTGGGAGATTTTGTATACACAACAACGCTGGATCCGGAGGCTGGCGTGCAGAAGGTGTCTGGTATCACAGGCCTTCATACCGAGCGTACCAACACTGGCACCGCAAACGTCACCATTAAAGGCGGTACCATCGGTTACGATGGTAAGGATAACGGCATGGTGTTTGGTTCGTCACGAGGCGATATCAACGAACTAGGAGCACGTGACGACTACACGGCGTGGGTCTATAATGCGAATGTCACAATAGGCGTTTCAGGTACACCTGCTCAAGGAACTGAAGGTGAAGTGGGTTATGTGCCTGCTACTGATGACAGTGGTCCTAATATCAAGGGCTCCGTCTATGGCAGTGGTGAGAACGGACATACCTTCAATAACACGGTGGTGACCGTCAATGGCGGAACGATCGGCATTGCTTCTAATACTGATCCTGGATATACTGTTACCTCTAATGACAAGCAGTATGCGGGTGCTGCCTATCCAAATCGTGGTAATGTCTATGGTGGTGGTTGCGGTACGGACAAGTATTATTCGAATCATAGCTTAGAAAACCACAGTGGTGCAGGTGACTATTACAACCCCAAGGCAGGTATTGTGTATGGCACAACCACGGTCAACATCAATGGTGGCACAGTGGTGCGCAATGTCTATGGTGCCGGTGCCATGGGCTCGGTGGGTAAAACTACTTGGACAACTGAAAATAATGAGAAGACGAAGGCTACGACCACTGGCGGTTCGACGAATGTTAACATCAATGGCGGTTTCATTGGTGTAGATGGTAGGGCAACTGTTGGTGATGGTAATGTCTTTGGTGCTGCCCGTGGTGCAAAAGATATCGTCCAGCCTGACCAAGACGACATTGCAAGGGTTAGTGTGACGAATGTTACCGTATCAGGCGGAGAAATCAAGGGTAATGTCTACGGCGGCGGTGAGTTGGGCGACGTAGGTACAATTGTCAAGAATACTTCCGATTACAATTACACCTGGATGAAAAGCGATGACCTTGGTGGCAAAAATAGCGCAGGAAACAACGACATTACTACAAATAACACCAACACGGGTATATGCAATGTGACCATTACTGGTGGTACCATAGGAACTTCGGATGGCTCTACGATTGTGGGTGGTAATGTGTTCGGAGGCGGCAAGGGTGATGCCAACACCTGGTGGTGTGAGAAGGCCATGGCGTTTGCAACAAATGTTAGCATTAGCGAAGCCAGCGGTTCCTCCACCAAGGTGTACGGTACCGTCTATGGCGGTGGTGAGATTGGTCGAGTGGAAGATGACTCGAAGGTCATCATAGGAACTGCAAATGGTTCAGACACACCCGAGATTGTGGGCAACGTATTCGGTGCCGGCAAGGGCTTGGCAACACGTGGCTACTCGGCTCTGGTACGTGGCAATTCTGTTGTCACCATCCAAGGTAGTGCTCAGGTTGGAGGCAACGTCTTTGGCGGCGGCGAGGAAGCGTCGTTAGGTAAATTCAATCTTGATGGTGGATTACCGAAATCACCGGATACAGGCGGAAGTGCTGCCGTTACTATCCAGGACAACGCTATCATTGGATCAGCGAACACTATTCGCAATGTTTATGGTGCCGGTCAAGGTGTCGAGCCTAATTATGATGAGGAAAATTATAAGAATTTCAAAAGCATGCAGCTCTATGGTAACCGTCCAAAAGGTGAAAAAGATGTTGAACATACTTATTGGGATTATTATGTCGATGAGGACGGTAAAACAGTCAATGATTTTGTTTGGGTATATTATAAAACAGAGTCTGAATATCAGGCGTTCCTCAACACGCTGGCTTTGGCGAGCCATCCCACAGTGACCATCGCTGAAAACGCCATCGTCTATGGCGATGTCTATGGCGGCGGCCAGAGAGGTGTTACGATGGGAGATGTGGAGGTGAACATCACCGGTGGTACGGTGAAGCGGGATGTCTATGGCGGCGGTTCACTGGCAGATACCAACAAGGGTAACTGGGAGGATTCGCAGAATGCATGGGCAGAAGGCAAGTATGTTTCAAACGCCACTCACTATAAGACGAATGTCACCTTGACAGGTGGTGAAATCGATCGTAATGTCTATGGCGGCGGTTTGGGACAGTTGGCTAAGGATGCTGTAGCGGCAGTTCTTTATACAGCATCAGATCCAGAAGTAATTGCAGATCCGTCCATTGAAGGTACTGTAAAGATACCTGCTGTTGCTGCTGTTTCAGCTGTCGAAGCCAAGGTGTATGGCGATGTGCTGGTGAAGCTGAATGAGGATACAGCAAATGACAACTGTGAGGTGAAGGGTACTATTTTCGGTTGTAATAATCTGAATGGTAGCCCGCAGAGCGGTGTTACCGTGCACGTGTATAAGACTGTGCGGAAGGTGAATGGCGCTGTACAGGAGAAGGCGAAATCCACTTACGAGGTGACCGCTGTTTATGGTGGTGGTAATCTGTCGGCATTCAAGCCTGATTATAAGGCAACAGCCGATACGGTGCTGACTCGTGTTATCATCGACGGTTGCGACCTGACCAGTATCGGTAGTGTTTATGGCGGTGGTAATGCTGCCTCTGTGCCCGCTACGGATGTCGTTGTCAATGCAACGTATGAGATTGGCGAGCTGTTTGGTGGTGGTAATGGTAAGGAAGATGTCTCATACGATGGTGGTGTGACATACGTAACGAATCCTGGTGCTAACGTGGGCTATTTGGCTTATCCTGATGCTGAGAACCATGCATACGATACGAAGGAGAATCGCATCACGAATTATGGTTATGGCTTAGGCAAAGCTCATGCCACCGTCTATGGCGGTACCGTAAATTCAGTGTATGGTGGCTCGAACACCAAAGGTAATATACGTGTGGAGGCACGTGCCACGCTGGAAGAGGCGTCGGAGTGTGATTTCAATATAGGCGAGGCATACGGCGGTGGTAGAAATGCTCCGATGGATGGCGATGCCGTATTGGACATTAGATGTATCAGAGGTATGGAGAGAGCCTACGGAGGTGCAGCCGATGCCGATGTCAATGGCGACGTGGTGCTTAACATCAACAATGGTACATACAGTCAGGTGTTTGGTGGTAACGATGCCGGTGGTGCCATCAGAGGTTCCATCACGGTGAATATCCAAGAGACGGGCTGTAATCCTATCGTCATTGGTGAACTCTATGGTGGTGGTAACCAGGCTCCTTACTCGGTATATGGCTATTATACGGATGATCAAGGTAAGGCTCAGCCATTGACGTCATTGCCACAGGGTGCTACGAAGCAGCGTGACCCACAGGTGAACGTCTATTCATTCACCAGCATCGGTACTATCTATGGTGGTGGCTATGGTGCTTCAGCAATCATGGTGGGTGATCCTACGGTGAACATCGATGTGTATGAAGGAATATATGCCGAAGAATACAACCATAATGCCAATGTCATCGGGGAGAACGCTAAGGTTGTTGGTTCAACGGTGAAGAAGCCTGGTGACTCGGGTTATGAAAGTAAAGGCTATCCTGTTCCATCCCATGCAAAGGGTGCCATCGGTGCCATCGGAACTGTCTTCGGCGGCGGTAATGCTGCGGAAGTAAAAGGTAATACGATCGTGAATGTGGGCACGAGATTAGGTGAGGATTTGTATGAGGTGACGCCTGTTGCTGTGGGTGCAAGTGTGCAAGGCTACTATACCCTCACGGCAGCCTCCGGCACCGCCGTTGCCAACACCACCTACTATCAGAAGAATGGTAATGCCTGTAGGCCGGTGACTGTTGCTGTGGGTGCAAGTGTGCAAGACTACTACACCCTCACGGCAGCCTCTGGCACAGCCGTTGCCAACACCACCTACTGCCAGAAGAAGACATTCAAGGGTGTTGATATCCGAGGTGATGTCTTTGGTGCAGGTAACAATGCGAGGGTGACGGGTAATACGAACGTGACCATCGGAAAGTCCACCGTAAACCCATAAGTAAACCTGAAATAGTGTCCCCAAGGGGAGTGAAATTGTAACATATGTAACACACCCAGTGTTACATATGTTACAGTTCAAGTGTTACACTTGTAACAGTGGGTGTGTTACAAGTGTAACATTTTTTGTGCTGAAAATGTTACAATGGGGGAGAGGTGAAGAAGAACCTTCTTTTCTTTGTTTTTTCTCTCGCTTAGTCGTAACGTTGAGCTATGCTCGAAGTTACTCACGTTCGGAAAAATCAAATAATATTTGTTTTTTCTCTCACTTAATCGTAACTTTGCACCCGATTTACAAATGTGGACAGATTTGGGCTGCTTGCAACCACGCTAAAAAATGCTAAAACGACAAACGGAAGCCTCCTTTTGGGGCATATCTTTGTCAGTGCATCTTCCCCTTTTCTTCCCCATCACACATTATTAATTATTCATGGTTAATTACTAATAGAACATGGGATATTTATTTACATCTGAATCTGTGTCGGAGGGACATCCCGACAAAGTGGCTGACCAAATCAGCGATGCTGTGCTTGACAATCTCTTGGCTTACGACCCCGAATCGAAAGTGGCTTGCGAGACGCTTGTCACGACCGGGCAAGTGGTTGTGGCTGGCGAGGTGAAGAGCAACGCCTACGTGGATTTGCAGGAGATTGCGCGTGAGACCATCAACCGTATTGGCTACACGAAGTCTTCCTACAAGTTCGATGGCGAGAGTTGCGGTGTGTTGAATGCCATCCACGAGCAGAGTGGCGACATCAACCGCGGTGTGGAGCGTGAAAACCCTGAGGAGCAGGGAGCAGGCGACCAAGGCATGATGTTTGGCTATGCCACCAACGAGACAGAGAACTGCATGCCCCTGTCGCTCGACCTCTCCCACCGCATCCTGCGTGTGTTGGCCGACATCCGCAGAGAAGGCAAGGTGATGACCTACGTGCGTCCTAACGGCAAGGTGGCGACTTATCTTCGTCCCGATGCCAAGAGTCAGGTGACGATTCAATATGGCGACGATAACAAGCCTGAGCGCATCCACACCATCGTGGTGAGCACCCAGCACGACGAGTTCATCGTGCCGACGGCTGAGAATGGACTCACACAGGATGAGGCGGACGAGCAGATGCTGCAGCGCATCAGGCAGGATGTCATCAATGTTCTCATCCCCAGGGTGATTGCCGAGATGAACGATGAGGGCGTGAAGGCGCTCTTCAAGGAGGGCATCACCTATCATGTGAATCCGACCGGCAAGTTTGTGATAGGCGGTCCTCATGGCGACACGGGCTTGACGGGCAGAAAGATTATCGTGGACACTTATGGCGGTCGTGGTGCGCATGGTGGAGGAGCCTTCTCGGGCAAAGACCCCAGCAAGGTCGACCGTTCGGCAGCCTATGCGGCACGTCACATCGCCAAGAACATGGTGGTGGCAGGAGTGGCCGACGAGATGCTGGTGCAGTTGAGTTATGCCATCGGTGTGGCCAAGCCGGTCAGCATCTACGTGAACACCTATGGAACCGCGAAGGTGGCTCTGTCCGACGGAGAGATTGCCCAGAAGATTGACAGCCTCTTCGACCTGCGTCCCAAGGCCATCGAGGAACGCTTCGACTTGCGGAAGCCCATCTATCAGGAGACAGCCTCCTATGGCCATTTCGGACGGAAGCCAGAGCGAGTGGTGAAGCATTTCGCCAACCGCTATCAGGGTGACAAAGCCGTTGAAGTGACTTTGTTCCCTTGGGAGGAAACGGACAAGTATCAGAGAGACATCAAGAAAGCGTTTGGTTTGTAATGCACTACGACAGCATCTGGACAACAGCGAAAGACTCGGCACTGCTGAACCTCCCGGGGTTCAGCCAGCCAAGAGTGGATGTGCCCGACCATACGGTGCCCATGAAGGTGTTTGAGCAAGGAGTGGGTGGCGACGACTATGTGGTGATGGGCCTGGTGCTGATGTTTTTCGTGTTGGCTGTCACGTTCTATAAATACCGCACGGCGATGTTCAATCGCCTGAAGGACTTCTTTGCCACCAAGAGAATGTATGTCGATGTGGCATCGGGCGACCTGGGCAGCGAGTCATGGTATATATTCTTGCTCACTTCTGTGGGTGCGATAAGCGCGACCATCATCTTGATGAGCCATCGGGTTTCGGAGCATGGCGTCAATGAGTGGGAAGGCATGCCCTATTGGATGTTCGGTGCTGGCTATGTGATATACATGGCATTGGTGTATGCGAAAGCGTGGCTGTATGTACTTGTCAACTGGACCTTCTTCGACAGGGAAAATGGGAAGCGTTGGATGGCGGGCTATCTGCTGATGACGGCCGTTGTGCCCCTGCTTTTCTACCCCATCGCGCTGATGGAAGTGTTCGCTCATGCGTCGTATGAAATGGTCACTACATGTGGCATTTTGGTAGTGATTTTGTATGAAATGCTGCTATTTTACAAGACACTATTGAACTTTAAGATGAAAAAATACGGATATTTGTTAAATATTTTGTACTTTTGCAGCGTCGAACTAATGCCAGCCCTTGTAGTGGGGCACTTGATAAGGTGTTTTGAGTGACAGTGTTATAGTCAAAATTTTGTATTGATGGCAACGAAAATATTGGTTTCTCAACCAAAACCTCAGACCGAGAAATCTCCTTATTTTGAGGTCGCACACAAATACGATGTAGAATTAGTTTTTAGGCCTTTCATCAAGATAGAGCCTATGTCTGCTAAGGATTTCCGTCAGCAGAAGGTGTCTATTCCAGGTCATACGGCCATTATCTTCACTTCTCGCCATGCGATTGACCACTTCTTTGTGTTGTGCAAAGAGTTGCGTGTGAACATTCCCGATGACATGAAGTATTTCTGTGTATCAGAACAGGTGTCGCTTTACATCCAAAAGTATGTGCAGTATCGCAAGCGCAAGAACTTCTTCCCCGAAAGCGGACTGCTGACCGACCTCTTGCCCATCATCGCCAAGCATAACAAGGAGACATACTTCGTGCCACAGTCATCGGCTCACACCGACGACATGCGACGCATGCTGGATGAGACAGGAGTGGAACACGACGAGGCCGTGATGTACTACACGGTAGCCAACGACTTTACGCCCGACGAGGCATTTGACTATAATATGCTGGTGTTCTTCTCACCCGAAGGAATCCATTCGCTCATCAAGAACTTCCCCGACTTCGAACAGAAGGACGTGAAGGTGGCTTGCTTGGGCACCAAGACTATCAAAGCGGCTGAAGCGGCAGGTCTGCGCGTTGACTATCAGCCAACGCCCGAGTTGCGGTCAGTGCCCGCCATCATCGAGGCTTATGCCAAAACTCTCAAGTAATTGTCTTTTAACGAAAGCGGAGCGGCTCACAAGCCAACTCACCATCGATAAAATCTTCGCAGGAGGAAATGCTTCAATGGCAGTGTTTCCCCTGCGTGTTGTTTATATGAAGATGGAGAAACGGGCAGGGGAGGAAGCCATCCCACCTGTGCGGATACTGGTTTCGGTGCCGAAGAAGCGTTTCCGTCACGCCGTCGACCGCAATCGCATGAAACGTCTGGTGCGTGAGGCCTATCGCCTGAACAAGCAAATCCTTTGGGATACACTGGATGGAGAGGACTACAGGGTGATGCTGGCTTTTGTGTGCATCACCGACACACTTCCCACCTTTTTCTCCGTGAATAAGAGTATGAAAAAGGCGTTGACACGCATTGCCGAGAAACTCAAGAGTGAAGGGGATGCCCCTTCACATGAAGGAGCCTGCTTATGAACATGTTTACTTCCATCGGTTCAGCCCTCCGTCTCTTTTTCTCTTACCTGCTATTGCTGCCCATCTACTTCTATCGCTGGGTCATCTCGCCCATGCTTCCCCCTACCTGCCGTTTCACCCCTACCTGCTCCACCTATGCAGTGGAAGCCATCAAAAAGCATGGACCGCTGAAAGGGCTCTATTTGGCTTGTCGTCGCATCTTGCGCTGCCATCCCTGGGGAGGCAGTGGCTATGACCCCGTCCCCGAAAAGTTTCACTGGTGACTCCCAATTATCAATTGTCAATTTTCAGTTATCAGTTATCAATTATCAATTATCACTTCTCTCCATGTTCAATTTCCACACATACATGATAGACGATGTGCCGTGCCTGCTCAATGTGGAGGCGGAATCTGTACAGCCTTCATACCCGGCGCATGTGAGTCTGTCTGTTGGGATACATCCGTGGAAGGTTTCGGACGGCTGGCAAAAGGACTTTGAGTCGGTTCGTTCTGTGGCGCAGCGAAGTGATGTGTGGGCAATAGGGGAGTGTGGCCTTGACAAAGTGCGTGGAGAGGCTCTTTCCCTACAGATAGAGGCCTTTCGTGCACATGTGGCATTGTCGGAAGAAGTGCAGAAGCCGTTGGTGATTCATTGTGTCAAAGCCTTTGATGAATTGTTGGCATTGCGGAAAGAATGGGAACAGAAGACTGCTTCCCATCGTAGAGAGGCTATGGGCATTGGGGAGAACGAGAAAGGGCTTCAGCCGTGGATCATTCATGGCTTTCGTGGCAAGCCCGAACAGGCACAACAAATAATGGCCAAAGGACTCTTGCTGTCCTTCGGCCATCACTATCATGTGGAGACCTTACGGTCTGTTTTTACTGCTTTTCAAAAGAGGTGCTCAGAAGGTCTCTCCTGTGCTAATCCTTTCTTCCTCGAAACGGACGACCTCCACCTTTCGGTCCATCAAATTTACGAGCAGGCCGCTCGCCATCTCGACGTGGACGTCGTTCTTCTCTCTCGTTTCTGCGATCCTCGCCAAACGATTTTTTCTCTCTGAAATTCTGGAAATCCCCTTTGTCGGAGAAGAAAGCCTTGCGTGCCTCTTGACGCGACTCTCGGTCGGTGAAGCGTTCACGCTGTCCATCTCTGTCCCTCCTTCCTTCAGAACGCTCTCTCTCACGCGAGAACTCATGCCGTTCTCCACGTTCAGAGTTACGGTTGCCCTTTGTGGGGCGTACCATTCTGTCACCCCACTTGCCCAAGTGGCGGTTGATGATTTCGGCTTCTTCTTCATCTT
Organism: Bacteroidaceae bacterium; assembly: GCA_016280445.1. Classification (GTDB taxonomy): domain Bacteria; phylum Bacteroidota; class Bacteroidia; order Bacteroidales; family Bacteroidaceae; genus Minthosoma. The sequence goes on from JAEEGS010000082.1 coordinate 45,141, forward strand.
GTGCCTCAAACATCTTCCAACGCTCGACCTTTTTCGGCTTCGACTTGAAATAGTGGCTTTCGTCGTCAGTGTCTCGCTCGCTTCCCCATTCGCCATCCTCGTTCTTCTTGTGAGGCTTGAACTTGAGGTTATGACGGCGTTCCTCGTCGGTCTTGATGTCCAATCCTTCCTCGCGTCGGTCTCTTAGTTTGCCGTCGAAGATTTGGTACTTGCGGAACTCGCATTCCAGCGAACCGTTGAACAACGCATATCTTGTCGATGCACGGAACCCAATCTTGTCGAACAGTTCTTCGTGATGTGAGATAATCCAAGCGTCATTGCCAGCGAAACAGCGCTTCAGGTTCTTGCCAATGGTGTCGTAGAGGTCGAAGATGTCATCGGTCGTGATGCGGTCACCATAAGGAGGATTCGTAATCATGAGTGCCTTGTTGACGGGCTGCTCAAACTCGTAGAAGTCCCTCTGCTCCACACTCACCACATCTTTCACACCTGCATTTAATACATTGTCGGTGGCTATCTGCACAGCCTGACGGTTGATGTCATAGCCATAAATCTTGTGGTCAAACTCACGTTCTTGGCTGTCATCATTATAGATGCGGTCGAAGAGGTCGGCGTCGAAGTCCTTCCACTTTTCGAAAGCATACTCTTTGCGGAACACGCCAGGGTAAACGTTCAGCGCAATCAGCGCAGCCTCAATCAGGATGGTGCCCGAACCGCAGAAGGGGTCGATGAGGTCGCACTCGCCGTCCCATCCCGTCAGCATGATGAGACCTGCCGCCAGCACCTCGTTGAGCGGTGCAGGCACCGTGGCAGTCTTGTAGCCACGTTGGTGCAGGCTCTCACCCGACGAGTCGAGCGAGATGGTCACTTCGTCCTCGGCAATGTGCACATTGATACGGATGTCGGGGTTGCTGATACCCACGTTGGGACGCTCTCCTCCTGTTTTCTCGCGCCAATAGTCAGCAATGGCATCCTTCACGCGGTAGGCCACAAACTTTGAGTGGCGGAAGTTCTCGCTGAAAATGACGGAGTCAATCAGGAAGGTGCTCTTCACATCCATCCACTGTTCCCAGTCCATTTGCTTCACCACTTCATACACCTCGTCGGCATCTTTGGCCTTAAACTCCTTGATGGGTTTAAGAATCTTCACTGCCGTGCGTGTACAGAAATTAGCCTTGTAGAGCATTTCCTTGTCGCCGGTGAAGGACACCATGCGGCGACCTATTTCTACATTGTTGGCTCCCAAATTGATGAGCTCCTTTGCAAGAACCTCCTCCAAACCTTGGAAGGTCTTTGCGATTATCTTGAATTCTGTCATATTTTCAGTCGTTTTCTTGCTTACTGGCCGAAAGGCAAACCCCGCCTAATGCATGGGCAGGCTGTGTAATGCTGGCGCCTGCTGGCACATCGTGAGTCACCCAGATATTGCCGCCTATCACTGCTCCCTTGCCGATGGTGATGCGTCCCAAGATGGATGCATTGGAGTAGACAATCACATTGTCTTCCAGGATGGGGTGGCGTGGAATTCCCTTGATGGGATTGCCGTTCTCGTCCAAAGGGAAACTCTTTGCGCCCAGTGTGACACCTTGATATAGTTTCACGTTTCGTCCAATGATGCTCGTCTCGCCAATCACCACACCGGTTCCGTGGTCGATGGTGAAATATTCGCCGATAGTGGCACCAGGGTGGATGTCGATACCCGTTTCGGAGTGCGCCATCTCTGTGAGCATGCGTGGGATGAGTGGCACCTCCAAGTTCCAAAGTTCGTGGGCAATGCGATACACCGTCAGTTCCTTGATGACAGGGTAGCAACTGATGATTTCACCATAGTTTTTTGCTGCCGGGTCACCATTGAAAGCCGCCACCACATCGGTGGCCAGCACTCTGCGTAGTTCAGGCAACCGGCGAATGAACTTCTCTGCCCGTACTTCGGCCATGCGACGCATCTCTGCATTGATGGTCGCTTGGTTGTATGCAGCAAAAACAGCCGTGTCCTCTTCAAAATTCGAATACGAGAGTCCAGCCTGAATCTGTGTGACAAGAAGAGAGAAAAGTTGTTCCGTATCCACTCCGAGGTGATACTTCAATGTGTTCTGGTCGATGCATGAACGACCATAATAACCAGGGAAAATGATTCCCCTGACAAGGTCAACAATTCTTTCCAGCACTTCGCCAGAAGGTAGTGGCACACCGTCGCTGTGCTTGTGATAAAGATCCTTGTACGAGGTAGGCGTAGCCAATTCTTCGACGGTTCGTGTCAAGGTGTCAGCAAGAGTCCTTGCGCTCATTTCTTACTGTTGTGTAAAGATTTTCGGTGCAAAGGTAGGGAAATTTCACTGAAAAACCCTAACTTTGCATCAGAAAAAACTACATTACAATGAAAATACTCTTACTTGGCAGTGGCGGTAGAGAACATGCTTTAGCATGGAAAATCGCTCAGAGCCCGAAAATCGAGAAACTTTTTATCGCGCCGGGCAATGCCGGCACCATCTCTGTAGGCGAGAATGTTCCCATGAAAGCCGATGACTTCGAAGGCATCAAGACTTTTGTGATTCAGAACGGTATCAACATGGTTGTAGTAGGTCCAGAAGACCCGCTCGTGAAGGGTGTGTATGACTTCTTCAAGCAAGATGACCAGTTGAAGAACATCCCCGTGATTGGTCCTTCCAAGGCGGGAGCCGTACTGGAAGGCAGTAAAGACTTTGCCAAAGGTTTCATGCAGAGGCACGGGATTCCGACAGCCGCCTATCGTTCTTTCAACGGCACTAATATCGAAGAGGGCATCGCCTTCCTCGAGACATTGCAAGCCCCCTATGTGCTTAAGGCCGATGGTCTTTGTGCTGGTAAAGGTGTGCTGATTGTGCCCACACTCGAAGAGGCGAAGAAAGAGTTCCGTGGCATGCTCGATGGCATGTTCGGCGAAGCAAGTGCCACCGTCGTCATCGAAGAGTTCCTTTCAGGCATCGAGTGCTCCGTCTTCGTGCTCACCGATGGCAAGAACTACAAGATACTTCCCGAGGCCAAAGACTACAAGCGCATTGGTGAGGGTGACACAGGTCTCAACACTGGCGGTATGGGCAGCGTTTCGCCCGTCCCATTTGCCGATGAGGCTTGGATGAAGAAGGTGGAAGAGCGCATTGTCAAGCCCACTGTTGAGGGTCTGGCAGCCGAAGGCATCGACTACAAAGGCTTCATCTTCCTCGGACTCATCAAGGTCGACCGTGATTATGCCTATGCCAAGGCAGGCGACCCCGTGGTTATCGAATACAACGTCCGTATGGGCGACCCCGAGACAGAAACCGTCATGCTCCGCATCAAGAGCGACCTCGTCGACCTGCTCGAAGGCGTGGCAGAAGGCAATCTCGACACCAAGACACTGGAGTTCGACCCCCGTGCAGCCGTTTGTGTCATGATGGTCAGCGGTGGCTATCCTCAGGCTTATCAGAAAGGATTCCCCATCACAGGCATCGAGGACGTGCAAGGTTCCGTTGTCTTCCACGCAGGCACTGCCCTCAAGGAGGGTCAGGTCGTCACCGCAGGAGGACGTGTCATCGCCGTCTCCTCCTATGGCCAGACCCAGCAGGAGGCCCTCGTCAAGTCCTTCACCGAAGCCGGCAAGATCAAGTTCGAAGGCAAGTACTTCCGTCGCGACATCGGACAGGACCTGCTGAAATGAGATAAGTGATCGGACACATCCGTGCATATTCCTCCTTTGGGTTCGTAATATACAGTACAAAACACCCCCGCAAGACTCGCAAGTCTTGCGGGGGTGTTTTGTACATTCTGGCGAGGTCAATAGTAGTCGTTATTATTCATTTGTTCACCAAGATACTCGCCAACAAGGCCAACGGGATCACTTGCATTCACAAGTCCCCATCCGGCTGAGGTGTCGTCTCCTGAGTTAAACAGAACCTTACCCGCTTTGTTGTAGCAAATCACTTGACGAACCATTGCGTAGATGTAGTCTTTGTCATACATCGCCTTCGTCTTCGTCATAGTTACAGGCGAACTGTTTCCTATTTGTTGGGCCATATAGCGTTGCCACTCCACAGAATGGAAAATGGTCTTCACCCATACGATATAATTCCCATTCCTGTCCTTTGTGATTTTGGGATTGTAGTAAATCGTGGATGTTTCATCGTCACGAATCTTTTTCCATTCCTCAGTACGGGTCATTTGGGCAAAAGTCATACAGCTCATCAGTACAAGCGTGCTTAGCACTAAGATTCTTTTTGTAGTAATCATATCGGTAGAAAAAGGTTAATATGTAATCTTTTCTTCTTTTCAACTTTTTGCAAGCGCATTATTCATGCTGCTGGATGAATCTTACGTTGTAACTCTCATTACTGTTCAGTTGCGCCGAGACAGTACCCATGTCGCCTGTCACGGGTTCATACCATTTTTGTTTTGAAAAGTAAGCAGACATGTCTTGTTTCTTAAAGATATATCCATGATGAGCATAAATGGAATTTCGAAGAATCCTCAACTCAGTGGACGACAGATCATCCAAGTCATTTTCCGTCAGTTTACGTTGTGCCGTTTGATCCATCAGTTCATCAAATGTTGATTTTGATGCCGCTTTTTCCTTCATCTGTTCAGCCACTCTAAGATAATTCTCGTAGTCTTTTTCTGTAGGCTTGAAATACTTTTCGAGCGCTTCCATCTTTGAAATTTTGAAATTGACTCTAGAAGATGGGATTCCTTCGCCTACATGATACCATTCTGTAACAAATTGAAGGTGCTCAGTAGGGTGAATGTCTTTGCCTGAAGATCTTTTAGTTCCCGCATACCATGAATGCACAACTTCGTAATCTGTACCTTGAATTACCATGTCAGAGTTGTTGGTGACAGTGGCTACAAATCCTGCGTATTCATAATTGGATTTATGTTTTCTGGGACCGAAGTAATAATAATCGGTCACAGTAAACCATGATTTCATTTGTGACATCAGTTTGTCTGCCAGATATGTTACAAAAAGAGTATCGGTAAAATTTTCTGCAATTTGGATATCAGTCATATCTTCCTTTATCCAACCGGTTGCTATGGCAAATGCCATCTTGGTGTCACGATAAGCAAAAATCCCATGTGAGTCGATGATGGAGAGACTTTCATCTTCGTTTTCTTTGATGGTTAGATTTTTGGTACTGTCCAATTTTACTATATATGTACTACCAAGTTGTTCAAAGTCAAGTTCCTCTGGCAAGACAATAGATGTTAGTGAGTCCGCTTTGCTGGCAGCAGGATACATCTGTTCAATAGCCTGCTTGTCGTGATTATTAACTGCGGTAGCGAAAGCCTCCACAAAGTCGCGGATTTTTTTATCTCCAGAACATGCAGTCAACATGAATGCAAGCAGGAGGTAAAAGGTTGTTTTGAAATAGCTTTGCATAATCAATATTTATTTAGAGCGTTGATAATTTTGGTACTCATTTCCTGTCGGTGTATAATACTGGCACAATGTTTCGACTAAAGGCTTGTTCCATTCTATAGTAAACAACGGATCTGGCCCCACATCATATAAATTATAATAGAAGTACCAACTTCCATCCAAAAAAGTAGTAATCTGAGCCTCACTATTAGCATACACATCTTTCCCTTCCAACACTCTGCTCAGGCTCTTCCGTATTTGCGATACTACCTTTATTTGATAGTCAGCACCCATCACATCATAATTCGTTCTATTTTGGATAGTGATAGTCCAATCTCCGCCTCCGCTTAAATCCGAACCATATTTATATCTATTATCGGTGACAAATGAAATGTTGAATTGTTCGTAGAACTGTGCCTCAAAGATGTCCTTTACATAATATAGAAATTCCTCATCTTTGAGTTGTTCAACCACTTGAGAATCCGACAAACTGTCAGGTACCCATCCCGTCGCATGAGCAAACTTCATCACTCCAGAAGGAAAAGCAAAAACACCATGGGTGTTCACGATCTTCATGTTGCCCTCATTATCTTCTTGAATGGTGGCATCTATATTCTCGCCCAATTGTACAAGGAGAGATTTATCAGTTTCATTTTCTGTCACATCCAATTTAGACAAATCGAAACATTTCACCAAAGAGTCAGCTTTGGCAACGTCAGGATAAATCCTTAAAATGGTGGCGGAGTCTCCTGCCACTACAGCGTTAGCAAAATCCGTAGCCAATTGCTTCGCTATATCTTTGCGTGAGTCACATGATGTAATGACAAACAAGATGCTTGCCATTGCAATAATAGTTCCAGTTTTCTTCATCAATTCAATCCTTCTTGACATTTAATACTTCTTATTAGTATTCTTCGTAACTCTTTATCACTTTCTCATTTTCGACGTCTATGTCGTAGCAGAATTGCATGGGAAAGGTACCTATGTTATGCAGTGCCACAACAACAGTTTTATCATCACCTTTTTGTTTCATTTCAATAATTGTGCCCCATTCATCCGATTTCGGCAAAGTAATGATCTTTGTCTCACCTGTTGCAACATTCATGATGCACACCTGATCTTTTGCAAACATGTCTGTTATATCAATGGAATAGACAATCTTTCCCAACGAGGGAAACTTCTCCACAAATTCAGCCTTGATGTTTGTAGCTTCTTGATCTAATTTTCTGAGAAGCTTGTTAGCTTTTTCTTCCGCATCAATAACAGCCTTGAGCGAGTCGGCAATTCGGGTTGAATCAACACGACGTAGTGAGTCGGCAATACGAATACTATCCAAACGTGCCTGTTCCGCTGCAGAAGGGCCGCAAGAAAAGATGCCTATAGCTGTTGATGTCAACAGGAGAACAAATACGATAAGAGGTGATTTTTTCATTTTCAATATGTGTTAACTTTAATATATCATTATTCTGTTGTACCACTTCCGCCACATACGTCACAATACGCCTTTCCGCGATAGTTACAACAAACATGAAAGCCCACACCATTACAAACAGGGCATACTCTGTTTGAATAGCCAGTGCCATTACAAGCTTGGCATTTACTGTTTTTCTGAGTAACCTTTAGTGATGCGGAAAGCTCATCGCAAGCAACGTTTATGTCGAAAGTTCTGTCTTTAAGTTCTTGGTTCTTTGTAAGAGTAATGAAAATCTTTCTACCCACAACACGTGCAATATCTGAATGGTCAACAGTAAGTGCCCCCTCTCCATCAACATCAACAACGACTTCTTCTGTGCCGCCACGTGCTGGGATGGCCACTTCCTCTGGCGTAAACTTAATAAAGGTTGCCTTAAAACTTTGGCTTACTGATATTCTACATGTAATGTCGGAACTTTTCAATACGATGGAGTCTTCACGAAATCTGCGATCTGTGTTTAACTCAACCATGTAATGTAGAGTGTCATGATTCTCATTGATGTTAGTCTTGATCCACTGTGGAACATGAATAACCTCAACGTTTCCACCATCGGTTTCTATCATGACATTCCCTTCAGTACCACTAATAGTAGTATAAATTGAATCCATGTCCACCGTTAAGAAGGTTGCTTTCTTGCATGATGTGAAGTTCATTATCAAAATTGTTGCCACAAACAGAATAATACTTTTTGTTTTCATTTCCTGTCATTTGCTGTTATTTAGGTGATATACCCCGATGATTTAAAACTTTTCAGGGTATATCACGAGTTGGACATTATTTTCTTTTTATAAAGCACAAATTATGGATTATGGGGGAGAAGGAAAGATTATATTCTATCAATCACCAAACAATCCCTTTTTTGCACGTGACTTAATGGTCATTTCTGCATTTGCGGCCATATTCTGAGCAATGACATCACCTCCGTCGTTCACTTTACATAATGAGCGAGTACCACTCATTACTTCATCAGTCGTCAATGTTCCTATTTCTTTCTCAGATTTTTCTCCTGCAATGTCAATAACTGCATATACAACAAATTTCTGACCTTTCTGGATTCCTTGATCATTGCCCAAATTGATATATACTGCTTTCGCTTTTTTTGCGTCACCTTCCGCAACTGCAACAATGGTTCCTCGAACAGGAAAAGCTTCTTCAATAAACTTTTTCATGTTCTTTGCAGAGCCTGTTACGGCTTCACTACGTGAATTAGAAGCACCGTCTCTGCTTGTCGAAGAAGACGTATAAGTATAAGAACTCTCTGTTGCACCTGTAGCAGGATTCACAAGTTGTATTGTGTAGTTCAAAGAACTTGACCAATAAGTATATGCCTCACCTTTCAACGTCGTTCCTTGTTTCCTTTCAGTCGTGATGGAATTTAGTGTTCCTTTCAGAATATAGTTAGCGTTTAATTGGGTAATGTCCTTTACATCATGCTCATCGTTTAAAGCAGCCTCCGATTTTCTACGTTCAGCTTCCATTTGGACATCAGCCTGTTGTAAAAGATCCACAACAACAATTCGTTTAGTCGATTGAAGGCTCTGAATTACATTATTGCGAACGATAAAGGCCTCATCACCTGAAATATCAGAACTGTGATTGAATGCCCCTACATTTACTACTTGTTTCGTCACTTGAGCGAAACCAACAGATACTGCACACATTGCAATAACTGCAAAAAAGAATCTCTTTTTCATTTTAAATAGATTTAAATTGGTAAATAAATAATTGTAGTATATCATGTTACCATCGTCTAACAACGATTGTGTTATATGTAACTCTTGGACGGCTCTTGTAATATGACGATACGATGTTTGACACAGCTTTTATTCTTTCCTTTTCAACACTTGCGGAAATACGTCTCTCTTCAAGTTCCTGAGCACGTTCTGCAGCTTGGTCACTATTTATCTTTTGACGAATCTGATTGGACAAATTTTTAGCCTCTGATGCACAAGAACTCGTTGCATCAATGTCTGTTATCAAAGCTGATGCCGCCTCATAATCTTGTATGGCGAATTTTGCCCTAGCTTCCTGCAAAATTTGTGAACAATTAGCATTCTGGTATTGTTTATAGATACCGCTTAAAACACTTTGAACTTCTGTGTACCCACTAATCCCTGCGGGATACTCATAGAGCAACGACATTGCTTCCTCGTATTGCTTTTGAGTTGCAAGTGCTTTTGCCTGAGCTATCAAAGCGCTACGATTCCTAACATAATAATTCTCTATTTTAGGTCTAATTTCTGTAAAGAAAGAAGCAAATCGAGGGTCATTTGTTGACAATTTAGCAAAACCCTCTTTGACAGCTTCTGACTTGCTATATCCCTTGCCCTTCAATTCCCATGTAATACTTCCAAAAGTAGTATTGCTATTTAAAGAAACAGCTTTGACAGTTAATTCAAAATTGACACTATAAATATTTCGCATGCCTCCTTCTATCATATCGTCACTAATGAAGTTGATGACAGGAAATAAAACGTTATTTCCACTATTAATTGATGTGGCGCCTTGATTTGTAATCATCCTTTCCAATCTCGTTGACAATAATCTAAAAGCATTGGAATCAACGCCGCTTGTTGTCTCAGTGGGTACAACAACACCGAGGTTCAATCCTTGTGCTGATGTTGTAATAGCAACAAGTAAAGTGCTCAGTATACAAAATAAGATTCTCATATCATTTGAAATTTATATATATAATACTTCCATTGATGTTCTCTTCAAAACTTAAATCTAGCCCCCGAAGAAACTTACGAAGACTCATCATAAATTTATTGACATTGTAGTTTCTGCCAGTGGCAGGGTCTCTAAGTGGAATTTTTACATCGTCGAATATCATAGACTTTGCCACTGTTCCTTGGATATGATATTGATTCTTATATGCATTTTCTTCCATCCATATTTCTAATTCATCCTTAAGAGGATTCCCATCATTTCCGACTTCTGAGTCCATTGTTAAATCAGAAGTGTTTTGGAAACCAAAGTTTACAACAATAGAACGACCGTTTGCGACAATCTCATCGAATTTCATCTGCATTGTTGCCAAGAAATCTTTTGAGACCTTGGATACGGCTTTTGAACCTAAAGCTCCGATATCATCTGTATAAAAACGACCACTATCGCCGACTTTATTAGCCAAGGAATTTCCTGACGAGACCTCATATGCTGTAAGTATCATCTTCACAGAGTTCCCTGAATTACTCATGGTACATGTGATTTCAGCCTCGACATAGACATCAGCTCCAGACTGCTCTACAACCATTTTCTTCAGGTCTGTCTGATTATCCTCTTGAAAGGCTGCCGATTGCGACAACATTTTTAGTTTGGCGACAAAGTCAACAGTTGTAAAACCTTCATTATCGAAAGCTTCTTTTATTTTGGTCAAAACAATACGTTTATTGACATCATCTTCAAGAACCATTCTATAATCTTCACCTTGCTTGATATAAGGAAGCACCATAATTTTAGGTTGTACAGAAACAACAGTCTGCCCAATCGCATCGTTTGATGGTATTAAAACCATCATACAGAAGAGAAGTGAAAAAATCTTTTTCATGTGATATTAAATTTTAGTTATACTCCAAAACGTCGGATAACATTGTGATTTGACAAAGATTCTTTTAACGATTTGTAATGGATATTGACGTTAACCATATAGAAATTCTTCTTATCTGGTGTTTTACCTTGCTCAATTAAAGAAGCGGCAATGACAAAAGATCGAAAGCCTCCGTTGTCAAATAAATCATGATAATATGCGGCATGCTCATTATATGAACTTTGTTCATCCTGTACATATGGAATCTGTCGTCGTTTTGACCCCTTAATGCCTTCAAAGATTAGAGCCTGTACGGCATCAAGACAGGCGTAATCTGTGGCCACTTTCTTCTTTACTCCATACACTATAACAGACATCTGTATGGATTCCTCTGTTTCTGATTGGTAAAAAATTTCGTATTGATGCTGTGCATAACAAGAAAGTACAGGCATCAAAAGAAAGATAAATGTTAAAATTTTTTTTATTTTTTTCATATTGTGGAATTTAGGTTAATTAATAGATTCTACAAAGAGGAATAGTTTTCGGTCTTTGTCCATTTACTGTGAATTTCTCGATTCCAAGTAGACAAAAGTTCATAGCTCTTCTCGATGCGGCAACCCTCTAATAAAGATGACGCGGCAAAGATATACAATACTCACCTTTCGCAAGCTTGTTTGCTCCGTAGATGGAGGGGGTTAGAAGAAGATAAAAGACGTCTGTTATGCCATTGGCATGGTGTTGTCGCCCTATCTTCCTTTATCTTCTTAACATACGAAACTTAAATTATCATAGGCTTTTGATTTTAAGATTGTTATTATTTTTTATTCTTGAAAGATCTCTCCTTCCTGCATATACACAAAGAGTGTGAGCCTTCCGACATTCCCTGTCAGTAGGTTCTGGTATACCTGTATATTGGAGAATGAAAAAGAGAACGGCTCACACCTGCGGTGATATACGGATAGTCTTTTCCCTATGTGGGAAGAAAGTCTGGATGTATAATCCCAACAGGAGGAACGCTTTTCAGTCCTCTGTCCAATATACAGTTAAATTTACCAGATTTACTGACGGACAAAGCTTGACGCTTCCTCTAAGTGCACCACACCACTCAAGGTGTTGCGGTGGCAAAGATAAGGAAAGTTTCTGAAACTTGTTCCATTGTGAGCCGTTTTTTTACCATATTTTTTGTAGCCGTTCTCTTTTCGCGGGCAAAGTTAGGTGTTTCCCCTTATGTTTACACGCTGATTTTTAGTCCTTTTCACCAGTCCATTTAGTCCATTTGCGGTTTGATGGGCAGAAAAGGGCAAAAAAAACGTGGACAATTACTATCGTCTACGTTCTTCGAGGTATCGGCAAACACCTAACACGCTATATACGAGTAAAAGCCCACGCCAGCGACGTGAGCATCCTGACTTTTTACTCTTGCGTGTTCTTTTTATTTTTGCCGAAATTCGAAGAACAAGATTCTAAGCGGACGCTTCTTTCTATATGTCTTTATGTTGTGATGTTACATAGGCAAGGGGGTTGAGTGGATATTCTTTTGATTTTACAGTTGCAAAAGTACAACGTTTTTTTGAAGGAACAAAGAAAAGGAGAAAAAAGTTTGTTTATTCGCTGGCTTCGATGACTCCTCCTTTGAAGATTTCTTCTGTCCAACCAGCGGCGATGTAGGCATCGCGGGTGCCTGGGGGAACGGTTAAGGTGCATGTTTTATGGATATGATCAAAGGCTTCCTTGCCAAAGGAAATCGGTTTGTCCCAATGGCATGTGACAGATTTCAGCCCCATACTCCAAGCAAATGCGGTTGTTCCGATTTTGGTGATGTTGGCAGGGATGTCCATAGATTCTAAAGAATAGCATGAGTAGAAAGCAGAAGTACCAATAGTGGTGACATCCTTAGGGATTACCGTCGTGCTGCATCCTGACACCAGTTTGTTGGTGGCAGTTTCTATGATGGCATTGCAGTTGTTTCGCGAATCATATACAGTGTTATTCTCATCCACAGTGATGTATTTCAGGTTGGCCATGGCGAAAGAATTCCATTCGTTAATGGATGTGACGCTGCTGGGAATGGCCAGGGAAGTCAGACTGTTGCAAAGATAAAATGCAGAGTAACCAATGGATGTCACGCCGTCGGGGATTGTGATGGCAATCAGTCTGGTGCACTGAGAGAAAGCGTGTGTATAAATGGATTTCACCTGACTGGGAAGGATGATGGAGGTGAGGTTGCTACATTGGGTGAACGCTTTTTCTCCAATATAGGTCAGTCCTGTAAAGTACTGCAACTCGTCGAATGTGGTGATGGTGGTGTCCTCGCGAAAGACATCCTTCAAGTCTTGCACTTGGGCTGCTTCTTCGTAGCTCAGTTCGCCATCGCCATTGCTGTCCCAATGCTCCACGCAGAGGGCTTTCACGGCAGAGTCGGCAAAGGTGATGGGGTCTGTTTGGGAGTGGGATGGGGTCGGGGATTGGGTGTGGAAGAAGAAAAAGAAGAGGAGTAATACAATGAGGATACCACCTCCGACTCCCACTATAATGGGGAGGGAGAATTTACCTTGCTTAACTCCTTTTTCTGTTCCCTCTATAGGGGAAAGGATGTCACCTTGTTCATTTGCAGGGATACCATTCCCTTCCTCCTGGGAGGATGAGGGGAGGGTCTGTTGAAAGGCTTCCCAACTCTCTGCTCCGACGAATTGTGCCAAGAGGTTGAGGGTGGAAAGGCGGGGCGTAACGGGTTCGGAGAGGTAACCCCACAGACGTTTCAGGGTTGTGGCACTGATGTGTTGGTGAAGTGTGGCCGAGATGCACTCCGACAGATACTCAAAATCTTTCGGAGTCTTCATTGTTCTATTCACCTGTTGCTCAATGCGTTGAAGAAGCAGGGTCAGTGATGGGTCTTGTTTCATTTAGATTCTTTTGTAAAGGTATATCTTTGTTTTTACACCCGACAACATGTCGAGCGCGAATCCTGTATCAACCATCGCCACTTCGCCGTTCCGCCTGTGGGCTTTGTTCCACAAAGCAACACATCATTTTTCACCTTGCCAACTCCTGACAGATACGGTCTTGGTAGTCGCGGGCGACTTTGGAGGTGAGGGTGCCGTTGACGATGATGGAAAAGGCGAGCAGGTGGCCGTTGGAGGCGGTGACATAACCTGCGAGGGCGCTGACTCCTTCGACGGTGCCGGTCTTAGCATGGACGTTGCGGTAGGCATTACCTGTCTTCATGCGCTCGTCGAGGGTACCGTCCACACCGGCGATGGGGAGTGCGGCGTAGAAGGGCTGATAGATGCTGGGGTTCTTGTAGGCATAGCGGAGTAGTGCTACTTCGATGTCGGGGGTGACGTAGTTGTAGAGCGACACACCGCTGCCATCAGCCACTTCGAGGGAAACGGTGGAGGCTCCTGCCTTGCGGATGACGCTTTCCACCTGCTGGGCACCGTCTTTCCACGAGCAGTTCTTGGATTTGGCTGCATTGGCGAGTTGGTAGAAGACGGCTTCGGCATGATAGTTGTCGGAGTTCTTGAGCATGCGCTGAAGCACTTGCTCGATGGTGCGGGTCTTGGTGTGGCAGAGTGTGCCGCCACCAGGATAGTCTGTGGTGCCGTAGGGAACAATGGCTGCACTGACTCCTGTGATGCCGAGGTTCTTCAGCTCATGACCGAGGGCATAGACGAAGTGAGCGGCAGGATGGAAGGAGGCACTCTTGGAATAGGTGCCGAAGTTGGGGTATTCTCTGCCGCGTTCGACCATCAGGGCACAGTGGTAGGGCTGGTATTTGCTGGGCACATCGTCCCAACACCAACCGTTGCCGTAGAGGTCGGCATTCTTCATGCTGGCATCGCCATAAATCTTGCCGCTGACGCGCTTGATGCCTGCATCGCGGATAGCACGGGCAAGTTCCTTGAGGTCAGCGTGGGAATACATGGGGTCGAAGTCGCCCACCACGTAGAGGTCGCCGCTGAGTGTGCCATCTTCGGCAATGCTCCCCGTGTAGTAGGTGCGGGTCTTGATTTCGTGCTGTGCACCGATGATGCTGAGGGCCGAGATGGCGGTAAGCACTTTCTGGGTGGAGGCGGGCCGCATGACCTTCTGGCTGTTGTAGCCCCAAAGGAAGGAGTCGGCGGTCAAGTCCCATACGGAGATGCCTGCATAGTAGGGGGCACGGTCGGCTTCACGTGCAAATTGGTCGAGTGCGAGTTTCACACGTTCGTCCCATGAGTAGGACAAGTTCTGTGAAGAGAGTGTGTCAATGTATACGGTGTCGGCGAAGAGCGTGTCGGACGATGTCGCTGCACGTTCTGCTTTCAGGGGTGTTGGCACAATGTCTTGTGCGTTGACGGAAACAAAGAGGGCTGCTGACAGCAGACCTGTCAGCAGCGCACGGTTATATTTTTTCATCTTATACATTATTATAATATAGAGGGGATTATTGAACAGGACTGGTCATACCTATCTCGGCACAGTTGCCGCTCTTGAAGATGAGGCGTGCCACCTCCTGAATGTCGGCCGTGGTGATGGAGTTGACAAGGTCGACGTAAGGAGCCACATTCTCTTCGCCATAGAGCACATAGGCAACCATCTGGTTCATCCAGTAGCCATTCTTCTTCAGTTGTTCTTCGTGGCTGCGGAGCATATACTCCTTCACCTTCTGGAGGTTTTCCTCCTTGGGACCATTGGCCACGATGTCTTCCACACCTTTGTAGACAATCTCTGTCATGCGTTCGCGCTTCTCTGGTGCGGTGGGCAGTTGAATCCTCACAACGGCCTCTTCCTGCGGGTAGCGGCTGAGGCTTGCGTTGACAGGCACTCCATAGGCACCACCTTCGTCTTCACGCACGGTTTCGGTGTAGAGCATATCCATCAGTTGGTCGAGCATGCTAATCATGATGCGGTTCTTGAGGTTCATCTTCATCGGAGTGTGGTAGTAGAAGAGGACGATGGCATTGGGGGTTTCCTGATGCTTCTCGAACACATTCTTCAGTTGTCCGTCGGCCATCTTCAGGTCGATGGTCTTGTACTGCTCCGAACCTTTTTGGGTGGGCAGAGCACCGAGATACTGAGCCAAGAGTGGGGCAATGCTGTCGGCATCACAGTCGCCCACGATGAAGAACTCGAAGTCGTCGCCATCGGCAAAACGCTCGCGGTAGAGTTGGATGATGCGGTCATAATTGATGCGGTCGAGGTCTTCGGGCTTGGTGCGCAGCATGCGGCGGTTGTTGTTGTAGAGCACCTTGACAATGGTGTCGTTCAATGCTGTGGTGGGCTGCAGTTCTCTGTTTTTCATGTTGGCCTTGCTGCGCTGGATGGCAGAGTTGTAGGCTTCCATGTCCTTGCGTGGTGCGGTGAAGTGGAGGTAGGTGAGTTGAAGCAGGGTTTCGAGGTCTTTCTTCACACAAGAACCTGACACGGTTTCACTTTCGTTGCCCACGCCTGTGTTGACGTTGGCTTGAATGCCTGCCAAACGTTTGTTGAGTTCGGTGGCGCTGAAGTTACCCCAACCGCCCACGCTGACCAATCCGATGCTGCTGGTCTGGTCGTATTCGTCTATGCTGTAAAGCGAAGTGCCTCCCCAACTGTGGGCATAGAGAGAAATCTGGTTGGGCGAGAAGTTGGTCTTCTTCACATGCACCTTCACGCCATTCTTGAGGGTGATGAGTTTGGCATCGTACATGTCGTCCTCCATCTTCTTCACCTTGCCGGGCTTTGGCATCTTCTCGATGAGCGGGGCATTGTTCACTTCTTCCTTGAGCGGTTCGATGGTCTCTGCTTCCACTTCGGCCATCCAGCGGAGAATGTCCTCCTTGCTGGGCAGGATGTTGTCTTCCTTGTCGGCAGCGAACAGGCTGATGACGAGGTTGGAGGCTGGCATCCTCTGCAACATTTGGTTGACCATCTCCACACGGGTCATCGGCACCATCTGGTTCATGGTTGCGTAGTCCCACTCAATACTTGTGACGGGTTCGTTGTCGATGAAGTTACGCACACACTCGTTTACATAGGAATGGCTCTCCACCTTGTCGCGATGCAGGTAGGAACTTTCGAGTCGCGAGAGGTATTCGGCTTTGAAACGTTCATATTCAGCGGTGGTGAAGCCATATTTCTTGGCTCTCAGTATCTCACGGTAGAGCGCCTTGACAGCAGTTTCGTATTTGTTTTCTTCACACACCACTTCACCGATGAAGGCTGCCTTGGTGGATGACACGAGGAAGTCGCCAAAACCGAAGTCAGCACTCAGGAAAGGAGCGTTCTCCTTCTGCAAGATGTCGCTGATGCGCTCGTTGAACATATCCCCCAAAGCATCGGTGAGCAGGCTAAAGTTGATGTAAGCCAACGTATTTTTCATCTCGCGTGGGAAGGGCTCAGTCTTCCACATGAAGAGGATGGCGTTGTTGCGCTGTTCCTTGTCCTTGTTGATGGAGACGATGGGCTCTTCGTTGTCGGGCACGGGATAGTATTCAAACTTGGCAGCATCAGCCCCTGCTGGCTGGATGTCGGCAAAGACTCTCTGGATTTTCTGTTCCATTTCGTCCACGTTGATGTCACCGACAATCACGATGGCCTGCAAATCGGGGCGATACCATTTGCGGTAGTAACTGCGTAGGGCTTCATAAGGGAAGTTCATCACCACGTCCATCGTGCCGATAGGCAGACGCACACCATACTTGCTGCCAGGATACATCTCTGGCAGAGCCTTCTCGTACATGCGCATCATGGCCGAAGAGCGCATACGCCATTCTTCGTTGATGACACCACGTTCCTTGTCAATCTCTGTGCCTTCCAGCAGCAGGTCGTGGCTCCAGTCGTGCAGAATGAGCAGACAGGAGTCGATGGCTCCTGCGGTCTCCACATTCACATTGTCGATGTTGTACACCGTCTCGTCGAAAGAGGTGTAGGCATTCAGGTTTTCGCCGAACTTCACGCCGATGGTCTCTAAATACTTTTTCAGACGGTCGCCTGGGAAGTTGGTGGTTCCGTTGAAGCACATGTGCTCCAAGAAGTGTGCCAGACCGCGCTGGTCTTCCTCTTCTTGGATGGAGCCGACCTTTTGAGCGATGTAGAAGAAGGCGCGTTTCTCAGGCCACGCATTATGACGTATGTAATAGGTCAGCCCGTTGGGTAGCGTGCCTTTGCGTACAGCCGAGTCCATGGGCAGGGCCATGTTCTGTGCCTGTGAGGAAACTAAAAGTGAGAAACTAAAAACTAAAAGTGCTAATATCCTTTTCATTATCAATTGTCAATTATCAATTATTAATTTTTATCCAAAGCGTGAGGTGCATAATCCACCGTGTAGTGAAGTCCGCGGCTCTCTTTGCGTTCGAGTGCCTGACGGGTGATGAGGTAGCCCACGTTGATCATGTTGCGGAGTTCGCAGATGTCGCGGGTGGGTTTGACACGTTTGAAGAGGTGCTCGGTCTCTTCGTAGAGCAGGTCGAGACGTTCCCATGCACGGTGCAGACGGAGGTCGGAACGGACAATACCCACGTAAGTGGACATGATTTGTCCCACTTCCTTCACGTCTTGTGCAATGAGCACCTTCTCCTCGTTGGTCATTGTGCCCTCATCGTTCCAGGCAGGAACCTTTTCATTGAACTCATATTGGTCAATCACCTCCAAAGAGTGCTTGGCGGCGGCATCGGCATAAACCACCGCCTCGATGAGCGAGTTGCTGGCCAGACGGTTGCCGCCATGAAGACCCGTGCAGGAGCATTCGCCCACAGCATACAGACGCTTGATGCTCGACTGTCCATCCAAATCGACCTGGATGCCGCCACACATGTAGTGTGCCGACGGAGCCACAGGGATGTAGTCCTTCGTGATGTCGATGCCGATGCTGAGGCACTTGGCGTAGATGTTGGGGAAGTGGTGCTTGGTCTCTTCGGGGTCTTTGTGTGTCACGTCCAGACATACGTGGTCGAGGGCGTGAATCTTCATCTCGTTGTCGATGGCACGTGCCACGATGTCGCGTGGAGCCAGCGA
>JAEEGS010000083.1 GCA_016280445.1 Bacteroidaceae bacterium
AAGAAGAATACATCGGACAGATGAAGATGTACTTCCCTCAACTGAAACGTTGGCGTAAGACACTTACTGTTAACGATGATGAGGCTATGAAGGCCAATCCTGCTTTGGCTGGGGTTAAAGAACTTATCGCCCAGATGGCCGACTCGCTGCCTATTGCCTTCATATCATCAGTAGATAATGAGGGCTATCCCTGTACCAAGGCCATGTTGGCACCACGTAAACGCGAGGGCATCAAAGTCTTTTATTTTACCACAAACACCTTCTCTTTGCGTGTAGCCCACTATAAGGCCAATCCCAAGGCCTGCATCTATTTCTGCGATGCTGAGGGTTTCAAGGGTATGATGCTGCACGGAACAATGGAGGTGCTGATGGATTCCAAGAGTAAGGAGATGATCTGGCGCGAGGGCGATATGCAGTACTATCCTGGCGGTGTGACCGATCCTAATTATTGCGTACTGAAGTTCACCGCCACCGATGGTCGTTTCTACAGCGACTTTTATCCACGTAGTTTTATCCTTTAATGTATGCAAACAAAAGCACTTGTCGTTATCGACATCCAGAACGACATCACCAAGCACTACCGCGACATCATTGACAATATAAATGCGGCTATTGACTGGGCAGTATCTGAGGGGATGCACATTGTCTATATCAAGCACAACAACATCACTGCCAGCACCCGTACCTTTAAGCCTGGTACTCATGGCGAGGAGTTAGTGCCGGAACTGAAGGTTGTATCAGACCATATTTTTGTGAAGACAAAGAGCAATGCATTGACGAGTGAGGCGTTTGCCACGTTCATTGCGGAAAACGGAATCAAGGAGTTCTATATCGTTGGTGCCGATGCTACCGCCTGCGTGAAATCCACCTGCTTCAATATGCGGAAAGCAGGTTATAAAGTACACGTTTATGCTGATTGTGTTACCAGCTACGACTTGAAGAAGTTGCCAGAGATGCTCGCCTACTACGAAAAACAAGGTTGCGAACTAATAACTCTAAATACTTCTTCTTTGTTAAACAAAAGTTAAAATCAAGAAAACGTTTGACTCGTCCCTTAGGTCAACCTCTATCTTTGCAATCGCTTAGCAAAACATCGCGCGATTATGAGTAAAATGAAATTAAAAATCGGAGAGTTTTCACAGATGATGCAGGTTACCATAAAGACCTTGCGTCACTATGAGCAGAAGGGACTCTTGTTGCCTGACGAGGTGGACGAGTGGACGGGCTATCGCTACTATAGCATTGATCAGATGCAGAAGCTGCAATCCATCCGCGACCTGCAACGACTCGGCTTCTCGCTTGACGAGATTAAGGATCTGTATGATGACGTTTCTCATACACCTAATGTTCGACAGCTGACGGAGAAGATCAAGGAAACGGAACAACAACTAAAGCAACTGATAGTCCGCAGGAACCGACTGCTTGACTGGAGAGACTCTCGCAAAAAAATGAAGACAATGGAAAAATACAGCATTCAATCTTTGCCCGAGATCATCGTGGCAAGTCATCGTGAAGTCATCCCCAATTACGAAGCCCTTGGCCCTCTGTGCTACGAAAAGATTGGCCCTGAGATGCAGCGCTTAGGTTGCAAGTGTCCGCTTCCAGGATACTGCTTTACAATAGAGCATAACAAGGAGTATACGCCAACGAACATCGACATCGAGTATTGCGAACAGGTAGAGGAGATAGGCACCGATAGCGCTATCATCCAGTTCAAGCGTCTGCCAGCAGTACCAAAGGCACTCTGCATGAAGCACGTTGGCCCTTACGAACGTTTTTACGATTCGTTCATTGAGGCATTCCGTTATATGGAGGAGCAGGGCTACAAGATTGCCGGCCAGCCTCGTACTAGCTACATCGACGGTGCATGGAACCAGAACAACCCAGAGAAATGGCTCTCGGTTATTTAGATACCAATCGAATAAAATGATAACTGAAGAGAGACTTAGACAAACATTCAGCGAGGGCGGTGCACTGGAAATCTACCAGGAAGTAAAGGAAAGTGGCGATTTCCAGGGCTTCGCCCATCGTTATGTATTCAGTGAAGACTATCGCGTGGCAAGGAGTGCCTTGTGGGGACTTACCAAGGCTCGCAAAGAGGAATTGTCGCAACTGCAGGTAATACTCAATGAACTTATTGACCAAGCCATGCAGACAGATAACTCATCCGTTAGGCGACTGTCCCTGAACATCATCGAACGACTAGAGATGAGCGAGGACGACCTGCGTACAGATTTCCTTGATTTCTGTTTAGATCACATGATGGATGTCGAGGAGTTCCCTGGCGTTCAAGCTGTCTGTATGAAACTCGCTTACAGGATGTGCAAATTCTATTCAGAACTGATGGAAGAACTGAAACGCACCCTCGAAGCGATGGAGATAGACTATTACAAACCCGCCGTAAAATGTGCCAGAAACCGGATTTTGAATGGCAAACTAAAGTAAAAGATACAAATATGGAGAAAGAAATAACTTCCCAACCTCGATTTACGTTCAACACCGTTGGACTGTTTACTAACGACAACAAGGCTACCGTTGAGTTCTATACGAAAGCCTTTGGCTTTACCACTTCATGGGATGGTGTGCAGCCAAATGTGGAGATGTTCCTTGGCAACAACAGAATCATTCTCTTCCCACGTAGCGCATTTGAGCAGATGGTCTCACAAAAGTTCCGGTATCCTCAAGGGCTAAACGGCACTATGGAGTTGAGTTTCGATGTGCCGACTTTCGCCGATGTTGACAAAGAGTATCAGAATGCCCTTAACAATGGCGCAAAGTCCGTGCTTCCTCCGACTACTGAACCATGGGGACAGCGCACATGCTACGTTGCCGACCCTGATGGGAACCTCATAGAAATAGGCTCGTTTGTTAAACAATAAAACAATGAAAAGATTACGACTCGGAGCAGCACTCCAATTCATCATAGCCATTGGGCATCTTGGCTGTCTCCTTGCTTTGGATGAAGCCTTCGATGCTTATGGCATCAAAGACGTGATGCACAACATGGTGTTTGGTGATGTTTGGATACTTTATGTGCTGACCATCGGCCTTGCCCTCGCCTTCACTCTGGCAGGATTCTATGCCCTCTCAGCTACAGGCGACATTCGAAGGCTCCCGTTGACTCGGACAGCCATGATCGTCATCACCGTGCTCTACAGCCTTCGCACCTTGGCAGGAGTCTGGGCTTGTGTGGTGGATTTCAATTGGTTGCGATTTGTTTCATCCGTCATTCCTGCCTTTCTCGCATGGTGCTATTATCCTGGGGTAAAAATTGATGGTCATGGGATGAACTAAAACATGAGAAGAGATGAATATAAGATTAGAAAAAACAGAAGATTATCGTGAGGTGGAGAACCTGACGCGTGAAGCGTTCTGGAACGTTTATCGTCCAGGATGCACAGAGCATTACGTGCTTAACCAGTATAGAAACAATCCCGACTTCATCCCAGAGTTGGATTTCGTGATGGGGGAGGATGATAAAATCATCGGACATGTGATGTTCTCTAAAGCGGAAATTATGCTTGACGATGGCAGCAGTTTCCCGTCATGGACTTTCGGTCCTATCAGCATTCATCCAGATTACAAGCGGAAAGGATACGGCCTTCAGTTGCTCCAATATGCGATAGAGAAAGCCAAAGAGATGGGGATAGGCCTTTTGCAGATGGAGGGAAACTTAGAGTTCTACAAGCATGCAGGTTTCGACCTTGCCAGCAAGATGAAGATTCACTATCATGCAGAGCCGAGAGAGTCGGAAGTGCCATATTTCCTCGCTCAAGAATTGATTCCGGGCTATTGGGGCAACCGCGAGGGGACTTATTGCCCTCCCAAGGGTTACTTTGTGGCTGATGAGAACTCAGAGGCATTTGAGGCTTACGAGGCATCTTTTCCAACGAAAGAAAAGGCATTTCAGGAGGGACAACTGCCTCAGTTCTGTCAGAGTTGTGGCATGCCGCTCACCAAGAATGAAGACTGTGGAACGAATGCTGATGGCAGCACGAACTTCGACTATTGCCAGTATTGCTATGCCGATGGTAAGTTCCTGCAGGAATGTACGATGGACGAGATGATAGAGCATTGTACGCAGTTCTTGGATGAAGTCAATAAGAACATGCCGAAACCGATGACGAAAGAGGAATACAGACAGATGATGCAAGGCTTCTTCCCGATGCTTAAGAGGTGGAAGAAATAAGTATGTCAAAAAGATTCCAAGGATGACATTAAGACCATTCACCTTCGATGATGCTCCTATTATCCTATCATGGATAAAGGATAAGACTGCATTCCGCAAGTGGAGTGCAGACAGATATCCTGCTTATCCTCCAAAGCCAGAGGATATGGCTGCACAATATGCAGCAGATAATATATTCCCCTATACTGCTATTGACGATGAAGGAAAAGTTGTGGGGCATATCATGCTCCGTTATCCAGACTCTTCGAAGACTGTCATTCGTTTCGGATTCGTGATTGTAGATGACCAGTTGAGAGGTAAAGGTTACGGAAAACAGATGCTGCAACTTGCCATCCGGAAAGCGAAACAGGAGTATGGAGCAGCAAAGGTTACACTCGGAGTGTTTGACAATAATCCTTTAGCTTTATTCTGTTATAAGTCGGCTGGTTTCAATGTGATAGGTGCTGATTCCTATACCATTGATGGAGAAGAATGGGCAGGCAAAGAGATGGAATGTAGCCTGTCGTGAATCTCTGTTTCCATTTTTTTCTCTTGAAGGTTCGGGCGTTTATTTCAACACGAATTTCACGAATTAGACAAATTTTGCCATGCGGACAGAATATTTATTCCCCGAAGCCGTGGACGGCTGCAAATTTCACGAACCATCCGGACGGCATTAGTGAAATTCGTAGCACAGAAGGTGCTTTGTGTAATACATTCTCGCTGCATAGTTTTGTGTAAATTCGTGTAATTCGTGTTAAAATGAACAATTGTCCCCTTCAATTTTCTCTCTCCATTCTTTCTGTGATTTCTGTGTGATATAAATCTTTCTTTCTGCGAGAGCCCGCATGGCTCTCTTTCTAATCTCACACAGAAAACACGGAAATTCACAGAAATCACAGAAATTTTCAATTTCCATTTTTTCCTCATGAAGGTTCGGACGTTTATTTCAACACGAATTTCACGAATTAGACAAATTTTGCCATGCGGACAGAATATTTATTCCCCGAAGCCGTGGACGGCTGCAAATATCACGAACCATCCGGACGGCATTAGTGAAATTCGTAGCACAGAAGGTGCTTTGTGTAATACATTCTCGCTGCATAGTTTTGTGTAAATTCGTGTAATTCGTGTTAAAATGAGCAATTGTGCCCCTTCAACTTTCTCTCTCTTTTTTCTGTGTTTTCCGTGTTTTCTGTGTGAAATAATCTTTCTTTCTGCGAGAGCCCGCATGGCTCTCTTTCTAATCTCACACAGAAATCACGGAAATTCACAGAAATCACAGAAATTTTCAATTTCCATTTCTCTCTCTTCTTTCTGTGATTTCCGTGATTTCTGTGTGAAATAATATTCTCTTTCTGCGAGAGCCCGCTTGGCTCTCTTTTCATCTCACACAGAAAGCACAGAAATTCACAGAAATTTTCAATTGTCGATTTCTTCTCTCTCTTCTTTCCGTGATTTCCGTGCTTTCTGTGTGAAATAATATTATCTTTCCGCGAGAGCCGCGCAAGGCTCTCTTTCATCTCACACAGAAAGCACAGAAAGCACAGAAATTTTCAATTGCCATTTCTCTCTCTCTTCTTTCTGTGATTTCCGTGATTTCTGTGTGAAATAATCTTTATTCAACTTTCGGAAGTTACCGGTTCTTTGCGAGCAAAGCGCTACGCGATAAGCGAACCTTTAGCTCGACGAAGTCAAACTTAAGTTGCATTATTTTATAGTGAGTCAAAACCCGTCTTAAAAAATGAAAATGACCGATTTTGACTTTGACATCATGACATCCTACGATGTAATTCACTTTGCCATAAAAGCTGCTTGCTTTGAACTCCAAGTGTCTCTATTCTTGCCATGAAAAAATAAAAAATAGGGAAAAATAACAAAAAAAATGGGGGGGTAATAATATGATTTGGAAAAAATGAATATATTTGCACACAAAATTACGAAACAAATACAAAATAGTTTTTAGTATTAATTCTTAAATCAAATCAAAATGAAAAGAAAAGAGTATCAGAAACCGACAATTGAGGTTCTCGAGTTTCAACAGTGTCACGAGATGCTTGTGGAAAGTCAACTTGGTGTGCAGAACTATGGAATGAATAGAGTAGGAGAGTTTAAGGATCCTAATTCTACTTCTTCTTCTCTTCCAAATTATCTGGACAATGACTATCGTGTAGTGAATCCAGAGGCTTTATTCGCAGAGTAACAAACACATTAAAATGAAGAAAACAATGAAATATCTCAGCATGATCGCCCTTGCATTGGTGGGCGCAGTAATGATCGGATGCTCCAGCGACGACGATAACATCGACACTCCGAAGCAACCCGAAAACAAAGACAATAATGTAGTAACCCTGACCACGACCATTGGTCGCGAAAACAGTGACGGTGCAAAAACCCGCGCTCTCGCACCCACTGGCGAGAAAACCTTTGCCGTTGGCGAGAAAATAGCCATCGTCTATACGAATACTAGCAATCAGATCGTGAAAGGAGAGAGTGAAGCGCTGACCGAAAGCGACATTCTCGAATCAGGTAAGGAGGCCAATTTCACCTTTACGCTCGAGAGCCCCGACAGAACAAAGGATGTGACCTATATCTATCCCGCTGCGATGGCAGATGCCAACGGTTCTGTGAACACCGGCAATCTGGCTACGCAAAATGGTACATTGGCGTATATTTCCAGCGACTTAGACTTGGCTACTTATTCTGGTGCATGGGTCGATAAAAAATCGCTGCCTGTAGGTCTTCTTACTAACCAACTCGCTATCCTTTGCCTCGCGCTGAAGGACAATCTTGACGTCAACTCACTCACCAGCAGCATCACTGGTCTCACCCTGAGCGATGGCACTCATACATACAACATTACTCGTACAGCGGGGGAAGGTCCCATCTACGTGGCTATGCTTCCAACGTCAAATGCCACTATTGAGGTTACAGCCACCGATGGCACCAAAACCTATGCGAAGTACCTGACCAACAAAACCTATGCGGCAAGCAATGGCTATACCCTTGCCTGGAAGATGGCAGAAGTCATCAAGGGCAAGTTCTCTGTCAGCAGCACCAAGCAGGTGTATTTCTCTACGGGTAACCTGCAGGCAACGACAAGCAACCTGGGTTCAACTTGGACATGGGCATTTGCCGCAAACCAGTGGGATAAGGTAGGTGAAGCTGCCGCCAACACCAGCATCAGTGGTACCTACGACTCCGAAAAAGGAAAAACCTTACCCACCACAAGTACAAATGGCACTGTCGACCTCTTCGGTTGGAGCACAAGCAAGACATATCTTGGGATAAGTTATGATAATGACAATACCAATTATGAAGGTGATTTTGTTGATTGGGCTTCACACGCAGATGTGAAAGCTGCCATCGGTGATGGCTGGCGTACACTGGCTGGTGCAGAATGGTATCATTTGTTTTTCAACCGTAATACATCCTCGGGCCATCGTTATTGCAAGGCAAAGGTGAACGGTGTTTTTGGCGTCATCTTGCTGCCTGACGATTGGCAAACCAGCTATCATAGCCTGACTCAATGCGATGTGGCGTCATTAACCTTTTCTGACGGTGCTATAGATCCATCTGGCAAGATTTCCCTTGAAGAGTGGAATAGTGACTTTGTTCCTCACGGTGCAGTTTTCCTACCTACAACTGGACAGCGTCGTTTGGATAAGCATTCAGTTGATGCTCCTGATGGTAGACTATATTACTGGTCTTCTACGAAAGGCGATACTGAGACTGGTAGTGGTGCCAATGCTAATCGTGTGTACATCGATGCTAATGGAGTGGCACCTAATGCTGGCGGTGGAAGAAAATGGGGCTACGCCGTCCGCCTTGTTCGCAACGTCCAGTAAACCGATACGCAGAACATACGAATTATTTCTTGTTAAAAAATTGAATGAGGGTGCGTCAAATGACGCACCCTCATTGATATGAGTACCCTATACGTGATTCTTATCTGTTGGACACTTTGCGGATGTCAGTCGTCTTCAAGGGAACACGTTTTTTAGAAGATGCCTGTCGATTGGGAGAATCACTTTGAAAAGATAGGCTGGAACAGATAGTTGAATCCCCATCATACTTCCTTCATCGAAATGACGGTGAGCCCTGCAGGGTAATTACGGTAGTGAGTGCGACGTGTTTACGGTAGTGAGTGTGACGTAATTACGGTTGCGGGCTTCCATCAACAGCCCCAATTGACCCATGTTGCCTTCGTTTTCAGCAACGAGATTGGCCATTTGACCATAAAGTTCCTTCCAACTGAGGTCTGAGTGCTGAATTTCCGAACAACTCATATATGCGCCAAGTGCAGGAAAAACATCAGAACAAGGGGGTGTACATACCTTTTGAGGACTGTGAGAACCGGATTTAGATGCATTATGTGCCTTTTGTAGGCTTTGGCATCGCGGGAGCGACGCTGTCAGACATGTCGTAATTCATTGCTTTTTAGATGATTAAACAACACACTTTACTCTTGACAGTCTCAGTCTCAGAGTCTCAGTTAGTTTAAATGTCATATCCGCAGTCTCTTATTTTATATTTATATAATTGATTATTAATTAGTTATAAGTGTAATAAAAGAGGGCTTGTAGTTGAATTGTGTCTTTTTTTCGAACTGAGACTGAGACTCTGAGATTGTTAGTGATGGATAAACTATCTCTCTACAAGGCCTGTGAGCTGACAGAGCAGGACAAAAAGAAATGCTGTAAGGCTATTATACAAAATGCCCCAGAAAATTGGTGGTATCAACAAGTATTCATACCTTTGTGGCATGAAGATAGAAATACAACCTCAAGAGAGCAATCGTGCGGAGGCATTCAAGATGTGGATGTCGTCGCCTCAACCTATGGTGACGCTTGTGAAGACGCTGGATGTCAGCCGTTTGGTGAAGGTCGGCAAGCGGACGGGCATGAAGTTCAATATGCTGCTGTGCTGGTGCATCGGCAAGGCGGCAAGCGAGATGGAAGCATTCTACCTGTTGCCAGAGGAAGGAAAACTGTTCCGTTACGACAGGCTGGCTGTCAATGTGATTGTAGATAACTGCAAGGGTGGTATCAGCACCTGTGATGTGCCTTTCACGGACGATTTGTCTCAATTCAACCAGCAATATCTGCAACTCACGCAGCAGGTGGCTGAGAGTTGCGAGAACATGGAACGGAAGGACTGCATGATTGTCGGCACGTCTGCCATGCCACAGACGGAACTTGACGGCATCGTGAATCAATACTGCGGCATTTTCAACAACCCGTTTCTGGCATGGGGAAAATATCGTCAAAGCTGGTTCAAGACCATGTTGCCGGTGTCGTTTCAGTTCCATCATGTGCAGATGGACGGAGGGCATGCGGCACGTTTCTTGGAAGGGGTGCAACAAACAATCAATCAATTGAAAGGTTGAGAGCCCTCTCCGAATAGACTATGCGATACTTGCCTTGATGAAGTCCATGAAGAGCGGGTGGGGATGGAGGACGGTGGAGGCGTATTCGGGATGGAACTGGGTGCCGATGAACCAGCGGAGTTCGGGAATCTCGACTATCTCCACGAGGTGGGAGTTCGGGTTGATGCCCACGCACTGCATGCCGTGCTGCTCAAATTCTTCTTGGTATTGGTTATTGAACTCGTAGCGGTGACGGTGGCGCTCCTGGATGAGTTGCTTCTTGCCATAGGCCTGCCATGTGCGGCTGCCGCTGGCGAGTTCGCAGTCATAGGCTCCGAGACGCATCGTGCCGCCCATCTCGGTGACGGTCTTCTGCTCTTCCATGAGGTCGATGACATTGTGCTGGGTCGAAGTGTTCATCTCCATGCTGTGGGCATCGGTGTAGCCAAGCACGTGGCGGGCAAACTCGATGACCATCATCTGCATGCCGAGACAGATGCCGAAGGTGGGGATATCGTGGGTGCGGGTGTATTCGACAGCGGTGATTTTGCCTTCGATGCCACGCTGTCCGAAGCCCGGACAGATGACGGCTCCTGCCATCCCTTTGAGTTTTTCTTCTACATTGTCGGGAGTGATGTCTTCACTGTTGATGAAGTGAAGGCGCACTTTCACATTGTTGTAGATGCCCGCGAGATTCAGGCTCTCACGAATGGATTTATAGGCATCTTGCAGGTCGTATTTGCCCACGAGTCCGATGTGGACTTCACGAGTGGCATTGCGTTGCTTGTCGAGGAAGTCGTGCCATGATTTCATGGAAGGTGTCTCACCCACAGGGATGCCAATCTTGCGCATGATGGCGGCATCGAGTCCTTGTCGCTGCATGCTGACGGGCACTTCGTAGATGCTGGGCATGTCCTCGCTCTGCACCACACATTCGAGGTCAACATTGCAGAAGGAGGCAACTTTCATGCGCAGGGCATCGTCGAGATGGCGCTCGGTTCTGAGCACAAGGATGTCGGGCTGGATGCCCATGCCCTGCAGTTCCTTGACGGAGTGCTGGGTGGGTTTTGTCTTCAGTTCTTCGGCTGCTTTCAGATAAGGTACGTAAGTGAGATGGACACACACGGCATCGCGACCCAGTTGCCAGCGCAGTTGTCGGATGGCCTCCATGAAGGGGGCACTCTCGATGTCGCCAATGGTGCCTCCCACTTCGGTGATGACGAAGTCGAAAGACCCTCTCCCCAGCCCTCCCCCGTAATGGGGAGGGAGACCGTCCGGATGGCTCTCCCCATTATGGGGGAGATGTCCGTTAGGACAGAGGGGGTCTTCCTCTCTCAACATTCTCCGTTTGATTTCATCAGTGATGTGAGGCACGACTTGAATGGTCTTGCCGAGGTAGTCACCATGACGTTCGCGATCGATGACGGTCTTGTAGATGCGTCCAGTGGTGATGGAGTTGTTGCGTGTGGTGTGTATGCCCGTGAACCGCTCGTAGTGGCCAAGGTCGAGGTCGGTCTCCATGCCATCGACGGTGACGTAGCACTCGCCGTGTTCGTAGGGGTTGAGTGTGCCTGGGTCGATGTTGATGTAAGGGTCGAACTTCTGGATGGTGACTTTGTAGCCGCGTGCTTGCAGCAATTTGCCGATGCTGGCGGAGATGATGCCTTTGCCCAGAGAGGATACCACGCCGCCTGTGACGAAGATGTATTTTGTGTTCATAGGTTATTTGTAGTTTTGTTCGTACCAGTTGATGTATGCCTGATTGACGAGTCGTACACCGCCTGTCGTGGGGTAGTTGCCGCTAAAGTACCAATCGCCAGGGTGGTGCGGACAGGCGTTGTGAAGTCCTTCGAGCGACTGGAAAACGAGTTGCATGGGTGTCGTCATGCCGTCAGGTCGGAGAAGGTCGAGCATCTTCTCCGAAATCTCGTCGGTGCTGAAGGGCTTGTAGATTTCCTTGACGTAGTTGTGCATCTCTTCGGCTGGAAGGGATTGCTGTTTCATGCACTTCAGGTAGATGTCGTGAAGCGTCTGCCAGTTGCCGTGCTCGATGTGGAGTTGCACGGCTGCACGGAAGGCGATGAACTCGTCGAGGTGTGACATGTCGATGCCGTAGTAGTCGGGATAGCGCACTTGCGGACATGAACTGACGAGCACCATCTTCTTGGGGTGTAACCGGTCGAGGATGCGGATGATACTCTCGCGGAGGGTGGTGCCACGCACGATGGAGTCGTCGATGATGACGAGATTGTCCACCTGTGGTTCCAGCGCTCCGTAGGTGATATCATAAACGTGGGCGGCAAGGTCGTTGCGTTGATTCCCCTCGGTGATGAAGGTGCGGAGTTTGATGTCCTTGATGGCTACTTTCTCGCTACGGATGTAGTTGTGGAGGATGGCACGCAGTTCCTCCCTCGTGGGACGATGCTGCTGTGTCAGCCGGAACAGTTGCTCCACCTTTTGTTCGTTCAGTTGTTTCTTGAATCCGTCCATCATGCCGTAGAAGGCCACTTCGGCAGTGTTGGGCACATAACTGAACACCGTGTGCTCTAAGTCTCCATCAATGGCCTTGTCTATCTGTGGTGTGAGTTGTTCGCCCAATGCCTTGCGCTCGCGGTAGATGTCACGGTCGCTGCCTCGACTGAAATAAATGCGTTCGAACGAGCAGGCGTGGTTGCCCTTCGGAGGAAGAACTTGGGTGAGGGCGACATTGCCGTTCTTATGTACGGTGAGTGCCTGTCCAGGAAGAAGTTCGTGAATGCTGTCGGTGGCCAAATCAAAAGTGGTCTGAATAACGGGACGTTCGGATGCCACCACCAGCACCTCATCGTCCCGATACCAGAAAGCGGGACGGATGCCCCAAGGGTCACGCATGGAGAACATCTCGCCACTGCCCGTGAATCCGCACAGCACATAGCCGCCATCGAACAACGGGGTGGACTTGCGCAGAATGTTCGTGATGTCAATATTGTCTTCGATGTATTGGGTCAGGTTGGTGCCTGTGAGACCCTGCATGTTGGCGATGTTGTAGAGACGTTCACTCTCTCGGTCCAGTCGATGCCCTATCAGTTCCAGCATGATGTAGGTGTCGTTGTAGATGCGTGGGTGCTGTCCCTTGGCAGTGATTTCGTCGAACACCTCATCCACGTTCGTGAGGTTGAAGTTGCCGCACAGACACAGGTTCTTGGCTCTCCAGTTGTTGCGGCGCATGAACGGGTGCACATGGGCGAGACCGCTCTTTCCTGTGGTGGAATAGCGGAGGTGTCCCATGAGGATTTGTGCCTCGTTCCATCCGTTGTTTCCCACCTGACTGAATATCTCGGTGATGGCACCACTGCCCAGCGCACGTTCGCGGAACATGTATTCCTCACCAGGCTTGGCTTCGAGATTGGTGCAGGCAATACCCGCACCCTCCTGACCTCTGTTGTGCTGCTTCTCCATCAGGAGATAGAGTTTGTTCAGCCCGTAGGTTGATGTTCCGTACTTCTCTTTGTAGTAACTGAGGGGCTTGAGCAGGCGAATCATTGCCACGCCACATTCGTGCTTGAGAGGTTCCACTTTGAGAATTGAAAATTGACAATTGATAATTAAAAATTACAGTATCTTCTTGATGCGTTCCATCGCTTCAAGACTGTTCTCCCATGTGCCAAAGGCTGTGATGCGCACATATCCTTCGCCGTTCGTTCCGAACCCTTCGCCAGGGGTGACGACCACGTGGGCATCGGTCAGCAAGCGGTGGAAGAAGTGCCAAGAGTCTTCGCCATCAGGTGTGGACACCCAAATGTATGGGGAATGTTCACCACCAAAAACCGTCAATCCGTAGAAGGCAAGGCTTTCGCGGATGAATTGTGCATTCTTCATGTAGTGCTGGATGGTGCGACGCACTTGCTGCTGACCTTCTGGTGTAAAAATGGCTTCAGCACCTCGCTGGGAGATATAAGATGCGCCGTTGAACTTGCTGCATTGGCGACGGTTCCAAAGGGAGTTGAGGCTTGTTCCGTCGGCGCTCTTCAACTCCTTCGGAATAATGGTATAGCCACAGCGGACGCCTGTGAATCCGGCAGTCTTCGAGAAACTGCGGAACTCGATGGCACATTCCTTCGCTCCCTCAATCTCGTAGATGGAGTGGGGCAGCGTGTCGTCCTGGATAAATGCCTCGTAGGCAGAATCGTAGAGGATGAGTGCGTTTTCCCGAAGGGCGTAGTTGACCCATTCTGCCAACTTCTCCTTGGTGATGACAGCACCCGTCGGATTGTTGGGGTAACAGAGATAGATGATATCCAGATGTTCTGTCGGAATGTCGCCTGTAAAGCCGTTGCCCGCATGGCAAGGGATATACTTGATGTTGCGTCCTGCCATGATGTTGGTGTCCACATAGACAGGATAGACAGGGTCGGTGATGCCCACGAGGTTGTCGGTCGAGAGAATGTCGCCAATGTTTCCCGTGTCGCTCTTGGCGCCGTCGCTGATGAACACCTCTTCACGGTCGAGTTGGATGCCGCGAGGGGTGAAGTCGTGGGCGATGATGGCATCGATGAGGAAGTCGTAGCCGTGTTCAGGGCCATATCCACGAAAGGTCTTGCCGTCGGCACATTCATCCACAGCACGATGCATGGCCTGGATGGCTGCATCGGGCAGGGGACGGGTCACGTCGCCAATACCAAGACGGATGATGTCAGCCTCTGGGTGTTCTGCCTTGTAGGCATTCACTTGCTGGGCAATCTCGGCGAAGAGGTAGCGGTGGGAGAGTTGCAGGTAGTTTGTATTGATGCGAATCATGAAATCATTTACAATTTACAAATTACAATTTATGGCTTACAATTTCTTGAGGTAGGCATCCACGGCTTCGGCAGTTTTCTTGCCCGATGCGATGGCTCTCACCACAAGGCTGGCACCGCTGGCGGCATCGCCACAGATGAATACATTCTCTGGATATTCAGGATGTTCTGGCTTGAGGAATCCCATGGCCAAGAGCACGAGTTCGGCCTGGATGATTTCGGGTTCTCCGGCTTCCACCATGATGGGACGACCACCTTCTGGGTTGGGCTTCCAATCGATGGGCTGCACACGAACACCCGTCACATGACCGTCTTCGCCAAGGAATTCCAACGTGTTGATGTTCCAGCGACGAGTGCAACCTTCCTCGTGCGAAGAAGTTGTTTTGAGGATGACAGGCCAGTTGGGCCAAGGTGTGTTGGGATTATGTCCCACAGGAGGCTTCGGCATGATTTCAATCTGGGTCACACTCTTGCAACCCTGACGATGTGCCGTGCCGATGCAGTCGGAACCAGTGTCGCCACCACCGATGACGAGCACGTTCTTTCCTTTGGCAGTCACACGCTCCTCCTTCGAAAAATCCTTGCCTGCCAGCACACGGTTCTGCTGCGATAGTAGTTCGAGAGCCAGATGAATGCCCTTTAATTCACGTCCTGGGGCTTTAAGGTCGCGGGCGGTAGGAGTTCCAGTGGCCACGACGATGGCATCGAAGTCTTTCAAGGCTTCATCGGTGGCTGTCAAAGCCGAACCATATACAAACTTCACCCCTTCTTGTTCCATCACATCGATTCTGCGGTCGATAATTTTCTTGTTCAACTTGAAGTTGGGGATGCCATATCTCAACAAACCACCGGCAGCTTCGTTCTTCTCGAATACGGTCACTTCGTAGCCCATGTAGTTGAGGGCGTTGGCAGTGGAGAGTCCTGCAGGACCAGCACCGATGACCGCCACCTTCTTACCGTTCCTCTCGGGATGCTCGATGGTGACGTATCCCTCCAGAAAGGCTCTTTCAGCAATGGCGCATTCGTTCTCGCGGTTCGTCACGGCATCGCCCGTGGTGAGATAGAGCACACAGGCTTTCTCGCAGAGAGCGGGACAGATGCGGCCAGTGAATTCGGGGAACGGATTGGTCTTCTTCAGAATCTTGTAGGCGTTTTCCCACTCGCCACGATAGAGTGCGTCGTTCCATTCAGGATCTTTGTTGCCGAGCGGACAAGCCCAGTGGCAGAAGGGCACACCGCAATCCATGCAGCGGCTTGCCTGTTCCTGTCGGTCTTTTGTGTTTAGTGTCTGTTCCACCTCACCAAAATCGTGAATACGGTCGTGAACAGGACGATATCCAGCCTCTTTGCGAGGCACTGTTAGAAATGCTTTAGGATTTCCCATTTTGAAGCCCCCCAACCCCCAAAGGGGGAGGCCATTCAGATAGGGGGGGATGGCCTTAATTTATTATTAAAAAAGATATATTCACTATGAGATGGCTACATTGCGTTAGCCCTCCCCCTTTGGGGGTGGGGGGCTAATAGTCGCGTTGCATGTCCGCAATCTTCTGTTGAAGTTTCGCCATTTGCTCTTCCTGTAGCACACGCTTGTATTCAATTGGAACAACCTGAATGAAGTCTTCCACGTAGCGATTCCAATCGTCGAGCATCCTTCCTGCAAGCGCACTGCCTGTGTGGAGATAGTGCTGGCGGATGAGTTCGAGGAGTTCTTTGCGGCTCACCGTATCCTCCACGAGTCCCAGTTCCACCATGTCCATGTTGCAGAAGTAGTCGAACGTGTGGTCGGGGTCATAGACGTATGCCACACCGCCTGACATACCTGCGGCGAAATTGCGGCCAGTTTTGCCGAGCACCACCACGCGGCCACCTGTCATATACTCGCAACAGTGGTCGCCTGCACCCTCAACGACGGCGATGGCGCCAGAGTTACGAACAGCAAAGCGTTCGCCCACGCGGCCATTCACGTAGAGTTCGCCACTGGTGGCTCCATACAGACCTGTGTTGCCGGCGATGATATTGTCCTCAGCCACGAATTCGGCACTGCGTCTGACAGGTGGCAAGATACTGATGCGGCCGCCGGAGAGACCCTTGCCAAAGTAGTCGTTGGTCTCGCCTTCGAGACGCATTTCCACGCCCTTCACAGCGAAGGCACCGAACGACTGGCCTGCCGAGCCTTTGAACTTCAGACGGATGGTGCCGTCGGGGAGTCCCTCTTCGCCATATTTCTTGGCAATCACACCTGAGAGCATCGTACCAACAGCGCGGTCGGTGTTGCGGATGGTATAGTCGAGGCTCACTTCTTCCTTCTGCTCGATGGCAGGAGTTGCAGACTGGATGATGTCCTCATCCTTCACGCCGCTGACCTTCGTGAACTGGCCACGATCCCAGTAGAGAGGCTTGTCTGTGTCGGGTTTGTGGAGCAATCTTGCGAAGTCGATGGTCTTCTGCTTGTCGGTGGCATGATCGGTATGCACCTCGATGAGTTCGGTATGGCCGATAATGTCCTTCAGGCCATGTACACCAATCTCTGAAAGATATTCGCGCACCTGCTCCGCGAGGAAGGTGAAGAAGTTGACCACGTAGTCAGACTTGCCTCTGAATCGCTGACGCAGGGTTTCGTCTTGGGTAGCCACACCTACGGGGCAGGTGTTCGTGTTGCACTTGCGCATCATCACACAACCGAGGACGATGAGCGGCAGCGTTCCGAACGAGAACTCGTCAGCACCGAGCATGGCCATCAGAATCACGTCCTTGGCAGTCTTCAATTGTCCGTCGGTTTGGAGGCGCACCTGATTTCTCAATCCGTTCAGCACGAGTGTCTGCTGGGTCTCAGCCAAACCAATCTCAGGACTGATGCCGGCGAAGCGCATACTGCTGGCAGGGCTGGCACCCGTACCACCTTCAGAACCACTGATGACGATGAGGTCGGCCTTTGCTTTTGCCACACCTGCAGCAATGGTGCCAACACCGCTTTCTGCTACCAATTTGACTGATACAGCGGCAGTTGGGTTGATGTTCTTTAAGTCGAAGATTAACTGAGCCAAGTCCTCGATACTATAGATATCATGATGAGGTGGGGGAGAAATGAGGCTGATGCCAGGAATGGCGTTACGCGTCTTGGCGATGATTTTGTTCACCTTGAAACCGGGCAACTGACCACCCTCACCAGGCTTGGCTCCCTGTGCCACCTTGATTTGTATTTCTTCGGCGTTCACCAGATATTCTGCCGTCACGCCAAAGCGTCCAGATGCAATCTGCTTCGTTTTGCTGGAGAGCGACACGCCGTCCACGTCTGTATGGTAACGGACATTGTCCTCACCACCTTCACCCGTGTTACTTCTTGCACCCAATTTGTTCATTGCCAGTGCCAATGCCTCGTGTGCTTCGATGCTCAAGGCTCCGAACGACATGGCACCTGTGACGAAATGCTTCACGATGCTTTCCACCGGCTCCACTTCCTCAAGAGGTGTAGGCTTTGCAGCCTTCTTCCATCCGAAGAAGTCGCGGATGAAGATGGGCTTTTCTTTCTCATCCACCATCTTCTCCCACTCTTGGAACTTTTTGTAAGAACCGAGACGTGTGGCAATCTGGAGGTTGGCAATCGTATCAGGGTTCCAAGCATGCAAGATGCCGTCTTTTCTGTATGAGAACTGTCCGTTGTTGGGCAGGAACTCGTTGATTTCTGTTGGTTTGAATGCCTCGTCGTGCAGGCGGATGGCATCTCTGGCGATGTCTTTCAGACCGATGCCGCCGATGGTGCTCACCTCTGTACCGAAATATCTTCTCAGCAAGTCTTCGCTCAATCCGATGCTCTCGAATATCTTCGCGCCGCGATACGAACGAATCGTGCTGATACCCATCTTCGACATGATTTTCTTCAAGCCCTTATCGACCGCCTTGATGTAGTGTGCCTCGGCCGTCGTGTAATCTTCCTGAATCTTATGCTTCTTCACGAGATCGTCCAACACGGCAAATGTCATGTATGGACAAATGGCGCTCGCTCCATAACCCAACAGCAAAGCGGCATGCATCACCTCGCGAATCTCACCGCTCTCTACAATCAGTGCCGTCTGCACGCGCTTCTGTACGCTGATCAAATAATGATGCACAGCGCTCACTGCCAACAGGCTGGGGATGGCTGCACGCTTTTCGTCAATGTCTCTATCTGAAAGGATGATATAGTTCACGCCCTCATCCACACTTGCCTCCGCCTCCTTGCAGAGATCCTCGATGGCTTGGCGAAGTCCGCTGGCACCCTTCTCAATATCGAAAAGCATCGCGAGTTTCTTCGTCTTGAAGCCCTTATAACGAATGTTGCAGAGGATGTCCAACTGCGTGTTCGTCAGCACAGGCTGTGGCAGACGCACCATCTTGCAGTTCGAAGCATCAGGGGTGAGGATGTTTGTTCCCACCGCACCGATATACTCTGTCAACGACATCACCAACTCCTCACGAATCGGGTCAATGGCGGGGTTCGTCACCTGTGCGAACTGCTGACGGAAGTAGTTGAAGAAAATCTGTGGACGGTCACTGATGACTGCCAGAGGCGTGTCATTACCCATCGCTGCTACAGGCTCCTGACCTGCTGTCGCCATTGGCACCACCGTCTTGTCGATGTCTTCCTGTCCGAAGCCAAAGTTGATGAGCTTGCGTTCGTAGTTCTCCACGCTGTTCTCCACATGGCGACCACTCTTCAGTTTCTCCAACTGGATGCGGTTCGTCGAGAGCCATTCGCGGTAAGGATGTGCCTTGGCGAGTTTCTCCTTGATTTCTCCATCATAATAAATCTTGCCCTCCTGTGTGTCGATGAGCAGAATCTTGCCCGGCTGCAAACGTCCCTTGCTGACCACATCGTTAGGCTCGAAGTCCATCACACCCACTTCAGAGGCCACAACCATCATACCACCCTTCGTGATGGTGTAACGGCTGGGGCGCAGACCGTTTCTGTCGAGCATACCACCCGCATAACGACCGTCAGAGAAAAGCAGGGCGGCAGGACCGTCCCATGGCTCCATCAAGATGGAGTGATATTCGTAGAACGCCTTCAGGTCTTCGCTGATTGGGTTCTTGTCGTTGAAACTCTCTGGCACGAGAATCGCCATCGCTTGCGGCAGACTCAGTCCGCTCATGATGAGGAACTCAAACACGTTGTCGAGGCTGGCAGAGTCGCTCATGCCCTCCTGCACGATAGGACGGATGTCCTTGATGTCGCCCAGCGCCTCGCTGCTCAACACACTCTCACGCGCCTTCATCCAGCCGCGGTTACCACGAATCGTGTTGATCTCGCCGTTGTGCGCCAACAAGCGGAACGGCTGTGCCAGACTCCATGTGGGGAAGGTGTTCGTGCTGAAACGTGAGTGCACCAGCGCCAGTCCGCTCGTGAAGTATGGACTCGACAGGTCGGGGAAGTACCTCCTCAACTGCCCGCTTGTCAACATACCTTTATAGATGATGTTCTTGCTGTTCAACGAACAAATGTAGAAATCCTCGTTGGTGATGCGGTTCTCAATCCTTTTGCGTACCTTATATAATATACGGTCGAAAGTCTCCACCTGCTCCTCTGCCACACCTGTTACGAACACCTGCTTGATGTCAGGCTCCACTTCTCTTGCGCCCACACCCAGCACCTCTGGACAGGTCGGCACTGTGCGCATGTGCATCAGCGTCAATCCTTCACGTTCTATCTCTTCAATCATCACGCTCAGAATAGCCTCCTGAGCCTTGGCCTCCTTCGGCAAAAACACCAGTCCCGTACCATACTTTCCCTTTTCAGGCACAGGAATGCCCTGCAGAAGGATGAACTCGTGCGGAATCTGCACCATGATGCCCGCGCCGTCGCCAGTCTTGTCGCGCGTTTCCGCCCCACGGTGCTCCATGTTCTCCAGCACCTTCAGCGCATTGTCCACCAACTCATGGCTTTTGCCCCCATGAATGTTGACCACCATGCCCACACCACAAGCGTCATGCTCGTAGGCCTTGCTGTACAAACCCAAATTACTCTTTTTCATGTCTTTTTGTACGATTATTTTGTTTGTGTTATGTGATTTCGGGTGCAAAGGTATGAAATGTATTTCATTTTGTTGCAAAATAATTTAAAAAACTTTCAATTTGTCTTGAAAATAATTGGAAATAGTAGAAAAAAGAAAGTGTTTATGTAAAATTAGTGGTAAAAAGATTGGGGAAAAATCGTTCCCCCATCGGACTTGATGATACAAGGCCCAATGGGGGAACGATGGTGAATGTATGTGATGATTTTGTATGGTTCCTGCTGATACTCAACGGTCGAGGTTCACCAACTTGTAATTGGTGGTGCCCATGCCGATTTTCTCGCCCCATTCCACGATATGGATGCCGTGCTGTCTTTCGATGCGCTGTTTCAGCGGGTCGGGATTGTTCTTGTCGTCTTTCTTCACCTGATAGATGAGGTCGTAGGCAGCACGGTCGCAAGCAACGGGGTCGGTGGAGGCGACGATGCCGATGTCCTGTATCTCTGGAGCATGAGGGTGAGCATCGCAGTCACAGTCGATGGAGATGTTGTTGAGCACATTGATATAAACGATGTTACCCTTGCCAAACCAGTCGGCAACTGCTTGTGCGGCGGCAGCCATACTTTCGAGGAAGGCATCCTGTGGTTGTGTGTACCGCCAACAGTCGGGAGTCTTGCTGGTCACACCATGTGAGTGGATGTAGGCCTTTCCAGCCGTGGAGGCAAATCCGATGGATTGGTTCTTGAGCACACCACCGAAGCCGCCCATCACGTGCCCCTTGAAGTGGGCGAGATTGATGCAGAAGTCGTAGTTGCCGAGATGCTCCCCCACGATGTCATATTTAATCCAAGTCTTGTCCTTCACGGGGATGCGCAGGTCGCCGTGCTCGTCCATGATGTCGACGGCAAAGATGCTGTCGAAACCATGCTCGTGGATAGTCTCCCAATGCTTGCTCACATCCTGGCGGCTCCCACCATAGGCGGTGCAGCACTCCACAATGGTGCCGTTCACCTGCTCCACGAGGTTGCGGATGAGTGGGGGCTTGAGATAGTTGTTGCCACCGCTTTCGCCTGTGCTGATTTTCACGGCCACACGTCCGTGTTCCTTCACACCGAGTGCCTCATAGATTTTCACCAACGACTCAGGTGTGATTTCTTTGGTGAAATACACTTTTGCCTGTTGTGCCTGCGCACCCACAAGGGTGACAGCACAAAGCAAAATGGATGTCAGTAGTTTCTTCATACTTGTTCTTTTTTTGGGGGGGCGTCCCTTAATCTGTCAGGGCAATAAACTGCGCTGGAGTTATCACACGAGGTGAGATGGGATAATGTTTCAGGTTTCCTGTCACGAGAAAAGAATCCTCATTGCTCAGAGATATTTCATAGAACACTCTATCATCTTCATCTGGCATCACCTCTGTATAATTTACCCTTGATGCCTCAACACCATGCTCGATGATGTGAGATATAAGAGCATCAGCTACTTCAGGAAGAATCTTGAGCTTTGCTCGGTGAAGCACCTCGTTATATTCATCAATGATGTAGGCATCGTACATGGGCACAAAAGCATCATCCAACAAACGCCTCACCACCTTGACTGTTGCGGCGTCAGGATTCTTAGTGATAAGAGCCGACACAAGGACGTTGGTGTCAATCACTGCATACATCATGCGGTCTGTTGCTTTTTACGATGTTCTTCTCTGGCGGCACGAATCTCCGCATTGATTTCATCCAATGTGAGTTCTGGCTCCTGGCTGGCCTCTGCAAACCTGCGTTGTTGCATATACAAGTCAAGGGCACTGGGCGTTTCCGTCCTGTCTCCTCTGATTGTGAATGGAATGCTGCGACTCCTGATTACAGCATTCACAAAGATGTTGAAAGCCGTGTTAGCACTCATGCCAAACTGTGCACAAAGTTCATCAAACTGCGACTTCATGCCAGATTCTAATCTCACTGTAACTGCCGATTGTGCCATAATCTATCGTTATCTATTTTTTTTGTTACGGTGGCATTATGCCGCCAATTTGATGGCAAAATTACACCAATCTTTTGATACGAACAAATTTTCACAAGCTTTTTTCTATTTCCCTTCAAAATTTTTGTAAAGAAAGTATCTGTACCTCTGGCATTTGACTTGAACGGAAAAAGCTTTATTATCTTTCTATTGTTTCATGTTACTTGTTGAGTAATTTTGTTTTTTGTTCCTGAAATTCTTCTTCTGATAAGATACCTGCATTTTTTAGTTTTGCCAGTTTCTCCAATTTGTTTTTGCCACATCGGCGGTGGCCTGCACCAATATCATTGTAGGTAAGGGCGCGAGTGTTGATGGTAGTGTGATGGTCAGTTACAATGCTGACTCGTATGGGATGTTTGGGAACATCTATCACCATGTGGGTGGCTCGCATGCGAAGGGGGAAATGCGGAGGGTGTACGATTG
This sequence comes from Bacteroidaceae bacterium, assembly GCA_016280445.1. Classification (GTDB taxonomy): domain Bacteria; phylum Bacteroidota; class Bacteroidia; order Bacteroidales; family Bacteroidaceae; genus Minthosoma. Next base: position 22,735 of record JAEEGS010000083.1, read on the forward strand.
GGACACGAACAAGTTTCTGGGCGAGATTCCACAGGCGCGGGTGACTTACACGGTGAATGCTCAGATGAACGAGAAGCAGGTGAGCATCACGGAGACCACGTTTGGCGGACGTGAGGAACTGTGGAAAACCGGAGACTCGGGGCAAAGCACCCAGGAGGTTTGTTCTGGGATTGATTACGGTTCGCTGATGTACATTGCATTGGAACGGGCTGCTTCGGCTCATCCGGCCACTCAGGTGATGATTGACACTTATATGGCAGCACTTGGTTTCAAAAAAAACTGCCACAGAAGGACGCTACTCCAATAATACCTATGAAGTGTGGGATCTTGTTCCTCGTAATGTCCTCGTTGACGCTGAGGGTGACATCTTTGTAGTCGATGCAGAGATGAAGCATATTTAGACTTATGCTCTGCGGACTTACTGTAACTTCCTCGACGGGGAACATTTTCTTTCTCGTTTGTTTGATTTTTCTGTAACATTCTTGCATATCTCAAGAATGTTTCGGAACTTTGCAATGAAGGTGCGTATATGTATGATATAGTGCCTCATGGTTTTGTTAACGCTAAGATACTAATAATCTGCGATATGTGAAACTTTTCAACCTATATGATTACTAAACTTAATTCAACCAACGATTTCTAATATCCATTTTTTACTATGGTACAGGATTTATATGTTTTGATGATTACGGCCGCACTGGTCAGTCTTTTGTTTAAGTGGATAAAACAGCCTGTGGTGCTGGGTTATATCGTTGCAGGTGTCTTGGTGGGCCCGCATCTGTATGGCGAGACCATTGTGAATGCGGATAATGTCAAGTCATGGGGCGACATTGGCGTGCTGTTTGTGTTGTTCTGCATTGGCCTGGAATTCCGCCTCAAGAACCTCATCAGTAGCGGCAAAGTGGCAGCGATAGGCGCATTGACAATCATCTTGGGCATGATGGTCTTTGGCTATGGTGTGGGACAACTTGCCGAATTGGATATGATCAACTCCCTTTTCCTGGCGGGCATGCTTTGTATGTCGAGCACCACTATCGTGATGAAGGCAATTGATGAGGCTGGCTTGAGGAAGGAGCGTTTCGTCAAGGGTGCGACCAGTATTCTTATCGTGGAGGATGTGGTGGCAGTGGTGCTGATGGTGTTGCTCTCCAGTATCGCCATCCGTCATCAGTTCGAAGGTGCCGAACTGGCCAACAAGGTCATCTATCTGGCCATTACGCTCGTGGTATGGTTCATCAGCGGAATACTGATTATCCCGACAATCATACGCAAAGTGAAGAAACACTTGAATGACGAGTTGCTGATCATCTTCGCCTTAGGTCTGTGCTTAGGTATGGTGCTGACGGCAGAGGAAGCAGGGTTCAGTAGTGCCCTCGGTGCTTTCGTCATGGGTTCTATCCTTGCCGAGACGGTGGAGGCGCATCGTATCGAAAAGTTGATGACACCGCTGAAGAATGTCTTTGCATCCATTTTCTTCATCTCCGTGGGTATGATGATTGACCCGACTTCATTGGTGGAATTTTGGCCAAGTATCGTGTTGGTCTGCTTGGTGATTATCATCGGAATGATTCTCTTTGGCACCTTGGGTTGCTGGTGGGGTGGTCAGACGATGCGCGACTCCATGCTGACCAGTTTCTCGTTTGTGCAGATAGGTGAGTTCTCGTTCATCATCGCTGCACTGGGTACCAGTTTGGGCGTTCTCGATCCTGTCATCTATCCTATCATCGTGGCATCGAGTGTGGTGACCACCTTCCTCACACCTTATATTATGAAGGCCACTGTGCCTTGCTATACGTTCTTTTATAATCACGCTTCAGCGCGCTTGCGTAATAGAATTGATAAGCGAGAGCAGAAAGTTGCAGCAGCAGAGGCGGCTGCACCATCCGACGACTCGAACGCAGTTGCAGAAAAGGTTCGTCATGCCGTCAGAAAAACGTACGTCACGAAGTATCTTGTCAATCTGTTCATCAAGAACATGAGCGCTCATGATGAATAAGCGGAATAAGCGAAGATACGTAACGAATCCTAAAACCTAAATAACTATGAGTCAAGATTTTGTAAAGACCAGTGCAGACCTCGTGGTCTATGGTAAGATTTTTACTGCCGAAAACAATCAGATTGTCGAAGCCTTTGCGGTGAAGGATGGTAAGTATGTCTATGTAGGCGACAGGAAAGGAGCCGAAGCATTTGTTGAAACAGGCAAGACTGAAGTGGTGGATTATTCGGATAAGGGCCTTGTGATGCCCAGTTGCGGCAACGGTCACGCGCATTATTCAATAGGTGTTGCCCTGCCGATAGTCGGAACGGTGGCCATTGGGCAGACTCCTGACAAGTTCTTGGCTGAAGTCGTTCCCGCTGCCGTCAAGAAGGCTCGGGAAACAAAGGCGACAGCCATCTTCGGCTTCGGTTGGAATTACATCACCTTCATGGAGCAGATTCCTACCCGCCAACAACTGGATGCCATCTGTGACGATATTCCCATTTACTTTGCGGATGATGAGGGACACAAGGCCGTGGCGAATACCCTGATGTTGGTCAATGCAGGCATTATGAAGGCCGACGGCACAGTGCTGAAAAAGGATCAGGACATCCGTGGCGGCGAGATTGTGATGGGTGCCGACGGTACTCCTACCGGTTTCCTGAAAGAACAGGCGGGCACTTACACCCGTTCCTTCCTTGATAATGAAAGACTCTATCCCGTTGATGTGGCAAAAATAGTCATCCCCAAAATCCAGGAACACTTGGTGGCAGAGGGTTACACCATGTATATTGATGGCTGGGGAAACTATTTCTACAACGACAATTTCTTCAAGGCTGCACAGCAGTTGGATCAGGCAGGCGAGATGAACTTCGTGCTGGGCTTGACCTACGAGGTGGAAAGTTGGATGAATGTGGATGAGGCTTTGAAGAAAGCCGCTGACGTTCAGAAATACGCCAGCACCCATGTGAAGACGAACTGGCTCAAACTCTTCATGGACGGTACGGTGGAAGGTGGCACCGGCTATGTGGAGCCGCTCTATCCTGACGGACATCAGGGCCTCGCCAACTGGACCGAGGAGGAGTTGACGGACATCACGCGCAAGACGAATGCAAAGGGTGTCAGCATGCATATCCATACGATGGGTAACAAGGCCGTCAATAGCGTGGTCAGCGCCTATGTGAAAGGCGGAAAGGATGAGTTGCGCAACACGTTGGTGCACGTGCGTAACGTCAATGCCGAGGATTATCAGCGGATGGCAGACCATAACATATATGTTGCCTCAGGTATGCTCTGGCACCATTGCCCCTCTTTTGCTGCCGACTATATCCGCGAACACGGCTTGGCACCCGTAGGTCAGGAAGCCAAGTCCTATCCGATGAAGTCCTATTTCGACAACGGTATCCACATGACCTCTCACTCAGACTTCCCTGCAACGAGCGGCAGCCCTGACGACCCGTTCGGCATCATCGAGGTTGCTGTGACGGGTGTTCTTCACGGCGAGAACGGCACCCCCTGGTGGCCCGAAGAACTCGTGACCCGCGAGCAGGCAATCGAATCCCTGACCATCAACATTGCCAAGCAGATGCTCATCGAGAAGGAGAGAGGCAGCATCAGCAAAGGCAAGTATGCTGACTTCCTGCTGGTCAACAAAGATGTGCTGTCGTGTCCGGTGACTGAGATTCACGAAGCCAGACCCGCAGCAACCTACTTCGAGGGAAAGAAGGTCTTTTCTTTGTGACAAAAGGGATCAGTTTTACACAACAAAAAAAGGTGAGCCTCACCTTTTTTTGTATGGCATCAGAGAACCTTGTTGTCACGGTCTCTGTAGGGTTGGTGTAATATGCTCTGTAGTGTTAGTGTAATATGCTCTGTAGTGTTAGTGTAATATGCTCTACGGACTTACTGTAACATCTTCAACAGGGGCAGTGTAAGAACCTCCACTGACTCAGTGTAACATCCTCCATGATGGTAGTGTAAGTGATAAATTCGATTCCTTGTTGGAATTGATCAATTCGTAGAAGGAATTGATGAATAAGTAGAAGGAATTGATCAATTCTAAGAAGGAATTGATGAAGAGAATTTGGAAGTGAATTGAAAAAATGCTACCTTTGCAGTGAAAGGGAGGCCTGCCAAAAGGACTTCCAAATTGTTACTGCAAAGATACGTTTTTTTTTCGACTTTGTCAAGTGTTTTTATACGGATTATGATGAAAACAGTGAAATTTGTGATATCGGTGATGGTGTGGGTCTTGTCGGCTCTGGCTGTCACGGTGATGGCCTGCACCAACATCATAGTAGGTAAGGGCGCGAGTGTTGATGGTAGCGTGATGGTCAGTTACAATGCTGACTCGTATGGGATGTTTGGGAACATCTATCACCATGTGGGTGGCACGCATGCGAAGGGGGAAATGCGGAAGGTGTACGATTGGGACACGAACAAGTTTCTGGGCGAGATTCCACAGGCGCCGGTGACTTACACGGTGAATGCTCAGATGAACGAGAAGCAGGTGAGCATCACGGAGACTACGTTTGGCGGACGTGAGGAATTGTGGAAAACCGGAGACTCGGGGCAAAGCTCTCAGGAACTTTGTTCTGGGATTGATTACGGTTCGCTGATGTACATTGCATTGGAACGGGCTGCTTCGGCTCGTGAGGCCATCAGGGTGATGACGTCGTTGGTGGAACAGTATGGCTATTGCTCGGAGGGTGAGTCTTTCTCCATCTGCGACAAGCAGGAGGCGTGGATTCTGGAGATGATAGGGAAGGGTGCTGGCGAGAAAGGTGCTGTGTGGGTGGCTGTGCGTATTCCCGATGACTGTGTGTCGGCTCATGCCAATCAGAGCCGCATCACGCGCTTGAGTCAGTATGACAAGAAGCAGGTGATGCGCTCGAAGGATGTGATTGCGTTTGCCCGCAAAAAGGGCTACTTCACGGGCAAGGATGCGGACTTCTCGTTCCGCGATGCTTATGCGCCCAACGATTTCGGTACCGTCCGCTATTGCGAGGCACGTGTGTGGAGCATCTTCAACCGTTTCTGTGACGGGATGGAGCGCTATGTGGAATATGCCAAGGGAAATGAATTGAAGGGCGAGATGCCGCTCTACATGAAGCCCGACAGGAAGATTTCTGTGCAGGATGTGATGAACGCCATGCGTGACCACTATGAGGACACGCCTTTCGATATTCGGAACGGAGTGGGGGCTGGTGCCTACAATATGCCTTACCGTCCCACGCCGTTGGAGTGGGAGAGTGAGGGCAAGACATACTTTAACGAAAGACCTGTTTCGACACAGCAGACAGCCTTCTCGTATGTGGGGCAGATGCGTGCTCAATATCCCGATGCCATCGGAGGTGTGGCGTGGGTGACAAACGATGACCCCAACATGGCTCCTTACGTGCCGCTCTATTGTGCCATCACGGAGATGCCCAAGTGTTTCCGGCGGATAGAAGGTGTGCAGGACGATGTCACTTTTTCTTGGGAGAGTGCCTTCTGGGTGCAGAATGCCGTGAGCAACATGGTCTATCCCTACTATGAGAAGATGTTCCCCGATGTGCTGAAGGAACGTGAGCGGATGGAGAAAAACGTGGCGGGTGAACCCCAGTTCGCCCAAGCGATGCTGACGCTCCTCCGCAACGAGGGTGAGGAGGCGCTGACTCGTCACCTCACGGATGCCGCCACCATTCAGGCGAACATGATGCTTGCTGCTTGGGTGCATCTCTACGAATACCTGATGGTGAAGCACCTCGATATGGCGGTGAAGAAGGTGGATGCCGATGACCCGTTGCTGCAGAACTTCAAGAAAACAGAGAACGGATTGGCAGAACCGCCAACCCGTCCAGGTTATCCCGAGTCGTTCCGCAAAAGAATTGTGGAAGAGGAGGGAGAAAGATGCTTGATGAAGAATTGAAAAATTGCAGAATTGAAGAATTGAAGTTTTGGGCTAACGCGATGCGCACTAACCGAATGGCAACTTCAATTGGCTTCGCCGAGCTAAAGGTTCTTCAATTTTTTAATCCTTCAATTTTCCTACAGCGGCATATTTCCGTGCTTCTTCGGCGGATTGCTCTGATTCTTGTTGCGCGACATCTCGAGCGACTGAATGAGCCGGATGCGTGTGTCGCACGGCTGGATAATCTCGTCGATGTAGCCCAGTTGGGCGGCAGGCATAGGATTGGCGAACTTCTGTCGATACTCTTCAATCTTTTCGGCGCGCTCTTCTGGAGTGGCTTTGCGATAGAGAATGTTGCACGCGCCTTCTGCTCCCATCACAGCGATTTCGGCAGTTGGGTAGGCGAGGTTCACGTCGGCTCCGATGCACTTTGAGTTCATCACGATGTAGGCTCCACCGTAAGCTTTGCGGGTGATGAGTGTGATTTTGGGCACAGTGGCCTCGGCGAAAGCATAGACAATCTTGGCTCCGTGACGAATGATGCCGTTGTGCTCTTGCTGCACGCCTGGCAGGAAGCCTGGCACATCTTCCACCGCGATGAGTGGGATGTTGAAACAGTCGCAGAAGCGAATGAAGCGGGCAGCCTTGTCGGAGGCGTCGATATCGAGCGCACCTGCAAGGAAGTTGGGCTGATTGGCCACAAAACCCACCGTTCGTCCAGCCATGCGTCCGAAGCCGATGACGATGTTCTTGGCGAACTCAGGTTGAATCTCGAAAAAGTATTGCTGGTCGCACACGGGTTCGATGATGTGTCGGATGTCGTAAGGGACGTTCGGGTCGGCGGGCACCACGTTGTCGAGTTCGTGGCAGATGCGAGTCACTTCGTCGGTGACGGGGTGGATGGGCGCATCTTCCATATTGTTGGAAGGGATGAAGCCGATGAGTTCGCGGATGGTCATGAGGGTCTCTTCGTCGCTGTTGCAGATGAAGTGGCTCACGCCGCTCACGCTGTTGTGGGTCATCGCTCCACCAAGCGTTTCCTTATCCACATCCTCGTTGGTGACGGCTTTCACCACGTTGGGGCCTGTGACAAACATCTGGCTCTGTTCCTTCACCATGAGGATGAAGTCGGTGAGGGCAGGCGAGTAACACGAACCACCTGCACAGGGACCAAGGATGGCGCTGATTTGAGGGATGACACCCGATGCCATCACGTTTCTCTTGAAGATGTGGGCAAAGCCTGTGAGCGATTCCACACCTTCCTGAATACGAGCACCGCCCGAGTCGTTCAATCCGATGATGGGGGCACCGTTCTTGAGTGCCAAGTCCTGCACCTTAGCGATTTTCTGTGCATTGGCAGCCGACAGCGAACCGCCCAGCACGGCAAAGTCGAAGGCATAGACAAAGACGATGCGTCCGTCAATTTTGCCGTAGCCTGAAATGACGCCGTCGCCTTCGATGCGCTTCTTCTCCATGCCGAAGTCGTTGCAGCGGTGCACCACGTGTTTGTCCATCTCGACGAAGGTGCCGCGGTCGAGAAGGGTCTCTATTCTCTCTCTTGCTGTAAGTTTGTTCATAAATAAAAATTGAAGAGTTGAAGAATTGAAGAGTTGAAGTTTTTGGCTAACGCGATGCGCATCAACCGAATGGCAACTTCAATTCTTCATTTGTTTAATTTTTTAATTCTAATTTAATGAGCGCCTGTTCCACGCGAACGCTGTCACCCACATTCACTAAGATTTCCTTCACCGTGCAGTCGGCACTCACCTTGTAGTTCGACTGCATCTTCATGGCCTCCATCGTGAGCACGGTGTCGCCCTCGTGGAGTTCGTCGCCGGGCTTCACGTAGATGTTGACAATCTTGCAGGGCATCGGAGCCGTGATGACATCGGCTTGGATGACATCATGTGAGCCTCCACGTCGCATCTTCATGTACTTGGCTTGTGAGTCGAGCATGTCAATCTGATAGGTGGAGTAGTTGAGGTTCACGCGGTAGTGCTTCTCGCTTGCTTCGCGGATGAGTTCGGCATTGTATGAGTTGCCGTCGTAGATGAGGGAGCAGGTGCCGTTTTGCAGCATCGCCACGTCCACATCGTACACTTTTCCGTCGATGTCTATCTTCACTTGGTTGCCTTCCTTGCTCAGCAGGGTCACTTCCAAGGTCTTATTTCCTACTTGTATTTCCACAGTTTAATTTACTATTTTGCAATTTACAAATTACTATTTATTTGTCAATTTTACGATTTGGCGTCCGCATGGGAAATAGTTCAATTACTCAATGAATCAATCGTCAAATTGTAAATCGTCAAATTGTCAATGACTACACTCTCAGCACTCCCTTCTGCAATCCGAAAGCACGCCAACGACTGATGGCTGTGTTCTCCATTGTGAGCGTGGTTGGTTTGTTCTCTTCGAGGTTCATCAGATAATCGATATAGGCCGCGATGACCGCCATTGGCTCAGAGTCGTTTTTGAAGCCCGGACGCGGACGCAAGCGGTCTTGGTTGCGCTCGATGAAGTAGGTGTTGTAGTTGCCCTGCTTGAAGTCGGGCACATCGATGATGCGACGCAGATAGCGGATGTTGGTGGTCAATCCCGTTATCTTGTACTCGTAGAGCACACGGCGCATGCGCTCGATGGCGTATTCGCGGCTGGTTGCCCACACGATGAGTTTACCAATCATCGGGTCGTAATGCACGGGAATCTCATAACCTTCATACACATACGAGTCGATGCGCGTGCCGATGCCGTGAGGTTCGGTGAGTTGCTTGATGACGCCCGGAGAGGGCATGAAGTTGTGTTCTGTATCCTCCGCACAAATACGGCACTCGATGGCGTGACCACGCTGGCGGATGTCTTCTTGACGATAGCGCAAGGGCTGCCCGTCGGCAATGAGAATTTGCTCCTTCACGAGGTCGATGCCCACCACTTCCTCCGTGATGGGATGTTCCACCTGCAGGCGCGTGTTCATCTCCAAAAAGTAGAACTTATGGTATTTGTCCACGAGGAATTCGATGGTTCCTGCACCTTCATATCCCACAGCACGTGCGGCTGCCACCGCTTTGGCACCCATCTCCATGCGCAGGTTGTAGTCGATGAAGGGGCTTGGGCTCTCCTCCACAATCTTCTGGTGACGACGCTGCACGGAGCACTCGCGGTCGAAGAGGTGAATCACGTTGCCGTGTTTGTCGCCCAGAATCTGGAATTCGATGTGGTGTGGCTCTTCCACGAATTTCTCGATGTACACCGTATCATCGCCGAAACCCGACATCGCCTCACTGCGAGCCGCATTGTACATTTCCACCACATCTTCTTCACGTTCGATGAGACGCATGCCTTTGCCGCCACCGCCCATTGAGGCTTTCAGCATGACGGGGAAGCCAATCTTCTTGGCCACAGCCACCGCTTCCTCTGCCGATTTGAGCGGTTCTTCTGTACCTGGTACAACAGGCACTCCGGCCTCAATCATCTTGCGGCGGGCGCTGATTTTGTCGCCCATTTCCTCCATCGTTTCAGGACGAGGACCGATGAAGATGAAGCCTTCCTGCTCGCATCGGCGGGCAAGCTCTGAGTTTTCCGAAAGAAAACCATATCCGGGATGGATGGCATCCACTTTGTGCTTGTGGGCGGCTTCGAGAATGTGGTCAATATTCAAATAACTGTCGCTGCTGCTTGCTCCACCGATGCATTCAGCCTCGTTGGCAAAGAGCACGTGACGCGAGAGACGGTCGGCGGTGCTATAGACAGCCACCGAACGGATGCCCATCTCGTAGCAACTGCGCATCACACGGATGGCAATCTCTCCACGATTTGCTACTAAAATCTTTCTAATCATATCTTTAGTTTTACATAAGTCTCAGTGTGAAATACCCCAGCACCATACCAATGATGCCGATGCAGATACCAATTTTCAGCATCTCGCCCTGTTTCACCAATCCTGTAGAATGGGCAATAGCATTGGGAGGTGTACTGATGGGTAAACACATCGACACAGATGCCGTGATGGCAATGGCAATGAGCATTGTGGTGACACCGCCGATGCTGTCGAGACGCTCACCCATACCCTTACATACCACAGCGAGGATGGGTACGAGCAAAGCGGTAGTGGCGGTGTTGCTGATGAAGTTAGACATCGCAAAGCACAATAGCATGGCAATGATGAGAATCATGAGCGGTGACCAACTGCTGAAAGGAATGCTCTTGATGGCGTTCTCGGCCAAACCGGACTCGTTGAGGGCAACTCCCAGCGCAAAACCTCCTGCCACCATCCAGAGCACACTCCAGTTGATGGCCTGCAAGTCCTTTGCTGTGATGACTCCTGTGGCAGCAAACACCGCAATCGGAATCATGGCCACCGTATTGGCATTCACGCCAGTCACCTTGTCCAAAAGCCAGAAGAGAATGGTCACAATGAAGGTCACAATCACCACCACCGTGCGCCAATTGTGTTGTACGTTCCCTTCGATGTTCAGTTCGATGGTCTTTTTCTTGAACGGGAAGAAACGCAGCAACAGCCACCAGCCAATCAGCAGAAGGACAAATGTCATAGGAGCCATGTAGGCCATCCACTCGCCGAAACCGATGTTGAGGTTCATTCCCTCAGGGTCGTTCAGATACTTCAGGGCAATCATGTTAGGTGGAGTGCCGATAGGGGTTCCGATACCACCAATGTTGGCACCCAGAGGAATGGCCAATGTCAGAGCGATGCGTCCCTTGCCGTCGGCAGGCAAGGCTTTGAACACGGGTGCCAGGAACGTGAGCATCATTGCTGCTGTGGCCGTGTTGCTGATGAACATGGAGAACAAACCCGTGATGAGGATGAATCCCAGCAACACCACCTCGCTCTTCGTTCCGAAAGGCTTCAGCAAGAATCGTGCCAACACGACATCCAGTCCGCTCTTTGTGGTGGCACTTGCCAACACGAAACCGCCCAAAAACAAAATGATAATGGGGTCGGCAAAAGTGGCCATGAGTACTTTGTGACTCAGGAGTTCCGACTTTTCCAACCCCGACGTGTAGAAATTCAGCGCGCTGTCCGATGTGGCAAACAGCAGCATGCAGATGAGGCACACCGATGTGGCCCATGAGGGAATGGCTTCCGTCAGCCACATGAGGGTGGCAAACACAAAGATAGCAATGATGCGCTGTTGCACCACCGTCAGTCCTTCAATGCCGAAACAATCCGTAGGCAACAGCCATACCACGATTGTGGCCAGTACCGCCACGACTGATGAGATGAACTGTTTGTTGTTAAAACGTGCCGACAATTTGTTGCCAGCCTTCACATCCCCCTTTAGTTCCAACTTGCCCAATAGGCGCAAGTGGAACAACTTGTTGTTAAAAAGTGACATATATACAATAAATAATTTGCCCAAAAAACGAGCACCCGTGCATCACTGCAGAGGCACCCTGCATTTACAACACTTTTTTTAATTGTGACCGTCATGTCCGTTATCCCGCAGACATGCGTATACGTAGGCAAATGGCAGGTCTTCTGACTGATCCTACAGATGTGCCGTCTTCCCGAAGATACTCAAAATCACGCCCGTAGGGCATAACCTTGACTCCAGTGACTCTGTTCGCACTCCTGTTAAAAAGGACTCACAGCATCGGGTAATGTCGCAGATTTTCACTGCATTCCCATCTTGGCCCCGTCACCGTCCCAAATGCATGGTTGCATGGGGGGAGGGGAACCATTTGCGGCGGCAAAGGTAGTGCTTTTTCATTGTTTGTACAAGAAAAATGACTGAGTTTTTGGTTGGAATAGTGTTTTTCATTAACTTTGGCGGCTAAAAATAATGCACAGACATGAAAAAAATACCACAGATTATCATCACGATGGCGTTCTGCTTCCTCGGGTTCGTTGGACATGCAGATGCGCAGTATATTGAGAAATTGGAGGGGAAAGTGGCTGAGAATGCACCCCTGCGTGAGTTTGCGGAGCAGCAGCAGACGCTTTTCAATTTCGGTTGGAAATTTCAACTGGGTAATCCCGACAAGGCTGAACGTGCCGACTTCGATGATAGCGGGTGGCGCACGTTGGATGTGCCACACGACTTTCAGTTTGAGCAGCCGTGGAACGAGAAGGAAGATATGGGGCGAGGGTTCAAGCCGATGTGTGAAGGTTGGTACCGCAAGACTTTCAACATTCCAGAAGCGTTGAAGGGCAAGCGCATCGTGTTGGACTTTGAGGGTGTGATGTATGTATGCGATGTCTATGTGAACGGCAAGAAGGTGGCGAGCAATGAGTATGGCTACACGGGTTTTGAGGCTGACATCTCGAAGGCGGTGCGTTACGGTGGTGAGAACGTGGTGGCGGTCTATTCCAGCACGGGTCCCAAGAACGGTAGCCGTTGGTACACGGGTGGTGGCATCTATCGCAACGTGTGGCTGAAGGTGAGCAATCAGACACGAATCGCACGGCACGGTCTGTATATACAGACCCTCTCCCCAACCCTCCCCCGTAATGGGGAGGGAGACCCTGCGGGGTCTTTGTCGTCAGCAAACAAGCCGGATGGTTCTCCCCATTATGGGGGAGATGCCCAAAGGGCAGAGAGGGTCTGGTCTGTGAATGTGCAGGTGCAGGTTCAGAAATGGCAGAAGCACAATATTCTCATTCGTGCGCGCGTGAAGGATGCCGCTGGCAAGGTCGTGGCAACGGCAGAACAGGGCATGCCCGACCACACCAACCAGAACAACACCGAAGTGCAGCTTCCTCCCATGTCCGTACAGAATCCCGCCTTGTGGGATTTGGATTCTCCCAACCTCTACACCGTCGAAGCCCTGCTCGTAGAAGATGGCATCGTCATTGACTCTGTAGCCGACCAGTTTGGCTTCCGCACCATTGAGTATGGCACCGATTTCGGTTTCAAACTGAATGGCAAGAAGGTGTTCCTCACGGGTATTGCCAACCATCACGACCTCGGTGCCGTTGGTGTGGCAGCATTCCCAACTGCCGTTGAACGTCAACTCCGCCAACTGAAAGCCTTTGGCTACAATGCCATCCGCTGTTCGCACAATCCCTATTCGGAGGACTTCTACGGCATCGCCGACCGCATCGGTCTGTTGGTGGTGGACGAACTCATCGACAAGTGGTCGGATAAGGACTATTGGGGTGGTCGCAAGCCCTTCATGCAGATATGGCCAGAACTGATGCAGGAGTGGGTGAAACGTGACCGCAACCATCCTTCAGTCGTGCTGTGGAGCCTCGGCAACGAACTCCAGACACGTTCCGACTGGAGCGGTTATCAGACCAATGACTGGGGCATCACGACTTACCGCATCTTTGACCAGATGGTGAAGCGATACGACAAGACGCGTCCCACCACTGTGGCGATGTTTCCTGCACGGGCAGGAGCACAGAGGGGCACTCCCGACTTCAAGACCTACCTCGTGCCGCCCGAACTGGCGTGTGTGACCGAGGTGGCATCATTCAATTACCAGTGGGATGCCTATCACGGCTACTACGAGCATGCGCCCCATCTCATCCTCTTCCAGAGCGAGGCGGTGACCAATCAGTTGCAGCAACCTTTCTACGGCATGAATCGTCAGCGTGGTGTGGGACTCTGCTGGTGGGGTGCCATCGAATATTGGGGCGAATCGAACGCATGGCCGAAGAAAGGGTGGAACTACTCGTTTTTCAGTCACACCTTGCAGCCCTATCCGCAGGCCTATCTCATCAAGTCGTGCATCCAACCCGATGAGCCAGTGGTGTGCATCGGTGTGGTGGACGGCGAGGGTGAAAGCCTCGAATGGAACGACATCAAGGTGGGACAGCAGCGCATCAACCGAAATTGGAACCAAAAGGTGGGTTCACATCCCAATGTGTTCACTTACACTAATGCCGATGAGGTGGAACTCCTCTATAATGGAAAATCGTTGGGTGTACAGAAAAATGACACCGCCGACATCGTGAAGCGCAACATCATCCTGTGGTCGGGCATCGACTATGGAACGGGCGGCAAACTTGTTGCCGTGGCCCGAACGAAAGGCAAGGAAGTGGCTCGTGACGAGATGGAGACAACTGGCAAGGCCGTCGCACTCCGCATAGAGGAAGAAACCCTTCCGATGGTTCATTGGGCAGCCGACGGCATGACCCTCAAATATCTCAACATCTACGCCATCGACAGCAAGGGCAGGGTGGTGCCGAACGCAACAGACGGACTCACGGTGAAAGTGGAAGGTGCCGCTACCTTCGTTGCCCTCGACAATGGCGACCACTACACCGACGACCTTTTCCACGATGTGACCACCAAACAGATGCAGACAGGCTACATGCAGTGCATTCTCCGTAGCACACGCACCGCAGGGAAGGTGACCCTCACCGTCACATCTCCCACCTTGAAAGGGGTGAAAACGGTGTTCAAGACCGAGAAAGTGCAGCAGTTCTGATGATGGAGGGGAGTGAACTCCTCAAAAAATAAAATATGAATGAAGTTTTTTGGTTTTTATCTCACTAAATCGTAACTTTGTGGGCGATTTCTTTTGACAACCATTAATTCATTTAAAATAAACGTATCAACTAACGATTTAACACTATGGATCAAGAACTTATCAAGCAGTGCACGGCTGAGGCTCAGAAGTGGCTCTCGCCTGCGTTCGATGCCGAGACTCAGGCTGAGGTGAAGGCGATGCTCGATGCAGAGGACAAAACGGCGCTCATTGACGCATTTTATCAGAATCTGGAGTTTGGTACCGGCGGTCTGCGCGGTATCATGGGTGCGGGCACGAACCGCATGAACAAGTACATCGTGGGTATGGCCACGCAGGGCTTTGCCAACTATATCAATAAGGCGTTTGCGGGCAAGAAGGACATCAGCGTAGTGGTGGGTCACGACTGCCGCAACAACTCCCGCCTGTTTGCTGAGACGGTGGCTGACATCTTCTCTGCCAACGGCATCAAGGCGTATCTCTTCGAGAGCCTGCGTCCTACTCCCGAGATTTCTTTCGCCATCCGTCAGTTGGGTGCTCAGGCAGGTGTGAACATCACGGCCAGCCACAACCCACGCGAGTATAACGGCTACAAGGCTTACTGGGATGACGGTGCACAGGTGCTGGCTCCGCACGACACAGGCATCATCGACGAGGTGAACAAGGTGACGATTGACCAGGTGAAGTTCACGCCTAACAACGACCTCATTCAGATTATCGGTGGCGAAATGGACATCGACTACCTGAATGCGGTGCATGAGGCATTGGTGGATCAAGAGGTGATTAACCGTCAGAAGGACCTCTGCATCGTTTACTCTCCACTGCATGGAACAGGCCGCGTGATTATCCCTGCTGCCCTGCGTACTTGGGGCTTCCAGAATATCAACGTGGTGAAGGAGCAGATGGTGATTGACGGAAACTTCCCAACCGTCGTGTCGCCTAACCCTGAGAACTCTGAGGCCATGACCCTCGGTATGCAACTCGGTACGAAGCTGAATGCTGACCTCGTGCTGGCTTCTGATCCTGATGCTGACCGTCTGGCTGTGGTATGCCGTGATCCTAAGGGCGAGTGGTGCATCCTGAATGGTAACCAGACAGCGCTGATGCTCTCTTACTATATTATTGAGAACAAGAAGAAGCTGGGTCAGTTGAAGGGCAACGAGTTCATGGTGAAGACCATTGTGACCACAGAGACCATTGCTGAGATTGCCAAGAGAAACAACGTGGAGATTCGTGACGTTTATACTGGCTTCAAGTGGATTGCTCGTGAAATCAAGCTCTCCGAGGGCGTGAAGAAGTACATTGGCGGTGGTGAGGAATCGTTCGGTTACCTGCCATTCGACAAGGTGCGCGACAAGGACAGTCCTGCCTCCATCTGTCTCCTCTGCGAGATTGCTGCTTGGGCAAAGGACAACGGCATGACTCTCTATGACCTGCTCATGAAGATTTACCTCGACTATGGTTTCGCTTATCAGAACGCCATTTCCGTGACGAAGCCAGGCAAGTCGGGTGCTGACGAAATCAAGCAGATGATGGAAGACTTCCGCAAGACTCCTCCAACATCGCTGGGTGGCAGCCTTGTGGTGTGCGTGAAGGACTACAAGACCCTCAAGCAAGTGTGCGACGGCAAGGAAACGGCCATCGACATGCCAGCCACCAGCAACGTGCTCCAGTGGTTCACGGCCGACGGCACCAAGATTTCCGTGCGTCCATCAGGCACCGAACCCAAGATTAAGTTCTACGTGGAGGTGAAGGGCGAGATGGGATGCGCCAAGTGCTACCCGTCTGCCACTGCCGAGGCGAAGGCCAAGGTGGATGCCATCAAGCAGGACTTGGGACTGTGAGTAAAGGGAAAAAGTAAAAGTGAAAAGTGAAAAATTTGCTACCGCATGAGTACGTCACCTGTTGGCCTACTACTGCGGTAGCAAATTTTTCACTTTTCCTTTTTCACTTTTCCTTTCAAATGGCTTTGTCCTCGAAGTGCAGCCACTTGCCTGTGAGTGGATGGCAGAAAGAGAGGCTTTCAGCGTGAAGGTAGAGGCGGTCGGAGGCTGTGCCGTAGAGGATGTCGCCTTTGATGGGGCGGCCAAGTCCTTCGGGATGGGCGCAATGGATGCGGAGTTGGTGGGTGCGTCCGCTTTCGGGATAGAGTTCGATGCGGCGGGGCGAGGTGAACTCGTAGTAAGTGAAGGCGGGTTTGCCGAAACGGTGGTCGACCACTTGGCGCGGAGCGTCGAAGGGGTTCCGTGAGAGAGGCAGGGAGATGGTGCCATGGGAGAGTCCATCGACGGTGCGGAGTTCGGTGACGCCTGAGTGGGGCTCATGGTATAGATTGGAAGTTGAAAGTTGAGAGTCGGAAGTTGAAAGTAGCCGTTCCACCTGCTTGGCTTTGAGCAGCACCTTCTCGGGCATGGGAGAGGGTTCGTCGAGGATGGCGACATACTTCTTCATCATCTTGTGCTCCATGAAGAGTTGCTGAATCCATTGGCAGGCCTCACGGGTCTTGGCGGCTATCATCACACCCGAGGTGTCTTGGTCAAGACGGTGCATGAGGACGTAGTTGGGATTGAGGCTGAAGAGGTAATCCATGAGGGAGGGTTCGCCGTGATTGCGGCTGGGCACAGAAAGCAGCCCCGAAGGTTTATAGACAATCAGGAAATCGTCGGATTCGTGGATGATGCGCACTCGCTTGAGCAGCAGTCGGGCACGGTGGAAGAGGGGATTCTCTTCGACGTTGAGCCCTTTGAGCATGAAGGTGAGGATGGGCACGCACTTGTGCTGGCATGCAGGATAGAAGTTCTTCTCGATGCGCATTTCGTTGCCCTTCGAAGGACCTATCCAGAACTCTTCCATGCAGATGGGTTTGAGTCCATGCTGATAGGCGTACTGGAGGAGTTTGGGAGCGCAACATTCGCCTGCTCCACCAGGGGGAACGCCGTACCTGCCTTTGGGCTTGGTGGCGATGCGTCCTTCCTTGTAAGCGATGTATTCCTCTTCGGGAAAGGGGGATTTGTAGTCTTTGAATATGTCGATGAGGTCGGCTTCTTCACCCTCGGCATTGCGCATACGGAACTGGCGGAATGTCCACATCTGCAGTTCTTGCGACATCTCTTTGCGGAGGGCTTTGAGACGGGCGATTTCTTCTCTTTTCTGTTGTTGCTCTGGGGTCTCTTCTGCAGGGTCGGGCTGTTTGCCGGGCAGGTCGCAGTAGAGGTTGTTGATGCGTTGGGTCAAGGCCATTATCTCCAGTTCCTTCTTACGAAAATGTCCCTTGGGGTCTTGCAAATCGACCACAGGAGGCACGAAGCCCTTATGATGGTAGGAGCCGTTGTAGATGCCGGAAAAGGCGCGGAGGTAGTAGCGTTTCCCTTTGTGTTCGACGATGAGCACTCCAAACATCTTTCCTTCCTTCGGCACCATCTCGGGGGTGTTGTAGCAATACGCCACCACCTCGTCCACCACCGCACGGCACAGTTTGTGCGGACGATAGCAGAAGGGGAAGGTGAATTCCTTGGGCGATTCGGTCTTCTGCATCTTGGCAGGGAGAGGATGCAGTTGCTGCCTCAATCCGTCTCGGCCAAAGGTGTTGCGAAAAAAATGGAAAATGATATGGAATGGGTTGTTGCTCATTGGCTGACTTCAACGCGCTGAGTGGGTGCCATCTCCACATTTCGCTTGTCCACCTGTGTGACCACTTTGGCGGCAAGACTCATGAAGGCGATACCTTCAGGAGAGGCGGGATGGAGCACGGCTGGTTCACCGCTGTCGCCTGTCTCGCAGACGGATTGGATGAGCGGAATCTGTGCCAAAAGTGGCACTCCCAGTTCCTCGGCGAGTTGCTTGCAACCTTCTTTGCCGAAGATGTAGTATTTGTTCTCCGGAAGTTCGGCAGGCGTGAACCAAGCCATATTCTCGACGAGACCGAGGATGGGCACATTCACCTTGTCGTTCATGTACATGTTGATGCCTTTCCGGGCATCAGCCAATGCAACCTGCTGAGGGGTGGAAACGATGATGGCGCCCGTGATGCCGAGAGTTTGCAGGAGGGTCAGGTGGATGTCACTCGTGCCTGGAGGGGTGTCGAGAATGAAGTAGTCGAGGTCGCCCCATTGAGCCTCGGTGATGAGTTGCTTGAGCGCATTCGAAGCCATTCCTCCTCGCCAAAGGGTGGCTTGGTCGGGATTGACGAAGAAGCCGATGGAGAGCAACTTCACACCGTATTTCTCCACAGGCACGATGAGGTCACGTCCTTCCACCTGTACGGCATAAGGACGCTCTTCCTCCACCCCAAACATCTTGGGCATCGAAGGACCGAAGATGTCGGTGTCGAGCAATCCCACCCGATAACCGAGTTTCGCTAATCCGATGGCGAGGTTGGCGGTGACAGTCGATTTGCCCACACCGCCTTTGCCAGAACTGACTGCAATGATGTTCTTTACGCCTGGCAGCAACTTGTCGGGTTCAGGGGGTAGGGCGGTCTTGGCTTTCGTGCCGATGGTCACTTCCACATCGGGATGCACGAAGGTCTTGATGGCAGCCTCAGCCGCTTTCACAACAGATTTCTTGAAGGGGTCGGTCTCCTTCTCGAAGATGAGTGAGAAGGACACTTTCATGCCGTCGATGCGGAGATCATCCTCCAGCATCTCGTTTTCCATGATGCTCTTGCCATTGCCTGGATAACGCACGGTGGCGAGGGCATCGTGTATGAGTTTAGGATATATGGTCATGAAGAATTGAAGAATTGAAAAGTTGAAAAAATAGAAGTTTCACTTTCCTGTTTTCCGTGTGCTCACCACTTGGTGATTGTAAGAGCGATAACCGTCCACAGGAATCTCAATGTCGGGCTCTTCGAGGCTTCCTTCTTGAGGCAAGCGGAATTGCAGGTACTTGATGGGGATGCCACGTTCGAGCCACATGTTTTCGTAATAGGTGCGGATGTCGGTGAGAGAAGACCCTCTCTGTCCTACGGACATCTCCCCCGTAATGGGGAGACCATCCGGCTTGTAGGTCGTTGGGGAACTTGCCGCAAGGTCTCCCTCCCCATTACGGGGGAGGGTCGGGGAGAGGGTCTCCCCATATAGGTCAAACGTACATTTCTCCATCTTCAACCCGTTCTTTTCCACCATATATTTAGTATAGGTGGCGAGGAAGTTGGAGTCGGTCTTCACGTGAATGAGTCCTCCATCCACCAAGAACTTTCTGTAACGCGCCATGAAGTAGGTGGAGGTGAGCCGCTTGGTGGCTTTCTTCATCTGAGGGTCGGAGAAGGTGAGCCACAGTTCCGCCACCTCGTTGGGGGCGAAGAATGCGTCGATGATTTCGATGTTGGTGCGCAGAAAAGCCACGTTCTTCAAGCCTTCCTCGAGGGCAGTCTTGGCTCCGTGCCACATGCGGGCACCTTTGATGTCGACACCGATGAAGTTTTTATCGGGAAAACGACGTGCCAGCCCGATGGTGTATTCTCCACGTCCACATCCTAGTTCGAGCACAATGGGATTGTCGTTCTTGAAGAACTCTTCATGCCATCTACCCTTCATGGGAAAACCTTCCTTCTGCAGTAGCCAGAAGGGGCACTCCACAACCAATGGATTCTCTGCCATTTCGGCGAATTTCGCGAGTTTTCCTTTTCCCATTATGCAAGTTCTAATTCAAATAACTCTGTCAGTTTCCGCAGTCCTTCACTCTGCTGGAGCATCATGCCGTAAATCTCTTTGCGGCTGTAGATGCGGCGTTTGTCTGTTATTTCACGCAGACGGGTTGTCATCTTGAGAGAGGAGTTCTGCAGACGTTGTTGCAGATACTTCTCGATGCGTGGCTGCATCTTCACCAGTTCCGCCTGAATGGAAGGGTTGTCGGCAATCACGAGGAAGGTGCTTCCATCTTCCTGCAGGGCGGGTTCCATGTTGTCCATTCGGCGTGACATGGCCGTATCTTCTTGTGGCAGTTGCTGGGCAAATTCCCTCCATGCCACAATCAGGTTCATGTTGTCCACCGGCTTGTTCTCTCCGATGAACGTGTCCTTCTGGATGACCGCATCATTCTCTTGCTGCTGTTTTCTCGCTTGCACTTCTTGTGCGGTTTTTCGGAGGGAGAAGCCTCGAACTCCTCCAACGCCAGCAGGAGAAAGTGTCCCTGTTCGCAAAGGAGCAGGGTTGACATGATGTTGAGGTTCCACCTTCCCTGAAGGAGGGGGAGGAGCCGCAACGGTCTGAACAGCCTCCACTTTGGGTTGTTGTGGGGCTAAGGCTTTCAGACGGTTGAATATGGGTTTGAGCATCTTCGTAGGGCCAAGCCCCGAAGCCTCCCCGTCATCGGAGGAGAGTTGTGCCATCTCGATGAGGGTGAGTTCGATGAACAGCCGTTTGTTCTGGCTCTGCTTATAGTTGAGGTCGCAGTTGTTGGCCAGTTTCATGGCTTGGAAGAGGAACTTGGGCTTACATTTCTGCGCCTGTTCGTGGTAGTGTTTCCTCACCTCTTCGCTGGCCTCGATGAGCCCTACGGTCTGTTTGTCTTGTGCCACCAGCAGGTTGCGGAAGTGGCTCGAAAGTCCGGTGATGAAGTATTGCCCTTCGAACCCTTTCGAGAGAATCTCGTTCAGGGTCAGCATGCACTCCGTGATTTTTCCTTCGAGGAAGTAGTCGGTCAGCCTGAAGTAGTAGTCGTAGTCGAGCACATTCAGGTTGGCGATGGTCTGCTGGTAAGTGATGTTTCCGCCGCAGAAGGAGGCCACTTGGTCGAAGATGCTGAGTGCATCTCGCATGCCGCCGTCTGCTTTTTGGGCAATCACGTTGAGTGCAGCATCCTCGGCCGTCATGCCTTCTTTCTCCGCGACATTCTTCAGGTGTCCCACGATGTCGTCCACCCCCATGCGCTTGAAGTCGTAAATCTGACAACGGCTCATGATGGTGGGCAGTATCTTATGCTTTTCCGTTGTGGCCAGGATGAAGATGGCATGATGAGGTGGCTCCTCCAACGTCTTCAGGAAGGCGTTGAAGGCTGCCTGTGAGAGCATATGCACCTCGTCGATGATGAATACTTTGTATTTGCCAATCTGAGGGGGTATCCTCACCTGCTCAATCAGCAGGCGGATGTCCTCCACCGAGTTGTTGGAGGCAGCATCCAGTTCGTGGATGTTGTACGAGCGTCCCTCGTTGAATGCCTTGCACGATTCACATTCGCCGCAAGCCTCTCCGTCCTGACGGGGAGTCAAGCAGTTGATGGTCTTGGCAAAGATGCGGGCGCATGTTGTCTTTCCCACGCCACGCGGACCGCAGAACAGGTAGGCATGTGCCAGTCGTCCGCTCTGTATGGCATTCTTCAGCGTTGTGGTCAGCGCACCTTGCCCCACCACTGTATCGAAGGTCATGGGGCGGTACTTTCTGGCCGAAACAATGTAATTATTCATGTGTTATCTTCTATTCTCCTGTCTTCTGACGTCAAACGCATCAAAGTCTCACGCCCACTGATGCATTGATGTACCAGTCGTTCAGGTGGCCATGCATGGCTCTGTGCTTGTAGTTGAAATTGTTGAATTGTCCGTTGGCATTGATGAAATAGCGATTCCAGTTGTAGGTGACGGAAAGGCGTGTGGTGAAGTTGAGGGCAAGGCGGTTATTGCGCGAGTGTACACCTGTGCTCCGTGTCTCGAGATCGTCTGTGAAGTCAAGAATTTCATCGGCAGGAATGTCGATTCCTAATTCTTCTTTCATTCCCTCCAAGAGAACATAGTATAACATGTTTTCTTTTGCAAGTTCCTTGAAATTGCTCTCGTAGGTGTTGATGCGGGTGCGGTTCACCACCGTCACCATCGGCATCGCCATTGCGTTGATGAGCCAGCCCTTAGCGGGTACGAAGTTGTAGGAATAGCCGGCACCCAGACTCAGTTGATATTGGCGCAAACGTCCAATGCCGTCCATCAGATAGATAAGGTCAGCGTTACGTCTGTCATTGTAGTTGAAATCAGCATAGTAGCCCATCAAGCCAACGATGGGGGAGCCTGCCGAACGAACTTGAATGGTCTTCTGGTTGTAGGCGGCACCATAGGAGAATTTCTTGTGGTTGAAGATATAGAAACCGTCGAAGATCAAGGTCTGGATAGACATTGACGAAGCTAAATCTTCCTTTTCAGTGTCTTCCCATCCGTAGGGTTCTGACCAATCTTCGAAAACCATCGTCTCGGTCTGCGGGTCAAGGTCAAGAATACCTCTGCCTCTTACCGCTCCTGAATAGTGTGTTTCCACATTCTTTTTCTTGAACTTATGCCAGCGCAGGTTCACGGCATACCAACTGCCCGCGCTTTTGAACGAGAGGTTCTGCCCCTTGTCTCCTCCTATCGGGAAAGAGTAACTGGCGCTCAAGCCCCTGTATCCCACTTTCACACCTAACGAGGTCGATGGCTTGGTGATGATGCGAGGGTCGGTAGCCATGTTGCCCTCACCCTTGATAAAGGGCATCATGCCCTCACCGTCGAATAATTCAGCACCGTCGACGGTGGAGTGCATCTTCAAGTCCGTCTGTGCCACACGGCTGGTTATGCTGACCTGCCAAGGTCGTTCGGGTGTCTTGATGTAGTTGGTGTCCACACCGTTCACCACACTTTTTTCAGCAAAATCCTTCACCTTGTGAAAGATGTCCTTCTTCCCCGTTGTCGATGGAGATAAGTCAAAGGATTGTGCATGCCCCGTCAAAGGCATCAGCATCAGGCAGAGGCCTGTCAGCATCAATTTTGTCTTGTTCATGTTTTTTAGTGATTAGAATTTAGTTGTTGTTGTATGATATACTTTCTTTCAATTGACAAAGGTCGAAAAAAAAACTGGCTTGACCAACGATGAAACGGAAAAAATGAAGGAAAGGCTCAAAAAAACTTCATTACCGCCTCAAACGCCCCTTCCGTTACCGTAATTACGTTAGCGTCGTTGCCGTAATTACGTTAGCGTCGTTGCCGTAATTACGACACTGACACTACCGTTTGACACCCTTTTCAACCATGTTGGCGATGCCTGCAGAATCTTGGCTGATAGTCTTTCGTGTACAACATGGGGTAAAAGGACACGAATTTTTGTGCAGGTGAAAAAATAGTGCTACATTTGCAAAAAAATACGGACGATGATAACAGAATACCAGATAAGGGTGCTGCCCGAGGTGGCGGCAAGCGAGCAGGGCATCAAGCGCTTTTTGCAGGAAGAGAAGGGACTCTCGCCCCTCGAGATGACAGCGGTGAGGGTGCTGAAAAGGAGCATCGACGCACGTCAACGGACGATTTATGTGAATCTGAAGGTGCGCGTGTATCTGAACGAACTTCCGCAAGATGACGGGTTCGTGAGGACGGATTATCCGAACGTGGAGGGCAAGCCGCAAGCCGTTGTGGTGGGTGCTGGCCCTGGTGGTTTGTTTGCAGCGTTGCGGCTCATCGAACTGGGTGTGCGCCCCATCGTGGTGGAGCGAGGAAAAAGTGTGCACGAACGCCGGAAGGATATAGCGCAAATCTCACGCACTCAGCAGGTTGACCCCGAATCGAACTATTCGTTTGGAGAGGGAGGCGCAGGGGCTTTCTCGGATGGAAAACTCTACACCCGCAGCAAGAAACGGGGCAATGTGGAGAAAATCCTGAACGTGTTCTGTCAGCACGGGGCGAGCACAAGCATCTTGGCCGACGCGCATCCTCATCTCGGCACAGACAAGTTGCCCGGCATCATCGAGGCGATGCGCAACACCATCATCCGCTGTGGAGGCGAGGTGCACTTCGAAACGAAGATGGATGCCATCGTGGTGGAGAAGAACAGGGTGGTGGGCATCCGCTGCGGCGAACAGGCATTCATGGGACCAGTCATCTTGGCTACAGGACATAGTGCCCGCGATGTCTATCGCTATCTGCACACTCAAGGCATCGAGATTGAGGCGAAGGACATCGCGGTGGGCGTGCGTCTGGAGCATCCTTCAGAACTCATCGACAAGATACAATATCACAACAAGGAGGGGCGTGGGAAATATCTCCCTGCTGCCGAGTATTCGTTTGTGACTCAGGTGGATGGACGCGGCGTCTATTCCTTCTGCATGTGTCCGGGTGGTACGGTCGTTCCTGCTGCCAGCGGACCGAATCAGTTGGTCGTGAATGGCATGAGCAACTCTCTGAGAAACAGCCCCTGGAGCAATTCGGGTATGGTGGTGGAACTGCATGTGGACGACCTGCAGGAACGCTCTTTGATGGAGTTGCCTCCTGTGCCTGATGTGGAAACAAAGGGTGGGGCATTGGCGATGATGGAGTTTCAGGAACGGCTCGAATATACGGCTTGGATGCAGGGCAACCGCTCGCAGACAGCACCTGCACAATGTATGGCTCACTTCGTGAACAACAAGGGTAGTTTCGACTTGCCGAAGTCTTCCTACACCCCGGGATTGATTAGCACACCCATGCACTTCTGGATGCCTGGTTTTGTGTCGAAACGCTTGCAACAGGGTTTCAAGAACTTCGGCAAGATGTGTCACGGTTTCCTGACCAACGAGGCGGTGATGATAGGCGTCGAGACGCGCACGTCGGCTCCTGTTCGCATCTTGCGCGACAGAGAAACGTTGCAGCATGTGCGTGTGCAGGGATTGTTCCCATGCGGAGAAGGAGCAGGCTATGCGGGAGGCATCGTGAGTGCGGGAGTGGATGGGGAACGGTGTGCGGAAATGCTGGCCGAGTATTTGAACAGTTAAAAGATTGAGGATGCTGCATACTTGTAGCCTTTATTGATAAAGGAATGGTCATTGGTCTGAGAGACAGAAAGATATTGCGAATTGCATTGCCGAGCATCGTGTCAAACATCACGGTGCCGCTGTTGGGGTTAGTGGATGTTGCCATCACGGGGCATCTGGGCTCTGCGGCCTATATCGGTGCGATTGCTGTGGGTGGTATGCTGTTCAACATTATCTACTGGATGTTTGCTTTTCTGCGCATGGGCACGAGTGGTATGACCTCACAGGCATTGGGGGCGAGGAATCTGACGGAAGTGGTGGCGGTGATGCAACGGGCCTTGTTGGTGGCCATCTTGATTTCGGCCGTGATGCTGTGTCTGCAAGTGCCTCTCAGGGAAGGTGCATTGTCGATTATTCGTCCGTCAGCCGAAGTGGTGTCTTTGACGTGCACCTATTTTAATATATGTATATGGGGTGCTCCTGCCGCCTTGATGCTTTTTGTCTTGACGGGTTGGTTTGTGGGCATGCAGAACTCGAAGGCGCCGATGGCGGTGGCGGTGATTCAGAATGTGGCGAACATTGTGCTGAGTTTCGCGCTGGTGTATGGGCTTGGCATGAAGATGGAGGGCGTGGCGTTAGGCACCGTGCTGGCACAATACATCGGACTTGTATCTGCAGGTTTGTTCTGCATCCCTTACTACCTGAAAATCAAGAAATACTATCGTAAGGAAGCCGTGTTGGAGACATCTGCTCTGATGAAGTTCTTTTCCCTGAACAAAGATATCTTTCTGCGTACTTGCTGCCTCATTCTGGTGCACTTCTTTTTCATTGCGGCTGGAGCCAGACAGGGAGATACGGAACTGGCGGTCAACACGATGCTCATGCAACTCTTCACCCTCTACAGTTACATCATGGATGGCTTCGCCTTTGCGGGCGAGGCAATGGTGGGGAAGGCTATTGGCGGCCGTATGCGGAGCATCTACGACGACACCATCCGCCACATCTTCCGCTGGGGATGGGCGGTGGCAGCCCTCTTCACGCTTGCCTACCTTGCTTTGGGCAATCGTTTTCTGGCCTTGCTCACCGACGATGCCGCCGTGATGGAGGTCGCTGTGGAGTATCAGCCGTGGACGCTGTTGTTCCCTCTGTGCGGGCTCGCGGCCTTCATTTGGGACGGGGTGTACATCGGTGCGACGGCTACCAAAGGAATGCTGCTTTCGACGGCCACCGCCATGCTTGTTTTCTTCCTCCTGTATTTCACCCTTGTGCCGTTGTGGGGCAATCACGGCCTATGGCTGGCATTCGTGACATATTTGGCAGTTCGAGGCATTGTTCTGACGCTGATGCGGCGAAAAGTTTGGGCTTGATAAAAAAATGTGCTTTTTTTTGTACGTTTTTCCCTTTTTATTTTGATTGTTTGAAAATTTTTTTCACCTTTGCAAAGATAATCTTTTACGAAGACCTTATGAAAAAGACCTTACCTTATAAAATCATGCTTGTAGTGGCTGTGTTGGCCACTGTGTTGATTGTTTCGTGCAGCAAGGTTCCCACCTTGCGTGACATGGGTCCACGACATCGTATTGTTGTTGTGCATTCATGGGATAGTATAGGGGAGGAAAAGGAACTGTTCTCCAAGACGATGGAGAAGGCATTCAAGGAGAGAAATCTGAATGTGGATATCCATCATATTTATGCACGTATGGTGCGGCGTCCGGTGGATGTGTTTGAAACCTACGATGCCCAGTGGACAATCGAGGAAATCAAACGTTTCAAGCCTGAAATCATTCTGTTGAACGACGACCCCATTCTGGAATGGTTGCTCACCCGTGAAAATCCTGACTCCATTTTCCTGAACACACCGATTGTCTTTGCGGGTGTGAACACCCTGCTACGCGATTCGCTATATCGATTCCCGCTGATGACGGGCTTTGAGGCACGTATCGATTTGGGGCGTAACCTCGAGGAACTGATGCGTCTGGGTGGCAGCCAGAATGTGGTGATAGAACTGGATTATAGTGATGTGGATAACCGTCTGCGTGCACAGTTTGATGATGAACTGGCGGATTCGACCCGCTTCGTGAACAACAGTAAGTTCTATCTTCGCGATTTGGATGAGAAGAATCTCCAGCAGCATTTCCCGGGATTGGTGGTGGTGAACTTCGTGTCATGTGCTCAGCCTTATATGAATCATAGCCCTGCCGAATCGGATGCGGAGGGAAAGCACCTGACGGGACAGTTCTATCAGGATGCAGCGACCATGTGGCACATGCAGGTGAAATATGACATTTTCAGCAACAGTTTAATCAATCACACAGGAAAACCACAGCTCACGTGCATCCGCGAGCAGTTCGGCAATCCCGACAAGCCGATGTTCCTGGCTGGTTACTTCACGGGTACAGAAACGCAGGTGGAAGACCAGGTGAGATATGCTGCCCGCATTCTGGGAGGCGACACACCCAAGTCATTGCCCATCGGTATTCATGCCTGCGACTATTATATGGATTGGGCTGCGATGCGGAAGGTGTTCCCGCACGTTCCCTACAGCGCTTACACTTCCAAGTTCAAGATTGTCAATGTTCCTTATTATCTGGCAAATCCTGGCACTTTCGCCATCTGGGT
Organism: Bacteroidaceae bacterium; assembly: GCA_016280445.1. Lineage (GTDB taxonomy): Bacteria > Bacteroidota > Bacteroidia > Bacteroidales > Bacteroidaceae > Minthosoma. The sequence continues at coordinate 50,331 of JAEEGS010000083.1, forward strand.
GATTGCGCTGACTCTGCTCGTGTCGGGATTGATTTATCTGCTGGTATATTTGATGCTCCGCTGGAAAGAAAGAGGACAGGCTCTCTTGATGGAAGAGTTGCAATATGAGGAGAAGGTGCATGACCTGATGTTCTCCAATCCGAAGGACACATTGTGGGAGTACAGCGACGGCGTGTTCACCTTCAGCCAGCAGTTCGCGGACTATTTCGCCCTTCCTACCAATAAGTTGACTGAAGAACAGATGGATTCGGTGGTGCATGAAGACAGCCGCCCCTCCTACGAGTTCCTCAAGAATTTCCGTCAACAGCGTGGTAAGAAAACCATCCGCCTGCATATGACTCCCGATTTTGGGAAACATTGGTACTGGGGAGAGATTACCTACACCGCTACCGATGAGTCGGCCAAAACGGGCAAGTTGTATGGATTGTTGCTGAACATCGACCAGAAGAAGGCGACGGAGGAGCAACTGGAAAAGGCACAATTGCTGGCGAGCCAGGTGGCTTTGAAGGAGAACTTCTTGGCCAACATCAGCCACGATTTGCGCACGCCGCTGAATGCTGTGACTGGTTTCTCGGCACTGCTGACAACACCGGGCATGGTGTTTGAGGAGGGTGAGCGTGAGCAGTATGGTGAGATTATCCACCAGAACACGGACATGATTCTGAACATGATTGACAGTGTGATGCAGAAGGCACAGATTGAAACGGGTGACATCGAGATTATCCAGAAACCTGTGTCGATGTACAAACTGATAAATGACTGCTACAACACGAACCACATCATCGCGCCGACCCACTTGGATTTCAAACTGGAAATGGCAGAACCCGATGTGACCATCAATATCGATATGACACGTACCAAGCAGGTGGTGAACAACTTCTTGAGCAATGCCTTCAAGTTCACGACCGAAGGTAGCGTGACGCTGGGATGGAGATATATGCCTGATGACCCCGACAAGGTGGAGGTCTATGTGAAAGATACGGGTATTGGTGTGGCATCGGAGAAACAGGCTATGTTGTTCGAGCGTTATCAGAAGGTGAACGAGACCGACAAGGGAACAGGATTGGGCTTGAACATCAGCAAAACCATCATGGAGAAGCAAGACGGAACCATCGGTGTGGAGAGCGAATTGGGCAAGGGCAGCAAGTTCTTCTTCCGCCTTTCACGCTACGTGCAGTGTCTGGTGCTCTTCTTGTCAATCTGCGCAGGTTTGATGCTGCCTTCATCCTGTATGCGAAATGAAGCCCAGGATATCCGTCGTGCCAAGGTGCTGTTGTTCCACAGTTACGGGAGGAACTACTCTTCCTACAGGGAATTCAACGACTGTATTCAGGAGACATTCCGCGAACACAATATCAATGCCGACATACGTCACGTGTATTTGGACTTGGATAATCCTGCCGAAGACACAGCACCCAAGCATTGGGCAACTCGGGACTCGCTCAAGGATAAAGGATGGAGACCCGATATCATCATGACGGAAGGTGACCGCGCGGCATCGGACTTCATTGCATGGAGGGAGAAAGGACACATTCCGGAACTGGACGATGTGCCGGTGGTGTGTGCCGGTATGCACCACCCGGAATGGGACAAGATTCGAAAATATAATAACATTGTGGTGATTAGCGACCCCATCGATTATTGTGCGAACATTAACCTGGCGGTCGAGATGATGGGCAAGAACTGTGTAGAGATTGAATTGGACTATTTCGCGCAAGACTCTCTCATCAGGAAGGAGTTGCGCACAGCGATTGCACGTCCTCCCTACATCGACAATTCAGATTTCCATATCGACAGCATTACGGATGAACGTTTTTCGACCGATTGGAAAGACAGCGTGATGGTGCTGGTGTATTCAACCGAATCGCCTGAGAGAAACACGAATCAGTTATATGACCGTGAAGAGGGTGACCGCAATTTGTGGAGAATCTATACCCACTCATGGCTGTATCCTTCTGTGGCAGTTAAGAAAGACATCTACAGTTCTTCGATTGTCGACAAAACGGGACGTCCGCAATTCACGGCAGTGAAGGCTGGTTTTGCCGCAGGTGACGGGAAGTACCTTTGTGGCTACTTCGCGAGTTATTCGGTCGTCGGCTCAGATTTGGCACGTGTATCCTCCGAAATATTGAATGGCGCGGATTTGTCTGTTTTTGTAGGACTTATGCATGAGAAGCACTACTACATGGATTATGATGCGATGAAACTGCTGGGCATGGAGTATGAGGATTACAAGGATCGTTTCATCATTGTAGGTGCTCCGGCGGAGGTGAAGATGCCTTTGATGACCTATGCTACATGGATTGGCATCATGCTGGTCTTCTTGGTCGCACTCTTTGCAATTCTCATGGTGGTCATGGAGTGGAGAACCCGAACAGCCAAGAATCTGATGGCTGGTGTGAAGCGTCGCGCGGAAATCCGAACGATGGCCTTGCATGGTGCCGATAGCCATAATGTGCATACGGAGCAGGATGTGAGGGACATCTTGATGTGCATGCATCCTGATCAGGCGAACGAGGTGCCGCTCATTACACAGGCATTGGACATTGAGGGTGCTCATAGTTATGAAATCAATGCCGATGTGGAAAAGGACGGAAACTACCGCTGGTGGCAGTTGCGTTTTGTCGTGATATTTGACAGACATAAGGGGCAGAAGAATGTGGAGGGTATCATGATTAACATCGATGAGACGAAGAAGTATGAGGAGGATTTGCGCAAGGCGATGAACTTTGCGGAGGAGGCGCGCCAGAAGGAGGACTTCCTGATGACTATCAGCCACGAGATTCGTACCCCGCTGAATGCGGTGGTGGGCTTCAGCGATGTGATATGCAGCATGCCGGCCGATTCCTTCACACCAGAGGAAATGGAGGAGTATGCCAAGATTATCAAGGCCAACAACACCAGTCTTGCGGCCATGATCGAGGATATCCTGATGTTCTCTCGCATCGAAAGTGGACGTATCCAATATGTGAAGGAGGAGTTCGAGGCGTCGGCTTTGATTCGCGAGGTGGCCAACGACTGGATGGATATGTTGCCGGACGGCATCGAAATGCAGGTGATTGCCGAAAGACCGGACATCATGATTGTCAATGACCGCACACGCTTGAAGTATATCCTGAACCAGATGGTCAGCAATTCGGTGAAGTTCACCAAGCAAGGCTCTATCGTCATTGGTGTTACATATCATCTCAACACCGATAGGGCTGAGTTCTTCATCGGCGATACAGGCTGCGGTCTTCCTCAGGAGAAACAGCACTTGGCCTTTGGACTCTTCTGGAAGGACGATGGCTTCGTGCCGGGCTTGGGTCTTGGCTTGCATGTGGCGAAGAAGTTGGCCGACGGTATGGGATTCGATATTGAGGTGGAGAGTAAGGTTGATTATGGTTCAAGATTCTCTGTCATTTCTGAGGCCTTCCTGAAACAGAAGGAGCCTGCTCCTGGCGAGGAGAGTGATGCTTCAGAGACGACAGATTCATCCTCAGAAACTCCTGCTGGCACTGAACCGTCACAAGCCTGATGCTCGTGCTCATCACCGTCATATTATATTTAGGCGCTTTGCTGCTTCTCTCCCATGTGGTGGGAAAGAGAGGTGGCAATGCCGCTTTTTTTTCGGGCAACCGTCAGTCACCTTGGCCGCTGGTTGCCTTTGGCATGATTGGTGCCAGCATCTCGGGGCTGACCTTTATCGGAGTGCCGGGATGGGTGATGAGTATCGACATGACCTACTTGCAGATGTGCCTTGGCTTCATCGTGGGCTATGTGATTGTGGCCTTTGTCTTGCTTCCGCTGTATTATAAGCAACGGCTCACTTCCATCTACAGCCTGTTGGACAGCCGTATGGGACGGACGAGTTATAAGACGGGCGCATCTTTTTTCATCCTCAGCAAGTTGTTGGGTGCGGCAGCCAAGTTCTATGTGGTGTGCCGCATTTTGCAGGCCTGTCTGCTTCCCACCCTGGAGGTGCCCTATGCGCTGGTGGTGATTGTGGCATTGCTGCTGATTTGGCTCTACACCCGGCGTGGGGGCATCCGTACCCTTGTCTGGACAGATGTGCTTCAGACACTTTGCCTCTTGTTGGCGCTGGTGCTCATCTTGTGCAAGGTCATCTCCATGCTGCACATGGGAGTGGGGGAGGCGATGACGGCTGTATGGCAGGATTCCCATTCTCGGATTTTTGAATTTGATGATTGGGCGTCGAAGCAGAACTTCTGGAAACAGTTCTTGTCTGGTGTCTTCATTGTCATTGTGATGACGGGGCTTGACCAGGACATGATGCAGAAAAACCTGACGTGCAAGGATCTCCGTTCCGCACAGAAGGATATGTGTTCTTATGGCGTCCTCTTTCTTCCGGTCAATTTTCTGTTCCTTTCCTTGGGCATTCTGCTCATGATGCTCTATCAGCAGCAAGGACTTCCGCTGCCCGCTAAAAGCGATGACTTGTTGGCGGCCATCGTGCTCGACGGAACCATGGGTACTGCTTGTCTGGTCTTGTTCACCATTGGCGTGATTGCCAGCGCCTTTTCTTCTGCCGATTCGGCGATGACGGCACTGACTACGAGTTTCTGTGTGGACATCTTGGGCAAGGAACAGGACGAGCAGACACGCAAGAGGGTTCACCTGGCCATGTTGCTTGCTTTTGTCATTGTCACCTTGGCCTTTAACGCGATTGGCTCAGGCAGTGTGATGGATTTGATCTACACCTTGGTGTCCTACACCTATGGTCCGCTCCTGGGACTCTTCGCCTATGGCATCTTCATTCATCGTCCCCTGCGTGAGTCATGGGTGCCTTACATCGCTGTCGCATCACCCGTCATCTGCTATGTCATCGACTGCCTTGTGCTGCAACTGACGGGTTATCAGGTGGGGTATGAAATGCTCATGTTCAATGGGCTTCTCACCTTCCTCGGTTTGTGGCTCAGTTCTTATAGTAATAAACGCTTTTCTGTGATTTGACTTCGTCGAGCTAAAGGTTCTGTGTGAAATACATACATGTCTTTTCTGTGTGATATATGAGATTTATAGATTTGTTTGCTGGTCTTGGAGGTTTTCACCTCGCGCTGTCCCGTTTGGGGCATGAATGTGTCTTTGCTTCAGAGATTCGTCCGAATTTGCAGAAACTATACAAAATCAATTTCCCCGATGTACCCATTCATGGCGACATCACCAAGATACGTGAAGAGGACATTCCTTCCCACGACATTCTGTGTGGAGGATTCCCTTGCCAGCCTTTCTCTTTCTCGGGCAAGAAACAGGGGTTTGACGATTATCTGGGACGTGGCAACCTCTTCGACGAGATCTGCCGCATCCTCCACTACCACCATCCTCCCTACATCTTTCTGGAGAATGTCTCTGCTTTGCCCGGGCATGATGGAGGACGCACGTGGAAAATCATTCAGCAGAAACTGGATGCACTGGGCTACGACATCCAGGGACGTGTTTATTCACCGCACGAGTTTGGCATCCCTCAGCATCGTCCACGTTTCTACATCGTGGGGCGCTTGCGCAATGAACAGGGTGTCAGCGGAATGGAGCACTTCGGGTTCTGGACACCTGATGAATCCATCGTGAGCGATGTACGCACAATTGTTGACATGACCGACAATGACCGTGTGGTGCCTGTGCGACGTGCCCTTCATCCTGTTTTCGATGCATGGCAGGAGTTTGTCTATCGTGTGACGGAACGGGATGGCTACATGCCTTCTCATTGCATCTTCACCATGGAGTTTGGAGCCGACTACGAATTTGAAGACACACCGCCAGCGTTTCAGCCGTTGGAGCGTCTTCGTGGACGTCGAGGTGCCTACGGAAAGGTGCTGAAGGGCGACACGAGGGAGGAACTGGTTGCAGACCTTCCGTTCTATATGCGGAAGACCAAATATGAAGATACCTATCCCGAATTCAAGAAGGTGCTGATACGGCAGAATCGTGAGATGTATCAGCGTCACAAGGATTGGATTGACCCTTGGCTGCAAAAGATCAGGAAGTTCCCGCGTACTCAGCGGATGCTGGAGTGGAGCACGAATCAGGATTGGAACTTCTATCATCATGTGATTCAACTCCGTCCGTCAGGCATTCGCATACGCTCGATGAACTACATCCCCACCATCACCCTCTGCACCACGGCAACACCCATCTTGCCCTTTGTGCCATATCCTCCCCAAGGGGCGCTCGATAAGAAAGGACATCCTTACGTGCCAGAGGACTTCCGCTGGGGACGATACATCTCCCACAGCGAAGCCGCTCGCATCCAGTCCATGCAAGAACTGAACTACGGAAATCTTTCACGGGTACAGAAATTTAAAGCACTGGGTAATGCGGTCAACGTCGATGTAGTGGAAATGATAGCCCGACGACTCCTCCCCCAAGACCCACTCTAACCTATCCAATCTCAATCCTCAACAGAAAAGGGTCTTACCTACAAGTCAAATGGAAACACCCCTGTTTCCGCTCATATTTCACATAACATCTTCCTTGCATCCGCAAATCGTTCAAGACCTCTGAAAGCACTTGCTTCATGGGCTCATTCCAACGCAGCAATGTGGCTCGGGACTCATAAGTGCCGGTGAGGGGCATGAACTTGTTGTAGGCAATATCCACCGTCGTGCCGTAACAGTGGCAGGAATTGGTGGTGGCATTGGCGTTGCCACGTTGCAGGTTCGACACATCATCTGTGGTGCGTAAGACGGAGGTCACGATAGGCAGATGGATGGGCAGACCCTTCACTTGACAAGAATCGATGAAATTGAGGCAGATGGTGTTGAGCAGATGCTGTGCACGGGGCACCAGATAAGGAATGGAGTGGGTGAGTTCGTCAACAACATAGAACGGCGAATGACAGATGTTGACCAATTTATGCTGCCTCACCAACACATCGGCTTCATCCCTGTTACTCACGGGAGTGATGCCATACTTCTGTGCCGCCACAATCTGTACATCCTGCACATCGGGGAAACAATCCACATAACTCCATACACCTTTGATGCGATGTGCACCCTTCGCAGGAGGATTCACAGGAGCATTCACAGGAACAGTGCCCCATACCGGATTCTCTATCAGCAGATTGTCCTCCGGTGAGTTCACCACCGTATCGTGATGCGAACTGTCATACGGCAACGAGTCAGGCACCTCCTCATACAACGTCTCATCCTCTGTCGCATACAGGTTCTCCTCTTCCACAACCACCTCCGCTCTCTCCTCATCGGCTACAGGCTCCATCAATCCCACCACCTCTCTCTTCTCCACATGCAAAGGCACCTCAATGCCAAACAGATGACGTATCCCCGCAAACAACCCCATCACCACCAAAAAAGTGGCGACAAACTTCCATTGACTATATTTCTTCTTCTCTTTCACCTTTCGATTTTCACCTTTCGATTTTCACTTCTTCTTCCCCCTAAACAGGGGGATTGAGGGGGCTCTTCCCGAATTTTCCACCATTCCTCTCACTTTCCCATTGAACGCATCAGCACTCATCAGTTGCTCAATGGTCAGGTGCATGCGCCATCGCCAGTAGTGGCGGGGATGCATCGGAATATTGATGCGTTCAGCATTCGGATCAGGCAACCGTAAGTTCTCATCCATCGACAGCCAGTCCTGGAGTGATAACAGCGTTAAGGCCGATGGACAGAACAGGTGTGCCGACACAATCTCCTCACAGAGCCAGCCTGGTGCGGGGTGGGGAGCCGTGCCGTCCTTGTAGAGAGCGGTGTTATAATAGAGTTGTGCACGCTCAAGGTCTTCATCCCACCATTGACGGAGGGGTGGCATATCGTGGGTGGAAATCGTGGCCACCGAACGGTATGGGTTTTCCCACAGACGCCCGAATGCCAACCACGGCGACTTGGGCATGGATTGAATCTCCAGCGAGAGAATCCTCAGGTCGTTCATCACCCATCCCACACTCTCTGGCACCATACCAAGGTCTTCCGCACACACCAACATACGGGTCGATTGGGTCAGTGTGGGCAGTTTCCGCATCGCCTCGTCATACCAGAATTTATTGTGCCTCTTGTAATAATAGTCCTCATACAGACGGTCGAACGCCTTCTGCTCATGCTGCAGCAACGACTCATAGATGAAGTCCTTCTGCGCCGCAATGCGTGGATGGAAAAGGTCCGGACGCTTGCGGTCGGGAACGAAGAGCACACAGGAGGCCAAATCATACAGTCCATCCCTCAGCGAGAGACTGTCTTCGTCAGTTTTTCCTGCAAAGGCCGCCTCAATCTTGCGCTGGCTGGCATACTCGTCTTTCAGGTCATACCGACCATCCGAACGCGGTTTCAGATAGATGCTCTTGACGAGGTCGGCACGATAACCGAAAATGCGCTCCAACGTCCAGTCAGCAATATAGGGACGTGTCATCAGTTCAGCATTGAACCGCATACCGTAACTCTCAATCTCGTCCACGGTCATGGGCAGAGAGGGAGAGAATTGACCTAACAGTCCGTGTACAGAATACAAAGGAATGTCCCAGATGCGGAAGAAACCCAGCACATGGTCAATGCGGTAAGCATCGAAATACTCGGCCATCTTCTGGAAACGTCTCACCCACCACTGGTAACCATCTTCAGCCATCGCTTCCCAGTTGTAAGTGGGGAAACCCCAGTTCTGACCGTTCTTCGAGAAGTCGTCAGGTGGAGCGCCTGCCTGTCCGTCCAGATTGAACAGATGAGGCTCCGACCATGCCTCCACACTGGTGCGTGAAATGCCGATGGGGATGTCACCCTTCACGATGACACCATTCCGTCTGGCCTCATTCCTCACCTCCGTCAGTTGCAGGTGCAGTTGATACTGCACATAATAGAAGAAAGCCACGCTCTCCCACGCATCACTCTCCTGGGCCACGAGTGCCTCTATCTCTTTCCGGTTGAAAGTGCTGTACTTCGGCCAGTTATAGAACTCAGGAGTTTGGTACAAATCCCTCAGATATGAGAAGGCCGCATACGGAATCAGCCAGTCCTTGTTATGCTCGAAGAACGTGTTGAACTCGCCGCTCTCCATCGTCTGCTTCCCTTCCTGGGCATAGACACGGTGCAGATAATCCATCTTCAGCGCCATCACCTTCTCATAATCCATCTCCTTCAGTGCATTCACTTTCTGCTGCTTCATCATGAACTTCTCCATCGCCAGCCGGTCATTGAGTCGTGGCAACGCGTTGAGGTCGCAATAGAGAGGGTGAAGGGCAAACACCGAAATGGCATTGTAGGGATAGGAGTCTTGCCATCCTCCCATCGTGGTTGTGTCGTTGATGGGCAGAATCTGGATAGCATGCATCTTCGTTTTCACTGCCCATCCGATGAATGCCTTCAGGTCACCGAAGTCGCCCACACCATAACTGCGGCTCGAACGGAGCGAGAACACAGGAATCACCACACCGGCCACCTTCCAACTGTCACCACTGAGCAGCATCTGCTCATCCGTCCTGATCCACATCTGTTTCGGAGGCAGTTTCGGACAACTCAATCGGCGGTTCTCACCGTCCTCCCAACGCAGAATGTTGTTCTGGGCATCCACCACCACATATTTATATTCAGCCTCGTCAAACAGCATGTCGGCATCAATGTTCAAGGCCCACTCCTGCAGGTTGATGAGTGCCATTCGTTTAGCCCGTTGCCATTCGCCCAACTGGGGAGTGCTGCCACACACAGCTAACCATTCCCCCTTCCGCAATCGGGGTTCCACGATGCGCAGTTGCAGGGTGGATGAATAAAGCGTGTCGATGGCGGCATTGCCGTCGGGTAGGGCACCCACACATTCCGTGTATGCCGACGAGAACAGCGGTAAATCCTCAGGAATAGGACGCCACTTGTCGCTGAGCACGTAGGACGAAGTCACACCATCCAGCGCAACACGGTGAGGAGCCACCTCCCATTCCGTCCACACCAGTTCCCCATCGCGGTACATGGCGTATTGATACTCGAAGGCCACCACATCACCCTTCGGAGGTTGCTGAATATCCAGATCCATCTCGCCCGTCCACATCACACCATCCTCTGTCCCCAGCATCAATGCATCCATAGCAGTCTTCCCACCGTCTCTGCCGATGGTCCACAACTGCATCCGCAAATCCTCGCCCCATTGGGTGCGGTATTCCACTTCAAAACGAATGTTCATATTCTTCTAAGTTTGTATAGATTTAATGGTTTGCAAAGATAACACAAAAAAATCACTCACAAAAAGAAAACACCCCACAAATTTCTCTTTCCCCACAATATTTTCTCAAAACACCCCCAAAAAACTTCCCCCTAACTCCTCTAACTCCCCTAACTCCCCCCCCTCACTCCAGTTCGTCTAATTCGTTGTGCAGAAAGCACACTCTACGAAATCCTCACCAATGAACTGTTCGTGTTCCTCGTGTTCTTCGTGTTGAAATAAACGTCCGAACCTTCATGAGGAAAAAATGGAAATTGAAAATTTCTGTGATTTCTGTGAATTTCCGTGATTTCTGTGTGATCTTTTTCCCCTCTCCCTAAACAGGGAGAGTCGGAGAGGGTCTTTCATTTTAACACGAATTACACTAATTTACACAAAACTATGCAGCGAGAATGTATTACACAAAGCACCTTCTGTGCTACTAATTTCACTAATGCCATCCGGATGGTTCGTGAAATTTGCAGCCGTCCACGGCTTCGGGGAATAATTATCCTGTCCGCATGGCAAATTTGTCTAATTCGTGTAAT